>CAZHOT010000006.1:0-53203 GCA_964534235.1 uncultured Marinilabiliaceae bacterium
TCAGCCCGAACTGCCTCTCCCACTCCACGACGTAGTTTTGCAGTTTTGCCTCCAACGCCAGCGGCTCGGCGTAGTTGATTCCGCCCAAGTCCAGGTGCAGGACTGTGTGCTGGGCCCATTCGGTCTCCAACCGCTCCATTGCCAAACCCTCGAAAAGGTCCCGGCGCCCGCTGAAATACGCCTCTAGTGTCGAGACGAGGAGGCTCTTGCCGAAGCGCCGCGGGCGGCTGAGGAAATATACCTGCCCATTGTTCGCCAATTTGTATACCAGTCCGGTCTTGTCGACGTATGCATAGCCCTCGCGGCGTATCTTCTCGAATGTCTGTATGCCAACTGGGAATTTCATGTCTGAGTGGATATTGATGCGTCCACTAAGTTAACGAAAAATGCGTCTATTCCGTCGTGCCAAAAATCAGCAGCGCGACGTGGCGGCCAATATGATTTTGTTGTCGCCGATATTATCGTCTGCTTCGTCGTGCCGGTATTCTATCTGCTGTGTGGCGATTACGTTTTTTTTTGGGGGGGGGGCGGCTTCGAGTCCACCTCACTGTGGAATGTCAGGTTCGATAATTTTTCTGTCGAGAAGTGGCCATAGTTGTCGTCACGTTCTCTTTCTCCCGAGAGAAAAAGCGCCTGGCGGATTTTCTCTCGCCAGGCGCTCTTGCCGTGTCAGTTTCTGAAGACCAGGCCGCCGCCGCCGGCGTCGACGGTCATGGGCTTCTCTTTGCTCACCTCGCCCGCCAAAATCTTTTTAGACAGGTCGTTGAGTACGTAGCTCTGAAGGGCCCGCTTCACCGGCCGCGCGCCATACATGGGGTCGTAGCCGGCCTCGGCAAGCCAGTCGATGGCGGCGGGGGTGATGCTCAGCGACACGCCGTTCCCGCGCATCATCTCCTGGACTTTGGCGAATTGCAGCTCCACAATCTCGCGGATGCGGTTTTTGCCGAGCGGCGTGAAGGTCACAATCTCGTCGATGCGGTTGAGGAGCTCCGGGCGTATCGTGCGGCGCAGCAGCTCCATGACCCGCGTCTCGCACGTGTCGAGCAGTTCGGGGGTGATCCAGTTGCCGCTCTTCTCGAACTCCTCTTGAATGAGGTTCGAGCCCAGGTTCGAGGTCATGATGACGATGGTGTTCTTGAAGTCCACCGTGCGCCCCTTGTTGTCGGTCAGCCGCCCGTCGTCGAGGACTTGCAGCAAGATGTTGAACACGTCGGGGTGGGCCTTCTCAATCTCGTCGAGCAGGACGACCGAGTAGGGCTTGCGCCTCACAGCCTCGGTCAGCTGCCCGCCCTCGTCGTAGCCCACGTAGCCCGGGGGCGCCCCGATGAGCCGCGAGACGCTGTGCTTCTCCTGGTATTCCGACATGTCGATGCGCGTCATCTGCTGTTCGTCGTCGAAGAGGAACTCCGCCAGGGCCTTGGCCAGCTCGGTCTTGCCCACGCCCGTCGTCCCGATGAAGATGAACGAGCCTATGGGGCGGCGGGCGTCCTGCAGCCCGGCGCGCGAGCGGCGCACGGCGTCGGACACCGCGCGGATGGCCTGGTCTTGGCCCACGACCCTCTTGTGGAGCTCCTCCTCCAGGTGGAGCAGCTTGGCGCGCTCGCTTTCCAGCATCTTGGAGACGGGGATGCCCGTCCACCGCGAGACGACCTCGGCAATGTCGTCCGAGTCGACCTCCTCCTTGATCAGCGCGCCGTTGGCCTGTAGGGACTCCAGCCGTTTGTTCAGCTCGTCAATCTTCCGTTGCGCCTCGGTCATCTTGCCGTAGCGCAACTCGGCCACTCGGGCGTAGTCGCCGTCGCGCTCGGCGCGCTGGGCGTCGAACTTTATCTCCTCCATGCGGGCTTTCTCCTGCTGAATCCCCTCCACGACGTCTTTTTGCGCTTTCCACTGGGCGCGGTGCTGCGTCACCTGCTGCTTCTGCTCGGCAATCTCCTTGTCCAGCTCGGCCACTTTCTGCGTGTCGCCCTCGCGGACAATGGCCGCCCGCTCAATCTCCAGCTGCTTCAGCTTGCGCTCCAGGTCGTCCACCTCCTCCGGCACGGAGTTCATCTCCATGCGCAGGTGGGCCGCCGCCTCGTCGACCAGGTCTATGGCCTTGTCGGGCAGGAACCGTTGGGAGATGTAGCGCCGCGAGAGGCTCACGGCCGAGATTATGGCCTCGTCTTTGATGCGAACCTTGTGGTGGCTCTCATATTTCTCCTTGATGCCGCGCAAGATGGCTATGGCGTCCTCTTCCGACGGCTCGTCGACCATGACGCTCTGGAAGCGCCGCTCCAGGGCCTTGTCTTTCTCGAAATATTTCTGATACTCGTCGAGCGTCGTGGCCCCTATGGCGCGCAGTTCGCCGCGGGCCAGGGCGGGTTTCAAGATGTTGGCGGCGTCCATGGCGCCATTGCTTTTGCCGGCCCCGACGAGGGTGTGGATCTCGTCGATGAAGAGGACTATGCGCCCGTCGGACGAGACGACCTCTTTGACCACGCTCTTCAGCCGCTCCTCAAACTCGCCCTGGTATTTCGCGCCGGCTATGAGGGCGCCCATGTCCAGCGAGTATATCTCCTTGTCCTTAAGGTTCTCGGGGACGTCGCCGCCTATGATTCTGTGCGCCAGCCCCTCGGCAATGGCGGTCTTGCCCACGCCGGGCTCGCCAATGAGGATGGGGTTGTTCTTCGTGCGCCGGCTGAGGATTTGCAAGACGCGGCGAATCTCCTCGTCGCGCCCAATCACGGGGTCGAGCTTGCCGTTGCGGGCGCGGTCGTTGAGGTTGACGGCGTACTTGCTTAGGGCGTTATACGTCTCCTCGGCGTTGCGGTCGGTCACTTTCGAGCCTTTGCGCAGTTCGCGGATGGCGGTGCGGAAGGCTTCGGCCGTGGCCCCGGCGTCTTTGAGGATTTGGGCCGCTGTGTCCTTGCCCTCCAAGATTGCCAGGAGCATGAACTCGACCGAGACGAACTGGTCGCCCTCTGCCTTGCTCTCCTCTTGCGCGCGGAGCAGGGCCGTGTTGGCGTCGCCGCTGAGGTATGGCTGGCTGCTCGCGCCGCTGACGCGCGGCAACGATTTGGAGGCGCGCTCTATGGCGTCGGTCACGTTCGACGCCACGCCGCACTTGTTGAATATGTAGTTCGTCACGTCGGGCGCCGTCTCGACAATGGCCCGGAGGATATGGAGAGGTTCCAACGCCTGTTGGCCGCCGGCTTGAGCCATTTGGGCGGCCTTGTTGATGGCCTCTTGCGACTTTACTGTGAAGTTGTTGAAATCCATGGTTCTTCGTTTTTTCTCCTTTCGTGAGGCCGCCCGGCTTGTTGCCTTGCGGTCGTGTTTCTCCACGCCATTTTTCAAAAGGAGTGCCAAGGGAGCGTGTCTGACAAAATGGCAGAACTTATGGCGTCGCCGGCGGCGTGCGCCTCACTTTCCCGGTCTCGGTGCGGGGCAGGCGTTCGACGGTCTCTATGTGGCGCGGGGTCCAGTGGCGCGGCAGGTGGGCCTCGCAGACCTTTTTCGCCTCGGCGGGGTCGCCACCCTCCAAGACCAGGGCGACGGCCTGCCCCAGCCGCTCGTCGCGCCGCCACGTCACCATGAACGGCACTCCGAGGTGCCCCTCCAGCCGCCGTTCGACCTCCTCGGCCTGAATCTTGATGCCGCCGGAGCATATCACGTTGTCGGCGCGCCCCGCTATTCTGAACTCCTGCCCTCCGCCACGCCGCGGGCGGAGTTCGGCCATGTCGTTTGTCGTCAGCTCCGTGGCGCAGACGGCGGGGGCGCATATTGTGAGGCATCCGCGCTCGTCGAGGCCCAGCGTCACCCCCTCGAATGGGGTGTACCACTCGCTGGCCTCCGGGCCGTTGACGCGTCGCATTGCTATGTGCGACAGCGTCTCGGTCATCCCGTATGTGCTCCACACCGCCCCCCGCATCTCTTGCAGTGCCGCCGCCAGGGGCTTGTCCACCGCCCCGCCGCCTATGATGACGTTGCCAATTTGGCTCAGCGTCTCGCGCTCGTCCTCGACGCGCAATGTCTCCCACACCTGCATGGGCGTCATGGCGGCGAAGTCCGGGGCGGAGGCGAGGCCCGCCAGGGGGTGGCTGCTTGGGCGGACGCAGACCAGCCGCAGTCCGCACGTCACGGCGCGCACCACCATCATCTTGCCGGCAATGTAGTCGAGCGGCAGGCAGAGCAGTGCGCTGTCGCCGCTCTTGAGGCCCAGGAACCGGCACGTGGCGCGCGCGCTGGCCTCCATGCGGCTTTTCTCGGCGTCCATGGGTTTGGGCGCGCCCGTCGAGCCGCTCGTCTTGACGCGCACCGTGGGACCCGCCCCGCGCCACTCGTCGAGGAACTCCTCCAGCGTCATTGCCCGCGGGGGGTGTAGAAGAGCCTCTCGCCGCGGATGGAGAGGGGCATCGGGATGTTGTCCGTGAAGAGCTGCCCCGTGCCGAGGCCTTGCGGCATGGCGTCGGACGTGCCGTATGTCTCGGCGGCGAGGTGGGCTATGGCGTTGAGGCCTATGTTGCTCTCCAGGGCGCTTGTCAGCCACGAGCCTATGCCGAGGCCGCGCGCCATGCCGACCCACTCGCGGGCGCCGCTGAGGCCGCCGTGCAGGGTGGGCTTGACGACTATGTAGCGGGGCCCTATCGCCTTGAGCATCGCCTCCTTGTCCTCCCTCCTCCCTAGTCCGATCAGCTCCTCGTCGAGGGCTATGTCTATGGGCGACGTCTCGCACAGGCGGGCCATGGCGTCCCACTGCCCCTGGCGTATGGGCTGCTCGATGGAGTGGATGTCGAATTTTGCCAATGCCTCCAGCCGCCTCATGGCGTCTTGCGGGGCGAAAGCCCCGTTGGCGTCCAGGCGGATTTCCACTTGGCTCTTGTCGAACTCGCCCCGCAGGGCCTCGACGATTTTCAGCTCCTCGGCGAAGTCTATGCCGCCAATCTTCAGTTTGACGCAGTGGAAGCCGCTTGACGCTTTCTCCTCCATCCGCCGCATCATCTCGTCGAAGCTGCCCATCCAGACAAGCCCGTTGATGCGGATGCCCTCCTCGCCCCTGGCGAAGGGCGTCGAGGAGAGGGCCGTGTCCCCGCCGCGCCCCATCTGCCACAGGGCAGTCTCCAGCCCGAAGAGGACGGAGGGGTAGGGGAGCAGTGCGTCGCGGTCCAGGGCGCCCGTCTGCCGCAGGTCGTCGCAGACGGTGAGAAGCAGCAGCTCGTAGTCGCTGTCGGGCATGGCGTCGGGCGAGAGGTCGGGCAGGGGGGCGCATTCGCCTATGCCTACGGCCCCCGGCCGCTCGTCGTCGGCGACGCTGACAAGCCATATGTGGCGCGTGTCATACGCCCCTCGGCTCGTCGTGGCCTTTTGGCGGAAGTGGAGCGTGCGGCGCTCTATGTTGGTGTGGAGCATCGCCGGTCAGGGGAATTTGGGGTATTTGTCGAAATCGGGCTTGCGCTTCTCCAGGAATGCGCGCCCGCCCTCTTGCGCCTCGTC
Source organism: uncultured Marinilabiliaceae bacterium (assembly GCA_964534235.1). Taxonomy (GTDB): domain Bacteria; phylum Bacteroidota; class Bacteroidia; order Bacteroidales; family Marinilabiliaceae; genus W3P20-009. The sequence goes on from CAZHOT010000006.1 coordinate 5,476, forward strand.
CATGGTGTAGTAGAGCATCGTGGCGTCGCCCGCCAGCTCCTGGATGCCGGCCTGCCCGTCCAGCTCGGCGTTCAGCCCGGCCTTTATCATCCGCAGCGCCAGGGGCGAGTGCTCCATCATCCGCTCGGCCCACGCCACGCAGGTGTCCTCCAGGTCGTCTTGGCGGACGACTTTGTTCACGAGGCCCATCTGCAGCGCCTCCGCGGCGCTATATTTCTCGCAGAGGAACCATATCTCGCGGGCCCTCTTCTGCCCCACGACGCGCGCCAGGTAGGAGGCCCCGAAGCCGGCGTCGAAGCTCCCCACGCGGGGGCCCGTCTGCCCGAAGACGGCGTTGTCGCTGGCTATGCTGAGGTCGCACACGACGTGGAGGACGTGGCCGCCGCCAATGGCGAAGCCGTTGACCATGGCCACCACGGGCTTGGGCAGGCGGCGGATCTGCATCTGGACGTCGAGGACGCTGAGGCGAGGCACGCCGTCGGCGCCGACGTAGCCGCCGCGGCCCTTGACGTTCATGTCCCCGCCGGCGCAGAATGCCACGCGCCCCGCGCCGGTCAGCAGGACCACGCGGATGTCCTGCGCCTCGCGGCAGTGCCCCAAGGCGCGGCTCATCTCCAGCGTCGTCAGGGGGGTGAAGGCGTTGCGCCACCGCTCGCGGTTGATGGTTATTTTGGCTATGTGGTTATACTCCTCGAAGAGTATCTCTTTGAAGTCGAAGCCCTCAATGGGGCGCCATTCTCTCGTCATATTCTTTCAGCAGGTTTTCATAGAGTTCGTCGAGCGCCGACTGGTCGTCGTCCATCCGCGTGCGCACTTCCAGCAGGCGAGGGCGGCGCGCGTCGTCCGCAGTCAGCCACTTAGCGTGGCGCACGGCTTGCTCCAGGTCTGTGGCCGATTGGTATTCGACGCCGAATTGCCCGCACACTCCGCGGGCCGACATGCCGTGGGCGGCCATGACGATGGTCTCTCTCGCCGGGCTGCCCTCCAGGCCTCGGAAGCGGCTGAAGATTCCGCCGCCGCCGTTGTTGAGGAGCAGGATGCGCAGCCGTGGGCTAAGGTTGTTGTTCCACAGTGCGTTTTGGTCGTAGAAGAAGCTGAGGTCGCCAATGACGACGAGCGACGGCCCGGCGCTCTGCGCCCCCAGCCCCGTGGCGAAGCCCGAGGCCGTAGACAGCGAGCCGTCGATGCCGTTGACGCCGCGGTTGCAGAAGAAACGGCGGCGCGCCGTGAGGCATCCCAGCCGGACGGCCGAGCTGTTGGCATATTGGACCGCGCCGAAGTCGAATGCCTGCATGACCTGCAGCTGGGAGAAAGTGCCGACTTGGCGGCGGCACGCGTCGTCCGCCAGGCGGAGCAGCTCCGCCCATCTGGCGAAGAAGTCCGCCGAGGCGTCGTCTGTCGCCGTGCCGAGCATCCCGGCGAGCGTCTCCGCCATGACGGCGTCGCCACATTGGGCCACGCATGTGGTGTTTTGGAAGACGTCTTGCATCTCGCCCCCGGCGTTGGTCATGATGGTCTCGGCGTCCGTGCAGGAGCGCAAGAACTGTTTTAGCTCCTTGCCCACAAGGTGCCCGCCGAGATACACTATGGTGTCGGGCCTGTAGCTGTCGGCCGTCCCGCCGCGCCGGTTGAGGATATAGGCCGCCTCGTTGGGGTGGCTCCCGGCGCTGCTCAGCGGCTCGCGGACCACGACGATGCGGTGGCTCTCCAGCGTCTTTAGGTGCGGCTCCAAGTCCTCGCCGGTCTGCCCCGCCACGACCATCAGCCGGCGGGGCCTAGTCTGTAGCGCGTTGGCGACCTCGCGCGCCACGTCTCTCCCCGTCGGCACAATGCGCCGGCAGGTGCGGGTCGGCGGCAGGTCCCGGGTGTTGAACTCGTATAGCGGCTCTGCCAGCGGCACGTTGATCAGCACGGGGCCGGGACGGGCCGTCATGTATGCGTCCATCAACGCCTCGTTGATGAGCCGGTTGGCGTGCCACAGCTCCTCGGGCGTGTTGCCCATGGGGAGCGACGCGGCGCGGAGCGCCAGGCGCCCCAGGGCGTCGGGCTGTGGCAGGGTCTGGCCGTCGAGTTGCCCAATCCACGCGGCGGGGCGGTCGGCGGCAATGACGACAAGCGGCACCCGCTGGTAGAAGGCCTCCGCCACGGCGGGGCTGGTGTCGAGCAGCGCCGAGCCGCTGGTGACGCAGACAGCGACGGGGCGCATCCCAAGGGCCTGGCTGAGGCCTATGGCGAAGAATGCCGCAGAGCGCTCGTCGGTCATGGGGTGGCAGCGGATTTTGCCCGTCGACGCCAGGTTGTGGCATATGGGCGCGTTCCGGCTCCCGGGGCACACCACGGCGTGGCGCACCCCGTGCTCCAGGAGGAGCGACGTGAGGATGTTTATTGTCGGTTTGTCGCTATACATCCTGCCAGTCTTTTCATCACGTCGGCCTTGGCCGCAATCTCCCGCTCCTCGTCGTCGGCGTCGCTGTCGGGCATGAGGCCTCCGCCGGCATAGAGGCGGCATCGGTCGGCCGTCATCTTCATGCATCGGATGTTGACGAAGAGCGAGGCGCGTCCGCCGGGGCGGACGGGGCCGGCGAATCCGCTGTAATATTCGCGCGGGACGGCCTCAGTGCGGCGAATGGACGCCAGGGCGGCGGCTTTGGGCATGCCGCAGACGGCCGGTGTGGGGTGCAGGCGGGAGGCGACGTCCCACAGCGTGACGCCGCGGAGGGGGCGGAACGTGAATGTCGTCTGCAAGTGGAGCAGGTCGCCCGACGAGACCGTCTTGCGCCCGCTTTTGCGTAGGGCCTCGGCCAGGGGTGTCAGCTCATCTTCAATATATTGCGACACGACGCCTTGCTCCGCCACGTTCTTTGCGTCCCATGCCGGGCTTCCGCCGTCGCCGGCCCTCATCGTTCCCGCCAGCGCCATGGTCCGCATCTCGCCGCCGTTTTGCTCAATCAGCACTTCGGGCGAGGCCGTCAGCCACGTGCCGCAGTGCGGGGTGCGCACCATCGACACGAACGCATCCGGATATGCGCGGCAGGCCTCGGCGAAAAGCAGCGCGTCGTGGGCCCGCAGGTCGGCCCGGATGTCGTAGGTGTGCGCCAACACGACTTTGCGCACGTCGCCGCCGGTCAGTAGCCTGTGCATGGACAGGAAGTCGGACTTGTAGTCCGAGCTCTCCTCCAGGGGGAGGGTTGCCGCGGCGGCAGGCGGGGCGGGCCGTCGGGCGATTGGCGCGTAGGGCTCCGCCTCGCCGGGGAAAAACAATATCGGGAGGTCCGGGGAGGTGTCGAACGGCGCGAAGACAAAGCCGTCCCTATCGCCGATGTCCACCAAGCGCGCCAAGGCCAACGGGCGCCCCGTCAGCTTTTGGCAAACGTCGCCTCCCGGCAGTCGGTATAAGACGGTGCTGTCGCTCTCGTTCTCCCCTCTCTGTGCCTGATGCATGGTTTCCGTTTTCGCAAAGATAGCCAATCCGAGGCGAGATGGAGCAAGAGGCTCTAGCCCAAGTGCGGAATCTGCACTATGACGTAGCTCACGCCGTTGCCTGCGTCGTGGCTCATGATGTCGGCTCGCAGCAGCCGGATTCTGTCGCTCACCGTCTCACGTGGCTGGGGCTTTTGGCAGAAGTAGCGGCTGCCGGTGGGGAACACGCCGCTCATCGAGAACGTGATGGAGCTCTGGGAGTGCTGATATTTGCTGCGCTCCGCCACGACGCTGATGTGCCCCATCCCCTGTGCCGACACCAGGGCGTCCGAGATGATGTCGACGACGACGAAGCGGAGCATCGGGGGGTCGGTGCAGACTATGTGCGTATTCATAGGCGACTCGAAACTTATTGTCACCAGCCTGTCGGAGAGGTCGCCCATGCTTTCGCAAACTTGTCGCAGCATGGCGCACAGGTCCACCTGCACGGGGGTCGCCCGGATGGGGCACGGGGTGTCCGACGACCGCAGCAGGTGGGTCATCATGCCGCTCACGGCCGTCGAGCGGTCGTAGAGCATCTCCGTCTTGAGTCTCTCTTCGGGCGGCATCCCTTTCCACCGCGCGGCGTCGGCAATGCTCTGCACGAGCGGCGTCACCGAGGCCGACAAGTCCGACGCCATGTCGACCAGCGCGTTCCTGCGAAGCTCGTCCGCCACCGAGGCGTTGACGTCCGCCTCGCCTTGGCTTTTCGCCATGCGGCGTATGCGGTTCGCGTTGCGGTAGCCCATGGCGACGTAGGTGAAGAGGATGCCCATCAGCAGGGTGGAGACGATGGCGACCCCTTTGGCGTAGACGGACTCCTGCCACGGGGTGTGGACCTCTATGTCGATGTCGCCGCCGCTGTCCGAGATTCGGCCCCGCGCGTCCTGGAGGCGGACGCGGAGCCTATACGAGCCCTCGCGCAGTCCGTCGAGCCGCAGGTAGGGGCGGTTGGTGTAGACGGTGGGCTTGCCGCTGCCCTCTATGTCGCACACGTAGACCGACGACGAGGCGGAGCGCCCCAGGGCGGCGAAGTGGATGATGAACTCTGCCCCCGATGTCGGGATTTGGAAGCTGTCGCTGTAGGGCAGGCTCCTGCGGAGCGGGACTATGCCGTTGATCTGCTGCCATGGGGAGACCTCCGAGCCGTTGGCGCGGAGGGAGCAGAACGTGACGTTGCTGTCGCCCTCTTCGTTGCTCTGGTTCCATTTGTAGGGTTTGAATGTCGCTATCCCGCGCTCGGTCCCGATCCATATGTCGCCGTCGGGCATGAGGCACGTGGCGTAGGGCCGCGCGACGCCCTCGGCTATGGGGAATGGGCGGCGTTGGCGCTCGTCGACGATGTCCATGCCCCCCTCGGTGGGGATTGCGCGGAGCGTGTGGACTTCGGTCGATGTCGTGACGACGATGTTGCGCCATTCGTCGGCCGTGAGCGACAGTGGAGCGCGGATGGCGGCCTCGCCCGCCTCCCCCCACGCCCCGTCGGCGTCGGCTGCGAAAGCCTTGACGCCGCCGGGGTGCGCAATCCACACCACGCCGCGGCTGTCCTGCTCCAAGTCCGACGGGTGCAGGTCGGTCATGGCGCCGGCGAGCAGGCTGTCGACGTGCAGGCCGTGGCTGTCCGCGTGGCAGCGGAGCAGGTCGGAGCGGGTCATGACCAGCATTTTGTCCGTCCCATATTCCCGGCACATCCTGACGATGTGGTTGCCCGCGTCGAGCGTCACGCCGCCGTCGCCCTTGCTCCCGTCCGTGGCGTGGAGCCGCGTCCCGTCGGCCACCCACAGGGTCCCGTCGTTGCCCAGGGCTATGTGGGCGTGTCCTCCCGTGGGCTGTGTGACGGCCAGGGGTGCCATGCGCCCGCCCTTGTCGAGCCGCAAGACCCCTTTCCCTTTCACGCTGAGCCACAACGTGCCGCCGCGCCCCGGCTCCACCTCGTCGACGATGCCGACTTCGGGCCCCACGACCTGGCGCGTCGACATGGTCGTGAGGTCAATCTGCAAGACGCCGTTGTCGTCGGTGGCCACGTAGGCCGACCGGGCGCCGTCGGTGGTGATGCCGTTGATGTCCGCGAGGTGGGAGGCCATGTGGCGGGGGCGGATGTCGACGTTGCCGAAGACGAAGGCGTCGGGGTGGTAGATTGAGAAGCCGGAGTAGGCGTAGCCGATGAGGACGAAGCCGCCGCGTGTCGTCGTCACGCACGAGCACTGGTTGCTACGGAGCCAGTTCGAGTTGTGGGCGTTGCGGCGCAAGTTGACGGTCTTGCCCTGACGGAAGTCGGCGACATACACGCCGTGGCCCGATGTCACCATCCACAGGCGGCCGTCGGCGTCAACGGCTATGTCCGCAATGTCGGACGGGCGCTCGCGTGGCCACAAGTCCATGTTGTTGATAGACCTCCATTGGCCGCTCGACTGGTGGCGGAACCATATGCTGTCGCCGCGCGTGTTCAGCGCCCACAAGTTGCCGTCGAAGTCCGTCTTCATCTGTTTGCACCCCTGCGTCATGGGCGTCTGGATGGTCACCGGCGACGGCTGGTATCCGTCGCTCGGGGCGTAGCACCGCAATATGCGCCCGTCGGAGAGCATGATCGCGATGCCGTAGCGGGTGTTGCACACGCCAGAGACGCTCGTCCCGTCGGCGGGCAGCTCGAACGTGTGGCAGCTCGTTCCGCCGCCGTCCGTGCGCGTCACGCCCACCGTGCGGCCCTTCCGGACCCACAGGTTTTGTCGCAGGTCCACCCATGCGTCGTCGACGGCGCCCGGGGCGTCGAAGAAACCGAACAGGCTGTCGGCCGCCGTGAATGTCATGCCGCTTCGGCAGAAGACCAGGAAGCCGCGGCTCGTCTTGACGAGGACGGAGTCGGTGCCTAGCTCGTGGCTGCTCACGACGTCCGACGTGTCGGGGGCGGGGGTCGGCGTCAGCTCGTAGCCGTCGAAGCGGTCCAGGCCCCATTGGGACGAGGCCCATATGAAGCCGTGGGAGTCCAGCATGAGGTGGCTCACGCGCGAGTGGGACAGCCCCGTCTCCACACCCACGTGGCGAAATGCGAAAGACTGCCCTCGTGAGTCGCCGCAGTGGCAGAGCGCCAATATGTGCGTCAGCAGGGCCAGGAGGAGGGGAGGGAGGGAGAGAGGGGAGTGTCGGGGCATGGTGTTTTTTGTGGTATGTCGTCCGCCCGCGGAGGTCGCTCCGCAGGGCGGCGTGAACTCCACAAAGGTAGGAAACATTTCGTTTTCGTCTTTATTCTTAACGTTTGGGCGAAAGTTTATATATTCGACCCGGAAGATTCCGCCTATGTCTATTTGGAGCTGGCTTAAGGGGGCGAAGAGCGTCGGCGACGCGCGGCGCTATGCCGTGGTCGACGTGGAGGTGGGGCGGGACGGTGCCGCTATTCTCGACATCGGCGCATTGCGCCACGACGGGGCGACATTCCACCGCGCCTCCAAGTCCGGCCTCTTCGATTTCCTCCGGGGGGGCGATTTCCTCTGCGGGCACAACATTGTCCGGCACGACGCCAAATATCTCTTCTCCGACGGAAGCCCCCGCTGGGCGCTCGTCGACACTCTCTATGTGTCGCCCCTGCTCTTCCCCGAGCGTCCCTACCACAGGCTCGTCAAAGACGACAAGCTCGTCTGCGACCAGCTCAACAACCCCGTCAACGACTGCGTCAAGGCGCGCGACCTGCTCATGGACGAGCTCGGCGCCTGGAGCTCGTTGCCCGACGCCTTGCGGAGTGTCTACGCGTCGCTCCTGTGGGGGCGCGCGGAGTTCGAGGGCTTTCTGCAAATGGTGGGGGCGGAGCCCGTCGCGGCGTCGCGTCTGCCGGGGCTTGTGGCCGAGCTTTTGGAGGGGCGCGTGTGCGCCAATGCGGACATCGGCGGGTTTGTGTCGGGGGCCCCTTGCGAGTTGGCCTACGCCGTGGCGCTGATTCGCACTAGCGACAGCCGCTCCGTCACCCCCGGGTGGGTTCTCCGCAACTATCCCGACGTCGAGCACGTCATGTGGCGCCTGCGCGGCGTGCCGTGCCGCGGGGGCTGCCCCTATTGCGCCTCCATGCTGGATGTCCACAAGGGCCTGATGTCGTTCTTCGGCTACGATGCTTTCCGCCTCTACGAGGGAGAGCCGCTGCAGGAGCGGGCCGTCGGCGCGGCGATGGCCGGCAAGTCGCTCCTTGCCGTTTTCCCCACGGGCGGAGGCAAGTCGCTGACGTTCCAGCTCCCGGCGCTCATGGCGGGCAGGGCCGAGCGCGGCCTCACGGTGGTCGTCTCGCCGCTCCTCTCGCTCATGAAAGACCAGGTGGACAATCTTGCCAAGAGGGGTATCGTGGAGGCTGTGACAATCAACGGGACGCTCGACCCCATCTCGCGGGCCGCGGCAATGGCGAGGGTGGCCGAGGGCGACGTGTCGCTGCTCTACATAGCCCCGGAGATGCTGCGCTCCGTCACCCTGGGGCGGATTCTGCGCATGAGGCGGATTGTCCGTTTCGTCATCGACGAGGCGCACTGCTTTTCGGCCTGGGGGCAGGATTTCCGGGTCGACTATCTGTATATCGGTAAGTTCATAAGCCAATATCGCGAGGCAAAGGGCATCCGCGACCCCATCCCGGTGTCGTGCTTCACCGCCACCGCCAAGCAGAAGGTCGTCCAGGACATTAGGGACTATTTCAAGCGGACGCTAGGGCTCGACTTGGAAATTTTCGCCTCGGCGGCGGCGCGCAAGAATCTGCGCTACGCCGTGGTCCACGTCGAGAGCGAGGCCGACAAATATCTGAAGCTGAGGGAGCTTGTGGCCGACGCGCGGGGGCCGGTCATCGTCTACGTGGCGCGGACAGGCCGCACGAGGGAGATTGCCGACAAGCTGACGCGCGACGGCTACGCGGCCCTGCCTTTCAACGGCAGGATGGAGCCGGACGAGAAGGTGGCCAACCAAGACGCGTTCATGTCCGACAAGGTGCAAGTCATCGTGGCGACGTCGGCCTTCGGCATGGGGGTGGACAAGAGCGACGTGGGGCTTGTGGTGCATTACGACATATCCGACTCGCTGGAGAACTACGTCCAGGAGGCCGGGAGGGCGGGGCGCGACCCGTCGCTGGAGGCCCGTTGCTACGTCCTCTATGGAGACGACGACCTCGACAAGCATTTCTTGCTTCTCAACCAGACCAAGCTGAGCATCAGCGAGATTCAGCAGGTGTGGAAAGCCGTCAAGGAGTTCACCCCGCGAAACAACATGAGGGCCAGCTGCTCTGCGTTGGACATTGCCCGCGCCGCCGGGTGGGACGCGGCCGCGTCGTCCGACCTGGAGACGCGGGTGCGGACGGCCCTGGCGGCCCTGGAGCAGAGCGGCTACATCGAGAGGGGGGACAACGAGCCGCGCATTTTCGCCACGGGCATTGTCGTCAAGAACGTCGAGGAGGCCCGGCGGAGGCTCGAGGCGTCGAAACTCTTCGAGAGTGGGGAGGTGGAGACGGCGGTGAGGATTATAAGGTCGCTAATCTCCAGGAAGCACACAGCCAAGGCGCGCGACGCCGACGCGGAGGCCCGGGTAGACTACCTGTCGGACATCCTCGGCATAAGCAAGAGCGTGGTGATTGGCGTTGTCGAAAGGATGAGGCTTGAGGGCATCTTGAACAGGGGGCAGGACATGCTGGTCCACCTCGATGCCGTCGGCTCCAAGAAGAAAGCAAACGACGTCTTGGAGAGATTTGCGAGGCTGGAGCGGCACATCGTCGGGAGTCTCCCCGGCGAGGGCGTGGCCCAGACGTCCTACGAGCTCTTGAACGAGGGGGCGCACAAGGCCGGCATCGACACAGCCACCGAAAAGGATGTCAAGACGTTGCTCTATTTCCTCGTGGTCAAGAGGTATGTCCGCAAGAGCGAGGAGGCGGGCAGGGCGATATGCGTCGCCCGGACGGCCAGCGTCAGGGAGGCCGAGAGGCGGTGCGACAGGCGATGGCGCATCTGCCGTTTCTCCATCAGGTGGCTCTACGGGCTCGCGCCGGCGCAGTCGGCGCAAGGGCAGCCGCAGCGCAAGGGGGTGCCCTTTTCGCTTGTGGAGCTGTTCGAGAGCGTGCGCACGCAGAACAGGTCGCTGCTGGAGAGCCTCGACGACGTGACGCTCGGCGAGGTCGAGGAGGCCCTGCTCTACTTGCAGCACATCGGCGCGCTGAGGCTCGACGGCGGTTTCCTGGTCCTCTACAACAAACTGAGCATCACGAGGACGAAGGAGGCGAAATTCAACTATAAGAAGGACGACTATCGGATGCTGGACGAGTTCTACCGGCAGAAGATTCAGCAAGTCCACATCGTCGGCGAATACGCCAACCTCATGGTGAGCAACTACGACGCCGCGCTCCAGTATGTCCAGGACTACTTCCTCATGGACTATAAGGGCTTCGTGGCCAAATATTTCAAGGGGGAGAAGTCCGCCGACATACGGCTGAACATGACGCGCAAGAGGTTCGACAAGCTCTTTCGCGACCTCTCCGCCACGCAGGCGGGGGTCATCGACGACAAGGAGTCGCACTGCATCGTCGTGGCGGCCGGGCCGGGGAGCGGCAAGACGCGCGTCCTTGTCCACAAGCTGGCGTCGCTGCTCTTGCAGGAGGACGTCAAGCACGAGCAGTTGCTCATGCTCACCTTTTCGCGCGCCGCGGCCACGGAGTTCAGCCAGAGGCTGGGCGAGCTTATTGGCAGCGCGGCGTTCTATGTCGCCATACGCACGTTCCACTCCTACGCTTTCGATGTCGTGGCCAGGCCGGGCAGCCTGGAGGAGGCCGGCAATGTGGTTCGGCTCGCCGCCGACATGATTAATGGCGGCGAGGCAGAGCCCAGCAAGGTTGGCAAGACGGTCCTCGTCATCGACGAGGCGCAAGACATGGGCGAGGACGAGTTCGCCCTCGTCGAGGCGCTGATGGCGCGCAATGCCGAAAACGGCATGCGCGTCATCGCCGTGGGCGACGACGACCAGAACATCTTCGAGTTCCGAGGCTCCAACTCGCGGTTCCTGGCAAGGCTGGCGCAGATGCCGCATAGCCGTTTTGTCGAGATGACCGAGAACTACCGCAGTGCGCGCCACGTGGTGGACTTCGCCAACGGCTTTGTCAAGTCCATCGGGGCGAGGATGAAGAGCAGCCCCATCGTCTCGATGAGCCGCGAAGACGGGTGGGTCGAGCTGACGCGCCACGCGTCGGGGGAGATGGTTGTCCCGCTCGTCGAGCAGGTCGTCCGCCGGCGGGAGGGTGGGACGGCCTGCGTGCTGACCCGGACCAACAGCGAGGCGGCCATGGTCGTGGCCCTGCTTCGGCGGCGGGGGGTCAACAGCAAGCTCATCCAGGCTCTGGACGGCTTCCGCTTCTGGTGCGTCGCCGAGGTGCGCTATATGCTCAAGATTCTCAAGCGCAGGGTCACGATGCGGTTCATTGCCGACGCCGAGTGGGAGGCCGCCAAGAGCGATACTTTCAAGGCATACGACGGCAGCGGGTGCCTGCCATACCTGCGGCGGTGCCTGGACCTCTTCGAGCGGACGCGCAAGGCCAAATACGTCACCGACTTCGAGGAGTTCGTCTTCGAGTCGTCGGTCGAGGACTTCTGCGACGTCGAGGGCGCCGATGTCGTGGTCTCGACAATCCACAAGTCAAAGGGCAGGGAGTTCGACGACGTTTTCATGCTCGTGCCGTCCGCGGACTCGTCCGACGACCAACGCCGCAGGCTGCTCTACGTCGGCATGACCCGCGCCAAGAGGCGGCTCTTCGTCCACACCGACGGCGGCGAGTTCGACCGTCTGCCCGTGGACCGCGTCGTCGACGACACGGCGTCATACGAGCCGCCCGACGAGGTGTCGCTCCAGCTGACGCACAAGGATGTCAACCTCGGATTCTTCAATGGGCGCAAGCGGGAAGTCCTGTCTGTGCGGTCGGGGGCGCCGCTGGTCTTCAACGGCTCTTGCCTGTTGTCGCAAGACGGCGTGCCGGTCGCCATGTTGTCCAAGGCGATGATGGCGAGGCTGTCGTCTTGGCGGGAACGCGGCTACGTCGTGGTGTCGGCCTCCGCGCGGTTCGTCGTGTCGTGGAGGCCCAAGGGCGCGCCGCCCGGCGAGCCCGAGGTCGCGGTGCTGTTGGCGGACCTGGCGTTGAGCCGCGTGGGGCGGCCGAAACCTGCAAACTGAGCGGGAGGGCATGGACCAACCAAAAATCTCGCGCGTCTTGCGCCTCATGAAGCTGATGTCGGGGCCCGTGGACTATTCCGTCGAGGAGTTGGCGCGGCGGCTCGATACGTCAGCGCGCTCGATATACAGGTATGTGGACACTTTCAGGGAGGTCGGTTTCGTGGTCTACAAGTCGGCGTCGGGCGCTTTCAAGCTCGGGACCGACGACGACAGGCTCGACGGTTTCGGCTCCCTCACCTTTTTCACCGACGACGAGGCCACTGTCTTCAACCAGCTCCTCGACGCGCTCGACGACGCCAACGAGCTCAAGGCCGGGCTGCGACGCAAGCTCAATTCTGTCTTCGAGTGTACGGCCATGGCCGGTAGCACAGTCGTCGGGCGCAATGCCGAATGCATACGTCTGCTCCGCGAGGCCATCAGCGCCAAGAGGGTCGCCGTTCTCCGTGGCTATTCTTCGGCCCACTCCGCCAGTGTGGCAGACCGCCGGGTGGAGCCTTTCGGGTTCTCGACGAACTACGTCCAGGCCTGGTGCTACGACACTCTCGACGGGAGGGTCAAGATGTTCAAGACGGCGCGCATTGGGCAGGTGGAGGTCACTCCCGACAGCTGGGTCCACGAGGCGGAGCACGTCGTCGGCCACGAGGACATGTTCCGGATGGTCGGTTTCACTCTCCACCCCATAGCCCTCCGCCTCGGTGTCCGGGCGCGCAATCTCCTGTGCGAGGAGTTCCCCAAGAGCGCCGGGGCCGTTCGGCAAGAGGGAGCCACAAGTTGGATTCTGGAGACGTCGGTGTGCGACTTTGCCGGCGTGGCGCGTTTTGTGCTGGGCCTGGCCGACGACATCGAGGTCTTGGGTTCGCCGGAGTTCCGTGAATACCTGCGGGCAAAAGTGGAGGCGATGAAATTCTGAACGCTAAAATCCAATGTGGTTAAAAATGGTGGCGGATATTTGCCTAAATTTACAAACTGAAAGGCCTCGCCCCATGGCATAGAATCGGTTTGCGCCGGGGGGCGGGCGCGCGCCTCCAATGTTTGGAAAACTGTCTGTTTTGGCTTCGCTGACGGCGATGTCCGTATGTCTGCCGGCCGTGGCGTCGGCGGGCGCGGGGCGTGTGTCGAACGACGTGAGCGTCAAGAATTTCGGCGTCTCCGACGGCCTTTCGCAAAGCAGTGTGAACGATTTGGAGGTCGACTCGCTCGGCTTCCTTTGGATTGGGACAGACGACGGCCTCAACCGTTTCGACGGCACGGACTTCCTCCGCGTGGGTCCCGACCCGGCTCGTGTCGCGGACCCCGGGGTCGACGATGTCACGATTGGCCCGGCGGGGTTCGTTTGGACTTCGCGGCGGCAGGGGGGCGTCCGTTGTTTCTGCCCGCGTTTGGAGCGCTATCTGCCGTTGGTCGGCGAAGACGGCCGCGCGCTCGACTTGGCCGGGGGGAGCGTCGTCCGCTGCGGGGACTCGCTCGTCGTGGTCTATGGCGCGGCGGGCGGGTGTCATGCGTTTCGCCCTGTCGGGACGGATGCCGTGCGGTGCGTGTGGAGCGACACGTCGTTCTGCCGTTGCGCCACGGTCGCTCCCGACGGGTGCGTGTGGCTGGGCGGGAGGTCGCTTGTCCGGTTGTCGCCGGGGGGCGTCGCCCGGCGTGTCGCCCTCGATGCCCGTGGGGGCGTCGCCACCGGCCTTGTCGTGGCGGATGGCGTCGTCGTCGTGGCGGACGGCTCGACGCGGCTTTGCCGTGTCGTGGCGGACGGGGGCGGTCTTTTGCCCGATGTCGTTGTCGGGGGGTGTGGCGTCTCGTCGTTGGCGGTCGTCGGGGGGGCTGTCGTCGCCGCCGGGCGTGCCGGTGGCGGTGTGGCCTTTGTCGATGCCCGGCGCGGCGCGGAGCTGTCGTTGCCCGGCGCTGGCTGTGGGGCGTCGCTGTGCCGCGACAATGTTGGCGGCGTGTGGCTCCACGACGGCGGGGGGCTGCTTCGCCGTGTCGAGGCCAGGGGAGTCTCTGGAGGCGGCGTGAGGTTCATGGAAGAGAGCCTGGCCGCGTTGATTCCCGACCCCGGGGTGCGCATTGTCCGCGACTCCGCCACCCCGTGGGTCTATTGGGTGGCGAGCCTCGGCGGCGGCCTCGTGCGCTACGATGCCGGGGCCGATGTCGCCGAGAGCGTCACGAGCCGTTCTGCCTACGTCCCGGCCTACGTCCGATGCGTGGGTCTCGACGGTGACGGCAACGTGTGGGTCGGCGGCGACGGGGCCGGGCTGGTCAAGGTCGCCCCGCGTCCCTACTCGTCTTGGACTTTGCGTCCCGCGGAACCGTTGCGGCTCAGTCCGCGGAACGACGTCGTGGCGGTTCTCGAGACTGTCGATGGCAATGTGTGGATGGGTGTCAAGAACGACGGGCTCTATGTCTACGACCCTTCGCTGAGCCGGCTCCTGTTCCGCTCCCCGCTGTTGCGCCCCAAGGATATTGCCGCCGACGGCAAGGGGCGGGTGTGGGTGGCCACAGATGGTGACGGACTGCGCGTCTTCGACCTTACGACGTTCGCCGAATTGTCCCACATGATACCCAAGGTTGAGCCGTGCGGCGAGACCTCGCGCCCCAAGGTCGTCAAGACGCTCACCGACCTCGACGGGCGCGTGTGGTTCGTCTCGTCCGTTGGCGGTGTCGATTTGCTCGAAGAGCCTTTTGTGAGCGGCGGCCGATGTGGCATCCGCCATTTCTCGTTCGGGGACGCGGCGGGAGCGGCGTCCGACGCCCTTGTCGACTCTCAGGGGTTCATGTGGGTCGCCACAGACCGCTCGCTGATATGCTTCGAGCCGGCTCGGCTCGTCAAGTCGCCGGGCGACTACGTGACCTATGGTGACGGCGTGCTCCCCGGGCGCGTCCGTGTCTTGGCCGAAGACGCCATGGGGCGGTTGTGCGCGGGCATCGTGGGCGGGGGGCTTTGCCGCCTCGCCGGCGATGTGGGCGACGACAAGCCGACGCAGTTCACCGAGCGAGACGGGCTTCCGTCCGACGAGGTGGTGGCGATGGTCATGGCGGACGACACGTCGATGTGGGTGGCGACGGATAACGGTCTGGCGCTCTTCAGTTTGCGCACCGAGAAGTTCTTGCCGCAAAAGGTGGCCGACACCGACTACGGCAACATATTCAACGGCCGCGCCTGCGTACGGCGGGTCAATGGGAACATCTTGTGGGGAAGCCTCGATGGGCTTCTCGAGCTCAACCCGCGGGGCAAGAGGCGCGGCGCGGTGTCCCGGGTGCCGCACCTTGCCGAGGTGTGGGTCGACGGTGAGCGCGCGGCGCACAAGGGCCGGGGGCGCGCCCTCGACGCCCCGGCGGCCTACGCCACGCGCATTGACCTGGGTGAAGATTTTGTCGAGGTGGCGCTGCGGGTCGCCGACATCGACGGCGAGGGCGATTTCGTCTATATGCTCGACGGCCGCGACGACGGTTGGAGGCAGTTGCCGCGTTGCCGCGAGGTGGCGTGGAGGGGGCTTGAGCCGGGTTCCTACCTGTTCAAGGTCTGCTCCAAGGCCGGCGGGGCGGCGACGCTGCGGTCCGTCGAGATTCGAGTCGGGCGCAGTTGGCTGGGGGCGCATCCCTACTTCCTGTTCCACGTCGCGGCGTTGGGGCTGATTTTGGCCTTTGTGGCTTTCATCGTATGGCATTTCCGCAAAAAGGCCGTCGAGGCGAGGGTGACGGACAGGGCGTTTGAATATCGTAACGCCCTCCTCACGGCAGTCAATGGCGAGGTCATGGTCCCCCTGCAAAAGATTGGCAACGCCGTGGAGGCCCTGCAGTCTGCGGACGAGGAGATGCCGGCCCCTGTGCGTCCTTTGGTGGCGGCCATCAAGGTCAATATGGACAAGCTGATGGGCATGGTGGAGTCGATTTTGGGGCACCGCGAGGCCGTCGGCGGCGTGCCGCTCAACCTGGAGGTGACGAACATGGCGCCGTTCCTCGGGGGCATCGTTAAGAACTTCGCGCACGGCAAGAGGCTGAGCGTGGCTCTCGATGTGGTCGGCGGGTGGCGCGTGCTGATAGACAGGGATAAGGTCGCCAAGGTGCTGGACTTGCTCCTGACTTGCTCCGGCAAATGTACGCCGCCGGGGGGCGAGATTGTCGTCCGGGCGTTTCAGAACTCCGACATGCAATGCGTCATCGAGGTGGCCGACAGAGGGCAGGGCGTCCCGGCCGACAGGCGGGAGGTCATATTCGGCAATATGCTCGGCGAGCCGCGCAACGACATAGAGATTGCGCTTTTTGCCGTTCGCGACTTCGTGGTGTCGCACCACGGCAACGTGGTCTACGCCCCCAGGCCAGGGGGGGGCACCGTGATTTCGGTTCTTCTGCCCACCGACTACAGCCTTTTCCCCGATGTCAATGCCATCCCGGACGGCGACAGCGAGGGCGTCGCGACGGACGATGAGCCTATGGCGCGGCCTCTCGGCGATGGTGTCGGGTCCATGTCCCTGCGCGACCCGCAGATTCTCGTCGTCGATGATGACGAGGCCAGGCGCCGGTTCCTCGTCGGACGCTTGTGTGGGGGGGCGGGCGTCGTCGCCGTCCCCGATGTCCGCGCGGCGCGCGGCAAGGTGGAGGCCATGTTGCCGGACTTGGTTGTCTGCCACGCAGGGCAGTCCGCCGCCGCCGATGTCGCAGATTTCGTCCGGTTCATGAAGAGGACGTTCAACACCAGCCACGTGCCAATCTTCGTCATTGCGCCCCAGGGAGCGTCCGGTGGCGACGCCTCCGACGGTCTCGCCCCCGATATGCTCCTTTCCGAGCCGTTGGACTTCCTTGTCTTGGTTCGGCACGTGCGGACGGCCGTGGCCCGGGTCTTGGGGCTGACGCCGGCTTCCATCCACAGGGTGGGGCGCGACGTCGGCGGCGACGACTTCCTGGCGAGGGTCGAGGCCGTGGTGGACGCCAATATCGCTGATGCCGACTTCGGCATCTGTGGTATGGCGGCGCAGATGGGCGTGCGTGCCGACGCCTTGTCGCGGCGGTTGCTCCAACTGACGGGGTGCACGCCTGGCGAGTACGTCAAGCTCGTGCGTCTCGACCGTGCGCGCGAGGCTTTGGCGGAGGGGCGCTCGACGCCGGCGCAAGTGGTCAGGAGTGTCGGCGTGACCGACGTGGGCTATTTCAACAAGTGTTTTTTCCGCCTCTATGGCGCCGCCCCGGGGTTGGATGCGCGCCGTGTGTTCTAAGAGAGGGCTATGAAGTCATATTTGGCTATAGACATCCAGCCGCGGCGCGGCAAGGCGTTTCTCGGCTCTGTGACGCCGGGCGGGGTCCAATTGGTGGAGGTCGGCTCGTTCCCCGTCCGGGCTGTCGAAGTCTTCGGGCGTTGGATGTGGGACCTGCCGTCCGTCTATTTGGGCATTCTCGACGTCTTGCGCCGCGTGGCGGCCTGGGGCGTGGATGTCGCGTCGGTCGGGCTGTGCTCTTTCGGCTTCGACTTCTGCTGCTTGGGCGTCGACGGGCGCATGCTGTCGCTCCCCGACGCCTTCGTGGGCAAGATGTCCAGCCCAGCCCCGGGGAGATATTTCGAGCGCATGCCGCGCAAGATGCTCTATAAGGTTGTGGCGCAGCAGGCGCTGCCCTACAAGACGCTTTTCCAGCTCGACGCCATGCAGAGGGCGGGCGACGTGCCGCTGTCCGTGGCCGACAAGTTGCTCTTTTTCCCCGACGCGCTGACGTACATGCTGACGGGCGAGGTCGTCGTAGAGTCCACCATCGTCGGGAGCTCGGGGCTTGTCGATGTCGCCACGAGGTGTCTCGACCAGCGGGTGCTCGCCAGTGTCGGGCTGTCGAGCCGGCGGTTCGGGACGTTCGTGGAGCCGGGCATGGCCGTGGGGGTGCTGTCTGACAACGTGCGGCGCCAGACGGGTCTGCCCCCGGTGCCGGTGGTGGCCGTGGCGGGCTACGACGTGGCTTCGGCCATGCTGTCCGTCCCGACTGCCGAGACCGATTTTGCCTTCGTGTTTTGCGGCTATATGGCCTCCGTCGGGGTGGAGACCTCCAGGCCCATTGTCGATGCGCGCGTCGAGGGTGCGGACCTGAGCGTCACGCATGGCGTGGGCGGGGCTGTGCATATCCACCGCCAGTCCATGGGGTTGCGGCTCTTGCAGGTGTGCAGAGACGAGATTGGCGGGGGGGCGGGAGGCTGCGCCCTGCCGGGCGATGGCGGGGCGCGGAGCATTGTCGCCCCCGACGACCCCGCTTTTGCCGACCCTTGGCGCGTCGTCGAGGCTGTCAGGAGGCAGTGCGCCGACACCGGGCAACGCGTGCCGGCCGGCAGTGGCGAGGTCGAGGAGTGTCTGCGGCTGAGCCTCGCCAACCGCTATGCGGAGCTTGTGCGGACAGTCTTGGCGGCAACGAGGCTGTCTGTCGGCGCAGTCCATGTCGTCGGGCCCGGGGCCGCCGACGCCGCCATGTGCCAATATCTTGCCGACATCTCCGGGCGGCGCGTCGTGGCCGGGCCCGTCGAGGCTACGGCCGTCGGCAACGTTTTGGCGCAGGCTTTGGCGGGGGGCGAGATTCTCAACGTCTGCGACGTCCGTTCGCGCCTGTCCGCCTGCGTCGGCGCCGCGTCGTTCGAGCCGCGCGGGCTCTAGGCGTCTCGCGGCGCGTCGGCGCGTGTCCCCCTTTGTGGCTTTTTAGCTACCTTTGCCCAAGTCATTACTCTTACAACTCTTTCGATGATTGATTTGTCCATTGTCGTCCCCTCATACAACGAGGAGGAGAGCCTGGGGGAGCTGACCGAGTGGATTGCCAGGGTGATGAAGACGACGCCCTACTCCTACGAGGTCATAATTGTCGACGACGGGAGCAGCGACGGCTCGTGGCGGCGCGTCGAGAGCCTGCACGATGCCGACAGCCGCATCGTGGGCATACGTTTTCGCCGCAACTACGGCAAGAGTGCGGCTCTGAGCGAGGGCTTCGCTGCGGCGAGGGGCAAAGTCGTCATCACTATGGACGCCGACCTCCAAGACAGCCCCGACGAGATTCCGGCTCTCGCCGACATGATTCTGAACGGCGGCTTCGACCTGGTGAGCGGGTGGAAGAAGGTGCGCCACGACCCGCTCTCCAAGACCTTGCCCTCCAAGGTGTTCAACGGCGTGGTGCGCCGGATTTCGGGCATCGGGCTCCACGACTTCAACTGCGGCCTCAAGGCCTACAGGTCGGAGGTGGTCAAGTCCATAGAGGTCTATGGCGAGATGCACCGCTACGTCCCCCTGCTGGCCAAAGAGGCCGGGTTCCGCAAGATTGGCGAGAAAGTCGTGCGCCACTACGAGCGCAAGTTCGGGCGCTCCAAGTTCGGCATCGAGAGGACTGTCAAGGGCTTTCTCGACCTGCTCTCCGTCACTTTCATGGGCAAGTTCGGCAAGCGCCCCATGCACCTCTTCGGCTCGCTCGGCACGCTGATGTTCTTCCTCGGCTTCATTGCGGCGGGCTGGCTGGGGGCCAAGAAGCTGTGGTGCGTATACCACGGCGTCGGCGCGCCGCTCGTCACGTCGAGCCCCTATTTCTATTTGGCCCTCGTCTTCATGATTTTGGGGACGCAGCTTTTCCTCACGGGGTTCGTTGCCGAGCTTGTGACGCGCAATGCGCCCGACAGGAACAAATATCTCATCGCCGACAAGATTGAAGCAGTTGAAAGTCAAGAATAACTACAGCGACGCCCTGCGCCACAGGGTTTTTGGCGTCGTGCGCGACATCGTGGCGCTCAGCGGGCAACCGGCGTTCGTCATTGGCGGTTTCGTGCGCGACCTGCTCCTCGGCATCCCGTCGAAAGACATCGACATTGTCGTGCAAGGCAGCGGGATCGAGCTTGCCACGTCCGTTTCGCGGCGTTTCGCGGGCTCCCACCTGTCGGTCTTCAAGTCGTTCGGCACAGCCATGGTCAAGGCCGGCGGCGTCGAGATAGAGTTTGTCGGAGCGCGCAAGGAGTCATACCGGGCCGACTCGCGCAAGCCCATCGTCGAAGACGGGACAATAGAGGACGACCAGCGCCGGCGCGACTTCACAATCAACGCCATGGCCATAAGCCTCAACCCAGAGACCTATGGCGACGTGGTGGACCCTTTCGGAGGCATAGCCGACCTCAGCGACGGCATAGTCCGGACGCCCCTCGACCCCGACATCACTTTCTCCGACGACCCGTTGCGGATGCTGAGGGGCATACGCTTTGCCGCGCGGCTGGACTTCACAATAGACCCCGCCACAAAAGAGGGGATTAGGCGCATGGCGGACCGGATCGGCATCGTGTCGCAAGAGCGCGTCACCGAGGAGCTGATGAAGGCCATGGAGACCTCCGCCGCCCCATCCGTGGCGTGGAGGCTGCTCGACGAGGTCGGGCTCCTCCCCCACATCTTGCCGGAGCTCGCCGCAATGAAGGGCGTCGAGCGGCGGGGGCGCGTTGGCCACAAGGACAATTTCTTCCACACTCTGCAAGTCCTCGACGGGGTGGCGGCGCAGTCGGACGACGTCTGGCTGCGTTGGGCGGCGCTGTTCCACGACATTGGGAAGCCCCGGACCAAGAGGTTCGAGGAGGGCGCGGGGTGGACATTCCACAACCACAACTACGTGGGCGCCAAGATGCTGCCGCGGATATTCACGAGGCTCAAGCTGCCGCTTGGCGAGCCGTTGAAGTTCGTGCAGAAGATGGTCAACCTGCACATGAGGCCCATTGTCCTGAGCGAGGAGGTCGTGACCGACTCCGCCGTGCGGCGCCTGCTCTTCGAGGCCGGCGACGACATCGAGGCGCTGATGACGCTCTGCGAGGCCGACATCACGAGCCGGAACGAGGAGAAAGTGCAGCGCTTCCTCCGCAACTTCAAGATTGTCCGCCGCAAGCTAAAGGACATCGAGGAGAAAGACCACATCCGCAACTTCCAGCCGCCCGTCTCCGGCGAGGAGATTATGCGTACTTTTGGCATCGCGCCGAGCAGGCCCGTGGGGGTGATCAAGGAGGCCATCAAGGAGGCAATCCTCGACGGCGTCATTCGCAACGACCACGCCGAGGCCTACGACCTCATGATCGCCGAGGGCGCCAAGTTGGGCTTGAAGCCTCTCCCGGGGGCCGCTCCGGCCCCCAAAGCCGCTGCGGAGGCATGAAGCAGAACGATTCCCGGGTTCTCTTCGCCCCAGGCTCCGTGGCCCCGCCCGACGACCCGCCGATAATCGTGGCCGACGGGTTGCGGACTCCGGAGAACGCCGGGGCCCTGGTGCGCCTCGCCGCCAACGTGGGCTGCCGGACGGTGGTCCTGGTCAACGCCGGCCCCATGCGCGAGAACAAGATGAAGCGCACGGCGTGCATGGCGTGGGACTATGTCGAGATTGTCCGCGCTGACGCCGAGGAGCTTGCCGGCCTGTTGCCGGGCGGCTATGCCCTGGTGGCAATCGAGACATCGCCCGACGCGCGCCCGCTCTACGCCGCGCCGCTGCCGAGAAAGGTGGCGCTTGTGGTCGGGAGCGAGGTCATGGGCGTCTCGCCGGGGGTCTTGCGGATGTGCGCCGAGAGCAGGTATATCCCCATGACGGGGCCCGACACGAGCATGAACGTGTCGCACGCCGCGGCCGTGGCGCTCTTCGAGTGGGTGCGCCTTTACGCCGCGGGGGCTTAGGCTCCTGTTGGGTGCTGTTGAAAGACAATCAAACAAATCTATCATATGGACATCAATTTCGGCGGCCTGATTCTCGGGGCCTCTACTTTCGTAATCATCGGGGTCTTCCACCCGATAGTGATTAAGGCGGAGTACCATTTTGGCGTGCGATGCTGGTGGGTCTTTGCCCTTGCCGGCGTGGCTTTCAGCATCCTTTCGCTCTTCGTGTGCCACTACATCGTATCCACGATTCTCGGCGTCCTCTCTTTTTCATGCTTTTGGTCCATCTTGGAGGTCTTCGACCAGCGCAAGAGGGTGCAAAAGGGCTGGTTCCCCAAGAATCCGAAGCGGGCGGCCGACTACGAGGAGAAGCGCTAGCGGCCGTCGGGGTGCTTTTGAGGTGCTGGCGTTAACGGATGCGGGTTGGGGTGTTCGCTCCGCTTGTCGATTTTGCGCCTGTTTTTGTAGTGTCGCACGAACCTCTCGCTGAATGTTCGTCAGGGTTGTGCTAAATAATTCAAAATATTCAAAACAAACGAGGGCGGCTTGCGTATAATGAGGTAAGCGCGACGATGATGGCGGGGAGAGTTTGAGGCCGGCATCCTGTTGCGCGGGTCGGTGCCGGGCTTCCGGCAAGTGTGGAACTCTAATCTTTAAATCATTATACTATGAAAGTCAGCAAGTCCTCCGCAGACACCATGTTTCCATTCAACACCCCGACGGGCTCTATGAGTTGTGGCGCAGTGGAACCCGGCTCTGCCTCGTCGCACTCGCAGGAGTCGTTCAACGACTTCGAGTGTGTCCCCGAATCCAAGGTGCACGATGCGTCCGTCGCGTCGGCTACGCACTACTTCTAGATTGTCCATTGCGCGAATACGTGGCCGTGGCGGCTCCCCTGCGGGTCGCCACGGCCATTTTTTTTGTTCTTTGCGTCTGCCGCACCCTCCCGTCGAGCGCAAGGTCTTGGGGCCCGCCAGCGGAGCGAGGCGGCTCGTCGCGATGTCTCCATCTCCCACATTATGCGAAAAAGGCGTTATCTTCGCGCAGGGCGTATTGGCGGCACGTCTGTCGCGCCCCATCAAGAACCATGGAAGAGAACAATAGCTTTGACGAGATCCGCCCTTTCCGCGACTGCGAGGTAGAGGCGGTGATAGACAGTCTTTGCCGGGTGCCATACTTCATCCGGGTTTTGAGCAAGATTGTGCCCTGGGCGCCGGTGGAGGTCGTCGTGGCCAAGCTCCGGAGCGTCAAGACGGTGGCGGAGTTCCAGCACGGCTTCGTCATCCCATATCTGAAAGGCCTCATCGACAAGACCACCGACGGGCTCACGGCCAGCGGGCTAGAGGGGCTCGACCCGGGCGGCGGCTACCTGTTCCTCTCCAACCACCGCGACATAATCCTCGACTCGGCGCTCATGAACGTCAAGCTCGACGAGGCCGGCTTCTCCACGACAGAGATTGCTATTGGCAGCAACCTGCTAATCTACGAGTGGATTGTCGACATTGTCAAGCTCAACAAGTCGTTCGTCGTCAAGAGGGGGATGCCCGTGAGGCAGCAGATGGCGGCCTCGATGACGCTCTCCCAATATGTCCGCGACCGAATCGTGCGCGGCAAGTCCAACATATGGATTGCGCAGCGCGAGGGGCGCTCCAAAGACGGCGACGACCATACGCAGGGCAGTGTCCTCAAGATGCTGAACCTGAGCGGCAAGGGCGACCTGCTGCATAACTTCGAGCAGCTCAATATCGTCCCCGTCGCCATAACCTACGAATACGACCCTTGCGACGCGCTCAAGGCCTACCAGTTTCAGCAGAAGAGGGACAACCCCGACTACAAGAAGTCTGAGGACGAGGACCTCACGCACATGTCGACGGGGCTGAGCGGGCGCAAGGGCAGGGTGCACTTCGCGTTTGGCAAGCCCGTCAACGCCGAGCTGCCGGCCCTCCGCGGGCTCAGCAAGAACGAGCAGATTGCCGCTTTGGCGCAGATTGTCGACAAGAGCATATATTCCAACTACCGGATTTTCGAGAACAGCTACGCCGCGCTCGACATCCTGGAGGGGACGACGGCGAGGGCCGCGCACTATTCCGACGAGCAGAAGGCGGGTTTCTTGCGCTACATCGACGAGAAGATCGAGGCACTGGGCCCCGACGCCGACGCCGACTTCCTGCGCGGGCAGATGTTCAGGGCCTACGCCAACCCCCTCATCAACCAGGAGGGCGCGCGGAAGCCGGAGACGACCACAAAGTAATCATATATAAGCATCATCATGGAGTTCGAACCACTTACTGCCATATCTCCAATCGACGGCCGCTATCGCGGCAAGGCTGAGCCCCTGGCCGCCTATTTCTCCGAGTTCGCGCTCATCCGCTACAGGGTGAGGGTCGAGGTAGAGTATTTCATAGCGCTGAGCGAGATTCCGCTGCCGCAGGTCGGAACGCTGACAGACGGGCAGAAGGAGGAGCTGAGGGGCATATATCGCAATCTCACCTCCGACGACGCGCGCCATGTCAAGCAAATCGAGGGCACCACGAACCACGACGTCAAGGCCGTGGAATATTTCCTCAAAGAGCGGTTCGACGCCATGGGGCTGTCGGCCGTCAAGGAGTTCATACACTTCGGACTCACCTCGCAGGACATCAACAACACCTCCGTGCCGCTGAGCGTCAAGGAGGCTCTCGACCAGGTCATGGTGCCGCAGTTCGACGCCCTCGTGGCGCGCCTGTCCGAGCTGGCCGACGAGTGGGCGGACATCCCGATGCTGGCGCGCACCCACGGCCAGCCGGCCAGCCCCACGCGCCTGGGCAAGGAGGTGAGGGTCTTCGTCTCGAGGCTCTCGCGCCAGCTCGACGAGTTGCGGGCGCTGACGCTGCCGGCAAAGTTCGGTGGGGCCACGGGCAACTTCAATGCCCACAACGTGGCGTTCCCAGCCATCGACTGGGTCGGCTTCGGCAACAAGTTCGTCGCCGAGAGGCTCGGCCTGCGCCGCGAGCCATGCACCACGCAAATCTCCAACTACGACGACCTCTCGGCCGTCTTCGACAACCTGAGGAGGGTGGACGTGGTGCTGATAGACCTCTGCCGCGACTTCTGGATGTACATCATGATGGAGTATTTCAAGCAGAAGATTAAGCCCGGCGAGGTCGGCTCCAGCGCCATGCCCCACAAGGTCAACCCCATAGACTACGAGAACGCCGAGGGCAATCTCGGTATCGCCAACGCCATTCTGGACCACCTCTCCAACAAGCTCCCCGTCAGCCGTCTGCAGCGCGACCTCACGGACTCCACTGTCCTGCGCAACGTCGGCGTCCCGATGGCGCACGCCCTCATCGCCGTGCAGAGCATAATGAAGGGTCTTGGCAAAGTTCTGCTCAACCCCGACGCCATAGCCGCCGACCTGGAGGACAATTGGGCCGTCGTGGCCGAGGGGGTGCAGACCATCCTGCGCCGCGAGGGCTATCCCAACCCGTATGAGACGCTCAAGGCGCTCACCCGGACCAACAAACATGTCGACCGCCAGGCTATGGCCGACTTCATTGAGACGCTCGACGTCGCGCCGGCCGTCAAGGAGGAGCTGAGGGCCATAGCCCCGCAAAACTACACGGGCATACGCTGATGGGCTACTTCTTCCAGGTCGTGCGCCGCTACGTCCCGCCCTATTGGGGGCAGGTGGCGCTGAGCTTCCTCTTCAACATCCTCTCGGCGCTCTTCTCGGTGCTGAGCATGGCGCTGATGATTCCCGTCTTGGAGATTATCTTCCAGCAAGATAGCGAGGTCTCGTCCCTTTTGCCGTGGGCTCTGGACAACAAGGTCATTGTCAACAATTTCTACTACTACGTCACCGAGATAAAGCTCAATTTCGGGGCGGGCAGCGCGTTGCTCTTCTCGGGGCTCTTCATGGTCTTCGGCACCGTCTTGAAGTGCTCCACGGCATATCTCGCCGCCTACACCAGCATCGGGCTGCGCAACAACGTCGTCCGCGACATCCGCAGGGAGATATACGCGAAGATTCTGGCGCTGCCCATCGGCTTCTTCCAAAACGAGCGCAAGGGCGACATCATGCAGCGCGCCACCGGCGACGTCTCGGAGGTAGAGGGGTCTATCATGGCCTCCATCGACATGTTCCTCAAAAACCCGGTGCTCATCATTGTCTACCTCGCGGCAATGATTGTCATGAGCCCGCAGCTCACGCTCTTCGCCCTCGTCATGTTGCCAATTGCTGGGACTGTCATCGGGCGCATCGGCAAGAACCTCAAGAGGCAGAGCCGCGAGGGCCAGGACAAGCTGGGTGAGATTCTCGGGGTCCTGGAGGAGACGCTCGGAGGGCTGAGGATTGTCAAGGCTTTCAACGCCGAGGCGCAGATGAACGCGCGATATTCCGACCTCGCCCAGCAGTATTGCGGCATAGCCAAGAGGATAATGAGGCGGCGCGACCTGGCGCACCCCATCAGCGAGATGCTCGGGACCCTGCTCGTCGTCATAGTCGTGTGGTTCGGCGGGACGCTGATCCTTTCGGGAGACAGCTCGCTCTCCGTGGCCAAATTTCTCGCCTACCTGGGGGTCTTCTATCAGATAATCAACCCCGCCAAGGCTTTCTCGTCGGCGTTCTTCAGCATCCAGAAAGGCATGGCGGCAATGGAGAGGATAGACAAGGTCTTGCTCGCCGACGACAAGATTTTCGAGAAGCCCGACGGCAAGCCCATCGCCGCCTTTGCCGACAAGATTGAGTACCGCAACGTCTCGTTCGCCTACGATGCCGACATCCAGGTGTTGCGCGACGTGAGCGTCACGATTCCGCGGGGCAAGATGGTGGCGCTCGTCGGCCAGAGTGGTGGCGGAAAGTCCACTTTCGTAGACCTGTTGCCGCGCTTTTGGGACGTCTCGGGGGGCTCAATCCTCATCGACGGGGTGGACGTCCGCGACTATCGCCTCCACGACCTGCGAGGCCGGATGGGAATCGTCAGCCAAGACCCCATACTCTTCAACGACACCATCTTCAACAACATCGCCTATGGCGTCGAGGGCGCCACTCAGGAGGACGTCGAGAGGGCGGCGAAAGTCGCCAACGCCCACGACTTCATCCTCCAGCAGGAGAACGGCTACGCCACCATCGTCGGCGACCGCGGGGCCAACCTGTCCGGCGGGCAGAGGCAGCGCATAAGCATTGCCCGCGCGGTGTTGCGCAATCCCGACATTCTGATTCTCGACGAGGCGACGTCGGCTCTCGACACGGAGAGCGAGAAGCTCGTCCAGTCGGCGCTCGACAACCTGTTGCGAAACCGCACCTCCATCGTCGTGGCCCACCGCCTCAGCACAATCCGCCACGCCGACCTCATCTGTGTCTTCAGCGAGGGGCGCATTGTGGAGCGGGGGACGCACGCCGAGCTCATGGAGCTTGGCGGCTACTACAAGAAGCTCAACGACTTGCAGACAACATGAAGAGAGCCGCCCGCCAATGCGTAGTGGTGCTGGTCGCCGCCTTGCTCGTCTCCTGCGGGGGCTACGAGGCGGCGCAGAAGGCATATGCGCTAGGCGAGTATGGGCGTGCGGCGAAGCTCTTCGACAAGGTGCAGCGCGGCGAGGGCAACAAGTCGCGGCGGGCGGAGGAGTGTTTCCTCTTGGGCGAGTGCTACCGCCGCCTAGGGATGGACTCCAAAGCGGCGTCGGCCTATCAGAGGGCGGTGCGGCTGCGCTACGACGACGACATGGCGCTCCTCAGGCTTGCCGACACATACAGGGCTCTCGGCAAGTTCGACGAGGCCGACGAGGCCTACAACGCCTACGCCGACCGCCACAAGGCGGACCTGAGGGCGGGCGTCGGGCGGGAGTCGGCGGCAATGGCTCGCAGGGAGTGGAAAGAGCTGAACCCCAGGTCGTCGGCCGTGGCGGACAGCGGATATGTAGTCAAGCCTTTCCGCGAGGCAAACAGCAAATATTCCGATTTCTGCCCGGCCTTTGTCGGCGAGGGGTTCGACGTCGTCTACTTCAGCTCCATGCGCATGCAGAAGAAAAAGAAGAGGGAGAGCCGAATCACGGGGCAGGGCAGCTCCACGCTCTACATGACGAGGGTCGACGCCCGCGGGCGGTGGACAGTCCCCGAACCCCTCGAGGACCCTTTCGGTCAGAAAGGCATGGACGACGGCGCGGCATACGTCTCCCCCGATGGGCGCACGATGCTCTTCACCCGTTGCCCGCTTGCCGACGCGGGGGTCAGCCCGGCTCAGACTTTCGAGATGACGCGCGAGGGCGGGCGGTGGTCTGAGCCCGTGCGGGTGACGCCGGGTGGCGACTCGACGATGATGGTGGCACACCCGGCTCTGTCGCCCGACGGCCATATGCTCTATTTTGTGAGCGACAGGGAGGAGGGCGGCATCGGGGGGCTGGACTTGTGGCGCAGTCTCCGCAATGTCGACGGTTCGTGGGGGCCGGCTCAGAACCTCGGGCCCATGGTCAACACCAGGGGCGACGAGATGTTTCCCTGCGTCCGTCAAGACGGGACGCTCTACTTCAGTAGCGACGGCCACAAGGGCTATGGAGGCTTGGACTTGTTCCGCGCCGCGGAGCGCGACGATGGGCGGTTTGAGGTCGTCAACATGGGAATCCCGATAAACAGCACGGGCGACGATTTCGGCATTGCTTTCATGGGGACTGCCGAAGAGGGCTTTTTCTCTAGCAACAGAGGCAACGCCAAGGGATATGACGACATCTATTCGTTCTATCTCCCCCCCGTAATCCTCACTGTCGAGGCGTCGGTGGGCCAGAGTGGCAAAAAGGCTTTTCAGGTCGAGCCAAAGCGCGAGGCCGAGAGCGGCGCGGCGCGAAGCGAAGCGGCCGGTGCGCCGCCCGCCAGGGCGTCGCGGGGGGCTGGGCGTCGCGCGTCGGCGCGTCCCGCCAATGCCCAGGCGCGGGGGGCTAGGCAGCCGGCGTTCCGCCCCGCGCCCGACGCGTTTGTGCGCGTAGTAGGGTCGGACGGGACGAACGTCAAGTTGCGCACGGGGGCCGACGGCAAGGTCTCTTTCGTGGCCGGCAAAGATGTCCACTACATCATTTTGTCGGGTGCCCCGGGCTTTGCCAACAAGCGCGCGGAGCTGTCCACCGAGGGGCTGAACAAGACGCAGACGCTCTCCGTCGTCGCGTTGCTCGATAAGGTTGAGTGAGAGGGTGGTGGGCGTGTTTAATCCGGGTTTGAGAACCCGCCGATGGGTGGTGGCGACTGTCGCGGCGTTGCTCGTGTTCATGTTTTGCCGGCCCGCCTTGTCGCAGGAAATCGAGAAGCGCATGCGGGTCGAGGGCGAGAGGCCAAAAATTGGGCTTGTCTTGAGCGGCGGCGGGGCCAAGGGGCTCGCGCACATCGGCGTCTTGAAAGCCATAGACCGGGCCGGGCTCCACATCGACTACATCGCCGGGACCAGCATGGGCGCCATCGTGGCTGCCATGTACGCATGCGGATATAGCGCGGAGCAGATTGAGCAGGTCAGCCGCGAGACGCAGTGGATGACGCTCATCAACAGTCGCCCGGTCTTGAGGGACATCAGCATCGAGGAGAAAGACGAGTTCGACAACTACCTCATGACGTTGCCGATGAAAGGCTTCAAGCCGCTCATCAACACGGGCTTCTTCATGCCCTACCAGGTCATGCTCCGCCTCCAGGAGGTCTATTTCCCCGTCTACAAGGTCAAGGATTTCAGTCAGCTCGACATCCCTTTCCGGTGCGTCGCCACCGACATAGCCAGTGGCGAGGCCGTCGTGCTCGACAAGGGCGACCTCGCGTTTGCGACGCGGAGCAGTATGGCAATCCCCGGCGTCTTCGCCGCCACGAACTACAACGGCACGAAGCTCGTCGATGGCGGCATTGTCCGCAACTTCCCCGTGCGCGACGTCATCGAGATGGGAGCGGACTATGTCATTGGCGTCAACCTCTTCTCCGGTCTCACGCCCGCCGAGCAGACCAACAACATGCTCGACGTGATGCTCCAGATCACCAATTTCCGCGACGCCGCCGACCTCAAGGACGAGAAGGCCGCATGCGACGTGCTCATAGAGCCCGACGTGGCGCAATATAACGCCGCGAGCTTCTCGGCGCAAGAGGCGATATTCGCCATCGGCGACTCCACGGGCAAGGCATTCGAGCCGTTTTTCCGTCAGCTCGCCGACTCGCTCCACAGGGTCTACGGAGTCCCCTATTCGCCTAAAATGCGGATGAAGCCCTACGACCCGCAAGTCCGCATTGTGGACTTTGAGTTCGAGGGCTTGGAGAACACGAACAGCAGGTTGCTAATCCACGCCTTGAACCTCCACGCCGGGAGTCTCTACAGGCCAGCCGACTTGACCAATGCCATCAAGAGCGCCATGTCTACGGGCTACTACAACAATCTCGTCTACGAGCTTGTCCCCGTCGGCGATGCCGGAAACGATGTCGTCTTCCGTTGCCATGTGGTGGAGAACCCCATGGCGTCGGTCAAGATTGCGTTGTCATACAACACTTTCACGGGCGCGTCCATCTTTCTCGACTACCAGAGGCGAAGCCTCCTGGGGCGCCTCAGCACGACAGATTTCAAGGTCGCAATATCCAAGACTTTGAGGTTCCGCGTCAAGAACAGGACTCTCTTTGGGGTCAAGGCCAACCACTACATCGACTTTGAGTTCGACCATGCCCGTTTCGAGGTGCCGACCTACAACGATAACGCCTTGTCGCTGAATGTCTACGACTACTACCACGACCAGGCGTCGGCGCTCATTGGGCACTCCCTCAGTCCCAATCAGGATATTGGCTTCTCGCTCGGGTGGGAGCATTTCAACGTCTCTCCAAATGTGGGCGGGGGAGACGACCTCATCGGGGGCCACATACACGACATCTACGCCAACGTGCGGAGGCGCTACAACACGCTGGACCGCAAGTTCTTCAGCCAAAGTGGCTCAAAGGTCGATCTGGGCGTCACGCTCGGATTCCCTTTGACGTACAACCTAAGGAGCGGGGCCGCCGCCGACGCTATCAAGGCCGAGGGGCTCTACGACTACAAGTTTTTCGCCCGTTGCAATTTCCGCCTGGAGGCGCACCAGCCCATCACGGAAAAGTTCTGCCTCTCGGAGGTTGTCGGCGCAGCGGCATCCTTTGGAGACCGCGTCTTTGTCCACCGCACTGCCCTGGGGGGCACGCATCGGTTCCTGCACAATCATCATGAGTTCTACGGCCTCCTGACGGCCCACCGCTACGAGTCGACGTTTGCCTCGTTGAGGCTTTCGGCGCAATACAATGTCGTCTCCGACCTCTACCTGCTCCTCCACCTCAATTCGGCCGTGACGTTCAAGAGCATCGACCGCTACGTCAACTCCTTGGAGCATTTCCGCCCAAAGGAGTGGATTCACGGGGGCGGCGTCTCGGTTGGCTACAACCTGCTGAACACGTTGCCCATGGACTTCACTCTCACATATTCGCCCGACGACAAGTTCAACATCAACGTGAATATCGGCTACTATTTCTAGCCTCCCGGGTGGCAACAAACCGCCCTGCGGACGTTAACATTTGGCCCCCCGCGGCGCGCATCTTTTGCAATATCTTTGCCGAAAACGATATTGCCGATGGACAGAAAACTAGCTCTCAGCCTCATGGCCCTGACTGCCGCCGCAGCGCAGTCGAACGCGCAGCTGCGCGTGTCGGGGCAGACGCCAAGCCTGCAATGCCAGGCGGTGGACATGAGCGCCGACTTCGCCGACCTATCCCACACGTATTTCCTGGCCGACAGCCTCGCCGATTTCGACATCGCCAAGGCCGAGGGGACGGTAGAGTGGAAGAGGCACAGGCTGGCGCCGCGCCAGGCTTTCAACCTCAATGGGACGTGGCCCGTGCCGTTGCGGATGCTCGACTTCCCCGATGCCGCCTATGACAACGACCCGCGCCTGCGGTTTCAGCTCCGCTTCGTCAGTCCGCGCACGGTGAGGGTGACGATGCAGACCTCGCCCGTCGAGTGCGCCGCCGACGATGCGGCCGACCCGATGTTCGCGGCGGCGCCAGGCAGTGGAGACCCCTCGTGGAAAGCCGTCGAGACGGCCGACGGCGTGGCATATTCCAGCCCCTATGGGCAAATTGAGGTCAAGAGGCATCCGTGGCGTCTTGTGGTGAAAGACGCCGGGGGCAAGGTGCTGACGCAGACGCGCCACAGTGCGGACAACGATTCGTCGCAGGTCAAGCTCTTGCCTTTCTGCTTCATCAAGCGCGGGGTGGACAATTCGCGCTCCGTCAACCCGGTCTTCTCCTTGCGGCCGGGCGAGAAGATTTTCGGGTGCGGAGAGAGCTTCACGAAGCTTGACAAGGTGGGGCAGAAGGTGCATCTCACGGTGACCGACCCGCAGGGCCCGGAGACGGACCAGATGTATAAGCCCGTACCGTTCTTCATGAGCAACCGCGGCTACGGTGTCTTCCTCCACACCAGCGCGCCCGCCACGTGCGATTTCGGGGCCTCCTACATCGGCGCCAACCGCATCTTCATGGCCGACGAGACGCTCGATTTCTTCGTCTTCCTGGGCGAGCCAAAGGACATCCTCGACGAGTATACCGACATCACGGGCAAGAGCCCCATGCTGCCCCTCTGGAGTTTCGGGACGTGGATGAGCCGCATCTCATATTTCACGCAGGAGGAGGGGCTCGACGTGGCGCGCAAGCTCCGCGACAACAAGATCCCCGCCGACGTGATACACTTCGACACCGGCTGGTTTGGGGTCGATTGGCAGTGCGACTACGAGTTCTCGACGGAGCGTTTTGCCGACCCTGCGGCAATGTTGCGCAGCCTCCGCGAGGACAATTTCCACACCTGCCTGTGGCAGTTGCCCTATTTCACGCCCAAGAACCGCCTCTTTGGCGAGATTGTCGCCAAGGGGCTCAACGTCCGCAACGCCAACGGCGGGATGCCCTATGAGGATGCCGTGCTCGACTTCTCCAACCCCGAAGCCGTGGAGTGGTACCAGGGCCACATAGCCCGCCTCGTCCGCCTGGGCGTCAGCACCATCAAGTGCGACTTTGGAGAGGCCGCGCCGACGGGCGGTCTCTACCACAGCGGCCGCGGCGGTCTCTACGAACACAACCTCTATCCCCTGCGCTACAACAAGGCCCTGTGGGAGGTCGTCGACCGCGAGACCGGCGGCGAGGGGATAATATGGGCGCGCTCGGCGTGGGCGGGTTCGCAGCGCTACGCTCTCCACTGGGGTGGCGACGCCGCCACCACCGACGCGGGGATGCTTGGCGACCTGCGGGGAGGCCTCTCGTTCGGACTTTCGGGCTTCTCCTTTTGGAGCCACGACATGGGCGGCTTCGTCACGGCTTCGCCCGACGACCTCTACAGGCGGTGGCTGCCGTTCGGCTTCCTCTCGTCGCATAGCCGGGCGCACGGCGCGCCGCCCACAGAGCCGTGGCTGATTGGCGAGGAGTTCACAAAGGCGTTCCGCGAGGCCGCCGAGATGAAATATCGGCTCATGCCCTACGTCTACGCGCAGGCCAAAGACTGCTCCAACCGGGGGCTGCCCATGGTGAGGGCGCTGTTCGTCGAGTTCCCCGACGACCCCGGGGCGTGGAATGTCGAAGACGAGTATATGTTCGGCTCGCAAATCCTGGTGGCGCCCATGTTGGAGAGCGGCACGGAGCGCGTTTGCTATCTGCCCGAGGGAAAATGGATTGACTATCAGACCGGCAAGGTCTACGAGTCCGGCTATCGGACAATCAGGGCCGGAAAGATTCCGTGCGTCATCCTTGTCCGCGATGGGAGCCTCATCCCCCACGTGCCCGTGGCGCAGAGCACCGCCGAGATCCGGTGGGACAAGATGGAGCTGAAGCCCTACAGGGCGGCCGCCAAGAGGTGCCGCGGGCTGGTCTTCCGCCCCGGCGATGCCGACGTGGCCGAGGTCGTCAAGTAGGCTCTTGACCCTATTGTTTCGGGGGCCGCCACGACTGTTGTGGCGGCCCTTGTTTTCGTCGCGGCCTCCCGCTCGCCCCTCCTGCGCTTTTCTCCACGTCAAAAGTAGTAGAACTACGACCGTTTAAGTTTTCTCGTAGGGGTAAATTTGCAGTTAAAATAGATGTATATGCAAGGACAATGGATTAGCGGATGGCGCAAGATAAATTTTGCCATCGGCATGGTGGGCATGATCGAGCGCTTCAAGTTGCGTCGGGCGGCCCGGAATGTTGAGAAGACGCAGGCTAAGACGCTCCGTAGCATTCTCGAATACGCCAAAGACACAGAATATGGCAAGGAGCACGATTTCGCAGGCATCTTGCAGTCCAAGACACCTGCCGAGCTCTTCAGGGCCTATGGGGAGAAAGTCCCAGTGAACGACTACGAGGACCTCCGCCCATTGATCAACAGGCATATGCACGGCGAGGCGGGAATCCTTTTCCCCGGCAAGCCCAAGATGTACGCCACGACGTCGGGCACCACGAGCGAACCCAAGTGGGTGCCCATAACCGAGAAGTACTTCTCCGACGTCTACGGCCGCATGAACAAGATGTGGCTCTCCAGCCTCATCAGCGCCAACCGCCACTCGTTCGCGGGGGGCGTGGTCTCGATTGTCGGAAAGGCCATCGAGGGCTATGCGCCCGACGGCACCGTCTACGGTTCGGTCTCCGGCGTCTCGTTCACCAACTGCCCCGATTTTGTCAAGGTGGCATACTCCTCGCCCGCCGAGGTCTTCGAGATTAAGGACTACAAGGCGCGCTACTATACAATCATGAGGTTCGGCATCGAGATGAACTCCACGGTGCTAATCACGGCGAACCCGTCCACCATCGTCGAGATGCAGAACAACGTCAACGAGTTCTTCGACGACTATGTGAAAGACATCGAGAACGGCACGCTCAAAGAGGACCTCGACATCCCCAAGCACGTCCGCGAGGCGCTGCGGAGCCGGATGAAGAAGAACCCGAAGAGGGCGCAGGAACTCCGCGACCTCAAGGCGCGCTACGGCCGCGTCCTCCCCAAGCACTATTGGCCAGACATGGCGGTGGTCAACACGTGGCATTGCGGCAACACCAAGATCTACCTCGACAAGATTCTCGGCTCTTTCCCCAAGAAGACCAAGCAGATAGAGTTCGGATATTTCGCCTCGGAGTGCCGTGCGGGGCTCGTGCTCAACGAGGGTGAGGACACGACGCTCTTTGCCCACATGCACTACTTCGAGTTCATCCGCGAGGCAGACCTTGACAATCCTAACCCCGAATTCCTGCCGCTCAGCAAGCTCGAGAAAGGCAAGCGCTACTGCATGTTCGCGACCACATTCTCTGGCCTCTATCGCTACAACCTCAACGACCTTGTCGAGGTGACGGGCTTCGACGGCACGATTCCGATGATTCAGTTCGTCCAAAAGGTGAATGGCATCGTGACCCTCACGGGCGAGAAGCTCCACGAGCGGCAGTTCATCAAGGCCGTCCACGACGCGGAGCAGGAGCTCGGCATGCCGACGCGCTTCTTCATAGGTTTTGCCGACGCCGACTATTCGGGCTATCGCTTCTTCTACGAGTTCGCCGACGCCTCCACGACGCAAGACCGTGCCGAGGCATTCACTGCCGCCGTCGATGCAAACTTGAAGAAGATCAATATCGAGTATGACGCGAAGAGGGCGTCGTTCCGCGTCAAGGACCCCATAACCCACAGGCTCGAGCAGAACTCTTTCGAGAAGTTCAAGGCCGAGTGCATCGCCGAGGGGGCGAGAGACGGGCAGTTCAAGCTCATGCTCCTGCTCTACAAGGACCAGAAGAGATTCCCGAAGTTCGAGAAGTTGGTCGTCAACGCCTAGAGGCGGGACGCGCCTTAGCCTCCTCTCCGAGGTCTAGCATCGCCTCTGTGCGCCGAGGGCCACAGGGGCTTTTCTTTGACATGGACACGAAAATAAACACCACAAACTTGACTTGCGCACAAAGCGGGAGGCAGGCCTTTGGCGACTGCCGTCTCATCATTTTCGATTTTGACAACACCCTCTATGTCGGTCGGCGCTATGCCATGCGCCTTGTCCTTTCCAACCTGCGCCACGCTCTGAGAGCCAAGGCCGAGAGGGGCGTGCGCCGCGCGTTGGCAGGCGTCGATTTTGGCGGCGGCGAGGCGTTGCGGCGCGAGGCGATGGCGCGCCTGGCCCGTGCCGCCGGCATCGCCGAGGACGAGGCCCGGCGATGGTATGAGGGCGAATATCTGCCGTCGATGACGGAAGTGCTTCGCCGCCACTATGTGGCAAGGCAGGGGGCGAAAGAGCTCCTTTCCCGCCTGGTGGAGGCGGGAAAGGGGGTGTGCGTCTTGTCCGACTACCCCAACACGGCGGAGCGGCTTGCGGCGATAGGCATTGCCGACGGGAAGATTGGCGCCTACAGCGCCGAAGAGATGGGGGCCCTCAAGCCCTCGCCGCGCCCTTTTGTCGAGATTGCGAGAGAGCGCGGGGTGGCCTCGGCGGAGGTGCTGGTCGTTGGAGACAGGGCCGACACCGACGGGGCGGGGGCTGTGGCGGCGGGCATGAACGCGCTGCTCGTCGAGGGCAAAAAGGCGCCCGCCGGTTGTGGGTTGCCCACGATGCCCTGGGAGGAGATTGTCCGGGAGCTGTCGCGCCCCTGCTAAAAATGCGTCCCGACGCTTGCCGAGAGAAATACTATTCGTACATTAGCGTGTCGGAAACGAACAAGGCGTCCTCCCGGGGGCGAGACCCCCGGGTGCGCCAATGTTCGGTCAATTCACACACGCATCTATCAGATGGCAAAAGCCCGGATTTTCATCGTGGCGCTGGCTTGGTTGCTGACCTTAGCGCCTTGCGCCGCGCAGTCTACTTCTAATTCAAACATAAAAACCAAGGAAATGAGCACTGTGTACGATTTCAGCCTCAAAGACAAGCAGGGCAACGATGTGAGCCTGGCGGACTACAGGGGCAAGGTTCTCCTCATTGTCAACACCGCGACGGCGTGCGGCTTCACGCCCCAATATGAGGAGCTGGAGGCCATCTACAGCAGTCTGCACGACAGGGGCTTCGAGATTTTGGACATCCCGTGCAACCAGTTTGGCGGCCAGGCGCCGGGCTCCGACGAGGAGATTAAGGAGTTCTGCCAAGTCAAGTTCGGGACGGACTTCCCGCAGTTCAAGAAGAGCGAGGTCAACGGCGAGGGCCAGTTGCCGCTCTACGCATGGCTCAAGGAGCAGAAAGGCTTCGGCGGCTTCGACAGCGGGCACAAGCTCACTCCAATCTTGGAGAAGATGTTCGACAAGAATGGGACGGAGTGGCGCAAGACGAGCGACATCAAGTGGAACTTCACCAAGTTCCTTGTCGACCGCGACGGCAAGGTCGTGGCTAGGTTCGAGCCCACAAAGAGCCTGGAGGAGGTGCGGCGGCAGGTCGAGGCCATTCTCTAGCCCGTCAGCCCGTCGCACACTCTGAAGTCTGCCAGGCTCTGAGGCACGGCGGCGGCGCGTCGCGCGGTCCAGTGCGGCACGCCGCCGTAGAACGAGGCCCACTGCGAGAACGTGCTGGGAGGGCCCGCTATGAGGTCGCACCGGGCCAGGCCGTAGAGGTCGTGCAGTATGCCGCCGCGCAAGGTGAGGGTGGAGAAGCCTGCGAAAGCGACAATGTCGACAGGCTCGTCCGAGCACAGCAGGAACCGGACTGTCTTCTCCGGGTCGCGATGGCGGACCAGCGACTCTATGGCCGACATGACGCGCCGATAGGTCTCGGCGGGGTAGTGGTATGCGCCGCCCCGAAATTGGCGGTAGTCGCCGCGGCGGATGTGGATGCCGACATATGCGACCGACGCCGCGGCGGGCATTGCCGCCGATAGAGCCTCCCCCACGTCTTGCGGCGGAGCGAAGAGCCATCTCAGCCGGTCGCGGTGCTTGGCAACATATGCGCTGTCGTAGCGGATCTCGCGCCAACGGGGGCCAAACAGCACGCCCAAGGGCTTGCGAAGCGGCAGCGGCTCGCCGGGTTTGAGCACCAGGTGCACAACCTTGTCGAGCATGCGGACCAGGGCGTATAGGGCCACGGCGCCAGGCCCGCCAGAGAGCTTGCGGCTCGGCAGGAGGGAGCGGACTCCATGTGCGCGCAGGTTAGGGAAATAGGCGTCGTACTCCACATATTGGAACAGGAACACGACCCGCTCCCCGGCCTCCATGGCGTAGGACAAGACGGGCAGGTAGGTGAAGAGCCGGTTGCATAGCCGGTTGCTGTGTTTGCAGACGACAATCATCTTCGTAAAGATATTCAACAATAGAGACAACACAATGACACACGGACACGAAGTTCTCCGCATGATGGAGGGCAACAGCTATACGCGCGAGGGGCTGATCGATGCCATAATCGACAGGTTCGGTGCCCAGGAGCGATTCTACACCTGCCACGCCCAGGGTCTCACCGCCGAGGAGCTGGTGGAGTTCCTGGAGGGGCGCGGCAAGTTCATCCCGGCGGGGCAGGGGGCTTTCACCGTTGACGTGGCTAAAATTTGCAAGTCGGAGTAGGCCAACATCTGTAATATCGGTACTGGCTGTCTTGTTGCGGCGGCATAATTTTGCCCATGGAGCTTTGCACCGGTGGGGGCAAGGCCGATGGCGTCTCCCGGCGAACCGGGATGCACCGGTTTGTTGGGGCGGAGGGCGCATAATGATGACGCATACAATAGACAACGCAGAGAGATGAAGAAGTTTTTGATTGCCATCTTGGCGGTGATGGGATTTACCGCCTCTTTTGCCCAGCAGGGCGGCGCTGGCCGGGTCCTCGTGGCCTACTATTCGGCTTCGGGCACCACGCACGGTGTCGCCGCGGAGCTGGCGCAGGCCGTGGGGGGCGACCTCTATGAGATTACTCCCGCTGTGGCGTACACAAGCGCCGACCTCAGTTGGCGCAACAAGGAGTCGCGCAGCTCGGCCGAGATGAAAGACCCCAAGTCGCGGCCCGCTTTGGCGGGGGAGGCGGTGGACGTCTCGCGCTATGCCGTGGTCTTCATCGGGTTTCCCGTCTGGTGGGACCAGGTGCCACGGGTCGTAAACACTTTCATTGAGAGCCACAGCTTCAAGGGCAAGAGAGTCTACCCGTTTGCCACGTCGGGCGGAAGCACCATCAAGAACAGCGAGAAGGTCCTCCGCGAGACATATCCCGACATCGACTGGCAGGAGGGCGAGCTGCTCAACCGCTCTTCGCAAGTCCGCCGTTGGGTGGAGAAGCTCAAGCTCTGACTGAGCGGCCCGCCGGGCGGCGGTGTGAACAGGCCTGGCCCCCCCCCCGCACGGGGGCCCCTAGGCTTTTTGTGTCGTCAGGAATCTTTCGATGAAGCGGCTCAATGTGTCGCGGTTTACTTTGCACTGCTTGGCAATTTTGCATTTCGGCACGCCCTCGGCCAACAGGCGGCAGACGAGTTCCTCCTTGCCGTGGAGCTTATATTTCTCGGGGGAGCTGCGCCGTCCGCGCGGGCGGCCCAACACCACCCCCTCGGCCCTCTTGCGGGCCAGGGCCTCTTTGGTGCGCTGGCTGATGAGGTTGCGCTCAATCTCCGCCGAGATGCCGAGGGCGAAAGCCAGCACCTTGCTCTGGATGTCGTCGCCCAGGCGATAGTTGTCTTTGACAGTCCAGATGCGGCAACCCTTGCTCATGCATTTGTTCAGAATCTCCATGACCATGAACAGGTTGCGCCCAAGCCGGCTCAGCTCGGCGCATATTATCATGTCGCCGCGCCCGACGTTGCGCAACAGTTTGCCGAGAGACCGCTTGGAGTAGGCTAGGGTGCCGCTCACCGTCTCCTCAATCCACCCGTCGATGCGCAACTCGTTCCTGTCGCAGAATCGGCTTATCTCGAACCGTTGGTTCTCTATGGTCTGTTTGTCGGTGGAGACGCGCACGTAGCCATACGTCTTGCCACCCTTTGCTGCCGTGGTTTTCATGCGCAAATATAGCCGACGCGGGGCGGCTACGTGCCCTCGCGGTTCCCGAAGAGCGAGACGTGCAGCCTGGGCCCGAAGCGCCACCCGTTGGCCAGGGCCATCTCCAGGCACAGCGGCGCGGTCTTGCTCAAGACGGCGGGCGTGGCGCCGAGCGGCATGACAATGACGTCCGACGGGCGCGCCATCCGCAGGACTTCGGCATAGTCGGCCTTTATCTCCGCCTCGTCGGCGGCCGTGGCGACGACGAACTTCAGCTGG
The DNA here is from genome assembly GCA_964534235.1 of uncultured Marinilabiliaceae bacterium. Lineage (GTDB taxonomy): Bacteria > Bacteroidota > Bacteroidia > Bacteroidales > Marinilabiliaceae > W3P20-009. Next base: position 44,849 of record CAZHOT010000006.1, read on the forward strand.
AAGTCCTCGCCCCGCCTTTGCGCGCTGTCGACGAGCAGTGCCGCCCCCTTGGCCGACAGCCGCCTTTGCTCCGGCGTGGCCCCGCTGCGGGCGAGCTTGGGCGACAGGCTTGTCAGGCGCGGTAAGACGGGCGGCGCGGCGTGCGTCATGCCGTTCGTCTCGACGGTCGTGTGGAGGCCCATCTCGTGGAGACCCGTCAGCAGCTCCGCCACGGCTTCGGGCTGGAGGAGGGGTTCGCCGCCGGTTATGACGACGTGGCGCATGGCGCCTATGTTGAGGCCTACGCAACGCACCACGGCCCGCACGTCCATCTCCGCGCCCACGTTCGCCGCCCATGTGTGCGCCGTGTCGCACACCGAGACGGTCCCGTCGTCCATCGTCCATCGGCAGCGAAGGTTGCAACCCTGGAGGCGCACGAAGAGCGACGGCACGCCGCACAGCTTGCCCTCGCCCTGGATTGTCCCGGGACGGGACAGCCCCGTCCGGGGCGTCAGCTTGTTGCCGGCCGCGTCGGTCGTGATGGGGAATATGCCCTCGCGCGAGAGGCGGACGAGGGTCATAGGCTCAGGGCGGGGTCGGCCACTCCCGCCTCGGCAAAGGCCTTGGCGCGGAGCAGGCAGCTGTCGCACGTCCCGCAGGGGCGCTCGCCACCGCGGTAGCAGCTCCACGTGAGGCCGAAGTCGACGCCGAGGCTCAGGCCGAGGCGAATCTCGTCGGCCTTGGTCATGTCCTCAAAGGGGGCGTGGACGCGTATGGGCCGCCCCTGCTCAGCGCCCATGACGGTGCCGAGGTTTATGGCGCGCTCCATGGCCTCGATGAAGACGCGCCGGCAGTCGACGTAGCCCGAGTAGTCGACTTGGCTCACGCCGATATATATGTGCTCCGCGCCCTGGGCCTCGGCGAGAGACGCCGCCACGGAGAGGAAGACCATGTTGCGCGCCGGGACGTAGGTCGGCGGAATCTGCGTGCCCTGCAAGTCGCCGTCGGCCACGGGGCGCGAGGCGTCGGTCAGCGTCGAGCCGCCCCATTGGGCCAGGTCGAGGGTCACGACGCTGTGGCTCCTCACCTTGGCGCGGGCCGCTATGCGGCGTGCGCACTCCAGCTCCTTGCTGTGCTTCTGCCCATAGTCGAAAGAGAGGGCCGAGACGTCGTGGCCGTCGCGCTGGGCGACGTGGAGCGCCACGCACGAGTCCAGCCCGCCCGACAATAGAACTATCGCTTTGCTCATTTTTTCTTTTGCTTTTGGGGCGCGAGGCCCGCCTTTGCGCAAATATAGCAACGATTTTGCCATGCCGCGGCGCGGCGGGTGGTTAAATGGTCGCGGCCGCGGCAGATAAATGGAACTAAAAATGTAATTTCGCGCAATTGTTGTGCCTCCCCTTGGGCTAGCTTAGAGGAGACCTCTACGTTTTTACCACTCCTAGAAGATTATGCAGTTATTGGAAGATACTCTCCACGGCCTCCTCGAGAAGTATGCTGTCGAGACTCCCGACAAGAATTTCATCACATACGCCGACAGGGGGCTCCATTGGTCCTATGCGCAGTTCAACGACCGTGCTGACGAGTTCGCGAGGGGGCTCATGGCGTTGGGGGTCCGCAAGGGGGACAAGGTGGGCATCTGGGCCAACAACATTCCCGACTGGCTTACGGTCTTTTTCGCTTGCGCCAAGCTCGGCGCGTGGCTCGTCACGGTCAACACCAACTACAAGGTCGGGGAGCTGGAGTATCTGCTGGTGAACGCCGACATCCACACGCTCTGCATGATAAGCCAGTATCGGGACAGCTCATATGTCGACATGGTCTATGAGCTTGTCCCCGAGCTTCGCGACACTGAGCGCGGCGAGCTGCGGAGCAAGAGGCTGCCCCATCTGCGCAACGTGGTCTTGCTCAGCTCCGACCACAAGCGGGGGATGTATAACACCGTCGAGGTCCTGGGCCGCTCGCGCCTGACGGACAGGGGCGAATATGAGGCCAACAAGGCGGGGCTCTCGTGCCACGACATCGTCAATATGCAATATACGTCGGGCACCACCGGGTTTCCCAAGGGCGTCATGCTGACCCACTACAACATCCTCAACAACGGCTGGGCAACGGGCGAGTGCATGAAATATACGGCCGACGATAGACTCCTGGTCTGCGTCCCCTTTTTCCACTGTTTCGGCATCGTGCTGGCCTTGTGCGGCATCATCACCCACGGCGCGGCTATGGTCATATGCGAGGACTTCGACGTGCCGACGGTGCTCTACTCCATCGAGCGCGAGCGGTGCACGTCGCTCTACGGTGTGCCGACGATGTTCGTGGCGGAGCTGAGCCATCCCAATTTTGACAAATACGACCTCTCGTCGCTGCGCACCGGCATCATGGCGGGCTCCGTTTGCCCCATCGAGACCATGAGGCAGGTGATGGACAAGATGTATATGAGGGACATCATCTCGGTCTACGGCCTCACCGAGGCGTCGCCGGGAATGACGGCCTCGCGCGCCGAGCACAGCATGGAGAAGCGGGCCACGACCGTCGGCACCGAATATCCGTTTGTCGAGGTCAAGGTCTTCAACCAGGAGACGGGCCGCGAGTGCGCGGTGGGCGAGCCGGGCGAGATCTGCTGCCGCGGATACAACGTCATGAAAGGCTACTACAAGAACCCGGAGGCCACGGCGCAGGTCATAGACAGCGAGGGGTGGCTTCATTCGGGAGACCTGGCCATAAAAGACGAGGACGGATTCTACCACATCACGGGGAGAATCAAAGACATGATTATCCGCGGCGGCGAGAACGTCTACCCGCGGGAGATTGAGAACTACATATACAAGCTCAGCGAGGTCGACATGGTGGAGGTCGTCGGCGTCCCCGACCAGCACTATGGCGAGATTGTCGTCGCGTTCATAATCCTCAAGAGCGGCGCCGAGCTGTCCGAGGCTCAAATCAAGGAGTATTGCGCCGGGCAGATGGCTAAGTTCAAAGTCCCCAAGCACGTCTTCTTCGTCAAGGACTATCCCAAGACCGGCAGCGGCAAGGTGCAGAAGTTCAAGCTCCGCGAGCTGGGGAAGCAAATGGTTGAACAATTGACAATTAATAATTAACAATTAATAATTAACAATTGGTGGCTGGTTTGTTGTCCCCCCCCCCTCCCGCCGCCTTGTCCTAGGGCTTACGCCCTAGGCTGACGTATGCCGCCCCTTTGGGGCTTTGAGTTGCCGGGGGCGAGCAAGGTCGGGCGTATGGGCTGTGCGGCCTCGTATGCCCGTCCGCCAATTGTCAATTGATTTGCCCCCCCGCCGCCTTGCCCTAGGGCTCGCGCCCTAGGCTGACGTATGCCGCCCCCTTGGGGCTTTGAGTTGCCGGGGGCGAGCAAGGTCGGGCGTATGGCTGTGCGTCCTCGTATGCCCGTCCGCCAATTGTCAATTGATTTGCCCCCTCCCGCCGCCTTGCCCTAGGGCTCGCGCCCTAGGCTGACGTATGCCGCCCCCTTGGGGCTTTGAGTTGCCGGGGGCGAGCAAGGTCGGGCGTATGGGCTGTGCGTCCTCGTATGCCCGTCCGCCAATTGTCAATTGATTTGCCCCCCCCGCCGCCTTGTCCTAGGGCTTACGCCCTAGGCTGACGTATGCCGCCCCTTTGGGGCTTTGAGGTGTCGGGGGCGAGCAAGGTCGGGCATATGAGTTGCGTGTCCCTGTATGTCCGTCCGCCAATTGTCAATTCTTAATTCTTAATTTTTAATTCTTAATTGACAATGCGTTATTTCCTCGAGCTTGCCTACGACGGCACGGCCTACCACGGTTGGCAGTTGCAGCCCAATGCGCCGACGGTGCAGGAGGTCTTGACCGACGCCTTGCGCAAGCTGACGCGCGACGCCGGGTTGGACGTCATGGGGGCGGGGCGGACTGACACGGGGGTCCACGCCGACTACTTCGTGGCGCACTTCGACACCGGCGCCGACCTGTCCGACGCCGAGAAGTGCCTCTTTAAGCTCAACTCCATCTTGCCCGCCGACGTGGCGGTCTTCTCCGTCCAGCCCGTGCCGCCGCGTCTCCACAGCCGCTTCTCGGCTGTGAGCCGCACATACCACTATCGGCTGACGCTGACCAAGCAGCCCCGCGAGCGGCTCTACGCTTTCCGGCCTTTCTTCCGTCTCGATTTCGACGCCATGAACGCCGCCGCGGCGCACCTGCTGACGGTGAGCGACTTCACGAGCTTCAGCAAGCTGGGCACGCAGGTCAAGACCAACCTGTGCGACGTCTCGGTGGCGCGGTGGTTCGAGGCCGCGCCGGGCATGATGACTTTCGAGATCCGCGCCAACCGCTTCTTGCGCAACATGGTGCGTGCCGTCGTCGGGACGCTCTTCGAGGTCGGTAAAGGCCGGATGACCCTCGAGGAGTTCAAGGCTGTCGTCGAGCGTCGCGACCGTTGCGCGGCGGGCAGTTCCGTTGCGGCGGCGGGGCTGTCGCTCGTCGACATCGAGTATCCCGCCGACTGCGGCTTCTCGCCTGTGGCGCGCCGGGTCGCCCTCTAGGCGTGGCGGCGCTTCGGGCGGCAACAGGCGCGTGGCGCCGCGTTTGCGGAGGTTGTGCGCTGTTTTTCGGCGATTTCTTGCGGCGGAAGATAGTCTACCCCAACATGACGAAGTTCATGCCCTTCATGCTCGACGACGGGTGCTGCGTGACCATAAGTGCTTCATCGTGGCGTGTCTTGTGGCAACCAATTCAGGGCGCGGTTCAATATGCCGTCGTGCCACTCGCGCTCGTCGTTTGCGCTGTTGGCAAGTTGTGCGGAGTATTCAAAAAAGGATCTGATATTTGCCGGCGACGGCGTGAAACTTGCTTTTCTGCTGTCTTCTAGCATCTTTTGAAAGACCGACAAAGGAAGGGGGACTATTGTGGATTTGCCGCCGTAGAAAGATGTCATATTTCCCCTTTGAAGCGATTCTCTAGAAGGGCGATTTCGGGAATAATCTTCTCGGGGGGGGGGGCTGGGCGATGTCGTAAGGAATAACGTTCGGCTGTTAATCGTTGCCATATTTGCCTGCAGGTTCGAATAACATTGGTGCTGCGACCTCGTTGCGCGTAGTCATGGCCTCCATATGGCTTTTCCTGTAGTTTGTCACCACGATGTGCGATGCCGAGGCTTTGAAGCGGTTGCGTATGTTCACGGCGTAGCTCTTGGCGTACTCGTCGACAATGCGGCCACCATATAGCTCCGTGGTCAGCGGCGTGCGGCCAATGACCATCAGCGCCCGGCAGGGCAGGTTGGCGAAGTCGGAGGCCAGGCGGCGGTGGTTGGACTCGTCGAAGCCGTCGCGATATTGCTCGTTGCCGTAGTCGGAGAACGTGCAGTCGTAGGGCGGGTCGAGGAAGACGAAGTCGTCGGGATGGCACAAGCCGAAGACGTCGCTGTAGTCGGTGTTCATCAGTGTGGCGCGGCGGAGCAATGCGCTGTGTCCCCGCGTCACGGCCCGGGTGTTGAGACGGGCGTAGCGGCCGAACGGAACGTTGTATTCGCCGTGCGAATTGAAGCGAATCATGCCGGAGTAGGCCGTCTTATTGATGAAGTAATAGAGCGTGGCGTCGGAGTAGTCCTTATGCCTCAGGCCGTTGTACATCGAGCGTAGGCGGTAATATAGCTCCTCGTTCTCGTCTTCCACGCGCTCGTGTGGGCTCTCCATCTTCCGCCGGTCAAACTCGTCGCGGTTCCGGGTGTAGTCGTCTTCGAGTTCGTCTAGCTCCCGCCGCAACCGCTCGTAGTCGTTGCGGACTCCGTCGTAGAAGCCCATGAGCTTGGCGTTGACGTCGTTCACGATGGCCTCCGTGGGCTCTAGGTGGAAGAATAGCGCCCCACCGCCTAGGAACGGCTCCACATACCTCCCGCCGAAGCGGGGCAGGTGGACGGCGAGGTGGCCAATCTCCTTGGACTTGCCGCCCCTGTATTTTATCATCGGCTTCATCCGCGTCTGTCGCGCCTCCGGAACTCGCTCAGCACTGTGGCCGTGGCAATCGCGACGTTGAGGCTCTCGCTCGTCGGCGTCCCGGCGGGGTGGTTGGGTGTGAGGAGTTTGCGCCCCACGGCCACGAAGAGACCCTCGGTGCCGCACCTTTTCTCCTGCTCCTGGAGGCGGAGCATCTTGCGTTTGTTCTGACTAATCATCACGCTAAGATAATCCCATCGGCGCAAAACTTCAGGACATCGCGGGCCTGGGCGTCGAAAAACTGGGCCCGGGCCTGGGGCGCAACTGCGTACATTTGGTCGTTCGCCGCCCCCTCCCCTCAGTTGTCGAAATATATCACGATGTCATACTCGCCGGCCACGTCGCGCCCTTTGCTCCTGGCCGGCACCCACCGCCACTCGTCGCGCGGGATTTTCTCCGCCGCGCGCCTCACAGCCTTGGCGAAGTGGGGCGAGCTGGGCTTCCGGACCTCGTAGCCGTCCATTCGCCCCTGCGGGTCGACGCGCAGGGTCAGCGTCGCCTCGCCGCCACGCTTGTTGTCCCACTCGGCCTGGGGGTAGTGGACGTTGCTGACAATGAAGAGGTAGGGCACGATGGGGCTGCCCAGGAATGTGCAGGGGTAGGTCTCCTGGCTATATGTCTTGCCCTTGTGGGGCAGGAAGTATGTCGGGCCGCCGCGGCTGTAGTCGTAGCGCAGCTCCACCCAGTCGTGGTAGTTGCGGAACTCCCACTCTCCCACGCGGCGGCCTCGCGCATATCTGCCGCGCTCTATCGTCTTGTCCCTATACTTCAGCTCATATGCGCCGTCGAGCACCGTCGTGTCGCCCGCGGCGACGCGTTGCGCCGTCTCGACGAAGAGGCCCCGCTCCGTCGTGACGGTCTGCCGGGCGGCGTCTTGCGCCGTTGCGTTTTGCTGGGCGAGGCACGCCGTCGCGAGCGCGGCCGCAAGCCGCAAGCAGAGGGTCATGTTGTAGTGTGTGTTCATGTCAAAGTCGGAAAAAGTTTGAGGGCCGAGGCGCGGCGTGCCGCTCCCCAGCCCTCAGTGTCAGACTACGCAAAGCGCGTGCCGAAAGTTCACTATTTCGTGAAGCCCGCTTTGAGGCGGTTCACCTCCTCGTCGGTCAGGTAGCGCCAATGGCCGCGCGGCACGTTGAGCTTCGTCAGGCCGCCATAGAGCACTCGGTCGAGCCTCTCGACGTTGTAGCCCAGGCTCTCGAACATGCGGCGCACGATGCGGTTGCGCCCCGAGTGGATCACGATGCCGACCTGCTTGCGGTCGCGAGGGTCCACGTAGCTCACCTCGTCGGCGTTGGCCGGGCCGTCTTCCAGCTCCACGCCGTTGACCAGGGCCTCGAGGTCGGGCTCGGAGATGTTCTTGTCGAGGAAGACGTGGTATATCTTGCGGACCTCGTAGCGGGGGTGCATGAGCTTCTCGGCCATGTCCCCGTCGTTGGTCAGGAGCAGGATGCCTGTCGTGTTGCGGTCCAGTCGGCCCACGGGATAGATGCGCTCCGGGCTGGCCCCGGCCACGATGTCCATCACCGTGCGGCGCCCCTCGGGGTCGTCGGTCGTCGTGACGGTGTCCTTGGGCTTGTTGAGCAAGACGTAGACCTTCTTCTCGGCTTTGAGCATCTTGCCGTCATACTCCACCGAGGCGTCGGGAGAGACGGTGACGCCCATCTCCGTCACGACCTCGCCGTTCACTTTGACCTTGCCGGCCTTGATCAACTCGTCGGCCTCGCGGCGGCTGCATACGCCGCTCATGGCAATGAAGCGGTTGAGGCGGAGCGTCGTCGGCATCTCGACCATTGCGGGGTTCGTGCCGTTGGCGTCGTCCTCCTGCTCGTTGTCGAAGATTCGGGGGTCAATCTTGCCTTTCGGGGCGCCGTTGTCGGCCACTTTCCACTGTTGGCGCGGCGCGTGGTCGCCAAAGCGTCCGCCGCGGTTGCCGCCAAAGCGTCCGCCGTCGTTGAAGCGGGGGCGGAAGCCGCGGCGGTCGTCGCCGTCGTTGAATCGTGGGCGGAACGACCGTCGCTCTCCCTGCTCCCCTCCGTCGTTGTAGCGTGGGCGGAACGGACGTCGCTCGCCCTGCTCCCCTCCGTCGTTATATCGCGGGCGGAACGGACGTCGCTCTCCTTGCTCCCCTCCGTCGTTGAAACGCGGGCGGAACGGCCGGCGCTCGCCTTGTTCCCCTCCGTCGTTATATCGCGGTCGGAACGGCCGGCGCTCACCCTGCTCCCCGCCTTCGTCGTAGCGCGGGCGGAATGGTCGGCGCTCACCCTGCTCCCCTCCGTCGTTGAATCGCGGTCGGAACGGTCGGCGCTCACCCTGCTCCCCTCCGTCGTTGAATCGCGGTCGGAACGGTCGGCGCTCACCCTGCTCCCCTCCGTCGTTGAATCGCGGTCGGAACGGCCGGCGTT
>CAZHOT010000006.1:53303-175447 GCA_964534235.1 uncultured Marinilabiliaceae bacterium
CGGAACGGCCGGCGCTCACCGTGCTCCCCTCCGTCGTTGAACCGTGGGCGGAACGGCCGGCGCTCACCCTGCTCCCCTCCGTCGTTGAAACGCGGGCGGAACGGCCGGCGCTCACCCTGCTCCCCCCCGTCGTTGAATCGCGGGCGGAAAGGGCGGCGCTCGCCGAAGTCGTCGCCGTTGTTGTAGCGCGGGCGGAACGTGCGCCCCTCGTCGTCAGCCTCACGGCTGGCGTAGCTGTTGCGTCCGTCGCCGTCGCGGCGGTCGGAACGGTCGTTGCGGCTGTCGGGACCCTCGGTCCCACGGTAGCCGTTTCTCTCTTCGTTATCCATCTAAAAGTTAAGTGTTGTATTGTTGTGTATTGAATGGCTGACTTCCGCCGTCCGGGGTTGCCGCTCGGCGAGGGTCTCTGTTGTCTCTATCGCCTGTGCTTCTCCACCCATTTGCGGGCGGCCACGAACGCCTGGAGCCACGGCGTGGCGTCGTCGCGGCGGTTCGCCGCGGGGTAGGCCGCGCACTGCCACGGGAAGATGCAGCGCTCCGGGTGGGGCATTATGGCCACGTGGCGGCCGTCGGCGGAGGCCATGCCGGCAATGTCGCCGTCGCTTCCGTTGGGGTTGGCGGGGTAGCCGTGGTAGCCGTAGCGGGCTATGACGTTGTAGCTGCCGGCCGCGGCGGGGAGGCTGAACTTGCCCTCGCCGTGCGCCACCCACACGCCCAGGCGGCTGCCGCTCAGGCCGCCGAACATCACGGTGTCGTTCTCGGGAATCTCGACGCTGAGGAACTGGCTCTCGAACTTGTGGCTGTCGTTGTGGAGCATCTTGGGGCGCAACTCGGGGGCGTCGCGGTGGAGCAGGCCAAGCTCTATGACGAGCTGGCATCCGTTGCAGACGCCGAGGCTCAGGGTGTCGGGGCGGGCGTAGAACTTGTCCAGCGCCGCGCGGGCCTTGTCGTTGTAGAGGAACGCGCCCGCCCATCCCTTGGCCGAGCCCAGGACGTCGGAGTTGGAGAAGCCGCCGCAGAAGACAATCATGCTGACGTCGTCCAGCGTCTCGCGCCCGCTCACCAGGTCGGTCATGTGGACGTCTTTCACGTCGAAGCCCGCCAGGTGGAGCGCGTAGGCCATCTCGCGGTCGCCGTTGACGCCTTTCTCGCGGATTATGGCGGCCTTGACGCCGGTCTTGCCGTGGGAGGCCGAGAGGCCCAGGGAGGCCAGGGTGCCCTGCCACCCGTCGGGCATGCGGAGGGCGAGAGGCTGCTTCTTGTAGTTGGCGGCGCGCTCGGCGGCTTTGCCTTGGGCGCACTGCAGGTTGTCGAGCAGGGCCGACGTGCCGAACCATATGTCGCGCATCTCGTCGATGTCCATCTCCACGCTCTTCCCGCCGGCGCTTATGGTCAGCTTGCGCTCCTGCCGGGGGCGGCCGAGGTAGGAGAACGCCACGCCGGCCTCGTCGAGGGCCGACTTGACGGCGGCCATGTCCCTCACCTGGAGCACCACGCCGGGGTTCTCGGCGAAGAGGCTCACGACGATGTCCTCCTCGTCGCACGGGATGTCGGCGTCGATGCCCCAGCCGGTGTTGGCGAAAGCCATCTCCAGGAGGGTCGTCACCAGGCCGCCCGCCGAGATGTCGTGGCCGGCAAGCACCAGGCCGCGCCCGATGAGGCCCTGCACGGCCTCGAAGACAGAGGCGAACGTCGAGGCGTCGGCCACGGTGGGGGCCTCGTCGCCCACGCGGCCCAGCACCTGCGCCAGGGCGCTGCCGCCAAGGGCGGGGCGGCAGCAGCTCATGTCGATGCTGATGAACGACGTGTCGGCGTCGCACACCATGACGGGCTCCACAATCTTGCGGATGTCGCTGACCTCGCCCATGGCCGAGATTATGACGGTCCCGGGGCTGAGGACGGTGCGCCCGTCTTGATATTTCTGCGTCATCGAGAGCGAGTCCTTGCCCGTCGGGATGTTTATCCCCAGTTGGCACACGAAGTCGCTCATGGCCTGCACGGCGGCGTAGAGGCGCGCGTCCTCGCCGGCCTGGCGGCAGGGCCACATCCAGTTGGCCGAGAGCGAGACGCCCTTAAGGCCTTTCGCCAGGGGGGCGAAGACGATGTTGGTCAGGGCCTCGGCGGCCGACATGACGGAGCCGGCGGCGGGGTCTATCAGGCCCACGGCGGGGGCGTGGCCCACGCTCGTGGCCATGCCGCGGACGCCGCTGTAGTCCAGGGCCACGGCGCCAAGGTCGTTGAGCGGCAGCTGAATCTCGCCGGCGCACTGCTGCTTGGCAACCTTGCCGGTCACGGAGCGGTCCACCTTGTTGGTCAGCCAGTCTTTGCAGCCCACGCTCTCCAGCTTGAGGACGTCGCGCACGTAGTCCGCCACGCTCTCGACGGTGTAGTCCACCTTGGCATACCGGCGCTCGACGGTGCTGTCCGTCATGACCGTCTTGGGTGGGTTGCCGAACATGTCCGACAGCTTCCAGTCTATGGGCTTCACGCCGTCGCGGTGGCTGAAAGTGAAGTTCATGTCGCCCGTCGTCTCGCCGACGACGTACATCGGCGAGCGCTCGCGGTCGGCAATCTTGCGTAGCCGCCCGACGTCCTCCTTGTCCATGACCAGGCCCATGCGCTCCTGGCTCTCGTTGCCCACAATCTCGCGGTCCGAGAGGGTCTTGTCGCCCACGGGCAGGGCGTCCATGTCGATGTTGCCGCCCGTCTCCTCCACAAGCTCCGAGAGGCAGTTGAGGTGGCCGCCGGCGCCGTGGTCGTGGATGGAGACGATGGGGTTCGAGTCGCTCTCGACCAGGGCGCGGATGGCGTTCAGGACGCGCTTCTGCATCTCCGGGTTGGAGCGCTGGACGGCGTTGAGCTCAATCTTGTTGCCATATTCGCCCGTGTTGACGCTCGAGACGGCGCCGCCGCCCATGCCGATGCGGTAGTTGTCGCCGCCGAGCAGGACGACGTCCTGGCCCTTCGAGGGGGTCTTCTTGAGGGCGTCGCCCCTCTTGGCGAAGCCCACGCCGCCGGCCATCATGATGACCTTGTCGTAGGCCAGCGTGCGGCCGCCCTCCTCGTGCTCGTAGGTCAGGAGCGAGCCGCAGATCATCGGCTGGCCGAACTTGTTGCCGAAGTCGCTGGCGCCGTTCGAGGCCTTGATGAGAATCTGGGCGGGAGTCTGGTAGAGCCACTGGCGGGCGCTGACGCCGCGCTCCCAGGGCCGGTCGTCCGCCAGGCGGGCGTAGGAGGTCATGTAGACCGCCGTCCCGGCCATGGGCAGAGAGCCGGTGCCGCCGCCCATGCGGTCGCGGATCTCGCCGCCGCTGCCCGTCGCGGCGCCGTTGAACGGCTCGACGGTGGTCGGGAAGTTGTGCGTCTCGGCCTTGAGAGAGAGGACGGTCTCTATCTCCTTGGTCTCGAACTCCGACGGGGCGTCGCCGCGCTCCGGGGCGAACTGCGTCGCCACGGGGCCCTCGATGAACGCCACGTTGTCCTTGTAGGCCGAGACCAGGTAGCCGGGGTTCGTCTCCGACGTCTTGCGGATGAGCTTGAAGAGCGAGAGCTCCTTCTCCTCGCCGTCGATGACGAAAGTGCCGTTGAATATCTTGTGGCGGCAGTGCTCGGAGTTCACCTGCGAGAAGCCGAACACCTCGGAGTCCGTCAGGGGCCTCCCCAGGCGGGCGCTCAGCCCCTCCAGATAGGCAATCTCGGCGTCGGAGAGGGCCAGGCCCTCTTTCTCGTTATATGCCTTGAAGTCCGTGATGTGGACAATCGGGTCGGGGGTCTTGTCGATGGTGAAGATGTCCTGCCCCAGGCCGCTGTAGAGGCTTTGGAGCATTGGGTCGAACTCCGCGTCGGCGCCGCCGACGGCGAAAAACTCCTCGATGCGCGAGATGCCGGGGACGCCCATGTTCTGGGTAATCTCGACGGCGTTGGTGCTCCACGGGGTGATGGTCTCCCGCCGCGTCCCGACGAAGAAGCCGGGCAGCGACTCGGCCGCCACGCGTTCCGCCCCGTCAAAAAGCCATGTCAGTTTGCTGATGTCGACGTCTGTCAAAGACTGGGCCGCCTCGACGGCCAATACGTTGTCTCCTCTGAAAAAAATTACCATCGTATATGTGTGAGAACCGCGCCGCCTCCGGCCGATGTCCGCCAGGGGCGGACTGCCGCGGCGTTGGGCTGTTTTTGTGTTTCTGTTATCGTGCGCTATCCTGGGTACGTCCTGCCGACGTCCGCCGCCGCCATCTACGGCGCGGCGTCGTCCACTCTTTCTGTGGCGAAAGTAGCCAAATGATTTTGATTGGCAAGCTGTAGGGTGGAAAAGTTTTGTGGTGGGGCGAGGCGATTTTTATGTTGTTGGTAAATTGTGTAATTTTGTCTCAAATGACTACACGGACAACCGCGCAAATGGGCGGCGCATATTTTGCCGACACCCGTCCGCACTACGAGGCGCTCGACGGGCTGAGGGGTGTGGCGGCCCTGCTGGTGGTCTTCCACCATGTCTTCGAGGGTTTCGCCTTTGCCGAGGCCGTCAACGGTGCCGGCGACGGCGTCATCGGGGTTCTCAACCATGGGTATCTCGCCGTGGACTTCTTCTTCCTGCTCTCGGGCTTCGTCATCAGCTACGCCTACGACTCCCGGTGGGGGCGCGGTCTCTCCCTGGGCGGTTTCTTCCGCCGCCGACTCATCCGGCTCCACCCCATGGTGCTTTTCGCCGCCGTGGTGGGGCTGGTGGCCTTTCTTGCCCAGGGGGGTGCCAGGTGGGACGGGGGCGGCGTCCCGCTCTCGTGGGTCATGCTCGCCCTCCTGGCCACGATGCTGATGGTCCCCGTCCTGCCCGGCTCGCCCGCCGAGGTGCGCGGCAATGGCGAGATGTTCCCGCTCAACGGGCCGGCGTGGTCGCTCTTCTTTGAATATGTTGGCAACGTGGCCTACGCCCTGGCGATTCGCCGTCTGCCGACGCGGGCCCTTGCCGTCGTGGCGTCGCTCCTTGGCGTCGTGCTTGTGTGGATGGCCGTAGGCGACGTGGCGCGGATGGGGATGTTCGGCGTGGGGTGGACCCTCGACGGGCTCAACTTCTGGTGCGGCCTCGTGCGGATGCTCTTCCCCTACACTTTGGGGATGCTCCTCGCCAGGTGTTTCCGCCCCGTCCGGGTCCGCGGGGCGTTCGCGTTGGTCTCGGTGGTCATGGCGGCGCTCTTCGCCGTCCCCTGCCTGCCGCAGTCGGGGGGCGTCAATTGGAACGGCGTCTTCGAGGCCGTGTGCATCGTGGCGGTCTTCCCCGTCCTCCTGTGGCTCGGGGCGTCGGAGCGTCCCGCCGGGGCCCGCCGCTCGGCTCTCTACCGTCTCCTTGGCGACATCTCCTACCCGCTCTACATCGTCCACTACCCGCTCTTCTACCTCTTCTACGCCTGGCTCATCGAGGCCGAGACCTACACCCTCGCCGGCGCCCTGTGGCAGTCGGTGGCCGTCGTCGCCGCCAGCGTCGTCTTGGCGTGGCTGGCCCTGCGTCTCTACGACGTCCCCGTCCGGCGGTGGCTCTCGGGGCGGCGGGCGCGAGGGTAGCGCGTCCCCCCCGGCCCCCTTAGTAGTTCATCCCGAAAGTCCGTAGGGGCAGGGGCCGTCCGTGTCCCTGCTCCACGTCGTCGCGCACCACGCGGCAGTCGTCGGCATCCTCAACCTTGTGTCTTAGCCCCCATTTGCACCCGCCGGGTGCAAATGGGGGTGTTTTCCTGCACCCGCCGGGTGCGCACCCGCCCAGCGCCGCGTCTTGGCTGTCTCGGCTCCAAAACTAGGGGCGAAATCTACGTAAAAGACGAAAAGAATAATTAATCCGACTTAATGATAAAATATTGCTCGCAAAATTTGGTCTGTATTTCCTAATGGCGCATATTTGCACTCGGCGGATTAAGTATTGCCGTCGCAGAACCCCACCATGTTTAACTAAAGACTATAGATGGAGAAATCATTGACGCAACAGGGCCGCCTCCCCTCGGCCGGGACGGGGGGCGCAATGAGAGACCTCCCTCCCCCGGCCGCAAGCAGTTCGCCGAATATTTTTAACATCAAACAAGAAAAACGTATGAACAAGAAGCTTCTAGCTCTCAGGCTCTGCCTCTTGATGGCCGTCTTGCTCGTGCCGCTCGCCGCCGCGGCGCAGGGTGTGGTGGCGGGCAGGGTCTTCGACTCGGCCGACAGGCAGCCGATCCCCGGCGTCTCGGTCCTCGTCAAGGGGACGCAGACCGGGACCATAACCGACGCCGACGGCAACTTCTCACTCACGCTGGCCGGGCCGGGGCAGACCCTCGTCTTCTCCTTTATTGGCTATGCCACGCAAGAATTTACCCCCCCCCCACCATCGCAATCTAGAGAGAGTCTAAGCATATACCTTGTCTCCCACGCCGAGGAGCTCAACGACGTGGTGGTGGTGGGGTATGGTGTGCAGAAAAAATCGAGCGTCACGGCTTCCGTCGTCACCGTCCCAACCGAGGAGATTCAGAAGACGGTGACGTCTAATGTCGCCTCCGCTCTCCAGGGGCGCGCTCCGGGTGTCGAGGTCTTGCAAAATGGGGCGGAGGCCGGTGGCGACATAAGCATAGTTGTCCGTGGTGCGGGCTCGTTTGGCAGCACGGAGCCACTTTATATCATCGATGGGGCGGTTGGCCTTAATGGGCTAAACTCAATCAATCCCAACGATATAGCCTCAATTGAGATTCTGAAAGACGGTTCGGCTGCGGCAATCTATGGCTCGCGTGCCGCCAACGGGGTGGTGTTGGTCACGACCAAGAGCGGAAAGAGCGGGCGCACGAATGTGGAGGTCGGCGGCAATTGGTCGTGGCAGACAATCTCCAAAAAGCTCGACTTCATGAACGCCGACGAGTGGCGCCAGTTTGCAAACATGGTGGCGGACAACAGCTCGAGCTTTGAGCGCGCCGACCAAAATGTCTCGCCGACCAATCCCGGCTACAGTCAGGACTGGCAAGACCTGTACTATCGCGGGGCGCCCATGTGGAGCCTCAATGCGAGTCTTTCGGGAGGGGGGCAGAGCAATACTTTCAGCGCGAGCCTGGGCTACACCAAGCAGGAGGGCATCGTCATCGAGACGGACTATGAGAAGTATAATGCCAGGATAAACAGCACGTTCGACATTGGGAGATTCCACATCTCTGAGAACGTCTCCTTGGCTCATACCAAGAAGCAGGCTGTGTCCCCGCAAGGGCGCATGGTGCAGATTCCCACCATTCCCGTCAAAGACGGTCGCGGGCGCTATGTTTCGACACCGCAAGAGCTTAACTATTCGCTTCTGAAGTCGAACATCACAAATCCGCTGGCTCTAATCTACAACCGCGACTCTTGGACCCGCAAGACCGACATTGTTGGCAGCGCAGGGCTTGTTGTCGACCTGGTTGCGGGGTTGAAATATAAGCTCAACCTGGCGGGGAGCTATCTGAACAGCCATGGCTATACGCATACTCCCGAATACGCCTCATACTGGGACGCCGGGGGGACTCCAGACTCGCGTTTCTCACAGCCTTATACGAGCCTCTCCGAAAGCCGCGGTGAGGAGTTCGACTACACGATAGACAACCTGCTGACGTTCAATGGGGAGTTTGCGGGGCATGAGTTCGATGTGCTTGCCGGGACGAGCTGGATGAGGGAGTTTCACCGGACAATGTCGATCAGTTCGGGTGTGGCCGACCTGGGCTCTGCCGCGGTGACCACTTTCAACGGAGAGGGGACGGTGACTTCCGCAGAGAATAATGCAGCCCTGTTCTCTTTCCTCGGCCGTCTGAACTACGCTTTCCGGAGCCGATACTTGCTTTCCGCCAGCATTCGTAGCGACAAGAGTTCCAAGTTCGCATCGGGCTACCGCGTCGGGTGGTTTCCGTCCGTCAGTGTGGGGTGGAATGTGCATAATGAGGGATTTTTCAACCTGTCGTGGATGCAGAGGCTAAAGCTTCGCGCCAGCTACGGAGAGATGGGGGCTAATTTCATCGACCCCTACTCGTTCCTCAATTTGGCATACGGCCCCGTCCCCGCAATCTTTGGAAGCGGGGGAGGAAGCCGCCAGAACGGCTACGTCACGCGCCTCGCGCAGCCAGACCTCACGTGGGAGACCGCAGTGTCGAAGAATGTGGGCGTGGAGTTTGGCTTCATAGACAATTCGCTCACTTTCGAGGTTGAATGGTTCTCAAAGGAGAATAGGGACTTGCTGGCCCCGCTCGAGCCGCTGCCGTCGTCGGGGCAGACCATCATCATCAATGACGGCGACGTCCCATATTACAACACGGCGTCTGTCGAGAACAAGGGGTGGGAGCTCACTGCGGGCTATCGTCGGGCGTGGTCTGACTGGTCTGTGGACGTCAGCGCCAACATCTCCTTTTTGGACAACGAGGTCAAGGCTCTTGGCGACGGGGTTCAGCCCATTCGCGGCAATATGCTCAGCGATAAGTTCAACGACCGCCCGTCCATAACCATGGCTGGGCTGCCCATAGGTTCGTTTTGGGGCTATAAGGTGTTGGGCGTGAATCCCGAAACGGGAGATTTCATATTCCAAGGCGCTGATGGGTCGGCAAAGGCTCCAAGCGATGTGTCTGATGACGACAAGAGGGTGATCGGCAACCCCATCCCCGATTTCACCTATGGCATCAATGTCAACCTTGGGTGGAAAAGTTGGGATTTGACCGCCTTTTTCCAGGGGACGCATGGGAACGACATCTTTGCCGCAGGAAAGTATTTTATGTATTTCGACTACGACACCAACACCTTGCGTGACGCTATGAGTGGCTCTTGGACTGCCGCCAATCGCTCCGCCACTCTCCCCATAGCTAAAACGGACAACCGCAATGGCGGCAACGCGCTTCCAAGCTCTTTCTACGTCGAGGATGGTTCATACTTCCGTTGCAAGAACTTGCAGCTCGGCTATTCATTCCCTCAAATGGGCTTTGTGCAGTCCGCGCGTCTTTACGTCGGCGTCACCAACCTCTTCACGATAACGGACTATTCGCTCTACGACCCGGAAGTGAGTAGCAACACGCTTTTCGACCGTGGTTTGGATGGGCTCCAAAACAACGCCCCAACAGTAAACAGTCGGACTTTCAACGTCGGGCTCAGTGTGAAACTTTAGTTTCTATATCGTCATGAAAAGGATTATTGCGGCCATTGCCGCCATACTGTCGATGGCCTCTTGCCAAGATGTTTTTGACGACCTTGCGGTCAATCCCAACCAAATGGATGTTGCGCAGTTCTACACCTCGCAGAAGACGCTCAACCAGGGGGTCTTGGGCATATACTCCTACGTGACCACACCTCGCGCCATGGGGGCGGCGGGGATCCGTCTGCTGGTCAATAGGGGCGACGAGGAGAGCGACCGGACGGACTACGGTGTGCCGGGGCAATATTGCACGTCGCTCACCTCGTCGTGGTACACCCTTGTGCAACCTTTCCAACTTTTCTATACTGCCGCTTCGCAGGCGTGCCAGATGATTGAGTGCATCCCCGGTGTAGACATGGAAGATGCGCAGCTGAAGAACGCGTACCTCGGCGAAGCGCATTTCCTCAGGGCTTTCTCCCATTTCTTTCTCCTGATCAATTGGCGAAACATTCCGCTGATGAGGGAGTTCCCGACCTCCGCAAAGAATTACAGGCCGCAAGCGTCGCCCGACGAGGCTTGGGACTTCATTATTGCCGACTTGCAGAGGGCTAAGGAGCTACTGCCGCGAAAGGGCTATTGGAGTGGGAGCGACTTGGGGCGCGTCACGAGCGGGAGCGCGGCCGCCCTGCTCGGAAAGGTCTATCTCTATCGCACGGGAATCGAGACAAAATATGGGACTGTGCAGAACTACTACAACGAGGCGGCTCAATGCTTCGACGAGCTGATTAGTGGGAGGCATGGCGCCTACCGCATTGTCGATGACTATGACGACCTTTTCCGTGTCGCGACGGAGAACAACGACGAGTCGATTTTTGAGCTGCAGTTCATGGGCGACGCCGTTAACACCGGGTTCAACCCAGGCCTCACCACGAGCGGGGTCTGGAGAGACCCGCGAGGGACGCAGCCCCCGTCGCTCGTCTCAAACAATGCGCACGTGTGCCACGATTGGGTGTGGCAGGCTTTTGTGGACAGTAAGGACAATGACGGACACACCGACAGCCGTATGTTCGGCACACTCATTTTCGACGATAAGGACGAGAAGATTAATGCCAAGGAGGGCGATGTCGTGACGGTTGTCGACGGCAGGACTTGGGCGGATTACTATAGAGGTGATGGCTTTGCCGCAGTCAATCCTCAGGCCGGCAAATATAAGAGTGCTTGCCGAAAGGGCATGGATTGGACTCTGCCTGGCACGAATCCGGGCAACAATATGTGGTATGGAAACTTGAGAGCCAATGGGCTCAACTATCCCTATATCCGTTTTGCGGATGTCCTCCTCATGTATGCCGAATGCGTAGTGTTTGGAGCCACACAGCGGTCTTTGTCCGCTCTAGAGGCGGTCAACATGGTGAGAGCCAGGAAGAGCGTCAATATGCCCGCATTGAATAGCGTGGATATTGAGGCCATTAAGAAAGAGAGGATTTTGGAGTTGACGGGCGAGGGACACCGCTTCTTCGACCTGCTCCGTTGGGGTGAGTTGGCGTCAAGGTTCAAGCAGTTGGAGGCGCAAGACCCAAATTTCAAGCAGTACAATATTTCCGAATACCTCGGCTTTCAAGAGGGGAAGAATGAGTGGCTGCCGATACCGATTGACGAGGTGGAGGGCAACCCATACATAACAGCCAACAATCCCGGTTGGAATTAAGAAGACGGCGTCCGGGGGCCGGTGTCCCATCGGCGCCCGGACGTCAAAAATCTTTGAAGTCTATGAACAGATCGCTGATATTCACGTCCGTTGCCCTATTATGCATCTTGGCAGGATGTGAGCAAAGAAACCCGGTTGGGGAGTCTGAGGTAGTCCTGCATAACGGCATCCGACTGCCAGGCGAATGGCCTCCACGCTACGGTGAGCCGCAGGGGCCGAAGGAGATGCCCGTCCCCTATTTGGAGGACAAACCTCAGGTCATCCCCATCAACGTTGGTCGGCAGCTCTTTGTCGACGATTTTCTAATCAAGGAGACCGATATGCACCGCATATTCCATTCTCCAAGGCAATATCTGACAAATCCCGTCTTGAAAGCCGACAGAGAGTGGGAGCTGACGCCTGAGGGTTTTCCCTACGCCGGCCCTTTCTCCGATGGCATTTGGTATGACGAGCGCGAGCGGAAATTCAAGATGTGGTATCTTGCCGGCGCGGGCAAGGTCAGCCAGCAGAAGCACTGCCTCTACACGTGCTATGCCGAGTCGGACGATGGAAAGAGGTGGGTCAAGGCTGACCTTGGCATCGTGCCTGGCACCAATGTCTGCGACACGGCCAATCGCGACGCCTCGACAGTCTGGCTCGACAAGCGGGAGGCAGACCCCGCCAAGCGCTACAAGTTTTTCAACGTTGAGTACAGGCCCGATTACATACAATGGCAATATGTCTTGAAATACAGTGCCGACGGAGTGCATTGGTCTGATGCGGTGGCGCAGTCGGGCGCCATTGCCGACCGTTCCACAGCCTTCTATAATCCGTTCACCGACAAATGGGTGCTGAGCATGAGGCATCACAACAAAGTGTCGTGGCGGTCGCGCAGCTATCTTGAGCACGACGACCCCGAGGAAGCCGTGAGCCTCGCTCATCGTCTGCGAGAGGGTGTCGCCGACAAGCACGTGGTCTTTTGGTTCACCCCCGACGACAAAGAAAAGAGGCATGACAAATATCCCGATGTCGCCCCAGGAATTTATAACTTCGATGCCATCGCCTACGAAAGCATAATTCTTGGCTTCTACAGCCAGTGGCAGGGGCCAGAGAACCACATTGCCCGCGGGCTCATGATCCCTAAGCGCAATGAGCTGATGCTGGGCTACAGCCGAGATGGTTTCCACTTCTCGCGTCCCAGCCATGCGCCTTTTTGGGGTGTGGACGAGACACCCGGGGCATGGAACATGGGGAATATGCAGTCGATAAACGGCGTCCCGCTAATTGTCGGCGATTCGCTGTACATATACTCCACGGGGAGAAATCCCAACGGACTGTGGTGGGATGCGGGGACGGCTACAGGTCTTGCCACGCTGCGTCGCGACGGTTTTGTCTCGATGAGGGCTTCTGGAGAGAATGGGGAGGCATATTTGCAAACAGAGGCTGTGTCGTTCGACGGAGACCATCTGTTTGTGAACGCCGTGGCAAACGGGAGCCTGCTCGTTGAAGTTCTCGATGCCGACGGCGAGCCTGTGCCCGGTCTGGGCAAGGGAGACTGCCGCCCCTTTCGTGGAGACTCTACGAAAGCGCGGATAGAGTGGAAGACAAGGCAAGATTTGTCGTCTCTTCGAGGAAAAAAGGTGGCTTTCCGGTTCTACCTCACGGACGGCGACCTCTATTCCTTTTGGGTGTCCCCCTGGCCGTCGGGCGAGAGCCGTGGCTACACGGCCGGGGGAGGGCCGGGACTTAGTGAGACTGGGGTGGACGTTCCAATAAGTGGGATATGATAGCTAGAGCAGAAGCAGGCGCACTGATGGCTTTCGCCTGTCTTGTTTCGTCGGGAATTTCTGTGGCTCAGCAGCCACAGAAATTTTCGTCCGTCAATCCGGCCCTGTTCCTCTATGCCTCCGACGACGTGTATGTGTGTCAACCAGACAAGTACGATAAAGGGCGGAACATAATCAGCCCCAATCCGAAGACCTATCCTTGGGAGGCCAAGTTGGAGAATGGAATGCCCAATGTGTTGAGAGACAACGATGGCAATCTGTCGCTCTACTTGTCCTGTTTCCTTGTCCATTCCGACGTCCCTTTCTCCAAGGTTGGGGCTTTCGTCTACACAAACAATTCGAGCAATCTGACGCAATGGACAAGGCCGGAGGCCGGGCTCTATTGGTACAATTCGCATGGAAAGAGTGTCGATGAAAAGATTTCACCCACGCCTTGCGGTGGTTGCCAGGCATCGAATATTGTCGCGGTGGACATTGAGAGTCTTGGAATCTTTGACGACACTGATGTTGGCATAGAGAAGCCCATAAAACTAGTATATCTCCCGCAACGCGAAAAGGAGAACCGTCTGATTGCGGGGTATGAGATGAGGCGCGATTTCACCTCCTCTGGCGTGTTGAGCGGCTTCGCCGACATGAAAGCCGACCGCGTGCGGACGCAACATGAATACCTGTTCCGCTTCATAAATGCCGACACCCATATGAACTATCTTAAGCAGGGCGGCAAGTACTATGTCGTGTCTCGCATCAACGCGAAACGGTCGTCGTTGCTGCCCGGCGAAAAATTGCCGTTCCCCTCGCCCGACCCCCGAATGCGATACAGGCGCGAGACGGTCACTGAGCTGGGCGGGCGGCTAGAGTCTGGCAATTATGACATAGACGTGGCTCTCGATATGTCCACGCGCCAATGGGAACCCTACAGCATGCAACCCTTTCGCCTTGACGGCTTTGAGGACGACATTTGGTGGGGACTAGTGACAGCCTTTGGCACAAGGGCCGACGAGAAGGTGGCCAATAGGCAACGTACGGAGTTGGCTTTTTCCAACAATGCCTTGGATTGGTATTACGTCAAGCCAGGATCTCCGTTTATCGATAACGGCGATGATCCTCATAGCGACGACCATGGTTGCATAAACGTGGCGAAACCCATCCGGGCGGGGAGATATTCTGCCAATCCCGACGACTTGCTATACTTCTACGCCGCGTCGCGGCAACTCCACGTCTCTGAGAGGAATTCCGGCATATCGTTGGCCGTCGGGAGGTTCGGCAAGTGGGCCGGACTGTCGGCCAATGGTGGCGTGAAGACGTTCTATTCGGCGGATGCGAAGAGCAAGGCTTTGGTCACGTTTTCGCTCTACGCCGCGCTAGGTCTCGAAGCCAGCTATGCGCCACAGATTCTAGCCGACGTGACGCAAGACCCCAGGGGGCGGCATACTTCTCAGCTTGACAGCTATGTCAACGTATCCCTATACAGCTACGACCCGACGAAAGAGCACGGCCTCGGAATGCCTTTGGCCGGCGCCATGGGAAGCAGTGTCAAAGGGACCTCGAAGCCTTCCGACCAATATGAGTCGGTTGGGGTTGTGGACGGTGTGAATATGTGCGACAAGAATCTGCTATTCAAGTTTTTGAAAGATTACTCGGACAAGAACCCGACGAGGGTTATATCTGTGAAAGATGACATGACAAACATTCCCGTCGTGATGTCCGCAAAAGTCAAGAATGCCACATTCTATGGGTTTATGATGGAAATGGGGCGTCAAACTGGGAAAATCATCAAGACCGAGAAAGCCTCCGCGACGCGTGCCGAGCATTATTGGGCATACTCTCCGGCCGAACCGCGGAATCCGTGCAAGACGATAAGTTTTGCCGGTATGTTGCGCCGCCCGAATATGTTCGTCCCGACCGGTGCGCTTCGGGGGACGGTCGCTGTCTCCTCCACGCCCCAGGCGTCGGCTGGCGTGCAGACGCTCGTGAGGTTTCATGGTGACGATGCCAACAACATTTGCCTCTCTTATGAAGCCGACGGAGCGTTCTCATATCGCATAATGATGCATGGGCAGGAATTTGCCCGGGTGGCAATATCCCCACCCAAGGGGCAGACCTTTGCGGGCAAGGAGACCGTGGTGACTGTCGAGGCCTTGAAAACGTCGGCGAGGAAGTATGGCAAGGCGCTGGAGGAAGATGTGGTGACGCTTCGGGTGTCCTGTCCGTCGATTTCTTTCGAGGCCGTCGAGCAACAAGCCATCTTGTGGCAGTGGAAGCACCAGCAAGGACACGTAACTCCGTCCGATAGCGCCAATGCGAGGGCTTTTGCCTATGTCGGCTTTTCTGGGTTTGTGCCGGAAATGGACAAAATTTCAATTGGAGCGAGTGACGAAAAATGCGCTCAACGCTTCCTCGGCACAATATCCCATGTCGAGGTGGCCGATGTTTTGCCAAAGGGAAACAGTGACTTTTGGGATAGGTAGATTTCTTTTTTTGCTGTCTTTTTATTTACGCATAACATGAAACGAATAGCATTTATATTGTTGGGTGTCGCGTCTCTTCCCCTCTCCGCCCCCGCCCAGACCTACTACCATATGTGGCGCGGCAGCGGACAGGCCGGCAAGCCCGAGTGGATTGCCAACTCGGCCCTGGCCTACCCGTTCACCGGCATACAGTTCACGACGGCCGACAAGTTCCGGGGCGTCGTCAACAGCGAGGGGCGTTGGCTCCTCTGGAAGCCCACAGACCCGGTCACGGCCCCGCAGAACGTCGGCTTCATCAACGGAAACCTCAACGCCATTGCCGACGCAGCGGCGGGGACGCACGGCTCGCTCGTGGCCTACCGATATGTCATGACAGACCTCTCGGCCTCGGGCAACATAGACTCCTACTACGGCTATGGCCGGCAGGGCGACGTCATCCTCTCGTGCCAGATGCAGAAGTGGCTGCGCCTCAACTCCTACGGCGGTGTGGCCCTGTGGGGCAACGGCGGGGGCGGGACGGACGACAACCCGTCGTTCCTCGTAGCCGGCAGCTACATCGAGTCGCGTCTGCCTTTCGTGCAGAGGGGCGGGGCGCTCACCGTGACCGAGAGCAACATCACGACATCCGTCGGGACCAACGAGGGGCGCACCGCCGCATGGCTGGGGACGATAACGAACCACGGGCTGGAGATTGGCGCCAACAGCGGCACGGCCCTATACATAGGCAACGGTCAGAACATCTTCTTGGGCTTCGACCGCGACGGGGCCGCCGCCATAAGCGACCCTCTCAAGCTGAAGTATAACGTCTTCTGCCGCAAGGGGGTACTCTCGGCGGACTACGCCATAGCCCCCGTCAACTCATGGTCCGATTTCGTCTTCGACGACGGATACGAGCTTATGCCGCTCGACGAGGTGGAGCGCTTCGTGGGCGAGAACGGACACCTCCCCGACGTGCCGTCCGAGGCCGAAGTCCGCTCCGACGGATACTCGCAGCACGAGATGAACAAGGCTCTCCTCCAAAAGATTGAGGAGCTCACCCTGCACGTCATCCGCCAGCAAAAGGAGATTGAGGCTCTGCGCCTCGAACTCGATAGGCACGGTTTCGCCGGCCCCAATGTGGCGACACAAGGCGGCCTAGGGCGTGAGCCCTGGGGGGATGGAGATTCTTGCCGATAAGACAAAAACACGCAAATCAAGATACAGATTCCTATGCGACACTTCGACGCCCCCGCGCTCTCCGTCTGCCTAGCCGCCCTACTGTCCGGTTGCGGCAACGCTCCGACGGACGACGGCAACATCCTCCACAACGGCATCCGCCTCACCGACACGTGGCCCCCGCGCTACGACGTCCCGGCCGAGAGGCGGGAGATGCCCGTCCCCTACCTCGACAAGAAGCCCGGCGTGATTCCCGTCAACGTGGGCCGCCAGCTCTTCGTCGACGACTTCCTCATTGGCGAGACCGACATGGCGCGCGTCTTCCACAAGCCCGACTTCTATGCCGCCAACCCCGTCCTGGGGCCCACCGAGGAGTGGGAGAAGACCACCGAGGGCGCCCCCTATGCCGCCCCTTTCTCCGACGGCGTGTGGTTCGACGAGGCGGAGGGCAAATTCAAGATGTGGTATCTCGCCGGGGCCGGGACGCTCCACAAGGGCGACCGCCAGACGTTCTACACCGGCTACGCCGAGAGCCCCGACGGCAAGACGTGGAGCAAGCCCGCTGTCGGCATTTTGCCCGGCACGTCCATTGTCGACACCTGCAACCGCGACGCCGCCACGGTGTGGCTCGACAGGCAGGAGGCGGACCCCGCCAAGAGGTTCAAGATGTTCAACGTCGAGCGTCGCCCGTCAGACCGCCGGTGGCAGTTCATCCTCAAATATTCGCCCGACGGAATCCGTTGGGGTGGGGGAGTGGCGCAGTCGGGCGACCTCTACGACCGCTCGTCGGTCTTCTACAACCCTTTCCGGCGCGTCTGGTGCCTCTCCATGCGCCACTCCACGCCCCTCTCGTCGCGCTCGCGCAGCTATCTTGAGGCGGCGGACCCCGAGACGGCCGTCTCCATGGCTCACCGCGTCAGGGCCGGCGTCCCCGACAAGAACGTCGTCTTCTGGTTCGCGCCCGACGACAAGGAGCCGCGCCACCCGCAGTTCCCCGATATCGAGCCGGGGATATACAACTTCGACGCCATTGCCTACGAGAGCCTCTTCGTCGGGCAATATTCCGTCTGGGAGGGGCCGGAGAACAACATCTGCGCCGACCTCGGAATCCAGAAGCGCAACGAGATTTGCCTTGGCTTCAGCCGCGACGGTTTCCACTTCTCGCGACCCTGCCACGAGCCGTTCCTGGCCAACAACCCCGTCGAGGGGGCGTGGAACTGGGGCAATATGCAGTCGGTCGGGGGAGTGCCAATCATTGTTGGGGACTCGCTCTATTTCTACTGCAGCGGCCGCCGCCTCAACCCCATCATGTGGGACAGCTACACATCCACGGGTCTCGCCATGCTCCGCCGCGACGGTTTTGCCTCCATGCGCGCCGAGGGTGACGGGACGCTCACCACCGAGCCCGTCACTTTCGACGGCTCCCACCTCTTCGTCAACGCCTCGGCGCGGCGCGTGGCGGTGGAGGTTCTCGACCGCCACGGCCGGCTGGTCGACGGTTTCGCCGTCGCCGACTGCGAGGCCCTGGCCGACGTCGACTCCACCAGGGTCGAGGTCCGGTGGCGCGGTGGCGCGTCGCTCGGCAAGCTCGCCGGGCGGGAGGTGCGTCTGCGGTTCCACGTCGCCGACGGCGACCTCTACTCCTTTTGGGTCTCGCCTTGGCCGTCGGGCGAGAGCCGGGGCTACACTGCGGGCGGCGGGCCTGGCCTCTCGCCCGCGGGGGTGGACGTGCCTGTCGGGGCGCATGGCGGACTGTAGCGATGAGGCCTCTACTCCTTTGGGCCGCCCTCCTGGCTTCGCCCGCCTTTGCGCAAGAGGGGCGTCATCTTGTGGCCTATTCCGACTTCGACGATTGCCAAAACGTCTCGCGCCAATTCCATGCGCCGACCTACCATGCACAGAACCCGGTCTTGGAGGCCGAGAGGCCGTGGGAGTTCAACGCAAACGGCGACCCCTATGCGGCCCCGTTCTCCGGCGGCGTGTGGTATGACGAGGCGGCGCAAAAGTTCAAGATGTGGTACTCCGCGGGCGGGGGCAAGACCGACGGCCTCGTGACGTGCTACGCCGAGAGCGACGATGGCAAGCGGTGGACGCGCCCCGCCCTCGATGTCGTCCGCGGCACAAACATTGTCGATACGGCCGAACACGATTGCGTCTCCGTCATTCTCGACAAGTTCGAGCCCGACCCTGCGCGGCGCTACAAGATGTTCTGCGTCCAGTTCAACCGCCGGGCCACTGTCAGTATGCACCTCCGCTACTCGCCCGACGGAATCCATTGGGGCGAGACCCGGGCCCTTTCGGGGGAGCTCTACGACCGTTGCGCGGCATACTACGATCCCTTCCGCCGCCACTATGTCCTCAGCCTCAAGACCATCAACGGAGAGGTCTTCCGCCGCTCGCGGGCCTACCTTGCCGGCGACGACCCCGAGCTGATTGTCAGCCTTGCGCACCGCGTCTACGACAACCGCAGCGACAAGTTCATCCGCTACTGGTTCAACGCCGAGGACGACGACCCGCGCCACCCGCTCTTCCCCGGCATCCGCCCGCAGATATACAACCACGAGGCCATGCCCTACGAGCGTTCGCTCCTGGGCTATTTCACCATTTGGCAGGGCCCGGAGAACGACGCTTGCGACAGCCTTAAGATTCAGAAGCGCAACGAGGTGCTGTTGGGGTGGGCCGACGACGGCTTCCATTGGCGGCGGGAGTTTAAGGTGCCGTTCCTCGCCGTCGACGAGGACCCTGGGGCTTGGAACGCCGGCAATGTGCAGTCGGTGGCGGGGTGTCCCGTCATTGTCGGCGACAGCCTCTATTTCTACGTCAGCGGCCGCCACAACAGCAAGCCGCTCCACGATTCCAACTTCGCCACGGGGCTCGCCACTCTCCGCCGCGACGGCTTCGTCTCGCTTCGTGCCGGGGCGGCGGAGGGCGTCGCGACGAGCCGCCCGATGGTTGTCGACGGTGACCATCTCTTCGTCAATGCCGACGCCCGCCGCGGGTGGCTCACCGTGGAGGTGCTAGACGAGAGTGGCGCGCCCGTCCCAGGCTTCGGCGCTGCGGACTGCCACGTTGTCCGCAGGGTGGACAGCACGAGGCGCGAGGTGACGTGGAGGGGAGGCCGGGGGCTTGCCGAGCTGAGGGGGAGGGACGTGCGCCTCCGTTTCCGGCTCTCCGAGGCCGACCTCTACTCTTTCTGGATGTCGCCTTGGCCGTCGGGCGAGAGCGGCGGCTACACGGCGGGGGGAGGCCCCGGCCTCTCGCCCACGGGGCGCGACGTCCCGACGAGTCGACGGTTGCCGTGACGCGCATTTTTTGCCCTGCGCCCATGTCCCGCCAATGGTGTGTGCGGATTGCCTGGCCTCTCTTCCGGGTTCGTTGGCTCATTGTTTTGTCGCTCTTGCAGTCGTGCAAAGACCCGGCGCACCACGTGGAGGTGACGCCCGGCCCTGGCGCAGACACTGCGGCGGTCGTGGACGACGGTGTCCTCTACAACGGCATAGGGTTGCCGTCGCTATGGCCGCCGCGCCGCAACTATGCGTCCGACATAAGGAGCGGGATGTCGCCTTACTACTTGAAGATGAAGCCCGACGTGATAAGGATCGATGTGGGGCGTCAGCTCTTCGTCGACGATTTCTTGGTCCGCGAGACAACCATGCGGCGTCGTTGGCATCGTCCGACCTACCATGCTCAAAATCCCGTCGTTAAGCCCGACCGGGAGTGGGAGGCCAAGAGCGGCAGGGGTGGTTTCGCCGCGCCTTTCTCCGACGGTGTGTGGTTCGACGAGGCCGACGGGCTGTTCAAGATGTGGTATATGGCCGGCGACGACGCCACTTGCTACGCCGAGTCTGCCGACGGGGTGACGTGGGGCAAGCCCGACCTGGGCGACGGCACGAACGTTGTCCGCAAAGGTTCTCTGCGCGACGCCTCCACGGTGTGGCTCGACAAGCAGGAGGCTAGTGCCGCCAGGCGCTATAAGATGTTTGAGGTGGCGGGCGGCGTGGGCAATTGGAGGTATGTCTTCCTCACGTCGGCCGACGGCAAACGGTGGCGCGACGAGGGAGCGGACTCCAAGCGCGTTGCCGACCGCTCCACGGTTTTCAAGAACCCATTTCGTGACGTGTGGGTATGGTCCATGCGCCACAACGTGAGGCTTCGGAGGGGCGACCCCTACACCATAAGGGCGCGCGACTACGCCGAGAGTGCCAATCCCGACAATGGCAACAGGGCGGCGGAGGCGTCGCTACGGAGTTTTTGGTTCGGCCCGTGGCCCGACGAGCCGACGCACCCCGACTACGACAACGACGACGGATCGCCGGGCATCTACAACCTCGACGCCATGCCCTACGAGAGCGTCATGCTCGGTCTCTTCACGGTGTGGCAAGGGCCGGAGAACGACATTTGCGCCGCCGAGGGGGTCATCAAGAGAAACCAGGTCATGGTTGGGTACAGTCGAGACGGGTTCTCGTGGCATCGCGACGACATGACACCTTTTTTGCCCGTCGCGGGCGACGCTGCGGCGTGGAACAGTGGCAATGTGCAGTCGGCCGTGGGGTCCCCCATCGTCGTCGGCGACAATCTCTACTTCTATGTCAGTGGGCGGCGGCTGTCGTCTCGCGGGATTGAGGAGACCTCCACTGGTCTCGCCACTCTCCGCCGCGACGGTTTCGTCTCCATGTGTGCCGAGGGGGAGGGGACGCTCATCACCGAGCCCGTCGCTTTCGACGGCTCCCACCTCTTTGTCAACGCCTTGGCGCGGCGCGTGGCTGTGGAGGTTCTCGATCGCCACGGTCGGCCGGTGGACGGATTCTCTGCCGCCGACTGCGAGGCCCTGGTCGACGTCGATTCCACCAGGGTCGAGATCCGGTGGCGCGGCGGTGCGTCGATTGGCAAGCTCGCCGGGCGGGAGATTCGTCTGCGTTTCCACGTCGCCGACGGAGACCTCTATTCCTTTTGGGTCTCGCCCTGGCCGTCGGGCGAGAGCCGGGGCTACACGGCTGGTGGCGGCCCTGGCCTTTCGCCAACGGGTGTGGACGTGCAGATGTGAAGATGAGCCACTGCAAAAAAGCGGGGGGGGCGACATTCGCCCCCCCGCTTGGTGGTCGTCCCTGCGTCTACGCCCCAATCAGCGCCTCGGCCTCGCCGATGCTGACTCCGAGCGTGTCGGCAATTTGGCTTGGGGTCTGTCCTGCGGCGTGGAGCGCTTTCGCTGTCCTGCGCCTCATGGCGTTCAGCTCTTCCTTGTTCTTCTCTAGCTGTTGCTCTTTTTGCTCCAGCTGTTGCTCCTGCCGCCTCATCTGCGCTCCCGCCTCTGCCAGTTGCCTCCCCATCTTGTCTATGGCGGCGTTCTTGAGCTCCAGCTCCGTCTGCATCTCCTCCTCCAGCTCCATTCGCCCCAGGAGCTCGTCGTCCACCAGTGCCGAGGAGAGGCGGCGCACCAGCGGCGAGGCCTCCGCGCCGCCCCTCTCGTTGTCGTAGTCCAGCACGTGGCGGTCGTGGCGGCTCTTGGCTCGCTGGTCGAAGACCGACATGAGGCGCTCGGCCACGTTGCGCGGCCTCTCCGGAAGCCTCCTCACCTGGACAATTATCGTGTCGTGCGTGATGCTGCTCACGAACTTGCCGTCGCCCCGCCCCGTGCGCCCGTCCCCCGGCGCCGCCGGGTTGCCGTCGTAGTCCAGGAGCCTCCCGCCGTAGCCGTAGGCTATGGCCTCTGAGGTCTCGCATATGTTGTGCCCCAGGATGTAGATGGTCACGATGTGGCGCAGTGCCCCGCTCGCCCGGTCCACGTTGTCGGGGTCGGAGTATCGCACCCCGATGTATCGGCGGAATCGCGCCACCTCCGTCTCCATCCACGCTTTCTGCAGCTCTATGCTGACGGTCTCCTCGCCGCCGCACCGGGTCTCGACCGTGGCCACGTAGTCCAGGCGGTATAGCCCCAGCGGCTTGCCCGTGCCGCGCTCGCGCAGGTCGGCTGTGCGCTCCTGCGCCTGCTGCTCGAGGCGCAGCACCTTGCGCTTCAGCAGCGCCGAGAGCAGGGTGCGGGCCACGCGCTCGTCCTCCATGAGGAACTTGAACGACGAGTCGTATATCGGGTTGAGAATCTGGACCATGGGCCGATGAGTTTTGACGCTAATATAGTGCTTTTTATCCCGAATTTACATATATCCCGGATTCTGTCTCAGTTTCCTGTTCAAGTCGAGGCATCTTTGTGGAATGGGGAACACGGTAGTGAAGCCCGTCTCCTCGTTGTCAATGGGGGTGCGTTGGTCGTAGCTCCCCGTGTATCGTCCGAAGCGGATCAGGTCTTGCCGCCGCCAGCCTTCCCACACTAGTTCCAAGAGCCGTTCTTTCAATATGTTCTCCAGGTTGGCTTCGGCGGGTGGCATCCCCGCTCTTCCCCTTATGGCGTTCAGCTCCGCCGAGCCGTCCTCGCCATTGCGGACTTTGGCCTCCGCCTCCATGAGCAGGGCGTCGCCATAGCGGAACAAGACGATGTCGTTGTCGACCTGCCGGCCGTCGGAGTATGCCGTGCGGTCAACCTCATATTTCCCTTGGCGGGCGCCCGCCGTCTGCTTATACGGACTGTCCGTCAGGTTCAGTGTCAGCTCCAATGGCCTGTATACCAATGGCTCGCCGTTGTCCAAATATATCTTCTCCCCGTCCACGTATACCGTGTCTGCATAGAAGTTGACGCCAAAACGGTTGTCCACAAGGTCTGTGCCATAGCCATAGGCTCTGACGGTCGAGACTGTGGCGCAAGTGCCGTTCTCCGACGAGCCGCCATATGCGCCGCCATGCCTGTAGTGGCGGGAGCGGAACAGATAGTGGTATTCGTTCGTGTACAGGTTCTTGTCCAGCGGGATTGTGAAGATGTTCTCAGTGGAGTTCTCGTTGTGCACGGCAAAATTCGAGGCGTAGTCGCTTTCCAGTGCGTAGCCCGCATTTTTCAGCTGTTCACAATACCACGTGCAAGTCTCCCATGCGTTTTTCCTCTCGCCGTCGACGGAGAAGAAAATGTTCTTGCCGTCGGGCCGCTCGCCGTCAGTCCAGTTGTCGTCGGCATATACTTCGGCGTTCAGTGCCAGCTTGGCTAGCAAAAAATGCGCTACCGGGCGCGTCATGCGTCCGTAATAGTCGCCCTCTCTTTGCGATTGGGCTTCGGCAAGTATGGGGGCGACGGTCTGCAACTCGTTGAATATGAATCGGAACACCTCGCTCCTGCTGCTTTGCGTCACTTGGTCGAGGGAGGCGGAGTGCGACGTGATCAATGGGATTTGCCCGAACATGTCCATTGCGTAGTAGTAGAACAAGGCGCGGACGGCACGCACTTCGGCCGAGAATCCGAGCGCTTGTTCGGCTGTCAGCAGCCGCTCGTGGCTGTCGATGACCTGTAGCGACTGGTTGGACAAGACGATGACCTTGAACAGGTATTTCCAAACGTCGTACAGGTACATGTCGTTGGCGCTCCACTCATGACGGTACATGTTTTCCCACAGCCCGCCGTCATACCAGTCTCCGCCGCGGATTGGTATCATGGCCTCGTCCGTGGTGAGGGTGTTGTAGTCGTATATGCCACGGCATGTGCCTTGCAGCCCCTCGGTCTCTTTGTCGCTGCCCACGTAGTTGTACAATGAGGCCACGGCGTTGTTGAAAATGTTGTTTGCGTTGGTGTAGATGGCCTCCTGCCCCAATTGGTCTTTGGGGTTCTCGTCTAGGCATCCGCAGACGCCTAGCGAAATCAAGATGCCGCAGAAAGTCTTTTTCATGCTCTCCTGTCTCTTTTAAAATTGTACGCTCAGGCCAAGGGTGTAGGTGCGGTACAGCGGGTAGTTGCGTTTGTCGTCAATGCCCATCGTCCTGTTCACCACATAGCTGTTAATCATTGGAGTGAGTCCCCTGTAGCCCGTGACGGTCCCCAGGTTGCTGACGTTGCACGACACCCGCAGCGAACGGACCGCGTTGCTCTCCAGCGGCACTCTGTAGCCTATCGTCAAATGCTCGAAATTCAGGTAGTCGCCCCGCTCCAGCCAATAGTCGGAGATGCGCTGGTCGACGATGTTCTTTTGCGGGGCGCCCCTTAGCACGTTGTAGTCGGGGAAGCTCGACATGTTGGTGTATGCCAGGCCCGTCCCGTTGAATATCTTGTGACCGAAGGCGCCGTTCATCTGCAAGGCGATATATAAGTCCTTGAACCTGAGGCTGATATTCGACCCCAGGGTCATCTTTGGCGTGGCTTGCCCCGCCACATACCTGTCGCCGCCGTCGCTCATGTCAATCGTCCCGTCGCGGTCCAGGTCCTCAATGTCGTAGTACCAGCTGCCGTTCTCGTTCCTGGCCAGCCCTTTGCAGTGGGGGATGTAGAAGACGCCCAGTGGCTGCCCGACAATCTGGTAGACAACATTGTTGTCGCCGCCGTTCTGCCCGGCGCCGTCCAGGGCGCCTATTGCCGTGACGTCGGTGGCCGACAGGCTCATCCCGTTCAGCGTCCCGCTGAGGGAGAGGAGCTTGTTGCTCTGGAACGACAGGTTCATGTTGACGTTTAGCTCCACGTCTTCCTTGCTGATGGGCTGCGCCGACAGCCCCAGCTCCAGGCCGCGGTTCGACATTGCGCCGATGTTCGCCAGCAGGGTGTTGAAGGCGAACGGGGGCACCGGCACTTCGTATTCGTAGAGCATGTCAGTGGTCTTGGAGTAATAATATTCGGCCGTGAGCATCAGCCTGTTGGCGAAGAGGCCCAGGTCGATGCCGACGTTGAATGTGGTCTTCGTCTCCCACTTCAGGTCGGGGTTGTTGTTCCGCACCGTCCCGAGGGTCACCGTGGGGGTGCTCATTATCGGGACGATGCCCGTCTGCCTCACGGTGGCCATGGTCGTGTAGGCGGAAATGCCCCCAAGGTTGCCGGCCTGCCCCAGTCCCGTGCGGAACACGAGTAGCGACAAGGGTCGCGCCTTGCGAAGAAAGCTCTCTTCCTTTATGTCCCATGCGAACGAGATTGACGGGAAGAAGCCCCATGTGTTGTTGTCGCCGACCATCGAGGAGCCGTCGCCGCGAGCGTTGACCGTCAGGGTGTATCGGTCCAGCAACGTGTAGGCCACGTTGCCCATGGCCGAGGCGAGTTTCTGCTCTTCGTAGGTGCTCCCCGTGCCGCCATAGGGCCTGGACGCCGCGGCCCCAAGGTTGTCATAGTGGAAGCCGTTCGTCGGGATGCCTTTCGCCTGCACCCAAAAGGCTGTGTTTGTCAGCTTGCGATATTCGCCGCTCACGCCGGCTTGGATGTTGTGGACGCCAAACTCCTTGCCGAAGTCTACGGACACGTTGCCGAGCCACTCCTCTTTCTTCGCCTCGCCTCGCCGCACGTGGCCTTGCGCCCAGACCCACGTGGGGGCGAACTGGTTGTTCTCGGTCGAGCCGTAGAGGTAGGAGCCGAAGGCCGAGACGCGCCAGTTCGGCAGGATGTCGTAGCTCAGCCTTATGTGGGCGTCGAAGTTCAAGTCCTTTGAGTCGTTCTTCTCGTCGAGCAGGACTGCCGGAGGGTTGATCCATGTGGCGGCCTCGTTCTTTACCCAGTTCCCGGCCGCGTCGGTCTCCGCCGGATATGTCGGATTCTGGCATGCAGCCGAGTAGAACAGCATTTGGGCGTTGAATATGTCGTGGTTTTTGAACGACGACCCGAATATGCCGAAGTCGCCCGTCAGCCGGTCGTCGAAAGCTTTCTGCGTGACGTCGATTTTGGCCACTATCACCTGGTAGTCCATCCTCTTGATGATGGTGTTGTGGTCCATCACGCCAAACGAGGCGCGGTAGTTCGACTGCGGGGTCCCGCCGCTAAAGGCCAGGTAGTGGTTGTTCACCAGGCCCGTGCGCGTTATGACCCGGTAGGAGTTGGTGTTGAAGCCACGGTCGTTGTAATGCGTTCCGAGCCTCTGGGCCGTGGCCACATATTCAGCGGCGTCGAGCATGTCGAGATGCCTATACATCCGCTCGATGCCGACATTCCCCTCATACGATATTTGGAAGCCTCCCCCCGTCCCCTTCTTGGTCTTCACCTCAATCACGCCCGAGGCCCCGCGTGAGCCGTACATGGCGGTCTCGGTGGCGTTCTTCAAGATGCGGAAGCTCTCGATGTCGGCCGGGTATATCGTGGAGAGTGTCAGCACGTCAGACGTCACGCCGTCGATGAGGACAAGAGGGTCGTTGCCGCCGACGATGGAGGTCGTGCCGCGGACGCGCACGCTGTTGAGCATGGCCATCCGGTCCAGGCCGTTCGAGGTCACGTTGACGCCCGCCGTCTGGCCGCTCAGCGCGTCGAGGGCGTTGCCTACGGCCCCCTTGCCGGAGCGGCTTTCGGCCACTTTGATTATGTCGTTCACTTTGTCGGCGGAGTCCTTCCGCTCGGCGGGAGTTTGCCTCTGCGCATGGGCCATGGTGCAGCAAAAGAGTGCGATGAGAAGGGGTCGGGTATTCATTTTCTCTATACTATGGTTGTGAATAGCTTCCAATGGCGAATATAAGCGACGGACCTGAAAGTTGCTCCCGCGGCCTTAGATTTTTTTTCATTCGGGGCCAGGGGCGGGCCATTCGCGGTGGCGCGTTGCGAAATCTTATTACCTTTGGCCATCATGGATGAGAGGCATATGTGTCTTGGCGATGTGCATCATGGGAATGTGTCCGAGGTGTACGCAAATTGGGAAGCTCCCGATCTGATAGTCTCTGACGGCGCTTATGGAGTTCGCGGTTTTCGAGGCGACACCGCGGACGCGGACGGGCTTGTCGATTGGTATAAGCCGCATTGCCTGGAATGGTCTAAAGCGGCAAAGCCCTCCACGTCTCTTTGGTTTTGGAATACAGAGGTCGGTTGGGCCACGGTTCATCCGTTGCTTCTCGCCACCGGATGGGAGTACGTGCAACTGGCGGTGTGGGACAAGGGGCTTGCGCACATCGCTGGCAATGTGAATGGAAACACCATCCGGCAGTTGCCGGTGGTCACTGAGGTCGCCGCCCTCTATAGGAGGAAGCTCTATCTGAGAACGGGGGACGGCCGCACCCTCGATGTCAAGGAGTGGTTGAGGGCGGAGTGGCAGAGGAGCGGTTTGCCGATGTCGTTGGCCAACGAGGCTTGTGGGGTCAAAAGTGCCGCCACGCGCAAATATTTGACATCCGACAGCTTGTGGTATTGGCCTCCGGGGGAGGCTGTCCAAAAAATGAGCGAGTTTTGCAACGAGAAAGGGGATAAGCGCAATTGGCCCTACTTCTCTCTAGACGGTGAGAGTTTTGTCACGGCCGATAGATGGGACGGCATGCGGGCCGTGTGGAATCATAGAAATGGTGTGACCAACGTTTGGAGGCGTCCGCCGCTAGCCGATGCCGAGAGGCTGAGGGGGACGATGGAGCGAAGCGCCCCCAGGACATATAAGCCGACGAAGCTGTCCGCCGCACATTTGAATCAAAAGCCGTTGGACCTCATGTTGACGCAAGTGGCAGCGACGACGAATGAGGAGGGGGTCGTATGGGAGCCGTTTGGCGGTTTGGCGTCGGCCTCCGTTGCCTCCATTTTGCTGGGGCGACGCGCGTTTGTCGCCGAGGTTGACGATACGTTCTATGCTCTGGCTTGTGAGCGCTTGCGGGAGGCGTGCGAGACGTTTAGGACAAATGGGGTGTATAGATTTGATTAAGGGAATTCAATGGTCGGCTCTGTTGTACGTCATGAGTTGCCGTCCGAAGATGCGAGGACGGTACTGAGGAATGGTTTAGTCCGGGCGCTAAAGGCTGTCCCGATGCATTTCAGCTCCCCAATAAGTATTGAGGGCGTTTCGGCTGTGGACCTGTTCGCCATGAACACTTTGCTGGGTGGCGCCATAGAGGAGCAGACTGTCGCGACATTGAATGCCACGAGGGCAATTTGGGATCCGGACGGAAAGTGGGCGGACTTTGAGTTTCGACGTTACGCCGAGAGCTTTCCCGACGTAAGGTTGGAATGTGACAGCCACGGCGAACCAGCCATTGGGATTGAGTTAAAGGGGTGGTATCTGTTGGCTAAGGAGGAGATGCCGTCGTTCCGTTTCCGAGCCTCTGCGAATGCCATGACTGTTTGGGACTTAATTGCTGTTTTCCCTTGGTCTCTCTCGAATGTCATTTCGGGGACTCCTGTCCTTGCCGCACCCTTCATAGAGCAGGCAAAGTATGCCGCGGATTTGCGTACCCATTATTGGGAGAATCGCAGTCCGTCTGCCAAAAAGGTTGAGCATCCGGAGGCGCATCCATATCCTGAGCCTGGAAGCTCATATTCTGATGTCGTATCCGATGACAAAGGCGGAAATTTTGGACGCATAGCGCGCATAAGTGGCCTAATGGACGATTGGGTCGAAGACACGATGCGTTTGAAGCTGTCCGGAATTGAGGCGCGATGGTGGGTGCGGTTTCTCAAGCTCTTTGACGAAAGAGGTGACGAGACTTCCGTGAAAGACGGCATAAGAAAGATGGCGGCGTCAATTGGGAGGAGCGACGAGTGGGGGATTGAAGTCGCCGAAATCGTAAATAGGCTCATGCGGATGTGAGTTTTTGCCTTTCCCAGTGGGGGGCGGCAGGGTAAAAAGAAACCACCCCGGAGGGTGCCCCCAGGGTGGTTGTCTGACTCTTGCGGATTACCCGCCCGGGTGTCACTCCCCAATCTTCTCCGCCAAGTCGTAGTAGGCGTTATACTGGTGGTGCTCAAAGGCGTCGTCTGCCACACGTGGGTGGCGGGAGTAATACTCCTCGTCGGGCACAAGGACGAACGACTGCCCCACGCGGGCGTAGTTGGCGCAGTCCACATACTCCGGTTGGCGGAACCACGGGTTGCCCTTTTGGAGCATCCCGCCGACCGTCGTGCCGAGATATTTGGTCAGGTTCTCCACAGATTTGCCCGTCGGGCGGCTCAGCTTGCCATATAGGTACTTGATCTTCATCTTCTGAATCCCGCTAGCCCCCTCCGTTAGCTCGCCAATGCGCACGAAAGGGTTCGTCGGGCGGAAGTCCGTCGGGCGTTGGAGGCTCAGCGGCGTCTCCGGCACCCAGTCGTCGGCGTTGACCACCGTGAACGACCACCCCGGCCGGGTCATGGCCTCATAGCGCACGGCGAAGAGGTAGTCGCCGGGCTTGGGCGCCGCGCTAGCGTAGGTCTTGAAGCGGATGTCGGCGGGAATGGCGCCCTTGGCCTGCCCGCGCCGCAGCATGGCGGTGGTCAGCAGAGCCAACGCGCCGCCCTGGCTGTGGCCCGCCACCAGGAAGTCGCGGTGCCCCGCCTTGTGGCACGAGTCGAGCTTCGACACGATGTCGTCGGCCATGGTCATCAGTCCCGCCACCCACCCGGCGTGGACGCACGCCATGCTGTCGGCGCACAGGTCGTAGCGGACGTCGCGGCCCACGTGGCACGTCCCCACCGCGCGCACCATGCCGGCGTTGAAGTTCGCGCCCCAGCTCTTGGCCGTCGAGACCGTCGCGCGGAGCATTATGGCCATCACGCCGCCGTCGGACTGCCACAGCTCCCATTCGTTGTCAAAGCCCACCTTGGGCGAGGCGTAGACCTTGCGGAAGCGCTCCGGCTCGGGGCACAGGTATTTGTCGTCAACGCTGAGGCTGTCCATGTGAGAGGCCATGCTCAGGCACTCCATATATTCCGACTTCGAGAAGCCGGGCTGCAGGGGCTGCGCCCAGGCGGACGCCGTGGTCGCCGCGGCGGCGGCCAAGAGGCTAATCAGTTTTCGCATTGTCTGTGTCTGTTGGTTTTTGTTGTCGTGTCGCTACGAAGTTGCCGTCGGGGCTCGTCTCGCGGTCGGCGTGGAGTTCCCTCTCGGCTTTGAGATATTTCTGGCTGAGCATGGCCATGAAGCGCCCTATGCGGACCATGGCGTTGGTCGTGTCCGCCAAGACCGTCTCGCCGCGGAGCTTGAGCAGGTAGTAGTCGTAGATGGCCGAGAGGGCCAGCAGGACGTGGTGCATCTTGTCGCCGCCGGGCGTCTTGTTCATGAAGAGCGACAGGTCCGGCCATGCCGTGCGGAACGCGTTCTGGTAGGGGATTTCGCTCTCCTGCGTGAGCAGGTAGAGGTGGAAGTTGTACAGGTCGTTGGCCAGCATGGTCAAGATTTGCAGGTGGCCGCCGGCCTCTTTGCCCTCGCGGCGCATCATCTCGCACAGGTTCTCCCACCAGTAGCGGACCTCGGCGCGCCGTGCCGGGTCGTCGATGGAGTATTTGCTCATCACGGTCGCGTCTATGCGGCCCATGTCCAGGCCGTTGGCGCGGATGAGGTCTTCGACGTTCCACATGTAGAGGATATACTCCACGATGTTCTCCCGCCGCTTCTGTTGTGCTACAATCATTCGTCTTCGTCCTCGTCGTCCAGAAAAATGTCCATCTCGTCGTCGTCCGTGTCGAGGAAGCTCTCCATGTCGCGGCGCTCCTTTTTCGTCGGGCGGCCCAGCCCTTTGTGGCGTTGCATCGACATTTGGAGGCGGAACATCTCCAGCTGCTCCGCCTGCTCTTTGGGGGTCACCTCCCTGATATGCTCTTGCACCAGCTTGGCGCCCATCCGGCTCTTGGGCAGCTTCGTCACCTCAAAGGAGCGTATGCCGCCCGGCACTTTGACGTCTATCACGTCGCCGACCTTGATGTTGCGCGAGCTCTTCACTTGCGTCCCGCCCATCGCGACTTTGCCCCTCTTGAGGGCGTCCGAGGCCACCGAGCGCGTCTTGTAGAGCCTGACGCACCACAGGAATTTGTCTATTCGGACCGTGTCTGCCATAAGCGCGTGTGCCTATTTGTTGTTGAATTGCGTCATGGTGGGCTGAAGGCCCGCGCACACGAACGTGCGGATGCACTCTGCCGCCACCTCCATGCGCCCCTCCACCAGGGGCTTCTCGTCGTCGCCCCACCGGCCCAGCACGAAGTCTATCTGCTGCCCGCGGTGGTAGCTGTTGCCGATGCCGAAGCGGAGGCGGGGGTAGTCGTCCGTCCCGAGCAGCTCGCTGATGTTCTTCAGTCCGTTGTGCCCTCCGGCGCTGCCCTTGCCTTTGAGGCGGATTGTCCCCACCGGCAGGGCCAGGTCGTCCACCACGACCAGGATGTTCGACGGCTCCACTTTCTCGCGGTCCGCCCAGTAGCGCACGGCTTTGCCGCTCAGGTTCATGTATGTGTTGGGGCGAAGCAGGACGAGTTCGCGCCCCTTGACCCTCATGCGGGCCACTTCGCCGTAGCGTTCGCCGGCGAACTCCGCCCCGGCCTCGACCGCCAGGCGCTCCACGATGTCGAAGCCCGTGTTGTGGCGCGTGTGGGCGTACTCGTCGCCGATGTTGCCCAGCCCTACGATGAGAAATTTCATGTCTTGGTTCAGTTGTCGTGGCTCATGATGTCCTCCATCACTTCGCTGAAGACGTCGGCCTCCGTCATGCCCGCCGCGCGTATCTGCTGGGGGATGAAGCTCGTTGCGGTCTGTCCGGGTGTGGTGTTCACCTCAAGCACGAACGGCGTGCCGTCGCGCCGCACTATGAAGTCTATGCGGACAATGCCGCGCATGTTCATGAGGTCGTATATCTC
Organism: uncultured Marinilabiliaceae bacterium; assembly: GCA_964534235.1. Taxonomy (GTDB): domain Bacteria; phylum Bacteroidota; class Bacteroidia; order Bacteroidales; family Marinilabiliaceae; genus W3P20-009. Next base: position 85,045 of record CAZHOT010000006.1, read on the forward strand.
CGTGGCCGCGCGCCGCACCCGCTCCGCGACGTCGTCGCCCACGCGCGCGGGCGTTATCTCCTGCGTCTTGCCTGGCGTATATTTGGCGTCGGTGTCGAAAAACTCGTTGGTGGTGACGACCTCCGTGAGCGGCAAGACCACCGTGCGGCGGCCGGTCTTGTAGAGGCCGCACGTCAGCTCCGTCCCGTCCATGAACGCCTCGACCATGGCGAACTCGCTCTCCTGGTGGGCCGCGGCCAGGGCCGGCAGGACTTGCTCGCGGGTCTTGACTTTTGTCACGCCGAAGCTCGACCCCGCGGCGGCGGGCTTGATGAACATCGGCAGGCCCATGCGCTCCACGATGGCGTCGACGTCCACCGTCTGACCGCGGCGCACGCGCATCGAGTCCGCCACGTCGAAGCCGAAGCTCCGCAGGTAGCTGTTGCACACGAACTTGTCGAACGTCATGGCGCCGGTCAGCGACGGGCACGTGGAGTGCTTTTGCCCTATCATCTCGAAGTAGGCGGGGAGCAGGCCGTTCTCGCCCGGCGCGCCGTGGATGGTTATGTAGGCAATGTCGAAGCCGATACGCTCGCCGTCGGAGAGGAACGAGAAGTCGTCGCGGACGATGGGGTGGGGGGAGCCTTTGTAGTGGGCCGTCCACCCCGTGCGCGAGATTTCGACGGGGATAAGTTCGTAGCGATTGGTGTCCATCATGCCCATGAGGCCGTCTTTGCTCCGGGCGCTGACGGCGGCTTCCGACTGGTAGCCGCCGTAGACAATCGCAACCCTCTTTTTCATCAGATATTTGTGTGAGTCCTTGATTCTTTCGTATATGTCCGCCACCGCTCCACGCATTCAGCCATGTCGGGCGCAATCTCCGAGTCGAACATCATCCGCTCGCCCGTCGCGGGGTGGGCGAATCCGAGGGTCTTGGCGTGGAGGGCCTGGCGAGGCAGGAGCGAGAGGCAGTTGGCGACAAACTGGCGATATTTGGGGAACGTCGTGCCGCGCAAGATTTGGTCGCCGCCATAGTGCGCGTCGCCGAAGAGCGGATGCCCTATGTGGCGGAAGTGCGCGCGGATCTGGTGAGTGCGCCCAGTCTCCAGGCGGCAGCGCACGAGCGAGACGTAGCCCAGGCGCTCCAGCACCTCGTAGTGCGTCACGGCGCTTTTGCCCACGCCGCTCTCTTCGGGGAAGACGTCCATCACCTTGCGGTCGCGGGTGCTGCGGCCTATGTTGCCGCGGATTGTGCCGCTGTCCGCCTCCATCAGCCCCCACGCCAGGGCCACGTAGGTACGCTCGGTGGTCTTCTCGAAGAATTGGCGGGCCAGGTCCATCTTCGCCGCCTCGGTCTTGGCCACGACGAGCAGCCCCGACGTGTCTTTGTCGATGCGGTGGACCAGCCCGGGGCGAGGGTCGCTCTTGTCGGCGAACATGGCAAGCTCGCGCAGGTGCCACGCCAGGGCGTTGACAAGGGTCCCGTCGTGGTTGCCCACGCCGGGGTGTACGCACATCCCGGCGCGCTTGTTGACGACGAGCAGCTCGTTGTCCTCATATACGATGTCGAGCGGGATGTCTTGCGGCACCACCTCGACTTCGCGGGGTGGCCAGCTCATGACGATGCTTATCTCGTCGCCGGGCTTGAGCCGGTAGTTGGCTTTGACGGCCTTGCCGCACACGAGGATGTTGCCCGCCGCGGCCGCCGCCTGGACCTTCGTCCGCGAGGCGCGGGCCACGTGGTCCACCACATATTTGTCCACCCGCACCGGCCCCTGGTTGCGGTCGGCAACGAAGTGGTAGTGCTCATACAGCCCGTCGCCCCCGGCGGACTCAGCAGATTCGGGCGAGTCGTCGTCAGCGTCGTCGTCCCACTCGTCGTCGTCCCTCATCAGTCTTCTTGCAAGATGGTGGATGCCAGTTTGCCCATGTCGGTCGTCAGCCATATGCTCACGGGCGACCATGCGTCCGCCGTCGCGCCGCCGCCCGCGGGGGTCTGGCGGTAGACCACGGCCTGCGAGGTGTCGGAGCGCGTCGCGACGGTAGCGTCAAACTCCACGCCGCCGACGCTCAGCCGGGATTGGGCCAGGGCCGCTATGGCGTCGTCGTAGGTCGTGCCGACAAGGTTGGGGATGCGCGTCGTCCCGTTGGCGTCGCCGTAGCCCACCACGAGGTCCACGACGCTGCCCTTGGGCAGTTTGTCGCCCGGAGCGATGTCGCGTCCGCCGGCCATCTGTTTCAAGACCAGGCCGTCGTAGGGGCTGGGGAGCGAGTCCACGCGCCCAAGCTCCAGCCCGGCGTTTTGCAGGTTCACCTGGGCGTTGCGAAACGAGAAGTTGACAAGCGAGGGCATCGTTGTCATCTCTTTCGAGAAGGCGTTGATGGTTATGTATATCGTGCGCCCTTTCTTCACTTTCTTGCCCGCCGCCGGGACCTGGTCCACGATGGCGCCCGGCCGGACGTCGGCGCGGTAGAGCGAGTCGATGAGCTGGAGCCTCAGGTCGCCGTTGCGCACCTCGGTCTCGACCTCCGACTGCAGTTGGCCCGCCAGTTGCGGGACGACCACCGTGCGGCCCGACGTGGTGTAGACGCCAAGGAGCCAATTGGTCAAGACTAGCAGGAGGACGACCGCCACCACGGCGAGACCCACCTGAATCCAAAACGTGCGGGACTTGAGAAAACGAAGAAATGTCATTGCTGCGAACAAAAAAATATGGGCGTTTGCGCGTTCCCTATGCTCAAACGCCCAAAATTAGCAATTATTGCGCTTTCTACAGCCTATAATGCCCGGCCGGCGGCTATGAAGTTGCTGACGTAGTAGTTGTCGGTCATGTTGCTCACCACGACGCCCTTTGACGACGAGGCGTGGACAAACTTGTTCTCTTTGAGGTAGATGCCGACGTGGTTGGGGGTCTTGGAGCGTTTCCCGTCCGTCCGGAAGAAGACGAGGTCCCCCTCGCGCAGGTCGCTCTTCTTGATGCGCTTCTTGCACTCTGCCAACATCGCGGCGGAGTTGTGGGTCAGGTTTTTCTTGTATACTGACTTGTATATCAAGCTCGTAAGTCCCGAGCAGTCCACGCCGCCGCGCGACATCCCGCCATACTTGTAGCGCGTCCCGAGCCACGATGCCGAGACGATGTAGAGGTCTTGGTTCCTGACGCCTTTGGCGCTCACGCCCAGCTTGGAGCAAGCCTTGGCGAGCGAGCCGCCGGTTTGCTCTATTCGGTCGTCTTTAATGCCACCCTGTCCCTTGCCTTGCGGGCTTTTCCCGCGCCCTCTCCCGGTCGTCGCTTTGCCGGTGTTTTTCGCCACCTCGACGGTGGCGCGGGTCGGCTTGCAACTCGCCAGGGGGGCCGCCGCCGTGGCGGCGAGCAGGAGGTACAAGATGAGGTTTCGCATTCGTTCGACTTTGGGGTGTTGGTTTTTGCGAAACCTATTCTCCGCCGAGCCGGCTCTCTTGGGAGTCTTCTTGGGTCAGCTTTGCCAGCCTGGCCTCCGCGTCGGCAATGTTTCTTTTGCACTCGTCGATGAGGCGCAAGGCGCGCTCGACGTTGGCTATCATGTCGTCGAAGCCCATGCCGCCGCGCGCCTCCAGCTGGCCCACGATGGCCTCCACTTGCGCTATGGCCTTGTCATACGAGAACTTGTCTTCGCTGCCTGTCATGCCTTGTCGTCTTTGTTATGCGTTGCTGTTGAGCACCAGGGTCACCGACGTGCCCTCTTTCCGTCCCGGCTCGATGACCAGGTCGCCGTCGTTCGCGCGGGCCAGGTCGCGGCAGATTGCCAGGCCTATGCCGTTGCCCTTTTCGTGGTTCGTCCCGTCGGTCGGGGTCAGTGGGGCGTCGCTGTTGAAGCGGGCTATGTCGTCGCGGCGCATTCCGACGCCGTTGTCGTCGACGACGATGGCCACTTTGTCGGCGTATCTCGACGCGGAGATCCGCACAGTCCCGCCCCGTGCGGTATATTTGATGGCGTTCGAGAGCAGGTTGCGGACAATGATGGCCAGGTGCGAGGTGTCGACATAGGCGCTGACGTTGTCGCCCATGTCGCTCTGGATGTCCACGTCCTTGTTGCTTGCCATGAGCCGCATGGTGTCCACCACGTTGGCTAGGCACGCGCCGACCATGACTTCCTCGCGCCTGGCTTTCAGCTGGGTGTGCGTCTTGCTCCATGCCAGCAGGTTGCTTGTCGCCTGATACAGGATTTGCGCCGACGTGTAGACGTGGCGGGCGAAGACCTCTTCGTCGCCGCCTCTCTTGCTGGTGCGCTCCACTAGCATTTCCGCGAAGCCCAGCAGGGTGTTGAAGTGGTTCGTAGTGTCGTGTCCGACTATTTGGAGCATGCGGCCGGCCTCCGCCACTCTTTGTGCCAGGCGCTTCTCTTCGCGGCGGCTCAGCGTCAGGCGGCGGGCCGCTATGGCGAGGCACGAGAGGGTCAGCAGGAGCATGATGCACAGGGCGAACGAGGCGGAGAACGCCATCCGCCTCCCCCTCTCATATTCGGCCGCGGCGCTCCTGCGGAACTCCGCCTCGCGCATTGCCGAGAGGCGCTCCGGGCCGGTGTCGCCCAGCTTGTGGGCGTGCGCCGAGGCGCTTATGAGGTAGTCGGCCTCCTTGTCGCGCAGTAGCCGGCGGAGGCGTGAATATTCCGACAGGGTGGAGTAGGCCGTCTCGTAGTCGCCGAGCTCGGCCTCTACTCTCGCCTCGATGCCCAATATCGTGGTGATGGTCGGCAGGTCGGCCTCGGAGGTCATGGCGCGTGCCGCGCGCGCCAGTCGGAGGCTCTCGTGCAGGTCGCCCGACTCGAAGAGCGTGCGCGCCATGCCCGCATAGACCCACGACAGCGCGCAGGTGTCGGGGTGGAGCTTCAGCAGCTCCTCGGCGCGCCGGTAGCTCTTGATGGCCCTGACGTGCTGCCGGGCGTTGCCATATGTGCGGCCCAGCCCGTCATAGGCGTGTACCATCGTGGAGGTGTCGGAGGCTTGCGCGGCGTCCGAGATGAGCGTGGCGAAAGCCTGCGCGGCGCGCTTCGTGTCGCCGCATTTGGCGTAGAAGTCCGCCAGGGCGTCTGCCGCCCTCGTCTTCTCGTCCAAGCCCTGCGCCTTGGCCCGCGCCTCTAGCAGCAGCTTTTCGGCTTTGGCGGGCTGCCCGGCGTCCCACAGCCGCCTCCCGCTCGCTATGCGCTCGTCGGTGAGCGACACGGAGGCCGTCGTGTCCGACTCCGCGAGCGCGGGCGCGCAGGGCGTCGCCAGCAGCAGTAGGCCGGCGGCCACGGCGAGGGTTCGGTGTCGGCGGGTGGGCATGGCGGGCTACCTCTTGTAGGTTTCGATGTGGCGAGCCGACTTGTTGGGGTATAGGTCCCGCAGGTTTATGATTATGGCCGTCTCCTCGACGTCGCCAAACTCGTCGTTGATGGCTGTGCCGAACACTTTCATCGACGGGGAGAGGGTCATGTAGGCGTTCACCAGGGGGGGGATGTTCTCGCCTAACTCGCGGACGCGGCGGGTCAGGATGCGGTAGTCGTCTTGGAAGTTGCCGGCCGTGAACACGGCGTCGATCTCCTCGCCGGTCAGGCCCACGCGGATGGGCTTGTAGGCGTAGACCAGGTGGCTCTTGTCGCCGAAATATTTGTGCCAGAAGCCCATGATGTAGTCGCGGGCGCGCTGGTTGAAGTGCGTGTACATCGTCACCTTGCCGAAGAAGTAGGTCACGTCGGGGTGGTCCACCACGAGCGACCCCAGCCCGTCCCACAAGTTGTCGAGGGCGAAGAGGCTCTTCGTGCCTTTCTTGCTGCTCTGGTAGATGGGCTGCACGAACGAGCGGCCAAGCTCTATGGTCTTCGGGAAGTAGTCGCGTATGAACTCGTCCTCGAAGTGGAACATGTGCGACGTGGCGAGATACTTCGTCCCCTCCTGGCTCTGCGGCAGCTCTTTGCAGAGGATGTAGCGGTAGCCGCCCAAGATCTGCTGGTCCTGGGGGTCCCACACGACGAGCTGGCGGAACGGTATGTCGGCGGCGTCATACTCGTCGATGTCCACCGACTTGCCCGTGCCGCCGCCGGCCATGCGGAACGCCTCCTCGCGCAGGCGGCCCACTTCGCGCATGAGCGCCGGAGCCTCGCGGGCCGAGAAGTCGTATATCAGGTTGCCACCCTTGTTGGTGTTGCGGACGAAGCGCGCGCGCGACAGGTCGGCCATAAGCTCTTCTCGCGATATTGGCTCTGCTATTGGTTCCATCTCTTTTTCGTAGCGTCGATTTTGCGGCGTCGTGCGGGCGGGTTGCGCGGGTGCGACGCGTCTACGAAGTTAAGAAAATCCGCCCAAAGGGGAAGTGGGAGGCCGAAAAGATTGTGAGGGCGGGAGGGCTTGCCCTACTGTTTATTTGTACCCTCTTCAAATTGCAATTTGTGGGCTAAAATGCAATGCGCAGATTGCAAAAATTCCGCCATGTTCCGTATTTTTGCTTCGCCCGCTCCCTCGCGGGGGAGAGGGCTCTCGGTTGGCAATGCAGACTCTATATAAGATTCACGGCGATTTGGTCTCCTCCCTTGGCCCTTGGGTCAAGAGGGGGCTTATGGACAAGATTGACTGGTCGGCGAGGCTCATAGGGATTAAGGGCGCCAGGGGGATTGGCAAGACGACGTTCCTGCTCAACTATGCCAAGATGCTGGCTTCCACCCACAAGTGCCTCTATGCCGACCTCAACGACTTCTACTTCTCCACGCGCTCGATAGTCTCGCTGGCCGACGAGTTCGTCAAGACCGGGGGCCACACCCTCCTGCTCGACCAGGTCTACAAATACCCCGACTGGTCTGAGGAGCTGCGCTATTGCCACGACAATTTCCCCGACCTCCACATCGTCTTCACCGGCTCGCCCGTCATGCGCCTCAAGGAGGAGAACACGAGGCTGAGGGGGCTGGTGGACGTCTACAGCCTGGACGGCTTCTCGTTCCGCGAGTTCCTCAACTACTCGTCGGGGAACAACTTCCCGGTCGTCTCGTTGGACGACATCCTGAGCAACCACGTCGACATTTGCCGCGGCATAACGCAGAGGGTCAAGCCCCTGGCGTTTTTCAGCGACTACCTCCGCCACGGCTTCTACCCATATTTCCTTGGGCAGAAGAGCGTCTACGTGGACCTCGTCAAGACCATAAACCTTGTCTTGGAGGTCGAGATAAGCTACCTGCAGCAGATCGACATCAAGCTCATCCCGAAGCTCCGCAAGCTCCTCTATATCATAGCGCGGCAGGCCCCCTTCCAGCCCAACGTCTCCAAGTTGGCGGCGGAGGTCGACACCAGCAGGGCCACGGTGATGAACTACATGGTCTACCTCAAGCACGCCAGGCTCATCCACCTGCTCTACCAGCTCGGCGACAGCGCGAACAAGAAGCCGGCCCATATCTTCATGCAGAACCCCAACCTCATGTACCTCTGCAACTATGGCGGAGTGGAGCGCGATGCGTTGCAGAAGACTTTCTTCTTCAACCAGTTGGGATATGGCAACACCGTCGAGCGCGGGCCCAGTGGCGACTTCTGCGTCAATGGCGGCCCGTGCTTCGCCGTGGGCGACGGGGCCAAGGTCAAGGCGGACTGCCAGACTTTCCTGACGCGCGAGATGATTGAGGTGGGCGAGGGAAACCTCATCCCGCTGTGGCTCTTTGGCTTCATATACTGACCACTGCCGCCCGATGGTGGGGAAAGGGACAGGGACCCGCGGCTCCAATGTTGGGGCGGTGGAGCGATATAAAAAGACAGTCGATACATTAACTTTTTATTGTTAGTTACACACAAATGGCAAAGGAAAAGAAATTCATCACCTGTGATGGAAACGAGGCCGCCGCGCACATAGCCTATATGTTCACGGAGGTCGCCGCCATCTATCCCATTACGCCGTCGTCGCCCATGGCCGAGCACGTCGACGAGTGGTCGGCCCAGGGGCGCAAGAACCTTTTCGGCGACACCGTATCCGTCTCCGAGATGCAGTCCGAGGCCGGCGCGGCGGGCGCCGTACACGGCTCGCTCCAGGCCGGCGCGCTGACCACCACCTTCACGGCGTCGCAGGGTCTTCTCCTCATGATCCCCAATATGTACAAGATTGGCGGCGAGCTCCTGCCGTCGGTCTTCCACGTCTCGGCGCGCACCGTGGCCACGCACTCCCTCTGCATCTTCGGCGACCACTCCGACGTCATGGCATGCCGTCAGACAGGTTTCGCCATGCTCTGCGAGGGCTCGGTGCAGGAGGTCATGGACCTCTCCGCCGTGGCGCACCTCTCCACAATCAAGACCAGGGTGCCGTTCATCAACTTCTTCGACGGCTTCCGCACCTCGCACGAGTACCAGAAGATCGAGATGATGGACATGGAGGACCTCCGCCCGCTTCTCGACCAGAAGGCGCTCCAGGAGTTCCGCGACAGGGCCCTGACGCCGGAGAGGCCGCAGGCCAAGGGCATGGCGGAGAACCCGGAGACGTTCTTCGCGCACCGCGAGAGCAGCAACCGCTTCTACGACGCCGTGCCCGATGTCGTCGAGCAGTACATGGCCGAGATTAGCAAGATAACGGGCCGCGAGTACAAGCCTTTCGTCTACTACGGCGCACCCGACGCAGACAGGGTCATCATCCTCATGGGGTCGGCCACGGAGGCAGCGCGGGAGGCCATCGACTTCATGACCAAGCAGGGCGAGAAGGTCGGCATGGTCAGCGTCCACCTCTACCGCCCCTTCTCCACCGAGCGCCTGCTGGCCGCAGTCCCCAAGACCGTCAAGGCCATCGCTGTCCTCGACCGCACCAAGGAGCCCGGGGCCAACGGCGAGCCGCTCTATCTCGACGTGCGCGACGCCTACTACGGTAAGCCCGACGCTCCCGTCATCGTCGGCGGGCGCTACGGCCTCGGCTCGGCAGACACAACGCCGACAATGATCACGTCGGTCTACGACAACCTCAAGCTGCCGACCCCCAAGGACCACTTCACGCTCGGCATCAACGACGACCTCACCTTCACGTCGCTCCCCGCCAAGGAGGAAGTCCCGATGGGCGGAGAGGGAATGTTCGAGGCCAAGTTCTTCGGCCTCGGCGCCGACGGCACCGTGGGCGCCAACAAGAACTCCGTCAAGATTATCGGAGACAACACCGACAAGCACTGCCAGGCCTACTTCTCCTACGACTCTAAGAAGTCGGGCGGCTTCACCTGCTCCCACCTGCGCTTCGGCGACAACCCGATCCGCTCCACCTACCAGGTCAAGACGCCGAACTTCGTGGCATGCCACGTCCACGCGTACCTGCATATGTACGACGTCATCCGCGGCCTCCAGAAGAACGGCTCCTTCCTGCTCAACACCATTTGGGAGGGCGACGAGCTCGTCAAGAACATCCCCAACGGCATAAAGAAATATTTTGCCAAGAACAACATAACGGTCTACTACATCAACGCGACCAAGATTGCGCAGGAGATTGGGCTCGGCAACCGCACCAACACCATCCTCCAGTCCGCTTTCTTCCGCATCACCGAGGTCATACCCGTCGACCTGGCCGTCGAGCAGATGAAGAAGTTCATCGTCAAGAGCTACGGCAAGAAGGGGCAGGACGTGGTCGACAAGAACTACGCCGCCGTCGACCGTGGTGGCGAGTATAAGACCCTGCCCGTCGACCCGGCGTGGGCCAACCTGCCCGACGACGAGGAGGTGGTGCGCAACGAGCCCGAGTACATCTCCAAGCTCGTCAGGCCCATCAATGCGCAGAACGGCGACCTCCTGCCCGTCTCGGCATACAAGGGCATCGAGGACGGTACCTGGGAGCAGGGCACCGCTGCCTACGAGAAGCGCGGCGTGGCGCCGTTCGTCCCCCGCTGGAAGTCCGAGAACTGCATCCAGTGCAACAAGTGCGCATACGTCTGCCCCCACAGCTGCATCCGTCCGTTCGTCCTCGACGACGCCGAGGTGCAGGGCTTCGAGGCCCCAACCGTCACCATGAAGGCGCCGGCGGCAATGAAGGGGATGCACTTCCGTATGCAGGTCGGGGTCCTCGACTGCCTCGGCTGCGGCAACTGTGTCGACGTCTGCCCCGCAAAGGAAAAGGCGCTCGTCATGATGCCGCTTGAGGGCGAGATGCACGAGGCCGCCAACTGGGACAAGCTCGTCAAGGAAGTCAAGACCAAGCAAGACCTTGTCGACATCAAGGCCAACCCCAAGAACTCCCAGTTCGCCACGCCCCTCTTCGAGTTCAGCGGAGCATGCTCCGGCTGCGGCGAGACGCCATACGTCAAGCTCATCGCGCAGCTCTTCGGCGACCGCCAGATGGTCTCCAACGCCACCGGCTGCTCGTCCATCTACTCGGGCTCCATCCCCTCGACGCCCTACACTAAGAACGAGAAAGGCCAGGGCCCGGCGTGGGCCAACAGCCTCTTCGAGGACTTTGGCGAGTTCGGCATGGGAATGGTCTTGGCAAACAAGAAGATGAAGGAGCGCATCCAGCGTCTGTTGGAGCAGATGATTGCCTCCGACAAGACCTCCGACGACTACAAGGCGGCCGCCTGCGAGTGGATTGAGAACCAGAACGACGCCGAGGGCAGCCGCAAGGCGGCGGCGAAGCTCATCCCGGAGATTAAGAAGAGCGCCGAGGCCGGGTGCCCCGTCTGCAAGCAGCTCGACGAGATGTCGCACTACCTCGTCAAGCGCAGCCAGTGGATCATCGGTGGCGACGGCGCCTCCTACGACATCGGCTATGGCGGTCTCGACCACGTCTTGGCGTCGGGCGAGGATGTCAACGTCCTTGTTCTCGACACCGAGGTCTACTCCAACACCGGCGGACAGAGCTCCAAGGCCACGCCTATCGCCGCTGTGGCCCACTTCGCCGCGGCAGGCAAGCGGATTAAGAAGAAAGACCTCGGGCTGATGCAGGCCACCTACGGCTACGTCTATGTGGCCCAAATTGCCATGGGCGCCGACAATGCGCAGTGCCTTAAGGCTATACGCGAGGCCGAGGCCTATCCGGGCCCGTCGCTCATCATCGCCTATGCGCCGTGCATCGCCCACGGGCTCAAGGCCAAGGGAGGAATGGGCAAGAGCCAGGCCGAGGAGCAGAAGGCCGTCGAGTGCGGCTACTGGCACCTGTGGCGCTTCGACCCCAGGCTTGCCGAGCAGGGCAAGAACCCCTTCATGCTCGACTCCAAGAAGCCCGATTGGGACAAGTTCCAGGAGTACCTCGACGGCGAGGTGCGCTTCCTCTCGCTGCGCAAGGCCCAGCCGGCGGCGGCCGACGAGCTCTACGAGGCGACAAAAAAGGCGGCGCAAGACCGCTACGCCACCTACGTGCGAATGAGCCGCATCGACTACTCGCAAGAGATTTAGTCTAGGCGGTCCCCTCTTTCAGCCCCTCCGGGAGAAAAAATCTCGGAGGGGCTTCTTTTTTTTGTCCCGTCCTGTCTTAATTTTGTCCCCGACGGTCGTCTAAAAGGTTTTAAGCTATGGTTAAGGCATCGCCCTCGCTCACGTTCTCCCAGGCCATCTCCGCATGGGGAGGGCGTCTTTTCAGTTTCAAGGGGCGCTCGCGCAGGTCGGAGTTCTGGTGGGTGCAGCTCCTGGTGGTGGCTCTAAATATTTTTGTACCGTTTGTGTCGCTCATTGTAGACCTGCTCACCATCCCTTTGATGGTCCGACGTCTCCACGACGTGGGGCGGAGCGGGTGGTGGTATGGTGTTTTCCTCATTCTGAGATTTCTCTTCGTTGTGGCGATTGTCTGTGGTGTCGTCTCAATCATAATGGCCACGGCGCCCGGAGGCGCTGGGTTGCGGCATTCACTTTCGGCGCAAGACGACGTGGCGGAGGCCATTGCGCCATATGTCGTCAAGTTCATTCTCGCCGCGCTGTTCTTCGCGGTCTATGGAGTCGTGCTCGTCCTGATGTGCTGCGCCGACAGCGAGGAGCGGGCCAACAGGTGGGGGCCTTCGCCGAAATATGTCGAGACCGGCGAGCCGGAGCCCGCCTCTGCTTCCACGCGCTATGCCGGACTGGACATTGAGCCGCTCGACATTGAAAAATGAGAATGCCCGGCGCGCATTTTTTCGCGTCGGCGCTTGGCGGAAGCAAAACAATTACTACCTTTGTCGTCGGAAAGCAATTCCGAGTGCATCCCGATGCGGTAATAGCTCAGTTGGTAGAGCATTGGCTTCCCAAGCCGAGGGTCGCGGGTTCGAGTCCCGTTTACCGCTCTCCTTTTGGAAGTCGCTCCTTGCCTCGGCAAGTAGTGACTTCTTTTTTTTCGCTTGTAGACGACAATTGGCTGTGCAAAAATGAGCGTGTCTTTGCTTCCGGGCTTGTGTCCCGTTGCGCTCTTCGGATGTGATACTGAGTTGTCCTATCATACCTTTCCCTTTTCCAAATCATTTTCCTCTTGAAACTTATCGTAAAGACTTTTGACGGCATCGAAGAGTTGCTGTCCAACGAGTTGGAGCTTCTTGGAGCCGCTTCCATCGAACAGCAGCGGCGGGTCGTCAACTGCGAGGGCGACAAGGAGACCCTCTACAAGATTTGCTACCGTTCGCGACTGGCCATAAGGGTCATGGTCTCCCTCAAGGAGTTTCCCGCCGTAGACGAGGACGACGTCTACAAGCAGGTGCGTTCCATCGGTTGGCATGAATATTTCAAGTCCGGGGCGACGTTCTGCCTCGACCATGTCTCTTTCTGCCAGGCCATGCCCGACTCGCAGTTCGTGGCTCAGAAAGTCCGCGAGGCCATTGAGGACGAGGTGATGGACGCCGTGGGCGAGAGGGTCTACCTCAACGCCGACGACCCGGACTATATGGTCAACGTCCACCTCAACGACGAGAGGGTCTCGGTGAGCCTCGACGCCGTCGGCGCCCCGCTGGACCGCCGCGGCTACCGCCCGGAGGGGTTCAATGCGGTCACGAACGAGGTGCTCGCCGCCGCGCTGGTCGACCTCTCGGGCTGGAAGCCCACGCAGACGCTTATCGACCCCATGTGCGGGGCCGGGACAATATGCATCGAGGCGGCAATGAAGGCGCGCAAGATTCCCGCGGCTTTCTACCGCAAGTACGCTTTCTGTTTCGAGAATTTCAAGGACTTCGACGAGGAGCTGTGGAACAAGGTGAAGAGCGAGGCCGACGCGATGATGAACCATTTGCGCCTCAGCATCATTGGCACTGACATCGACACCGACGCCACGGACATTGCCAAGACATCGACCTTGGAGATGAAGCTCACGACGGACGTGAGGATAAACCGCCGCAGCTTGCGAGAGCAGACGCGGATGACGCAGGAGGGGGTCATCGTGACCTGTCCGCCGACAGACCCCGAGGCGACAAGGCGGGGCTTGCCAGACTTCTACAAGGAGGCGACATACCATCTTTCGCACAATTTCCCCGACTACGACGTCTGGATATACAGCACCGACGCCGAGGCCATGGATGCCATTCCTTTCGATGCCGAGAAGGAGCTGAAAGTCCGCGACGGGTTCTTCAACCTCTATCCTTTCTGAGGTCGGCGGTTCCCCTCATTCGCGATTTCAAAATAAAATGGCGTCCCCGAAAATCTTCGGGGGCGTCTTTTTTTTTGTGGGAGCCAAGGGCTTTGCGCCCTCTTGCGCGCGCTTCTCCGCAGATTCCTTTGCCGGTGTCGCGGCGTTAGGTGTTGCACCTACGTGGCCATGCCGTCGATGGGGCATGTTGCCAATGGCTCTTTGCATGATTGCCTCGTAGTTGCAATCGGCATTTTGCATAATTGCGGATTTTCTGCCATCTCGTGGTTCGCAAATTCACGGCAAAGTTCCACTTGTCGTTTACAAAATGAGTTTATTTTAGGTGCTTGCAATGTATGAGGAGGCTGTCTTTGTCCATTGTAATATCTTGAATGACTTGCTGTTATGTTTAGTTACTCTTGTTGAGGTTATTTGTACCACCTACAAATTGGTCTGCCCTAGTGTAAACTTGCATTAAGAACCTTATTTTTGAGGGCAGTATTCCAGAACGGTTTAGAGAGTTGGGACATGGCCGATAAGATGATAGAGCACAGTGGCACAATTGTCGCCATCGGCGTCGGGGTGCTCAAGGTCGAGATTGTGAGCAGCGCGGCTTGCGGCGAATGTTCCGCCGGGGCGTTGTGCTCGGCGGCGGAGAAGAGGCGCAAGGTTGTGGACGTCTTCCCGACACCCGGCAGGGACTACGCGTTGGGCGACACCGTCACGTTTGTCGGCGAGCAGTCCATGGGCGCAAGGGCCGTGGCTTTCGCCTACGTGATTCCCCTGCTGCTCGTCGTGGCGGGCTTGGTGTGCGCCCACGTGGCGGGCTTGGGCGATGGCGGTTGCGCGCTGGTGGCGTTGGCCACGCTCGTGCCATACTATGCCGCGCTGTGGCTCTTGCGCGGGCGCATCGATAAGAGTTTTAAGTTTAAAGCTAAAAACCAATAGGACATTTTTTTGAAAGACATGGAAGTTGAATTCATTCTGATAACGGTAGCGGCATTGGCGGTCACGGGGCTCGTGGCTGCAGTGATTCTCTACTTTGTCTCGCAGAAGTTCAAAGTCATCGAGGACCCGCGCATTGGCGAGGTCGAGGAGGCTCTGCCCGGTGCCAATTGCGGCGGATGCGGGTTTCCGGGGTGTCACGGCTTGGCCTGCGCGTTGGTCGGCTCGGACGACATCAGCAAGCTCTTCTGCCCCGTGGGTGGCCAGCCGGTCATGGCCAAGGTCGCCGCAATGCTTGGCAAGGAGGCGCCGGTCGTGGCCCCGAGGGTTGCCGTCTTGCGGTGCAACGGGACGTGCGAGGCGCGTCCCCGCCTGCTCGACTACGATGGGGCCAAGAGCTGCTCTGTGCTTGCCGCCAACTTCGCCGGCGTCACCGGTTGCTCTTTCGGCTGCCTCGGCTGTGGCGATTGTGTGGCCGCGTGCGAGTTCGACGCAATCAAGATGAACCCGGCCACGGGTCTCCCGGAGGTCAACGAGGACAAGTGCGTGGCGTGCAACAGTTGCGTCGAGGCGTGTCCCAAGTCGCTGCTCGAACTGCGCAACAAGGGCAACAAAGGCCGCCGCGTCTTCGTGGCGTGCCGCAACAAAGACAAGGGCGGCGTCGCCATGAAGGCTTGCAAGAACGCGTGCATCGGTTGCCACAAGTGTGAGAAAGAGTGCCCGTTTGGGGCCATCACTGTCGAGAACAACCTGTCTTATATAGACTTCATGAAGTGCAAGTCGTGCCGCAAGTGTGTGGCGGTTTGCCCCACGCATGCCATCCACGAGACAAACTTCCCGCCGTGCCCCGCGGTTAAGCCCGCCGAGGCCAAGAAGCCCGCCCCCGCACCGCAGCCCGCCGCCGTGGCCGAGTAGGGGAGCGGATTGAGATGAGGAACCAAAGAGACACAACGACATAACAATACAAGACGTGTTGAAGACTTTTAGAATGGGGGGCATCCATCCCGACGACGCTAAGCTCTCGGCGGGAAGCCCCATCAGGCAGTTGCCGGTACCGAAAGAGGTCAAAGTGCCCCTGGGGCAGCACATCGGGGCCCCGGCGCAACCGGTCGTGGCTGTCGGAGACGTTGTCAAAGTCGGGCAACTGCTGGCCCAGGCTGCGGGATTCGTCTCGGCCAATGTCCACTCGCCGGTCTCCGGCAAGGTCAAGAAGATTGAGGACTTCACCGACGCCAACGGATATGCCAAGAGGGGCATAACAATCGCCGTCGACGGCGACGAGTGGGTCGACACCATCGACCGCTCGCCGGAGGTCAGGCGCGAGGTCTCCATGGCGCCGGCCGACATAATCAAGCGAATCCAGGAGATGGGGATTGTGGGGATGGGAGGGGCCACCTTCCCTGCCCATGTGAAGCTCTCGCTGCCGCCGGGCAAGAAGTGCGACGCTCTGATAATAAACGGCGTCGAGTGCGAACCCTATCTGACGTCAGACCACAGGCTGATGCTTGAGCATGGAGAGGAAGTCCTCGTAGGGGTGAAAATCCTCATGTCGGCTCTGGGCGTGGCCAAGGCGTATATCGGCATCGAGAACAATAAGCCCGACGCCATTGCCAACCTCACCGAGCTCGCCAAGGGCTTCGAGGGCGTCGTCGTCCAGCCTCTCAAGCTCCGCTACCCGCAAGGTGGCGAGAAGCAGCTCATCGACGCGGTCATTGGGCGGCAGGTGCCAAGCGGCAGGCTGCCCATCGACGTCGGCGCGGTGGTGCAGAACGTCGGCACGGCTTTCGCCATCTACGAGGCCGTGCAGAAGAACAAGCCGCTCATCGAGAGGGTGGTGTGCGTCACGGGCAAGACTTTGAGCCAGCCGGGCAATTTCCTCGTGCGCATAGGCACTCCCGTAGAGAGCCTCATCGAGGCGGCGGGCGGGATGCCCGACGATTGTGGCAAGGTGATTGGCGGCGGGCCGATGATGGGCCGCGCCTACGCGCGGCTCGACGTGCCGGTGGTCAAGGGGACGTCGGGCATAACGCTGCTCAGCGTCGCCGACGCGCGACGCAAGCCGGTCCAGAGCTGCATCCGTTGCGCCAAGTGCGTCGGGGTCTGTCCCATGGGGCTCGAGCCCTATCTGCTGCTCTCGCTCGGCAAGGCGGCGCGTCTTGACGATTTGAGGGCCGAGAGGGTCATGGACTGCATTGAGTGCGGGAGTTGCGTCTTCACCTGCCCCAGCAACAGGCCTTTGCTCGACTACATCCGCCTTGGGAAGTCGGGGGTCGGCGCCAAGCTGAGGGCCGAAGCCGCCGCGCGCAAGGCGGCCGAGGCTGCCAAAGCCGAGGTGGCAAAATGATGAACCTCCATTTCTTAGACTCTAACCTCTTTGCAACAAAACATTTGCTCAATGAATAAGTTGACCATAGCGCCGTCTCCGCACGTCCATTCGGGCGACTCCGTGCGGCGCAATATGTATGGAGTGGTCATAGCGCTCGTCCCCGCGCTGGCCGCTTCGCTTTGGTTCTTTGGGGTCGATGCGCTCATGGTGATAGTCACGTCGGTTGTGGCGTGCGTGGCGGTCGAGTTCCTGATTCAGAAGTTCCTGCTCAAAGTCCCGACAACCGTCTCAGACGGCTCGGCAATCGTCACGGGGCTGATCCTGGCGTTCAACCTGCCGTCGAACCTGCCGCTGTGGATTGTCGTCATTGGCGCGGTCTTCGCCATTGGCGTTTGCAAGATGACCTTCGGGGGGCTTGGGCAGAACATCGTCAACCCCGCAATAGGCGGCCGCGTCTTCCTGCTCATGTCTTTCCCGGCGCAGATGACGACGTGGCCCGTCCCCGGCGGCGTCGACGGCTCGACGGGGGCCACGCCTCTCGGACTCTTGAAAGAGGGGCTGAAGACAGGCAAGTCGGTCAGCGAGATTGTCGATTTGCCGTCGTCGTCCGACCTGTTCTTTGGTGGCATAGGCGGCTCGCTTGGCGAGGTCTCCGCGCTGGCAATGATTATCGGCTTCGTCTTTCTCTTGGCTTTCAAGGTCATAACGTGGCATATCCCCGTGGCCGTGATTGGCTCCATGGCTTTGTTCCAGGGGGCGTTCTTCCTCGCCAATCCCGATGCCTACGCGTCGCCGCTCTTCACGGTCTTGACCGGTGGCGCTCTGCTCGGCGCGGTCTTCATGGCTACGGACTATGTCTCGTCGCCCATGACGCGCAAGGGGATGATTATTTACGGCTGTGGCATAGGCGTGCTCACGGTGCTGATCCGCAATTTCGGGGCCTATCCGGAGGGAATGTCGTTCGCCATCCTCTTCATGAACCTTGTCACGCCGCTTATCAACAGATTCTGCAAACCTAAACGTTTTGGGGAGGTCGTGAAATGAAAAAGTTAGCATCAACGTTGCCAAACATGGTCATTGTCTTGACGGCGGTGACCCTCGTCGCCGCCGGTCTCCTGGGCGTCATGCAGCAGCTCACGAAGGACGCCATTGCGCAGATTGAGAAGCAGACGCTCGAAGACGGCATCAAAAAGGTCATGTTGGCCGGGGGCGACGGCGTCCTGACGGTTGTCAGCACCGACGAGGTCGAGAGCGGAGGGGCGACATATACCGTCTACACCGCCGAGGTGAATGGCAGCGTCATAGGCAAGGCTGTCAAGACCACGGTGTCGGCGTTCTCGCCGGGGCTGACGATATTGACCGGCTTCGACAACGACGGCGGCATCCTCGGCTACGAGATTCTTGCCACAGCCGAGACCCCGGGGCTGGGGGCCAAGGCCGACACGTGGTTCCAGAAAGGGCAGAAGGGGGACATCATCGGGATGAACCCCGGCCAGCAGAGGCTCAGCGTCAAGAAAGACGGTGGCAACGTCGACGCCATAACGGCGTCGACGATAACGAGCCGAGCTTTCCTCCGGGCCATCAACATGGAGTATGACGTCATTGCCGGCGTCCAGACCGAGGCGACTACGGGGGCCACGGTGAGCGAGGGCGCGCCGCAGTCGTCCGCTGTGTCGGCTGTTTTGAGTGACAACGAATAGGAGAAAACATAATCCGCAGGATATGAACAAACTAAAGATTATTCTCAACGGCATAGTCAAGGAGAACCCCACTTTCGTCCTCCTGCTCGGAATGTGCCCCACGCTCGGGACCACGACTTCCGCAATCAACGGCATGGGCATGGGCTTCGCCACGCTTGTCGTCCTGGCCTGCAGCAACACCGTCATAGCGCTTGTCAAGAACCTCATCCCCGACATGGTGCGGATTCCGTCGTTCATTGTCATCATCGCCACGTTCGTCACGGTCTTGGAGATGCTCATGAAGGCCTACGTCCCGAGTCTCTACGCCTCGTTGGGGCTCTTCATCCCGCTTATTGTCGTCAACTGCATTGTCTTGGGCCGCGCCGAGTCGTTTGCCGCCAAGAACAGTCCCCTCGACGCCATGTGCGACGGCCTGGGCAGTGGCCTGGGGTTCACCCTTGCGCTGACGCTCCTCGGGGCCGTTCGTGAGATTCTCGGTTCGGGCATGGTCTTCGGCCTTAAGCTGTGGGGCGACGAGTACGGCATCCTGGCGTTCGTCTTGGCCCCAGGCGCTTTCATCGCCTTGGCCTATCTCATCGTCATTGTCAACAAAATCACTAAGAAAGCCTAGTCGTCATGGAGTATATCCTTTTGGCCATATCGGCAATTTTTGTCAACAACATTGTGTTGTCGCAGTTCTTGGGCATATGTCCGTTCCTCGGGGTGTCCAAGAAGCTCTCCACGGCGACAGGGATGAGCGCCGCGGTGACTTTCGTCCTGACTTTGGCGACGATTGTCACCTATGCCTTGCAGAAGTATGTCCTCAATGCGTTCCACATTGAGTATATGCAGACAATACTCTTCATTCTCGTCATCGCCGCGTTGGTGCAGATGGTCGAGATTATCCTCAAGAAGATGTCGCCGTCGCTCTACGCCGCGCTCGGTGTCTTTCTGCCGCTCATCACGACCAACTGCTGCATCCTTGGCGTCGCCATCATCGTAGGCAACGGTGTGGCCGACGGCAGCTACGACCTGATCCGGGGTGTCGTCTACGCCATCGCCACGGCCGTGGGATATGGCCTCGCGCTGATTCTCTTCTCCGTCTTGCGAGAGCACCTCGACCTCATGGATGTGCCCAAGGCTTTGCGTGGCACGCCCATCGCCCTCCTCACAGCCGGCCTCATGGCCATGGCCTTCGTCGGATTCTCGGGCATGGTCTGACAATTCGGGAGATATTTTTTGAGCTTCGGGGGGCGATGCCGGTGTTTGGCGTCGCCCCCGTCGCTTTCGTGGAGAGTGGCGCGAAAAATGGCTAACTTTGCCACCAAAAGTTATCTTACCTAGACACGGAGTAATGGAAATCTCAGCAAAGTATAGCCCCGACGAGATTGAGGCAAGGTGGTATCAATATTGGCTGGACAACGGCCTCTTCAAGTCGAAGCCCGACGGGCGGAAGCCTTTCACGGTCGTAATCCCGCCGCCCAACGTGACGGGCGTCCTCCACATGGGCCATATGCTGAACAACACCATACAGGACATTCTCGTGCGACGTGCCAGGATGACGGGGTTCAACGCGCTGTGGGTGCCGGGGACGGACCACGCCTCGATTGCCACAGAGGCGAAGGTCGTCGCCAAGCTCGCCAAGGAGGGCATCAAGAAGACCGACCTCTCGAGAGACGAGTTCCTGCGCCATGTGTGGGACTGGACGAATGAACACGGTGGCATAATCCTCAAGCAGCTCCGCAAGCTCGGCGCATCGTGCGATTGGGACCGCACGGCTTTCACCATGGACGAGGCGCGCTCCAAGAGCGTCATCCGAGTCTTCTGCGACCTCTATGCCAAGGGGCTCATCTACCGTGGCGTCCGCATGGTCAATTGGGACCCCAAGGCCCTCACGGCACTCTCCGACGAGGAGGTCATATATCGCGAGCATCAAGGCAAGCTCTATTACCTCCGCTACCGTGTCGAGGGCGAGGAGGGCAAGTATGCCGTGGTCGCTACGACGCGCCCAGAGACGATTATGGGCGACACCGCCATGTGCATCAACCCCAACGACCCCAAGAACCAGTGGCTGCGCGGCAAGAGGGTCATTGTCCCGCTCGTCGGGCGCTCCATTCCCGTGATTGAGGACGAGTATGTAGACATAGAGTTCGGCACGGGATGCCTCAAGGTGACGCCCGCCCACGACATCAACGACTATATGCTCGGGGAGAAATACAATCTCCCGTCGATAGACATCTTCAACGACAACGGCACTCTGAGCGAGGCGGCGGGCCTCTATGTCGGCATGGACCGCTTCGACGTCCGCGAGAAGATTGAGGCTGACCTCCGCGATGCCGGCCTGTTGGAGAAAGTCGAGGACTACACCAACAAGGTCGGATTCTCCGAGAGGACCAATGTCCCCATTGAGCCCAAGCTCTCCATGCAGTGGTTCCTGAAGATGGAGTCTCTGGCCAAGCCGGCCCTGGAGGCCGTCATGAACGACGACGTGAAGTTCTATCCGGCGAAATACAAGAACACCTACCGCCACTGGATGGAGAACATCAAGGACTGGTGCATCAGCCGCCAGCTCTGGTGGGGGCATCGGATTCCGGCCTACTACCTGCCCCAGGGCGGTTTCGTCGTGGCCGAGAGTGCCGACGAGGCGCTGAGGCTTGCACGCCAGAAGGTGGACTACCCCATCGAGATTGGCGATTTGCGCCAGGACGACGATTGCCTCGACACGTGGTTCTCGTCGTGGCTGTGGCCCATCTCGCTTTTCGACGGCATCTGCAACCCCGGCAACGAGGAGATGCGCTACTACTACCCGACGTCCGACCTTGTCACCGGCCCCGACATCATCTTCTTCTGGGTCGCGCGCATGATTATGGCGGGCTACCACTACGAGGGCCGCATGCCGTTCCGCAACGTGTACTTCACCGGCATCGTCCGCGACAAGCTCGGGCGCAAGATGAGCAAGCAGCTGGGCAACTCGCCCGACCCGCTCGACCTCATCGCGCGCTATGGGGCCGACGGTGTGCGGATGGGGATGATGCTCTCTGCGCCGGCCGGCAACGACATCCTTTTCGACGACGCCCTCTGCGAGCAGGGGCGCAACTTCAACAACAAGATTTGGAACGCTTTCCGCCTTGTCAAGGGATGGCAGGTGACGGAGGGCGAGCAGCCACTGCGGGCCGCGCAGGCCGTGGAGTGGTTCGGCGCCGTCTTGCGGCGGACGCAGGCCGAGGTGGCGGACCTCTTCACCAAGTACAGGCTCAGCGAGGCCCTCATGGCCATATACAAGCTCTTCTGGGACGAGTTCTCCGCCTGGTACCTGGAGATGGTCAAGCCCGAATATGGGACGCCCATCGACCGCCGCACGCTCGACGCCACGTTGGAGTATTTTGAGCAGCTCCTCATGCTCCTGCACCCCTTCATGCCGTTCATCACCGAGGAGCTGTGGCAGAACCTCTTCGAGCGCGAGCCGGGGGCGAGCATCATGACCGCCCGGCTGCGTGCCGCCGAGGTCTTGCCGGCCGACGGAGAGACCATCGACAGGTTCGAGCACCTCAAGAGTGTCGTCTCCTCAGTCCGAATGGTGCGAAGCCAAAAAGCCCTGCCTCCCAAGAAAGTGCTGGACTTGGTTGTCGTCGGGGCAGACCCCGTGCAGGGCTTGGCCGAGCTCACCAAGTGGCTCGCTTTCGTCAGCGGCGTCGCCGTCGTCGAGACCAAGCCGGCCAGCTCGGTCTCGTTCATGGTCGGCACGACCGAATATGCGGTGCCCATTGGCGACCTCATAGACAAAGAGGCAGAGATAGCCAAAGAGGAGGCCGAGCTCAAGAGGCTGCAGGGCTTCTTGGCCGGCGTGCGCAAGAAGCTCGCCAACGAGAGGTTCGTGGCGGGCGCGCCCGCGCAAGTCGTCGAGACGGAGCGAAAGAAGGAGGCCGACGCGTTGCAGAAGATTGCCGCACTGGAGGAGAGCCTGGCGAACCTGCGATGACAACAACGTATATATCAAAATCCAAATGAAGAAGACACCTATAACACTGCTGTGCGGCTACCTCGGCGCGGGGAAGACCACACTGCTCAACCACGTCCTCAACAACCAAAAGGGCTATAAGGTAGCGGTGATTGTCAACGACATCGGCGAGGTCAACGTCGACGAGAGGCTCATAGCCAAGGGGGCGAACATCACCGACACGTCGAGCATCGTCCCGCTGACCAACGGGTGCATATGCTGCACGCTGAAGACGCAGTTGGCGCAAGACATCGAGGAGCTTATCGCGTCGGGCAAGTACGACTACATCCTCATCGAGGCGTCCGGGGTCTGCGAGCCGATGCCCATTGCGCAGGAGCTTGAGACGATTCAGAACGGGAAGTTGGACAATGTGGTCGGCGTGGTCGATGCCAAGAGGCTTGTCGACGAGTTCGCCAGCGGCGACGCGCTCCTCAAAGACAAAGACGAGGAGGACATAGAGAGCCTCCTCGTCCAGCAGATCGAGTTCTGCTCCACTTTGGTAATCAACAAGAAAGACCTGGTCTCCGAGGAGCAGTTCCGCAAAGTCCGCGCTGTCATCAACGCCATACACCCCGATGTCAGAATCTTGGAGACCGACCACGGCAAGGTCGACGTGGCCGAGATGCTCGCCACGGGGAGCTTCGACTTTGCCGAGGTCTACGCCAGCGCCGGATGGTGCAAGGCCCTGGAGGAGGGCGAGGCCGACGAGGACCATGACGACGAGGATGAAGACCACGACGAGCACGACCACGACCACGACGGTCACGACCACCACCACCACGAGCATC
Source organism: uncultured Marinilabiliaceae bacterium (assembly GCA_964534235.1). Classification (GTDB taxonomy): domain Bacteria; phylum Bacteroidota; class Bacteroidia; order Bacteroidales; family Marinilabiliaceae; genus W3P20-009. The sequence continues at coordinate 108,225 of CAZHOT010000006.1, forward strand.
GCCACGAGGGCGAGGAGGAGGATGAATATGGCATCGGCACGATGATTTATCACCGTCGGGCCCCGTTCGACCGCAACAAGCTCGATTTCTACATCCGCAAGTGGCCGCGCAACATCATCCGTTGCAAGGGCATCATCTGGTTCGACGACGACCGCGACATGGCGCTGCTCTTCGAGACGTCCGGCCAGCAGGTGCAGCTTCAGGCCACGGGCAAGTGGATCGCCTCTGCGCCCGACGCCGACCGCAAGAGGCTCCTGGACGAGAACCCGGCGATTGAGGCCGATTGGGACGACCTCTATGGCGACCGCATGATCAAGCTGTGCGTCATCGGGCAAGACCTCGACAAGAAGAAGATTGAGGCGGAGCTGGACGCCTGCCTTGGCGAGTAGGGCGGAACTCTCTCGCGCCTAAGTGTATGCATATGCCAATGGGCCTGCCGCCGCTTTTCTTTGCGGCGGCAGGCTTTTTCCCTGTCTCTAGATGACTGATTTGAATGCCATGATACGAAGAGTCTCCGTGCAAGATGCCGGGGCCATTGCCGACATCTACAATGCCTATGTGCTGAACAGTGTCGCCACTTTCGAGGTTGAGCCTCTTTCGCGGCTCGAAATGTCTCGCCGGATTGAGGAGGTTTCGTCGCGCTATCCGTACCTGGTCTGCGAAGCCGACGGGGCCGTATGCGGATTCTGCTACGCCCACCAATGGAAAGGCCGGGCGGCCTACGAGCGGACGTGGGAGACCACTGTCTACGTGGCCGGCGCGGCGGTGGGGAGGGGCGTCGGCAAGAGCCTTGTGGGGCGTCTGATTGAGGAATGCCGGGGTGCGGGAGCGCACGCTTTGGTTGCGTGCATCACGGGCGGGAACGAGGCCAGCATCAGGATGCATCAAGGGTTGGGCTTCCGGCAGGTCTCACATTTCAGCCAGGTCGGCGTCAAGTTCGGACGTTGGTTGGATGTGGTTGATTTCCAACTGTTGCTGTGATTGCGTCTTCTCGTGGCTGTCGCCCATTCGTGGTCGGTGGCGAAAAAAAATGCACTCGACTATTGCGTATAAAAAAGAAAAGTGCGAAATTTGCACTCGCAAAAGGGAGGTTTCCAGAGTGGTCAAATGGGACAGACTGTAAATCTGCTGCTTCGGCTTCGTAGGTTCGAATCCTTCACCTCCCACGGCTCGGTTTCTTGGAGAGATGGCAGAGTGGTCGATTGTACCGCACTCGAAATGCGGCATACAGGTGACTGTATCCAGGGTTCGAATCCCTGTCTCTCCGCCGCAAGGGTTTAAGTTTCGCGGTTGCGGGATTTAAGCCTTTTTTTTTGTCCCGTGCTAAAGCCGGGTGTGTTAGGGTTTAATGCTGACGGAAAGGAGGATGCGCTCCTCTTTCCGTCAGCATTTTTTTTGCGGCCGCCTCTAAGTAGGTCTGCTCATGGCTTGCTGGGCGAGGCCGGCTATGCTCTCAGCCCCTCGCGCTTGATTTTTGGGACGAGGTATGCGAAGCCGTAAATCATCATCGAAGCCTGTGCCACGATGCCGAATATGATGCTGGCCACATTTACGCTCGTCGATACGAGGTCGTTCGAGAGGAAGTACCACACCATGTAGACGCCGAACGGGATGTTGACAAAGGTGCTTGCCACCAAGCCCGGATTGTACTTGAAGCCGAAGACGAAGAACATCACCACGTGGGCAAAGGCGTTGAGGGCCGAGAAATAGGCGGTCCACAGTCCCCACTCGATTCCGCAGAAGTGCGAGACGATGCCCGCCAACGGCAACAAGATGTATACAAGCGGGATGTTGATCCAGAACGAGCCCGCCTTTGTTAGCGGGTAGTCGCCCAACTTCGAGCCGAGCGGCTTGCGGTTGAAGAAGTCCAGGAAGCCGCCAGGGCACACGTACTCCTCGAACTCGTGAAACCAGTAGATGGGCACCTGCATCCAGATGAGGAAGAGGGCGTAGTTCTGGTCCTTGACATAGAGCCATATCAGGACAAACGAATAGAGTGCCAGGAAGGGGGTCGCCTTCATCCAGTTGTCATACAACCATTGCGTCGTCTTTTTCATATCTCAATCTATTTCGGGGTTACTCATCGCATTTCTTGCCGCGCAGCGCTTTCATACGCTCCTTGCGCTCTACAATCTTGGCTATCTCGGCGTCGATGTCGACCTCCGGGTAGTGCAGGCCCGATTTGAGGGCCTGAATCATCTGCTCTGTGCGGTTGCGGATTTTGTACTCTCTGCCATCCTTTATGAAGACATTCCCCGTCTGCCCGAAGATTAGGCGGACGTCGGAGGCCCTGCATTGCTCGTTGAGCGACTTCACCCACTCGTAGTGCAGGGGGCGCGAGCCGAGATAATTCTCGCCACCCGCCAGCACCGTCTCAATCTCGCCCGTGGCAAGATATTCCGACAGGTCGACCGCGCCTATGAACGGCTTTACGCTCACCCATTTGTGCTTAGACGGCACACGCAGCAGGTGTGGCAGCCGCTCGTCCACCCTGCGCTGGTTCTCGGCCGATACGGCAAACTGGACGTGGTCCCACCCCGTGCCCCAGTCGCGTGGCAGGTGGTCGGCAATGCGCTCGGCGCGCTTTGTGAGGAGTGAGAATGTGACGTCGGGGCGCTGGCGGATATAGTTCCACGCCTCGTCGCGCCACGCGTCGGCCTCCTCCAGGAAGAAGTCGCTGGTCATGCATACGCGGACGAATGAGCCGCCAGGCAGTTTATATTTGCCCGTCTTGTCGCGCTTTATTGGGAGGTCAATGTTCGATTTGTTGAGCGAGACAAGGCTCGTGTCGCGCCCGTAACGCTTGTCGAGAAAGAAAGCGTAACAGTTCTGGCAACCCTCGCTGCACTTATGGCAGCCGTGCCACGGATTCCAAGTAAGGTCGTTAATGTCCATAGTCCTCTATCTCTATGTCACAAAGCTATGTCGTTTGCAAAAATTAGGAAAGGTTAATATCGCTGAAGTGTTGAGCAATATCCACGATTGGAGCTGGGGGCTTTTCCTGCTAGGACTTCAAACAATGATTATCTTTGCGATGACGAAAGGTGGCTTATGGGTAGCGTATCAGACAATGCGGGGGGCGCATTGCGCCACAAGACCCCGCTTCTCGACTATTGGAACAAGGGCGGCTTCGCCCTGTGCTGTGACGGGTGTGCCGATGTCGTGATTAATGAGCAAAATTTCAGATTGACGCGGGGGAGCGTCTTTGTCGTCACGCCACTTGTCCAGATATACGGCATCGTCCCGTCTGCAGATTTCCGCGCCATTTCGTTCATCAGCGACCTCAAGGTCTTCTATCCGGTTTTCAAGCTGATTGCCGACACCGGAGTGCCGTTGAAGGTGCGCGAGTATCCTTGTTGGCAACTGTCCGAGGAGGAAATTTCGTACGTCGCCCTCCAAAACGCCCGCATCTGCCAGAAGCTGCGGCGCCTAAGTGAAGATGTCTCGACAGACGAGCGCGCGCTCCTTTCCCACCAGGTGCACCTGATCCGCCACGAGACAATGTTGGAGGTTGTGGGCAACCACATCCGCGACTACCCGGCGCAGGTGGACGGCATAAGGAACCAGGAGGTCGTTGCCTACCGCTTTATTCTTGCCCTGCACGAGAGCTATGCGCAGGAGCGTAGCGTGTCGTGGTACGCGTCGCAGGCAAATCTTTCGCCCGGGCATTTCACGACGCTCATCAAGGCGGCTACGGGCAAGACCCCCTCGGAGTGGATCGCGACCGTGACGACGACATACGCCAAGTTGTTGCTGGAGCGGCGCGACAAGAGCATCAAGCAGATTGCCGAGGAGCTGAACTTCCCAGAGCAGTTCACTTTCCGCAAATATTTCAAGCAGCATGCGGGAGTTTCGCCCAAGGAGTATCGCAGCTCGCAAGCGAAAAGAAAGAACTGCGGGCAGTAGTTCTTTCTGTTGTATGCCGTGTTCAACCGTCACGGGCTAAGCGTCGTGGCGTTCGATGCCGCAATATGCTCTAATTCGCTAGTGCAAGACACTGCGAGGAGCGGACGACGACCCCAATGGCCTGAGCTTGCCGGCCATTGGGGCGTCGTTTGTGCGCCACCTGGCCCGACTGCCTGGTGGCGCATATCCATCGTTTCGCCTCTTTTGGGGCTATTGCTTTTCTCCGTTGACGGAGACAATTTTGCTCTGCTTGACCACTACAAGGTCGTGTTCCGCCGAGAAGCCGCGCACTTCGCCCTGCATCACCACGTGGTCATGCTTGCTGACCTTGCGCAGTTTGAGGTAGTCGGTGAATGGCAGTACGCAAAGCACCTTGCAGCTCTCGCCGTCCTTGCTTGCCATCTCGACCGAGGGCAGGCCAAAGACGTCGGGGCCCACTCTGACCGCCACCCCGCTGATTTGCATCGTCTTCATGCCATACTTGTTGGTGGCTTTCTCTCCATCGCCGCGGAATGCGTCGTACAGCGCTGTGGCCGCAATCTCTTCCATCTTTTTGCTATCGCTTTGTGCCATCGAGCTGACGGCTAGTGACGTTGTCGCTACTGCAATCAGCGCAAATGTCAATTGTTTCATTGTCCACTCCTCGCATTTTGTGGGTTGCGCGGAACTCTCGTCTGCCCCTTGCAATCCGTGGCTATTCCGTGAGTTGTAGTGTGCGGGTTGTTCCGGTAAGATTGCCTCTTGGCAAAAAATGGCGACCGCCGCTCCCTATGGTAAAGTTATCAAAATATCTGCATCTTTGTCGCTTCCCGTCTCGTGTCCGGTGCCATTTCGTTTGCCAAAAGCCGCAGGGTTCAGGCCCAGGGGCATTTTGCGGCCCATTTAAGTCCGGTTTTGAATATCCCCCCCCCCCATTCTTTTGTCTTATTTCTCTTATCTGTCTGCCGAAACAGCATACCTTCGCGCCGTGTAGGATAATGAAGTTCCTGTTTCGGCTTCTTCGCCGCCCTGCGCCAACGTTCAAGCAACATCTAAACAAACGAATCATGAGAACAAGGACACTGTGTCTCCTCTTTTTCGCCGCGTCGCTCCTCTTCGCCGCGGCATCCTGCTCCGACAACCTGACCCTAGCCGCAGAGAGCCAGGGCAAGAGCCCCATCGACGTAGCCAACCTGCGTCTCTATGGCTTCGTTAATCTCGTTTTGAATATTTCCCCATTCTTTTATCTTATTTCTCTTGTCTGTCTGCTGAAATAGCATACCTTTGCGCCGTGTAGGACAATATAATTCCGATATTCGGTTTCTATGCCGCCCTGCGCCAACGTTCAATCAACATCTAAACAAACGAATCATGGGAACAAGGACACTGTGTCTCCTCTTTTTCGCCGCGTCGCTTCTTTTAGCTGCGGCATCCTGCTCCGACGATCTGGCCCCAGCCGCGGAGAGCCAGGGCAAGACCCCCATCGACGTCGCCAACCTCCAAGGCGAGGAACTAGAGAAGTACGCCTACGGCTGTGAGTACTACGCCGAAGACACCACCGAGAAAGTAGAGACCTCCGCTGGCGAGGCCTACAGCGCCTATGTGGCGGAGCTGGTAAGTGCCATGACCGACGACGCTTTCATGAGAAAAAAGTCGTTGAGCGTTGACGAGCCATTGGTCGGAGTTATTAAGGTGAAGGAGTGTGGACGCTATCCCGAGATAGCAATATACTACGATGCCGAGGACAAAAGGCCAAGGTGTTGGCGTAACGGCTATGCCAACAGTTGTGGTTGGGACGTTGGGCGCAACGTTACTATGCGTTTTTGTGCTGTTCCTGCAAGGCTATTTAATGGCATTGGAAAAGATTATGCCGTTTTGTTGCTTCATAGTCAGCTTAAGGGCCCACTGAGGAAGTCCCAAGGTACGTACGATTACTTGAACGTCGTAAGGATTTTTATGGATGCCGAAGACGGTAAGCCCGAACAAAGAATAACAATCACCGACTACGACAAGTTTAGTGGGCGCTATAGAGCTAGAACGGGGAACAACTCTGACATCAGGCCTGCAGGTTATGTCGGCAAGAGCAATTTAGAACTCTATTTCCAACATTTCCCTGCTAGTTGGAAAGGGGCGACGCTTCCCAACCTCGGTTTTGAGTATGCAGTATTCGGTTCTCTTTACGGATTCAATGACAAGTACGAGGGGTACATATATGTGGACGACGAGGACAAAAACAATTCCAACGCTTTTGAGCTGATACAGGTTAAGTATAGTGGAGGGAGTTTTGACAAGTTTGTTGGTGTCTCAGGGGAATCGTGGCGTCATCGCGACATGTTCGAGAATATGTTTAAGGTTGACAATAATACTCTATTCCGCATCTCTAAGGCTCCAAGTTGGTGGTATTAAAAAGAGGCAAGAATGAGGTGGTATATTGCGTCGGCTTTTGCGCTGTTTGTCTCGTCGTGTGGTAGAGGGGGGGAGCCTGCGCCCGAGTATGATGCGACGGGGCTGTGGGAAATTGTTAGAGTCCTCGTAAATGTCCCCGGTGTCTCGTGGGTCACCGACACGGCGTCGATATACAGTCGTGGGAGGCATTTCTTCCTGTTTGACGACGACGGTTCCTATCGATGGTTGCAGTGCCAAAACGATGGATGCGCCATTCGCGAGATGGGTACTTTTCGCATTGGGCATGATACTCTTTGGCTCGACGTCCCATTTGCAAATAGCAGGTTCTTTCTGATGGAGAGGGAGGCGGCTAGTGGGGGCATCTTCTTGTACGACTCGCAAGACGGCGGTATCCCATCGCGCTATGCGCCTCGGAGTGTTTTGTCGCTGAGTGAAATACGCGATGTCCGTTCTTTTCGGGCCTCTGGCCTTGACGGATATGGCTCGGAGGTTCACATCCCGGCGTCGCGTCTGTCGACCTATCCAAATGCCATTGCGTTTGAGAGGCTTGTGGGGCAATATGAGACGAGCGGCGGGGGCGATACGGTGCGCTATGACTGCCTGTGGGATGTTAGGGCAGATTCCACAATCGTTGAGTACATCTCGCGTGGCGATGTCCGCAATAGGCGCACCTACAGATTTCAAATAAAATGGGACCCGGAGGATTATAGCGATACGATAACTTTGGTGACAAAGGATATGGTGGTCAGGAGGTTGCAATATTTGGGTGACAAGCGGGGTGGGGGGGCTGACATACGGGGTAATGTGCCCTATGAATGGTATCGTCTCTATGACCTTCGCGATAGAAACTCACCCATGCAGGATTTGGCCAACGAACTGTTGTCGCGCACAGACTATGCCGACGAATAGTCTTCCGTGCCGTGGTCGAAACTCTCCACTGCGGGTACAGTTGCGGTTGCGGCGTTTCCGCCGTTAATCTCGTTTTGAATATTTCCTTATTCTTTTATCTTATTTCTCTTGTCTGTCTGCTGAAACAGCATACCTTTGCGCCGTGTGGGACAATGTGATTCTGATATTCGTTTTTTTTGCCCTGCGCCAACGTTCAAACAACATCTAAACAAACGAACCGTGAGAACAAGGACACTGCGTCTCCTCTTTTGCGCCGCGTCGCTTCATTTCGCCGCGGCATCCTGCTCCGACGACCTGGCCCCAGCCGCGGAGAGCCAGGGCAAGACCCCCATCGACGTCGCCAACCTCCAAGGCGAGGAACTAGAGAAGTACGCCTACGGCTGTGAGTACTACGCCGAAGACACCACCGAGAAAGTAGAGACCTCCGCTAGCGGGGCCTACTTTCATGGGAACCGGTTCGAGGCGTATGATAAATGGGTTGGAACGTCGTGGCGGTTCGGTGACCCGTATCGGGGCATTGCCAAGGTCGACGACAATACGCTACTCTTCGTCTCCAAGGCGAACGTTAACTGAGACCCCATGTTCTTTGTCAGTCGCATAGCCCTGCCGGCTATTATTTGTGCCTTGCTTTTTGTTGCTTGTGGCGGGAATGGTGGGGAGAAACCGCAATATAACGTCATCGGATTGCGCGAGAGTTCTAGGGGCGATGGGAAGATAGGTGTTTCTTTCAGCTATTCTTCTTTCGACGACACGTCGTCTTTCTGTGGGAGGCATGTGCTGATGTTCGACGACGACCTCTCTTTTAAGTGGTTGATTGAAAAGAGAGACACGTGCTATATGCATGCGACGGGTACGTTCCGGGTGAGCAACGACACTGTCTACTTGGCAAATTCCGACGGGTCATATACGACACTAAGGGTGGGGCGGCTTCCCGCCGGGCGTGCTTTGATTTTCTCTTGGCCGATGCCAAATGTGGAAAACCTAGATTTGCGCTATTTCATACTCACCCGCGAGGCCCGCTATGCCGAAGACTTGGCCTATGGCCGCGGCCCCCTGTGGGTCCGCTTTGGTCTCACAATCCCGCAGACGAGGAGGCTCTACCATCCCGACGTGGTGCAGACCGGTCTCTACGTGGGTAGCTATATCAACGATACGGCCTACTCCTCCCCGCAGTATGACTGCCTGTGGGATGTCCGCGCCGACAGCACCATTGTCGAGCATCTGGCATTCCCCAATCGGAGAGTCCGCCGCGCGCGGAAGTTCCAGGTCAAGTGGGACCCGCAGGATTTGCGAGACACCATCGTGTTTGTCGAGCCCGACGGCAGTTTGCGCAAATATCAATTCTCACAAGGTCTGAGGATTAGGGCGATAGACGCCATGCGTATATCGCCATACGAGCGGTATAGCCTCTACGACCCGCAGGGGGAAGTGGCAAATCCCGGAATTCTGACCCGCATCCGGTCATATGGCGACTATGCCGACGAGTAGGAATCTTTGGGCGGTGGCTGGCCTCCTAGCTCTCGCCGCTTGCGGTGCCGACCATGGGGCACGGGTCTCGTCCGTGCGTCCCGCCGTCGTCACCATTGGTGGTGAGGCGGTGCCCAACAGTCTCACCGAGACGCCGCAGACCAGGCGGATGCTCTACGACCACCTGTGCCAGATGTACGACATCCGCAGGGCCTCGGCCGAGGCCTATGCCACGGTCTACGTCTTGCAAAAGGAGGCCCCGGCGGTGAACCCGCGCGTGTTTCTAGACTCTGTGGCGGAGGCCCGAGTGACGCCCGCCGACGTCAACGCCACAGTCTTGCGGGAGATGGTTGGCGAGTGGATAGAGATTCCGTCTGAAGAGGGCGTGGCGCTTGCGCCTACGGGGTCCGCCCGCGGCATGGAGGAGCTGCGTCGGCGGACGTTGGAGTTCCTGCGGCAGGAGTTCCTCGACAGCCTCTATGCCGCCCACGATGTCAGAGTCAACCTCCGTGTGCCGCAAGGCCCAAAGCACGACCTTGGCGGGTTGGCCACTGAGACGCTCGGCGGCGCCCATGCGCCGACGGTTCTGACCGTCGTCTACGACATGGACTGCGCCCACTGCCGCGAGTTCCACTCCGTGCTTCGAGGCCTGGTCGGCCAATGGGGCTCGCGTCTGCGCGTCGATATGGTCGATGCCTCCGAGCCCGATTTGCTCGCGGAGCGTATCGCCTCGGCGGTGCGTGCCGATGGCGGTTCCGTGGCGTTTGTCGACAGTGTCATGTCGCGGCCCGTCATGCCCGACTCCCTTGCGCTTTGCCGTCTTGCCGTGTCGTGTGGACTTGCCGGGGGGCTGTTGCGCGAGTCGCTCGCATCGGTGCGTCCCGACCATGTTGGCGAAGAGCGTCGGCGCAGGCTCGCCGAGGCGGGCTTGCTCCAGACTCCCAAGGTGTTGCTCAACTCGCGCCTGTTGTGGAGGGGGGCGGAGGCCAAGGTGTTGCGCCATGAGGTTGAACGGGTTTTGAACGGCAATTGAATGGTTTTCAAGTCTCCTTTTTCCGCCCTGCCCGCAGTGTTGCTCTTGGCGTCGTGCGTCGAGGAGGTCGGAGGGTTCGAGGCCGACAGCTCGTCGCTAGTCGTCATCGACGCGGCCCTCAGCGCCGCCGACTCCACCCATACCGTCTATATCTCCCACGGCGGGCCGTGGACGTCACCCGACGTGGACTATCGGTGGACGACGGACTACGACGCGGTGGACACGCGCCTCGTCACTCTGACCGACGACCGCGGCCGCATCGACACTTTCGACGTCAGCCCCAATGGGAGGGTCTGCACGCTCTTGCGGCCCGACATGGAGGTCGGCAGGACGTACCGTCTCGATGTCGTCGTGGGCGACCGCAAGTTCCACGCCGAGCAGACGGTGAGGCCGCGCCCTCTCGTCAAGGGAATCAAGTTCCAGCCCATGGTGGCGGAGAAAGACGGGGCGGAATATTGGGTCCCGGTCCTCTTCTTCGACGACGCCGAGCCCGGCGCAACGAACTACTACTTGATTCACAAGCCCTTTTCCAACTCCTACAGCCGCACCGGTCGTGCCCTGTGGGACATTGAGGCCATGGTGCTGTCCGACGCCAACCTCGGCCAGGCCGTCGAAGGGTTGCGGCTCGCAAAGGGGCTGGGGGAGTATGAGCAGGAGCAGAGTGTCTGGGTCCGAATCACATATGGTGGGTGGTTCTCCTACGCCCTCTCCTCCGTCAGCCGAGAGGTCTACGACTACTATTTTGCCATGCGGTTGCAGCTCATGTCCGACGGCGGCAACTATATGCCCAACCCGTCGTCGCCGCGCACCAATTTCGTGGGCGACGACGTGCAGGGGCTTTTCGTCGTGGCCGACACCCACGTCTTCAGCGGCGTCATGGACTACAGGTATATCCTCCAATAGGTTGGCGGCGAGATGAGCAGACTCTTATTCCCCATTCTGATGTTTTGCGCCACCGCCTGTGTCGAGGAGGTGGGGCTGTTCGATGGCGAAGACGCGCGGCGCCTCATCGTCATCGATGCCGCCGTCAGCACGGCCGACTCGCTCCAATATGTCTACATTTCGCACGGTGGTGAGTGGAGCGAGCCCGATGAGGTTTTTCGGGATGCCATATACGACATCGTGGACACACGGCTCGTCACGCTCACCGACGACCTCGGCCGGGTCGACACTTTCGACGTCAGCCCCAACGGCCGCATTTGCACCCTCGCGCGCCCCGACCTCAGCCCCGGGCGAACCTACAGGCTCGACGTCTTGGTCGGAAACCGGCATTTCTACGCCGTCCAGGCCATGCGCCCGCACCCCATTGCCGAGGGGATAAGGTTTGTGCGCCGCTTGACGAAAGACGACGAGATTTATACCCCGGTGTTCTATTTCCGCGACGCTGAGCCCGATGTCGTCAACTACTATCTCTTTTCGCCACGCTTTTCGATGATGGCGCGAGAGGGGGCGGTATATCAATATCCGCCAATCATGCTCTTGTCCGACGCGCGCCTCTATGAGGTGGTCGACGGCGTCGAGTTGTCCAACGGCCTGGGGGGCGGTGGCGACGACAGGGGCTATTGGGGCGAGATAAACTTCGCCAGCCGGGGCTTCTATTCCTATGCCCTCTCTTCCGTGAGCCGCGAGGTCTATGACTACTATGCGGCCCTGGAGAGGCAAATCACGTCCGACGGGGGCGTCTATCAGACTGCCCCCGCCACGCCCCGCACCAATTTCGTCGGCGACAATGTGCAAGGGCTCTTCATCGCCGCCGACACCTACGAGTTCCGGGGCCCCATCTCTTTCCCGATGCAATGATTGGCGGGGCGGAGGGGCTGTGTATGTTTATTCGTCTTTTAGAGTCCTTATTTTGAGATACGGCACATATTCGCGCCGCCGGGAACTCCATCCGGCGCTTTCTAATTCAAGCACCAATTAACTACAAAAAAACGTCTGTATTATGAGACACTTATTCCTGTCCGTCCCCGCCGCCCTGTCGTTCTTCTTCTTCATGGCGGCCTGTTCCGACGATTTTGGCACCGGGCAAGACTCAGCCGCCAAGACGCCCATTGACGTTGCCGACCTCCAAGGCGAGGAGCTCGACAAATACGCCTACGGTTGCGAATACTACGCCGAAGATACCACCTCAAAGGTTGAGACCTCGGCAAACGACGCCTATCGTAACTATGCTGCCGAGATGGCTGCCGACTTCCTGAGCGGGCTCATGGCCGAAGCGGGCATCGGCAACAAGTCGATAAGCTCCGGCCCTCCCATGGTCGGAGTTCTCAAGGTCAAGACCTGCGGGCGCTATCGCGAGGTGGAGATTCTTTTCGATACCGAGGACAGGCGTACGAAGAACGACGTCAGAGGTTTTTCGGTCGATTGGAGCGTCAGCCGCAGGTCCAATGCGCACTTGAGGTTCTGTGTCGTCCCTGCCCATTTGTTTGACGGCATCGGGCAAGATTACGCCGTCCTGCTGCTCCATCCGCAAATAAAGACGCCGCGCCACGAGTCTAGATATTCAGTTGACGCGCAGACTGTTTTGCGCATTAGGCTGGATGCGGAGGACAAGAGACCTTTGGGGAAGGTCGTCGTTAAAGAGCCGAATGGTCGGGGCGAAGAGGTTTCTTCTACTGAAGTCCTGCCCAACTTCTATGATTCTGGCAATAACCTGACGCTCTATCTTCAGCATATCCCCAAAAAGTGGAATGTCGGGGTGTTGCCTAGTTTGGGATTTGACTATGCAGTCTTCGGCACTTTGAGCAACAAACCGCAAGGGAACATTATGCTCGACTGTGAGGATCACTCCAACAACAACGGATTCGATGTCATTTCTGCCTGGTGGACAGGGAGTGGCGGATTTGCTGATTTCTCGCAAATGTTTGGGACCAACATCAGACATAAAGGGACTTTCCGTGGAATCGTGAATGTCGACGACAATGTGAGGTTCTTTTTCTCCATGATGCGATGAGCAGTCTGCGCAAAGCCATACAAACGTTGCTCTTAGGTCTGTCGTCCGCACTGCTTCTCTTGTCTTGCGGAGATGGGGGCGCTGACCCTGCATTCAATGTGGTGGGCTTCCGATTTGGCAATTGGGTGACCAGCGGTGACACTTTCGAGGGGGCACAAGAGGACACATCCTACACCCGGATGGCGGATGGAGACCAAGTGTTCATTTTCGACGAGGATGGCACTTTCCGATGGTTCGTTCGACTCTCTGCGACCAGGATGGAGCTGTTCAAGGAGGGGCAATATAGGGTGAGCAAGGACACTCTCTACATGACAGACCGGGGAGGTGAAGTATCCGCCTACTCAATGTTCAAATATCTCTCCATCGACGAATGGATTGTGTTCTGTTGGACTGAGCGTCAGCATGTAGATGGTCAAGAAAGGCGATTCTTCTTGAGGACGGACGAGATAAGAGAGGCTCGCAGCGTCGCGGCTCGCTATGGGCGGCATCTGATGGATAGTCTAGGTCTTGTGGTTCCGAAGGCGAGGAGGCGGCTGCATCCCGACATCTTCGATGCCGGCCTCTACGCCGGCGAGAAGATTGGGCTGGAAGCCGGCGACACCATCCGCTACGGTTGCCTGTGGGATGTCCGGGCAGACAGCGCCATCGTCGAGTACCTCATGAACGGGCGGGCCCGCACGAGGCGCACGTACGCCTACGACGTGGAGTGGGACCCCGGCGATGTCTACGACACCATTGTCCTGCGGTCCCGGCGGCCGGCCGAGAGGCGTCTGAGGCTCTACGAGACGTCGCCCTACCTCTCCGCATGGAACACTGGGGCCGACGGATACCGGTTGACCTCCACGCGCCACGACGAGCAGGCCGCCCGCGACGCCCGCCAGATGCTGGCTTTCGACGACTATGTTGAGGAATAATCTTATACTCATACCACCGGTTATCATGAAACAAACTCTTCGCCCGGCCCTTGTCGGCTTGGCCGCCATCCTGGCCCCATCGTGCGTCGAGGATGTCGGTATGTTCTGCAACGACAACGACATCATCGTCATCGACGCCATCTTCAGCACCGACGACTCCCTCCACCGCGTCAATATCTACAAGGGAGGCAATGGCCCGGGCGCCGGGGGCAGTGTCGAGGTCAAGCTCGGGACGCTGACCGACGACCTCGGCCACGTCGACACGCTCGGGATTGTCGAGAGGCCGGATGTGAACGACTTCGTTTGGGGCAACTTCAACGTTTGGAGCCTATATCAAGGATACGGATTCTACGGCCTGAGGAAATACGACATGTCGGCGGGGCGCACATACACTCTCGACATCGAGCTTGCCGACGGTCGGCGCTTCGTCTCCACGCAGACTCTCAGGTGCCGGCCCGAGGTGCAGTCCATCCGTTTCTACGAGTTCGATTTCGGGATGAGTGTCTTTGAGGAATGTATCGACGACGTGTGCCGGGAGTGCAAGCTGAGGCCGCTCTTCTTCTTGCAAGACTCTAGCCCGGGCGAAGACGACTACTATATGATTCACGACGGCTCCTATGGGCGCAACGGGCAGCGTGGCTACCCTGTGGTCATGCTCATCAGCGACAGGCAGTTGCGCCCCGAGGTCGGCGGAGTGAGCTTCAACTATGGTCTCGGTGCGGGCAACGACAATTATAACAGCATCTGGTTCCCCCACTGCGTCGGCTCCTCCTACAGGTACACCGTTTCGTCCATTAGCCGCGAGGTCTACGACTACTACACGGTCCTCGAGACGCAAATCACCAACGACGGGGGCAACTATCAGCCGACGCCCGCCAGCCCCCGCTCCAACTTCTCCGGCGACAACGTGCAGGGGCTTTTCATCGTCGCCGACTCCTACACCGTCTCCGGCATTGTTCAAGAAGATATGCTTGTCAAGTAACCGCTCATGAAATACCAATTCTTCTCGTTCGCAGTCTTTGCGATGCTCGCCTCCGGGGCCTTGGCCCAGGGGCATGTCGACGGCTATGTTGTCGATGCCGTCAACGGCGAGGCGCTCCCCTCGGCCTATGTCCGCCTGGCGGGTGCCGCCACGGCCACGGTCAGCAACGCCTACGGCTTCTTCGCGTTGCCGGCCTCCGCCCGTCCCGATACGATTGTCGCCTCTTTCGTGGGCTACGAGACGTTGCGGCTCCCTGTTGCCGCCGGGGCGCACTCCGGCGTGCGGTTGGGGCTGAGGCCCATCGTCAGGGCGCTTGGCGAGGTGACGGTCAGCGCGCCGGGGTCTTTCCGAGCCGAGCTCAAGTCGCCGGCCATGAGCCACCACCGCCTCTCGGGAGAGCAGGTCGGGCGTACGGTCATGATGTTCGGCGAGCCCGACGCTCTGAAGAATCTTCAGCTCATGCCGGGAGTCAACTCGGCAGCCGACGGCTCCACGAACCTCTCCGTCCGCGGCGGCAGCCACGACCAGAACCTCATTCTCCTCGACGAGGCCGTCGTCTTCAATCCGTCCCACGCCATGGGGCTCGTCTCGGCGTTCAACACCGATGCCGTCCTCGACGTCAACATCTACAAGGGGGCCATCCCCGCGCGCTATGGCGGCAGGCTCTCGTCGGTGGTCGATATGCGGATGAGGGAGGGCGACAGTCGGCGCTTCCGTCTCCGGGGCGGCGTCGGGACCACCGTCTCGCGCCTCATGGTCGAGGGCCCCATCAAGAAAGACACAGCCTCGTTCGTCGTCTCGGGCCGCTACGGGCAGGCATGGCTTGTCCACTTCGCGCAGCTCTTTTCCGACCAGGACGGCTTCTACACGGCCGAAAACGACAAGGCGAGCTTCGGAGACTATACGGCCAAGCTCAATTGGCGGATTGGCGACCGCGACAGGCTCTACGCCTCGGCCTACGCCAGCCACGACGCGTTCAACTTCCAGGTCATACAGGCCGGGACGGAGACCAAGTGGGCGAACAAGACGGCGACAATGCGGTGGAACCACATTTTCTCGCAGAACATATTCGCCAACACCACCGTCGCGGCGAGCCAATATGACTACAAGCAGGAGCAGAGGGGGGACGTCCTGGAGAGTAAGTGGACGGCGCGCATGGGCGAGATTGACGCCAAGGTCGATTTCGACCACTATGCCGGCGCGTTCCACTTGCAATATGGTGGCGGCATCGAGGCCCACCGCTATGAGCCGGGGACGATAAGCCCAACCACGTCGCGCTCGGCGGTCAAGAGGGTCTCCATGGGCAACAAGCGCATGGGCCTGGGCTTTGTCTACTTCGGCGCCTCTAGGGCCTTCGCCGGCGAGAGGCTTGTCGCCTCGCTTGGCGTGCGTCTGAGCCTGGCCCCGCAGATTGGCCCTGCCACGGTCTACCACTACGCCGACCCGGAGAGGACCGTCCTCGTCGACTCCACGCGCTACGGTGGCGGAAGTTTTGTCAAGACCAACAAGGGCATTGAGCCGAGGGTCGGGCTCAGCTACTCCTTGGCCCGGTGGGCCACCGTCAAGGCCTCATACTCACGCACCAAGCAGTTCCAGCACCTGCTGACCAACTCGGCGCTCAGTCTCCCGACCGACATTTGGACGCCGGCCGACCACTATGCCAAGCCGCAGACGGCCAACGCCGTGGCCTTGGGGCTGCACGCGCTTTTCGACCGTCCGGCCATCGAGGCCAGTGCCGAGGTCTATATGAAGTGGATTGACGACATCATCGACTTCCGCGACGGCGCCGTGCTGCGGATGAACAACCACTACGAGAGCCTGCTCCTCCCCGGGCGCGGCAAGGCCAGGGGGCTGGAGCTGATGGTGGCGAAAGACGCGCCGCGCTATTCGGTCAGCGTGGCCTACACCCTCTCCGAGGCCAAGAGACAGGTCGACGGCGTCAATGGCGGGGCGTGGTACTACGAGCGTTTCGACCAGCGGCACAACCTGGGCGTCTCGGCGCTCTTCAGGGCCACGCGGCGGCTGGAGCTGTCTGCCGTCTTCCGCTACCACACCGGTGGCCGGACCACACTTCCCGAAAAGGTCTTCACGTTCCAGGGGGGCTCCTACGCCACATACTCCGAGCGGAACGGGTATGTCATGCCAGACTACCACCGCCTCGACATCTCGGCAAAGCTCGCCATGCGCCAGAGGAGACATTGGGACCAATATATGCTCTTCGCCTGCGCCAATGTCTACGGCCGCAAGAATGCCTACTCAATGTTCACCAAGGGAAACCCCGAAAACCGCACGGACTTCAAGCTCTACAAGATGTACCTCTTCCGATGGGTCCCCTCCATAACCTACGTCTTCGCCCTCAAGTGACGAAAAAAAAACAGGCGAGTTGTCTCAACTCGCCTGTTCCCAAATCATTAAACCAAATAAAACTCTAAAACTATGAAAAATCACCTGCCTTTCCTTCTGCAATTTCCATGCCAAACTTGCAGTATGTGACGGCCTCCACTTCTCATACACCGCCTTTCGTCCCATGTCCCCCGCGCCGCAATTCCAGGGGGCACAAACACGTCGCAATCCTAACATTCACATATGCAGAAACCTTGTCCTAGGGCATGAACCCAAGGACGTTGCGGATTTTGCGGCATTCCCAAATGTTTGCGGCACTCTCTATGACATGGCATCCCCGAATCATAAATTAATCCGCTACTTTCAATGTCTCTAAAATATTTCCCCATTTAACCATTGCGTTGTCCTAAATATTAATATCTTTGCCCAATAGGTAAAGACGTTCGGCTTCGCCTAGTTCTTTAGCGTTTCCCATGCACATCTATAAGCCCCTGTTGACGATTTTTTGTCTCGTCTGCCTCTCCTCCGTTGTCTTTGCCGACGAGCATAACCTCTTGCCTGTGCCGCAGAGGGTCGAGTTCGTAGGCCGGCCTTTCAAGGCCTCTGCCGTGAGGGTCTCGTCGCCTGTCTTGTCCGAGCAGTGGTGCGAGTTTGTCGTCGAGCGTGGGGGGCGTGTCGACGAGCGTGCCGGGGCGGAGGTCGAGGTGCGCATCGTGCCGCATATCGATGGCGTGGCAGTCAACCCCGACGAGGCCTACCGTCTCTCTGTGAGGCCGGCCAAGATTCTCGTCGAGGCGACGACGGAAAAGGGGGTCTACTGGGCCATGCAGACTCTTGCGCAGTTGGGGCGCGACGACTCCAAGGGACTTTGCTTCGAGGGGTGCGAGATTACGGACTGGCCGGCTTTCCGCGTGCGTGGCTTCCTCCACGATGTCGGACGGCGATATATTTCGGTCGACGAGATTAAGAGGGAGATTCGGCTGCTCTCGAAGTTCAAGGTCAATGTCTTCCATTGGCACTTGACCGAGAATCAGTCCTGGAGGCTGCAGAGCAAGATTTTCCCCATGCTCAACGACAGTGCCAACACGACGCGCATGCCCGGCCTCTTCTACACTCTCGACGAGGCGCGGGACCTTGTCGATTTTGCCAAGAGGCACAATGTGCTGCTGATTCCGGAGATTGACATGCCTGGCCACAGCGAGGCCTTTGTCCGGACTTTCCGCCACGATATGCAGAGCCCCGAGGGGATTAAGATTCTGAAGCTCCTTGTCGACGAGGTATGCGAGACGTTCGACGTGCCGTGGCTCCACATCGGCACCGACGAGGTGCGTTTCACCAATCCCGATTTCGTCGGCGAGATGGTGGCCCACGTCCGCGCCAAGGGCAAAAAGGTCATCTCGTGGAATCCCGGGTGGCGCTACAGCCCCGGCCAGGTCGACATGACGCACCTGTGGAGCTATCGCGGGGAGGCTCAGCCGGGCATCCCCGCCATCGACTCGCGCTTCCACTACCTCAACCACTTCGACACCTTTGGAGACATCATTGCGCTCTACAGCAGCCGCGTCTACAATCGTCCACAGGGCGACGACGACCTGGCGGGGTGCGTCGTGGCGGTGTGGAACGACCGCTTCGTTGCCGACGAGCGCAATGTGCTTCTGGAGAACAACTTCTATCCCAATGTGCTGGCCATGGCCGAGAGGGCTTGGCGGGGTGGCGGCACGGAATATTTCGACAAGAACGGGACAATCCTCGTCTCCGACGACAGCGAGGAGTTTCGCGCCTTTGCCGACTTCGAGAGGCGGATGTTGTGGCACCGCGACAATACGTTCTGCGGCGAGCCTTTCGCCTATGTCCGTCAGACGAATGTGCGGTGGGCCGTCACCGACGCTTTCCCCAACGGCGGAGACCTCGATCGCTCGTTCCCCCCGGAGCAGGGGCTGAGCGACGCGTACTCCTACGAGGGCAGGGAATATCGCGCCCGCGAGGCCATCGGCGCGGGGGTCTATCTGCGCCACGTTTGGGGGAGGACAGTCCCGGCGTTCTACTCCGACCCGCAAGAGGACCATACCGCCTACGCCTATACGTGGGTCCACTCGCCACGGGAGCAGGATGTCGGGATGTGGATTGAGTTTCAGAACTATTCGCGCTCCGAGTCCGACCTGCCGCCACCGCAGGGCAAGTGGAATTGGGCCGGGGGGCGCATTTGGCTCAACGACCGGGAGATTCTGCCGCCGCGATGGACGGCCACGCACTCCGTGCGCGACAACGAGACGCCGTTGGGCAACGAGAATTGCGTCTCGAGGCCGCCGACGCCGGTGCGGCTGCGCAAGGGGTGGAACAAGGTGCTGCTCAAAGTCCCCGTCGGGAAGTTCAAGACGCCGCAGGTGAGGCTCGTCAAGTGGATGTTCACGGCGGTCTTCGTCACGCCCGACGGGCAGAGGGCCGTCGAGGGGCTTACCTATTCGCCGAAACAAAGTTTGTCAAACAACATACACAAAAGACGATAAATGAAGAGTTTCCTCGCTAGCCTGTGTCTTCTTGCCGCGTGCGTGGCCATAGCCGCCGCGCCCAAGAAGACCAAAGTGGCCTGTGTCGGCAACAGCATCACTTTCGGCTATACGCTCGAAGACCCCAAGACGGAGTCCTATCCCTCGCAGTTGCAGCTCCTCCTGGGGCAGGGCTACGAGGTCGGCAACTTCGGCAAGTCGGGCGCAACGCTCTTGAGCAAAGGACACAGGCCCTACATGCAGACCGAGGAGTTCCGGCAGGCCATGGACTTCGCCGGAGACATTGCCGTCATACACCTCGGAATCAACGACACCGACCCGCGCAACTGGCCAAACCACAGGGACTCTTTCGTCCAAGACTATCTGGCTCTCATCGACTCCCTGCGCTCCGTCAATGCCGCCTGTAGGGTCATCATTTGCCGCCTCACGCCACTCTCCGACAGGCATCACCGCTTCGAGAGCGGCACGCGCGATTGGCATGCCCAAATCCAAGAGGCCATTGAGGTCGTGGCCAGGCGGGCGGCGGTGCGGCTTGTAGACCTCCACGAGCCTCTCTACAGCCACCACTATGTCCTCCACGACGCCGTGCACCCCGACAAGGAGGGGGCGGCCATCATGGCGCGGACGGTCTATTCGGCGATAACGGGCGACTTCGGGGGACTGCGTATGCCGATGATTTTCTCCGACAACATGGTTCTGCAGCGCGACAGGCCTCTCAAGATTCAAGGCACGGCCAATGCGGGCGATGTCGTGACGGTCTCCATCGGAGGGCAGGCCCATGTGGCCAAGGCGGCCGACGACGGACGGTGGAGCGTGACGCTGTTGCCGCTCGCCGCGGGGCCGAGATATTCGCTCGTGGTCTCCACTGCGGAGCGGAGGCTGGTCTATTCCAATGTCTTGGCGGGCGAGGTCTGGCTCTGTTCGGGGCAGTCGAACATGGAGTTCTATATGCGTCGTTGCGCTACGGCGGAGCAGGACATCCCCAATGCGGCGTGCGACGACATACGCCTCTTCGACATGAAGGAGAACTGGCGCACCGACGAGATTAAGTGGTCGCCCCAGGCGCTCGACTCGGTGAACCACTTGCAATATTTCAAGGAGGCCAAGTGGGCCGTCTGCACTCCGCAGACCGTCGAGAGGTTCTCGGCCGTGGCATACTATTTCGGCAAGATGCTCCAAGACAGTCTCAAGGTGCCGGTGGGGCTCATCTGCAACGCCGTGGGCGGTTCGCCGGCCGAGGCGTGGGTCAGCCGCCGGGCCCTGGAGCGTGAGTTCCCCGCCATAATGAGAGGTTGGCCCAAGAACGATTTCATCCAGGAGTGGGTGCGCAATAGGGCCATTTTCAACTCCCAGCTCTCCGGCAGGAAGCTCCAGCGCCACCCCTACGAGCCCGCCTACCTCTTCGAGTGCGCCATCGAGCCTCTGCGCCAGTTCCCCATTGCTGGCGTCATATGGTACCAGGGGGAGTCCAATGCCCACAATGTCGAGGCGCACGAGAAGCTCTTCCCCCTGCTCGTTGGGAGTTGGAGGGACTATTGGGACGACGACGCTCTGCCGTTCTATTTTGTTCAGCTCTCCGGGATTAATCGTCCGTCGTGGGGATGGTTCCGCGACAGCGAGTTGCGTCTGTTGCGCTCTGTCGAGGGTGTCGGGATGGCCGTCTCCAGCGACCTTGGGCACCCCACCGATGTCCACCCGCGAGACAAGAAGCCCGTCGGCGAGAGGTTGGCGCGTTGGGCGTTGCGCGACGCGTATGGCCATCGGTGGCTGACGCCTTCCGGCCCGCTTTTCCGTTCGGCCGTGGCGCGCGACGGGGCCGTTTTCGTCCAGTTCGACTATGGCGATGGGCTTCGGAGCAGTGACGGAAAGCCAATCAGCACTTTCGAGGTGGCCGAGGAGGAGGGTCTCTACAGCGAGGCGACGGCGGAGGTCGTCGGCGAGGGCCTGCTCCGCGTCTCATCGCCCGCGGTCCGCGCCCCGCGCTTTGTCCGCTACGCCTGGAAACCCTACACGCCGCAGTCCAACCTTGTGAACTCCGACGGTCTCCCCGCGTCCACTTTCCGGGCCGAGGTCCCCATGTCGCCGCTCGCTCTCGCCGATGTCTGCCTCATGCGTGGCTTCCCCGTGCGCAATAGGGGCTACGCCAAGGGCGTTTCTGCCTGTTTCGCGGGGCTTGCGGGCGGCCGTCTCGTCATGGCGGGCGGTTGCAACTTCCCGGGGGCTGAGGCCAAAGATGGTGGTGCCAAGAGGTTCTACCGCGATGTCTACGAGGCTGGGCTGGGAGGCGATTCCGTCCTCGCTTGGCGCAGGGTGGGGGAGCTGCCCCGCGAGTTGGCCTACGGCGTGTCGGTCTCCACCGCCGAGGGCTTGGTGTGCATTGGCGGAACCGACGGCAAGGTGGCTAGCGATGCCGTCTTCCGCCTTGCGTTCGACTCCAAGGGCAGGCTCCAGGCGGAGACCCTGCCGTCGCTCCCCGTCGCGTTAGACAATATGTCGGGCGCTGTCGCCGGGCGGCTCTTGTTCGTTGTTGGTGGCAACCGGGCCGGTGTGCCGTCCAACGGCGTCTTGTGTCTCGACCTCGACAATTTGGACGACGGGTGGAGGCGGCTTCCCGATTTCCCCGGCGAGCCTCGCCTCCAGTCCGTCGCCGCCGCCACGCTCGATCCCGGGGGCGGCACTTCCTTGTACGTCTGGGGAGGTTTCGCGCCCTCCGTGGGTGGCGTCGAGGCCTCGCTCTCTGTCGGCGGCTATGCCTACTCGTCGCAGTCGGGGCGGTGGGTCCCCGTGCCTGTGCCTGTCGGGCAGGGGGGCGACGAGGTGTCGCTTGGCGGAGGCGCGGCGGCCGTCTTGTCCAATCGCTACGTCGTCTGCCTCGGAGGCGTGGACAAAGACATATTCCTCAATGCTTTGCGGAGTCAAGCTCCCGACTATCTAGCTCATCCCGCCGAGTGGTATCGGTTCAACCGCCGAATCTTGGTCTACGACGTCCGCCGCGCCGAGTGGAGGCAGGTGGCAGAGTCGCCTCTCGCCGCGCGCGCCGGGGCCGCTCTTGTGGCCGACGGCGAGAACCTCCTCCTCGTTGGCGGTGAGCTCAAGCCCGGTGTCCGCACCCCCACCGTTGCGCGCTTCGCCATCCGGGAGCGCCCCGCGCCGACACCATAGAATGTCTCTACGGCTCTAAAAAAAACGCCGGACGGACGCACAAACTGTGCGTCCGTCCGCGTTTTTGCTCTCTTAACTTCTTCCTCATGTTCCGCCATTCTTCTCACGGTTTGGGTAAAATGTCGTGCGGAGCCATAAAGCCCAGTAAGGGCGACATAGGACAGGGCGTGAGTTAAATTGACAATTGGCAATGAACAATTGACAACCGACCGCCCATCCCCCCCCGGGGCATCAAAGCCCCAAAGGCTACGAAGTGTGCGAAGCGGCGATATAAGACAGCCTAGGGCGTGAGCCCTAGGTGTTTGCGTCTGCGTCTACATATGCATCGGCATATGCGTCGGCATTGACGTTTACGTCGTCATTTGAGCCGGCGTTTGTCATTTGCGTCTGCGTTTTGCATTTGCTTGACATTTGACATCAGCATCAGCCTTTGACACCGGCATTTGCATGTGCGGACGCCCACAGCCCATCGCTAATTATTAATTATTAATTATCAATTATTAATTCCTCACTCGCCACGCCATCCATGATGTCCTCGGCCTCAGCCTCGGCATATGCGTCGTCGGGAATTCTGTCTAGCCCGAAGTTCTCCAGGAACTTCTCGTAATAGCTCTCCGGGGCGATGGAATACTCCATGTTGCGCGACCTGTCGCGGCGCTCTTTCATGTCTATGGCCAACACCGTCTGCGACAGCTCGGGGTTCGACGACAGCAGGTTCAGCCTGTTGTAGCCGCGGCCCGAGCCGCGGAAGTCTATGTAATACCATGTGTCGGCGTCGGGCTTCAGCAGCATGCGGACGCGGCTGCCGTTGTTCTTGCGGACCAAGATTTCGCACTGCACTTTCACCTTGCGGTACACCTTGCGGTAGTGCATCATCATCAGGTTCACCGTCGTGTCGCATACGTAGCTCTTCTTGCCCGTGCTCCACGTGAAGTTCATGCCGTCCATGCCGAACACCGGGCCGAACGACGGCAGCATGTTGGTCTGCGGGTCCAGGCCCGCCTCCAGCTCGTTGCGGATGCCGCTTATCGACAGGGTGTCATAGAGTTCGGCCAGGCGGCGCTCGTAGCGGTACGATGTCGAGTCGCACTTGGGGGCTTTGCTGTTCAAGATATCCTCATATATCATCGTCGCCACCTCAGGGCCGATGAAGAAGTCCATCTCGGTGAACAAGTCTGTGGTTATGAGGTTCTTGCTGCGGTCGTCCCTAATCGTTCCGGCCGAGCGTATGTCGAACGACCCCGTGGGGGTCTTGGTCAGGAACGCGCGCAGGTCTATGCGCCCAAAGGCCTCGATGGCGTCCTGCTCCGGCATGAAATAGAGGAATGTCCCCGTCGTGTCGGGGTTGGCTATCTTCGCCGGCGAGTTTATCTCGAAACGGTCGAAGATGTTGTTGTGATACAAGTAGCCCTCCGGGGCCTCCACCATCTCCAAGTCCGACGACAGCTTGTAGTGTTCGAGCATCGTCGAGTAGATGTGCGTGGAGTCTTTGGCTATGCGGAACGAGTGGTATATCTCGTCGGCTTTCTCCTTGCTTGTGCCCTGCGTCGTGCCGAACGACCTCGCGCCTACCGGGATTCGCACACGGGCCGGGTTGACAATCGAGGTGAAGCGGATGTAGCCCCGAGGCCCGTGCTGGGCCGTGTGGCGCATCTTGGCGCCGCCGTCGAAGTTGAGCAGTTGGCGGTTGCCGCGCACCTCCGTGTCGCCCTTGAAGAGGAAGTGCTTGTCCAGGGGCATGTCGTCCGGCACGTTGCCTCTGGCCACGGTCACGGCGTCGTCGGTGTGGATGTCGCCCATGAAGATCACGTTCTGCCCGCCCTCGTTGTCCACGAATGTGTATTCGCCGAAGCCTTTATACTCTTTGGCCCCACCGATGGTGATGTTCGCTTTGGCGAACTCGTGGCGCGTGCTGTCTGTGGCCACGTCCACCTTGGTGTCTTTCAGCTCGTCCATGGCGGCGTTTTTGCGAATCGTCACCAGGTCGCCGGCTTTGAGGTTCACGCGGGCGTCGGCCACGTCGATGAATTTCACCTCCTCGCACTGCAAGACGTTTGTGTTGCGGTCGAAGATGGCCACGGGGACCAGGAACTGGAGCGAGTCGCCGCGCTCTTTGGTGCATACGAAGCGGTTGCCGGAGCTGCCTTTGGTGCCTATCGTCTCGATGTTGCGCTCCAAGTCCCATGTGTAGTTCTTCACCATTGTCTTATACTTTATGGTGCTGAACTCTTTCTCGTTGCCGCCCTCGGCAATGAATTGGAAGTAGCCCTCGCGCTTGTCGAAGTCGATTATCGACTCCATGCTGCGGTTCACTAGCTCGCGGCCCACGCTTTTGTCTTCGCGGGATATTTTGTTCATCACCGAGTCTTCGCGTATGGCGTTGTTCACGAAGCGGCCGCGGGTCTGTGCCGAGATGCGGCCGTAGATTCGGCGGTCCCGCTTGTCTACGATGTCGCGGCGAAGCTCGCCGCTCTGGAGGATGCGCTCCTCGTTCTCGTAGGTGTACGAGGCGAAATACGAGGTGTCGGCCTTTATCACGTGGTCGGTGAACGAGATGCGGCGGCCCTCCAGCGATGTCCCCATCATGTCGTTGCGGCCAACGCCCAGCAGGCCGCCAGGGGTCACGGTCAGCTTGCCGTCCATCTCGCATTCGTAGCCGTCGCCGCTCTTCTTGGGGAACATCTGGAATTTGCCTACCATGTTGCGGGCGTCCAGTTTGTCCTCGGCAGGCAAGAGTTTCAGCTGCGTCTTGCCGGGCTGGGGGATGTTGTTGGCGTCGCGCGTCGACTGCCCCTCGCCAAGCTCCACGCCGGGGAATGTCGGCGCCGTGGTGCTTTTCTTCACGTCGAACTGGCGGGCGTTGCCCTCGGTGTGGTCCAGGAAGAAGCGGAAGTAGTCGTCGCGGCCGTAGCCCGTCAGACGCCCCTCGGAGTCGGGCTGGGCGTAGCTGCGGGCTTTGCTGGCCGAGTAGGTCAGCTCGCCTATGCCGCGCAGGCCCTGGTTGCTCAGGTCTATGGTCTTGTAGAATCGGGCTTTGTCGCCATAGATGGGGTAGCCCTCGGCGGGCGTCTCGACGGTGAATCCCAGCGAGTAGTCCTCGCGGATGCGCAGCGGGTGGCGGATGTCGGGGAATATGTTGCTGGTCAAGACGCCGTTGAGGGGCAGGTTGCTGTTCGAGATGCTGTTGATGTCTTCAAAGGTGAAGGTGTCGACAAGGAAGTAGAACCGCTCTTTGTCATATATGTTGACACGCCCGTCCTCGCCGGTAAGGCGGTTTTTGTCGTAATATATCTTGGCGGGCTTGGTCGACGACAGGCGGGGGTAGCCGGGCAGTTTCATCTTGCCCGACTTGTTGTCGGGCTCGTTCAGCTGGACTATGCCCGACAGGTCGTTCAGTGTGTTGCCCACAGTCGGGGTGAGGTAGCGCCCTTGGCGGTCCATCTTGGTGGAGTCCACCATCCTCATGCTCATCTCGTCTATGCTGTCCATGCGGATCTGGAAGTTGTCATAGTCGAAGAAGAAGTGGCGGCCTATGGCAGTCACCTGCCCGACGGTCACGATGCCGTCATATTCGATGTCGCGGTTGCGCTTCAGCGTCAGGTTGCCGTCCGTGGGCTTGAGGTATATGTTGAGGTTGTCGACGTCGGAGATTTGCACGCCATACACTTTCCGCATGTTGATGTCCAACGTGTTGAGGTCTATGTAGCCGTTGGGCTCGGCGGCCTGGGAGTCCACGGAGAGGAAGCGCATCTCGTCGTAGTCTTTCTTGCCCAGGCTGAATTTCAGGTAGTCGTAGAGGCGGTCCGTGGCGCGGCACACGTCGCGCTCCACGTAGTAGTCCACGAAGCCGTCATAAGAGAGAGAGAGGAGCAGCTGCTGAGCCTGCAGGTGCGTCATGTTGTTGAAGTCGGCGAAGTCGCGCACGGGGAAGCCGCCGCCACCGTTGTAGCGAACGAAGTCGGCTATCGTCTGAAAGGGGTGGGTGTCCGCCATGCCCCACAGACGGTTGAAGTCGTCGTCGGCGTAGTAGGCCTGGCTCTCGACGTAGGCGCGGTTCATCGGGGAGCCCGCCAACTGGGTCATGAAGAGGTGCGAGCCGTCGATGTCCCACTGGATGAGTTCCGCGTCGAGGTTCACTTTGTGGTATGAGTCGCGATATTTCGCCCGCTCCGTGCCGTTGTTGCCGCGCGTCAGCTCCACCTGCCTCTTCTTGTCGTCGAAGCGGAAGCGCAGGCCGGGGTGTGTCATCGACTCCGTGCCCAGGGTTATGTCCACGGCCGTCTTCGTGCTCTCCACCGTCGTCGGGGTCATCAGGAAGCTCGCCGCGCTGAACGTGGCCAGGACGGTGTCGCCGCGGTGGATGTTCACTTCGGCGGGGAGCCATACGCTGCCGCTGCCCACGAACGACGTGCCCGTCTGCGTGAAGCCGCCTTTGTAGCCAACGTTCTTGAACAGCTCCTTGATCTCCATGCGCTGACCCTCGCTCGTCTCGAAACGGGGGTAGCGGAGGCCATACTGCGTCTTGCGGTTGAGGCACTTGTAGGTCACTTTGCCAGTCAGCTTCTCGGCGAAGTAGTTGAGGTTGACGAATTCGCACTCGCCGACTTCCACCTGGTTCGTCTTTGTGTCTATGCTGTAGTAGCCGAACGTGGCGCGCACTTTCTCCGGGTCTAGGCCCGTGCGCTCCCACGTGATGAGGCCGTGGTCGCCGAGCCACTTCTTAGTCTTCCCATACAGGGTGCCGCTCGTCCGCTCCACGTCGATGCTGTCGCCCTGGCTCATGCAGCGTAGCGTCGTCTCGCTCACTTCGTAGTTTATGTCGCCGTCGGCCTCGACAAAGCGCACTTTGCTGGCGTCGGGGACGCGCCACGCCACGGCGCTCGTAGAGCTTATCGTGCCGTTGGTGGCGTAGGCCGCCGTCTGGTCCAGGAATGTCTTGAGTGTGTTGAGCCGCTTCTTCTTGCCCTCCAGCACTTTGAGCCATACGGTGTAGTTCGAGCCCTCTATGCGGGGGGTCGCGCTCATCGTCTCGAATGTGTGCAGGGCCGTGATGTAGTCGGGGTAGGCTTTCCCTTTCAGCTTGCGGATTCGGTTGCTCGTCTCAATCAGCAGGTCGGCCATCTTGGTGTCGCCGCTCTGCATGAACTGCCGCAGTTCGGCCACGACGCTCTCAGACCTCTTCTTGTCGGTGCTCTGCATGAAGATGGCGCTCAGCTCTTCCGTAAAGGCGGCGTAGTCTGTGCTGAATCCGTCGTCTTGGCGGCTGCCCGTCGCCATGTGCGTCGTGGCGAGCATCGCGGCGGTGGCTATGGCGGCCATGCCCGCCAGTTTCCATATTGAGTCTCTTTTCATCTCCTTTTTCCGTTCTCAGTTTTTGCGGCACCATGCCATTCGCCATTCGCCCTCTTCCGCCGTGCCCTCCATCGTGAGGCCGTTTGCGGCGCAGCAGTGCCGCAGTGCCTCCACGTCGTCGCACAGGAATCCGCTCATGACCAGCGCGCCCCCCTGCTTGATGCTCTTCGCGAAGAGCGGTATGCCCGCGAGGAGGACGTTGCGGTTTATGTTTGCCAGGACTATGTCGCTCCCGCCCTCTTCGTCCGCGGGTGTCGCGGCGTCGCCCTGCCTCACTTCCATTTCGGTGCCGTTCAGCCGCGCGTTGCTCTCGGCGTTGCGGACCGACCACTCGTCTATGTCCACGGCTGTGACGCGTCCCGCGCCGAGCTTTTTCGCCGCTATGCCCAGGACTCCCGTGCCGCAGCCCATGTCCACCACGCTCTTGCCACGCAGGTCGTTGTCCAGGAGCCACCGCACTATCATCCGCGTTGTCTCGTGATGCCCGCTTCCGAATGCCATCCGTGGGTCTATCAGGACTTCCACGGCGCCTTGCGGGCCGCGCGGGTGTCCGGGCGCCCTTATCGTCAGCCGGCCGTCTATGTCTATGGGGGTGAAGCTCTCCCGCTCCCACTCTTCGTTCCAGTCCGCGTCGGGGGCGTCTTCGGCTTCCCACTCCATCGTCACGCCCTCCACGCCTGTCTCCACGCCGGCCATCGTCGCGTCGTCGAAATCCTGTGTCTGGATGTAGCCCTCAAAGCCCGTCTCGTTGTCCACGAAAGCCTCGAAGCCCCTCTCCCCAAGCTCCATTTGGACCAGGGCGCTGGCCGTCTCGTCCATGGGGCTGAGGCGCACCGTCACTTTCTTATATCTCATGCCGTGAATTTACAAAAGTTCTGCCTATAATGCGCTGTCGCGCCTGTCTCCCGTCTTGTCGGGCGGCTCTTTGGTTGTCGCCGTCTGTCGCGTGGGCGGGTTTGGTCGGCGTTCCTCTCATTTACTACCGTAGTTCTCGTGTAGAGTATTTTTGTAGTGCTGTAGAATAAAATTCACGAATGCCGCATTTTTATCCGCAATCTATCCCACCTCGTGCTTGTTTTTGGTTATATTTGCATATTAAAGTGATTACTATGTCAAATGTAATTCTTCATAACATTATGGGGACTAATACATTGTTCAAGGATATAAGGAAGGCTTTAGCTACGCTCACCGCTCTTTTGTCGTTGTGCGCCGCCGCCGTCGATGCCCTTGCGCAGGCTTCAGCGCCGACAACGGTCGTCTACAATACTGTTGCGCAAAACGGGGGGGCCATCTGTAGTAAAAGAGATGGGGTGGCCGTTATTGAAATGTACAATGGAAAGGTGGATCCTTTGGTAAAGGGTGAGAGTATCTTTCCGAGCTTGAGGCGTGCTGTTAGGCCGCAATCCATTGTCTTGTGCCGTGTCGATAAGGATGGTGTGGAGACGGTCATTGATAGCATCTCCAACTCCTATGTTGGCGGCGATGGTGTTTCGCCGGGGAGTAAGATTGGCCCAAGTACTGTTAAAGGCGTTGTTGTGGCCTATGACTTTGATAGTGGTCAGATTTATGGCGGTTCTGGGGCGTCTGCCGTCGGAAATAGAACCCAGTTGAGGGATTTGACTATCTATTCCATGTGGCTTCAAAACGATGTTTTGGGCTTCACCTACAAGGTTCGCATGTATATGTCTATGACCATGACAGGTGTTCCAACCGAGGTGATAAATATCTACTTTGACGCTATTGGTGCCTATGATAGGCAGGTTGACCTTAGTCCTGATCCTAGTACCTACTGCGATTTCGGCCGTAGCTATTTCGTCTCGCCGTGTCCAGGTTCGGGAGATGTGACTTTGAAAATCGCAAACGATGTCTACCCATACCGTGATGGTGATTCGCAACGTGAGTCATACCTTGGCAATAAGTATTCAGCTGTATTCCGTTGGGAGCGGACAGCTGACTCTTGGGGCCGAAAAACGAGTTATATTCTAGATGACTCCGACACGTATACTGACACAGATATAACGTCCTACACCACTTCGGGTTACACGTGGTTGCTACCCGGAATTAGTCTTTTGGCAAATGGAGCGACGGAGACCGGTTGTGATGTCTCCTTTGCCGATTTGTACTGCCTTTACTACTTCACTCCCCTCGAGCTCACCCATGCGTTCAAGAACTTGACTTCGAGTGCGCAGAAGTCCGATGCCGATGTCTTCACTGCTTGCTATGGCGACGATGTGCGCTACACTCCGACGTTCGAGCAAGATTTTGGCGACGGCGGCGGCAAGAGGGGTTGCACGACGGGTGAGGTCCGGTGGACGCTCGAGCGGCTCAACGACGACGAGTCTGTGGCCGAGACGCTTGTCGACGAGAGCATCTATTATGATGGTGAGTACTACGATTTCGAGAACCTCACCGAGACGGCGAAATATCGTGTGACCTGTGAGTTCATCGATCCCAATGGCCACTCCAGGGCCGCTGTGGACATCAACGGCGATGCCTGCGGCAACGGCATCGGCTTGGGCGATGCTTGCCCGACGGTCAAGACTTTCACCATCAATGTGCGGCAGGTCTCCGCCAAGTCCGAGATTCTTCTGCCCGCCGAGGCGTGCGAGGAGGACGATGTCGAGGTTGCCGCCGTGGTCTCCGCTCTTCCTGTGGGCGACAAGGCCGCCGACTACGCCTATCGTTGGTTCTGGTCCGACGACCAGATTTCCTATTCCGACCTCAACACCACCGACTACTTGCGCAGCGGCAATGTGCAGTGGTCAGACCCGACCGATACTGTTAAGACGGTCTACAAGTCTATCACATATCGTTTCGGCGACGACCTTGGCCCGCAAGACAAGTTCATCAAGTTCCAACTTGCTAATACCTACGAGATTGACGGCCAGGTTTTCTATTGCCCCATCCCCAACGAGGGGTCGCTCGTGGTGCACAAGTTGCCAATTCTCGACCCTATTGACGAGGTCTATGTCTGCAAGGGGCAAAAGGCGTCGTTCCGCGCTTTCCTCTACGACCGCTCCATAATGCCGGAGTATACCACTGGCCTCGGCATGACCTACGAGGTCTTCACCGATGCGGCTTGCACCCAAAAGGCGACGGAGGTAATCAACCTTGTGGGGGAGAAGGACAGGCCTGTCGCCGAGGGCGATGACAATACGAACTACAACCGTCTCGACATCAATGGCCACGAGGGGGCGTACGCCTGGTTCGGTCTCAAAAAGGTCGAGAAGGACAGCTATACTTTCTATGTGCGCGTCAAGAACGAGCAGACCGGTTGCTATTCCCACCCGCAGGAGGTCAAGATTGTTGCCCTGCCTCAGCCGCAGGTAGCTTCGGTTGTGCCGAACCCCGACGCCTACTGTCTCAATGCCGACGCCTCGAAGTTGGAGGTGACGGCAAAGGTTGTCGATGAGCATGGCGGTTTCTACACTGCGCTCTCGCAGCCCGTCCCCAAGGTCACCTACCATTGGAGTGTGTTCAAGGTCGACGGCGGTTCGCTCTTGACCCAAGATGTCTATGACGATGCGGTTCTCAAAGGTCTCTTTGCGGACAACCGGGTTACTGCCTATGTCGGCGATGTACTCTTCCGCGTCTATGCCACGGACGACAGCTCTTGCGGCTACGTCCTCGACTACGACGGTTCGATTCTGACGCCCAGCCAGTTCTCCACTTCTGCCGAGGAGGCTGTTGTGACAATCAATCCGCTCCCCGACTTCACCATTCAAGATGGTGTCAAGGCTTGTTCCGATCAGGGCAGGGTGACCGTGGAGTTGAAGTCCAACGATTCTCGTGAACTTGCGTTCCACTTTGAGCCTGTTGGCTCAGCCCCAGCTCCCGAGGTTTCTACTGTTAAGGTGGCGGGTCTTTCGTCGAACCTTTTTGCGACGAATGTTACTGTGTCCGATGTGAAGGATGTCACCACCTATGAGTATAAGGTGAATGTGACCGACGACACTAGCCTCGCTTGCGACACCGACGCCGTGCTTCGCTTCACTGCCTATCCCGTGCCGGCTCTGACAATGTTGCCTGCGGCGGCTGGGCGTCACTTATGCCAAGGCGACGACATCGTCCTTGGTGTCGATGCTTCTCTGACGGAGGGTGGTAAGGCGGCCACAGCGACCGATTTCTCCTATTCGTGGACAATCGACGGTGCGCCGGTCACGGCGGCAGAGAGCTACACGTGGACTACCGACTACTCCACTGCCGTTGGTCAGCATGTGGTTGTCGTCACGGTGTCCTACACGTTTGCCGATGGCCACGTGTGTTCCACCACGCAATCCATGGAGATTTTTGTCGATGCCGTGCCCACGTTCGATTTTGAGCAAGATGAGACAATATGCGAGGGCGGGTCGGTGACGCTCCGTGGCTCTGTCACAAACGCCTCTGTGGCAAATCATCTTGGCATCGCGAATGTTTTCGATCACGAGTTTGTCAATGCCGCCGACAACTCTTCTGCCAAGGGCAAGGATACGGGCAGCGGTTATTCGTGGACATATACTGTTTCGCCCGACCGCACGACGACCTACCGTTTCCGCCCGACGAACACGACCACTGGTTGCGTGACGCAAGACTACGCCGAGGTGACAATCACTGTCGACCGCAAGGCGAGGGTCAATTTCATATCGCTTTCCGAGAATGAGGTTTGCGAGGGTAGGGTGAGCGTAGAGATTGACTATGAGGTGACGAACCCCGACGAGTTCGGTTCAATCGATTGGTCGACGCTGACTGTCGATGGTTTCACGGTCTCCTCTTTCGACGATGCTACGATTGTGCTTGAGGGCGATGTTAAGGCCGGCAGTGTGGTCTTCGGCAGTGCCTCCATGTCGGCAACCACCGACAAGGGGTGCGATGTCGTCTTCCTCAATTCGCTCACTCTCAAGGTCAATCCCATTCCTGCCGCACCCATTGTGCAGACGCCGGCAGACAACGAGGTGTGCTATCATCAGAAGGAGAATTTTGTCTTCAGAGTGCAAAGCCGTCAGCGTGGCTACACCTATGAGTATTTCTTCAGCGATGCTCAGCCTGCTGTCGATGCCGCTCCCACGGGTACTTTCTCGTGGAATCCTGGCACTTTCACCATCGACGGCTCGCTTTTGGAGACGACTACGTATATTTGGGTTCGCGCTGTGGATTCCAACAACCCCACCGCCTGCAAGTCAGCTTTCGCCGGGCCGTTCACGATTGTAGTTAACAAAACTGAGGCACCCTCTCTTGCGCCTATCGCCGAGGTCTGTCAAGGCGACAAGGCAACGCTGACGGTGGTGGCTCCGTTGGCAGAGGCCGGCAAGACCTATACCTACCGTTTCTATGGCAATTCGGACGCTGAGCAGAATTCCGCCAGCGTCTCCTATACGACGAAGACGCTCGACCAGTCGGCTGTCTACTACGTGACGGCTACGCAGGTTGAGACGAATTGTACTTCCGAGGTTGCGACTGTCAATGTGGCTGTGCATGTCAAGCCTGTAGGTTCCGCTTCGGTGGCATATCAAGGCGAGGACGGCTCCAACGAGGTAACCATGCCGGTCTTCGGCACCGTCACTCGTTCCGCTTTCTGTGAGGGGGAGGGCGGCACTGCCACGGTGACGCTCACTGCCCCGACTTTGCACAACTCCGCCAATCCGTGGACGAGCGAGCTTGTCTCTGTCTCCCACGGCAGTGTGGCCGATTGGGTCAAGGTTGACGAGGCGCACTACACTTGCGGCAAGGCCGTGTGGGATCAGCCGGTCACTTTGTCGTTCAAGATTGGCGACGGTGTTTGCGTATCCGCCTCTTTCGAGGCTACGGTTGCTGTTGAGCCTACGCTTGTGGCGCCGCAGATTGTGTGCGACATTGCCGAGTTTTGCCGCGACGACGATAAGCCGTTCACTTTCAGCGTGACAAACCCGTCTGCAGATTCAGACGTCAAGTATGTTTTCTATGCCAGGAAGCAAGGTGAGGCTACGCCGTTCCTGACGGAGGGAAGTGCCGATGGGAGGTTCAGCTCGTCCACTGCTGTCGCCAAAATCGATGCAAGCTCGGAGTTCTATGCCTACGCTTTCAATACGAAGACGGGTTGTGTGTCGCCTGTCTCCAATACGGTCACTATAACCGTCAACGAGTTGCCCGTGCCGACAGTTTCGGCAACTCCCAATGTTGTCTGCCCCGGCGAGGAGGTTGAGCTGAAAGTAAATGAGACTTTTGTCGCCTACGAGTGGTTGGACTACGGCGTCAAGGGGCAGACGACGCAGACTGTGAAGGTCGTCCCCACCGAGACGGAGAATGTCTTCAACGTTAAGGTGACCGACGGCAAGGGGTGCGTGAGCAAGCCCGTGCCGGTCACTGTCACGGTCTTCCCCAAGCCGCAGTTCACGCTCTCTGTTGCGCCCGATGTTGTCTGCCAAGGTTCTGACGACAAGGTGATTTTCACTCTGACCCCGCTCAACGATTTGGCGTCGGACGCCAGCAGCAAGGTTGAGTTCGCTAGTGAGTACGCGTTCACCAGCTCCTCGGCCGATAAGGTTGTCCAGCACGTTGGCGGTGAATATTTAGTCGATGGCAAGACGTGGACGGAGGCTAGTGTCACTTTCACTGCCACCATCACGTCCACTAGCGCCTACAACTCCTGCCTCTCCGAAGAGGTCTCGACCACGGTCACTGTGATTCCCTCTTTGGCTAAGCCTCTGACGGACAAGGACGATGTGCATGTTTGCACCGGGTCTGATGAGGAGGTGACAATCTCCGTGGCCAATGTGGCGGCCTATCCCACCACAGGGGGTGTCTCCTATTCCTACCATTGGTATACCGACGCTGCCGGCACTAACGAGGTTGTCGATGGGGCCGACTATGCTGTCTCCGGCTCCTCCATATCGTATGTGCCCAAAGCCACGACCACGCTCTATGTCAAGGTGGTGCGCGAGACCTATCCTAAGTGTGAGTCGGAGTTGAGCAGTGTTGCGATGGTCACTATTGAGCCGTTGCCCGACGCCCCTGTGGCCGTCGATCCGCTCTATTTCGTTTGCCAACCGGAGGAGAGCGGCAATATGCTCAACCTCAATGTTAGTTCGCCTGCGTCAGATTATGTCTACCATTGGTATGTGCAGAGCGACGGCGAGGTTGACGCCGATATGGCCGACGACGCTGAGGTCGCCGTGGCCATGGGTTCTGCCACGGCCAAGATTCCAACTCCTACGGAGACGATATTCCTCTATGTCCGTGCGGAGTCCAAATACGGTTGTTTCTCTGCCGACAAGTCTAACGTAGTCAAGGTGCGCAAGGGAGACAACCCCGAGGTTGTCACTTTGTCCGCTCCCAAGGCCGATGTCTGTTCGGGAGATGAGGTGTCGTTCGCCGTGGGTGTCGCTGGCGATAAAGCCGAAGTCACCTATCTATACAATCGGACGTCTAGCGACCCGATGGAGTCGCCTGTGACAGGTGGCGTGATTGACGCTTCGGGTCTATTTGCCGAGACCCTGACGGTTTCCGAGACTGTCACATACTCCTATGAGGTCTGGGCGCGCTATGCCGACCACTGCTTGTCGCAGAACTCTGTCAAGTTCGATGTCACTGTGCACGGCAAGCCTACCGGGGCGTCGCAGATTGCCTCTAGCCTGTGCGAGAACGACGAGTTCGTTTTGACTGTCAAGAACGTCAAGTCGCACGATTTGGTCTCGCATTCCAATCTGGCCGATGCCAAGCTCCGTGTGGTCCTCTTCGCCAGCGACGGGACTGAGCTTGCGCAGTCGCAAGTGGCGCACGGCATGCACGCCAATCTCACGTACAACGGCGGTCTCTCGCGTTCCATGTTGCCGCTCTACTATGAGATTCAAGACCTTGTCGATGTGGTTTCTATTAGCTGCCCCATGCGCAAGGACCTTAGCTTCACTCTTGTCGATGTCCCGCGTTTCACTCTCGCCAACAAAGACGGCAAGGTCGAGACGGTCGCTGCCGACGGCGCGATAGAGGTGGACTACTGCGAGGGTGAGGACATGAGTCTCGCCATGGTGGGCGAGTTGCCGACTGTCGATGCCGAGGGTCACCCCATTCACTACACATATCAGTGGAAATATGAGGGTGCAAACATCGTGGGGCAGATTTCTACGTCGTTCTCCAAGTCTGGGCTTGGCGTCGGCGATTCGGGTGAGTACGAGCTTGTCGCCAAGACCGACAACGATGCTGCTTGCGAGTTCTCCAGGGTTGTGAGGCTGACGGTTCATGCGTTGCCCGCCCCCAAGATTGAGCCCGGCAATGAGCTCGACATTTATTGCACCGACGGCGATCTGGTTTTGAAGACGGCGGACGACTACGCTTCCTATCGTTGGGTCATAAAGGGAAAGAC
Organism: uncultured Marinilabiliaceae bacterium; assembly: GCA_964534235.1. Lineage (GTDB taxonomy): Bacteria > Bacteroidota > Bacteroidia > Bacteroidales > Marinilabiliaceae > W3P20-009. The sequence continues at coordinate 144,452 of CAZHOT010000006.1, forward strand.
CGACATTGTGGTCTCCAAGCTGTCGCCCGATGTTGAGCTGCGCTATCCCATTGCGGACATTGCGATTCCCGACGGGCAGGATTATGTCGATGTTGAGCTCTATGCCACAGATATATACGGGTGTGAGTCGGTTCTTCCCGATTTGCATTCGGCGATAGTCTCCACGCCGCCGGTCATCACCGAGGTGTTGGGCACTGAGGTTTGCGGTCAGGTCGGTCCGTTCCGTCTCGGTGTGGTCACCGACAAGGCCAACTACACGCTGAGGCTCTTTAATGCGGACAATGTTGAGTTGCCGCTGACGGAGCAGTCTAGTGGGTCGGGTCTCGTTTTCGTCACACCCGACACTTTGTCCGAGGGCGACTACACTGTGCGCGTCGTCGATAAGGACTCCAACTGCTTCTCCGAGCAGGCGGTGCGTCTCGTCCGCTACGATGTCAGTGTTGCCTACACCCCCGTCCCCAATCGCTTCTTCTGCGAGAACGGTGTTGTGGAGATTGAGTTGGAGGTGTTCGACGCCAATGGTCACGCCGATTTCTTCTCGCGTTTGGAGGATGTCTCTTTCGCCGGGGTGGTCACCAACTATGGCTATAGCTACAATCTGCCGGCAATAGACATCTCGTCGGGCAAGGCTGTCGTCCGTTTTGAGCCGCAGCAGGTCTCGCCTGTAATGGCCGCGTCCGATGTCGCCTATACGTTGGAGGGGACTTTCTCCTACAAGTTGGCTTCTCGTGCCGACGACGCTTTGGTTTGCGTCGCTTCGCCGGCTCAGAACTTCTATGTCATGCCCGAGCCGGTACTTGTCTCCAATCCGGTCATGCCCCTCTGTCTCGATGCGGAGGTGGAGTTTGAGGTCAAGACCGACAATATCAACCCGGCATGGGAGAAGCACTTCCAGTTCTATGTCAATGGCGTAGCGGTTGTTAATGCCGATGGCGACTACTCGTCGAATGTGTTCCGCCTTGCCGACCACCTGGAGATTTCGCTCAAGGATGGTGACAAGGTGACTTCCGAGGTCATAATGAACGAGCGGGGTAACACATGTGTCACCGACCCCATCACGGTCTTGTTCAATGGTGCTTTCAAGCCCGTGCTCGGTAATGCGGAGCCCGACAGGTCTTTCTGCAAGGGTTCGGACATCAGTTTCTCTGTCGAGTCGGTCATGCCCGATGGGGTCGAGCCGTCGTTCAAGCTCAGCAAGATTAAGTCCTACGAGTTGTTCCTTGTCGGGGACGAGGGCGACCAAAAGCTGAAGGAGTACGACGCCGTCGATGCTCTGACACACACTGGCTCTTTCTCCTATTCTGGTTCCGAGAGGGTTATAAGGCTCTATGCTGTCGTGACCGACGAGAACGATTGCGTTGTGCGCACAGGCGAGGTTGAGTTCAAGATCGACCAGTGGGAGATTGTCGATGTTGTGGTCTCCGACGGTGTTAAGGAGTATTCGACGACCGACCTCTGCGCCGATGTTGACTATACCTACGATGTCAAACTTTCTGTTGGCGAGGGTGTCGATACGGAGGCTCAGATGTGGGAGTATACGCTGACCATCGGTGGCACCGAGTGGTCTGACCCCGCCGATCGTACTTTTGCCCAGGTGACGAAGAGCCATCCCAAGACCGATGGTCAGGTTGAGCTTGTTGTCGATGTCTACAATCCCGTCACGGGTTGCAAGACAAGTCTTGGAGGCGTCTACCCGTCGTTCACCAAGCTCTTCTCCTACCACGACAAGCCGCAACCTAGCGAGAAGTTGAAGGACAATTTCCTCCCCGTCTCCGACGATGTGGCAGATACCGCCAAGTTTGAGATTTGCTACGAAGACGATTTCGGCTTCGACGTCACTGGCGATGTCGTGACTGTTGTCTACGACGGCGTGCGCGTCGCCACATACCGCAAGGGTCTCCTAGAGGCTACGTTCTCCGATGTCCTTGCCACCGACCGCATCAACGTCTCCTACGTTGCCGGTGAGGCTGGCAGGCCCGGCACGACGGTCTTGATTTTCAACATCGACCCGTCGGCGGACTTCCATAAGTTGAGCTTTGCCGTCAGCGACGATGCTTGCGAGGTTGCGTCCGACGACTGGATGTTCCGCAAGTTCGAGAGGGTCTACGCCACGGCTGTTAATGGCGCGAATGTCGATGTCCTCGATGCTGCCACGGGAATCGCCACGGTATGCGAGGACGACTCTCTTGTCGTCACGCCCTACACTAGCGAACCCAATTACGTCAAGGGCTACAATTTCTTCCTCGATGGCGTTCTCGTCTCGGCGGACGATTTCTCGGCCACGTCTTTCACGTTCCCGATGTCCGCCAAGGGCGACTATGAGTTGCTCGCTGTTCCCGATTTTGGTCGGAATGGTTGCCATCTGAGTGTCACTGTCAAGGTTTTGGAGGCGCCGAAGCCGTCTGTCTCTTTGAGTGGCGAGAATGGCGCTGTTGCGCCCGATGCGTCGGGGAGTCTCTTCTGGCAGTACTCAATTTGCGAGGAGGAGTCTGACACTCTGACGCTTGCCGGGGCTGAGAATTTCGCTCTGCTTGCGGTTGAGCGCGATGGGGTCGATGTCACGGCCGATTTTGCTGAGAGGACTTTCGCAGGTCTTTCTGCCACTGTGCCCCTCTCCCTGAACTATGTGGCGGGTGGCCCCAATGCCGATTTCTCCACCTATACTTTCACGGTCAGTTTTGCCGTTGGCTCTTGTGAGGAGGTTGGCCGCGTCGTGGTCAATGTCTACAATAAGCCCGAGGCTGAGTTTATCAACGGTACGCCTGCGCCGCTTGTCATTGCCGGCTCGCAGGTTCCCGTCGATGTGACGCCGGGCTACGCCGACTACAAGTTCTTCATCAATGGCGCGCTTGTGCAAGAGGGGGCAGCCAATACTCTCGACGGTAGCCTCAACGTTGTCAGTGAGGGAACGACCTTTGTCAAGGTCGTCGTCTACAACGATTTCGGTTGCTCCATTGTGCTTGAGAGGCGCGTTGAGGTTTTGGACGGCATTGCGGCTAAGAATATCGTCGCGTCCTCCGATTTCTACTGCTCCGACGATGAGGGCGTGAAGATTTCGGTTGTCGACCCGCAAGTTGGCGTCACCTATGTTGTCGATGGTCGTGCCGATTTGGCTCCCATCTTGGCAGAGGAGGGCAAGGAGGTTGCGTGGTCGCCAGTCCGTCTCGCGGACCCGATGAACCTCAATCCTGAGGAGTTCACGGTCAAGGCATACTACGAGGCTTTGGCCGGTCAGCTCTTCCCGATGGCCAATACGGTTGTTGTCGAGGAGGTCAAGTCGCCTGCTCCGGCGTCTGCTGACGATGTTAGGGCAATCGATTGCGCTATTGTCCAAAGCTCTGCGTTCACGTGGACTGTCCACAATACCAGCTTGAGCGACTCCTATTGGTTGCAGATGGAGGACGGGACTGTCCTTGGCCCGGGTGTTGACGGAAACGGTGGCGACCTTGTCATGCCTGTCTACGATATTGTTGTGGCAACCTATGGTGCTGTGCCAAACGGTGTCATCAATGTGGTGGCTCGTTCCAAGAGGCTGAATGGCGACTGGGTGTGCGACAAGTTGCTGGCAGGGACGCTTACTGTCGATTTGCCCACGACGTCCGCGTTCGAGGTTCGGATCAATCCTGGCAATGGGAATGTCTGTGCCGACAACTCCACGGCTTTGGATATTTTCCTTTCGGGGTCTGATTTCAGCAGTGAGTTCGACCATGTCTACATTCTCATGCGCGATGGCGTCGAGGTAGACCGCAAGGTTTCCGACGTTCAGCGTGGCGAGATCCACTTTGTGGACAGCGAGCCGCTCGTCGCTGGCGCATATGTCTACTCCGTAGTCTGTGAGTTCAGCGGATGCCGTCAGCCGATGGCCAATACTGTCACAAAGACGGTGTTCGACCGCCCCATGGCGTTCAAGCTCCACGCCGTCAACGATGGATATTATTGCTACGACGACCCCAATGCCGCCACGATAGTTCTTGATGGGCAGCAAGAGGGCTACAAGTATGAGCTGAAGAAGAAAGGTGCGGCATCGGCCGCCGTGCAGACGGTTATCGGCGATGCGTCGGGCGCTCAAATACTCTTCAGTGGTGTGTCAAAGGGTGAGTATTATGTCGAGGTCTCTATCCCCCAAGTCGAGGGTAGCGCATGCTCCACTGTCATCGACGATGGTGTCGTTGTCACCGAGGTGGCTGAGCCGGCCGACATCACGCCCTCAATCGCCAAGAGTGGTTGGGGTGGCTCTGAGCTGACAATATGCGTCGGCGAGAGCTACGAGGTCCGAATCTCTGGTGCCGATTTCGATTGGCAGCACATGATTGTTAACCGTTCCTATGCTCTCTATGACGAGAATGGCGCTCTCATTTCCGACCAGATGGTCAATGTCGATGAGCAGAACGGAACTCTCGCTTTCCCGGGTATGACAGCCACGGCAGCGGGGACGTTCAAGTATACGATTGTCGCCACGGGGTCTGTGGACATTCTCTCGACGGGTGGTTCTGTGGATTGCCAAAAGGTCTTCGAGGACGTGTTGACGCTCACTGTCAAGGAGCGTCCGCATTCGGGAGAGACGCTGACTGTCGATTATTCGCCTGTGCCGGAGAATCCGTGCTATGGTGCCGACATCATTGTCAATAACCCCAATCTCGATGCCGACGCAAAGGTGTCCTACAGCCTCTATCTTGTTGACGACAAGGGTGCCTATGCGCCTGTTGTCGGGGCCACGATTCGTCCCTACGACGGCGAAGACGCCAGGTTCACCAACATCAAGGACAAGGATGCGCGCTATGTCGTCCTTGCCGACAATGGCTCTTGTCAGGATGTCGTCGGCGAGGTCTCGATTAGTCAGGACAAGTTTGCCAAGGTCCAGGTTCTCGATTTCGACGGCTACGTGTGTCTTGGCGACCCCGGCGTGCCGGCATACATGAAAGATTCGGAGGTCGATGTCCTCTACGAGCTCTACTTCATCTCGCCGGCTCTCTACGCCTCTCTCGTGGAGGCGGGGAATCTCTCTGCGGACTATTTGGCGGAGAACGTTCCGGGTGTGAAACTTGCGGAGGCCCTGGCGACCTACGACCATGAGAGGCTTGTCTTCGCCGGTCTGAACTATGGCGACGGCTCGGCGGCGACCGAGGTTGTGAATCGCGATGGATATTACTATGCCGTTGCGACGAAGAACTCCGCACCCAATCCTTGCCCCGTGGCATCGCCGATTGTCAACTTCCAGACGCTCGACTTGCCCAAGTCGTTCACGTTGGAGGAGTCTACAATCTATTGCGACCCTGTGGGCAACGCCAATGTCTACATCGAGCAGGCGGAGTACGACCCCAATGCGACAATATCCTATAAGCTCTACAGCGAGGATAAGGAGGGCAATTTGACTTTCTACGACGAGGTGTCGTCGTCTCCCGCCTCCGCTGGCAACAGGCTCTATTTTGCCAAGCCTGTTGTCGAGGGTGCTTATGTCGCCGTTGCTGTCAAGGAGTATGGGGCCGAGTTCGGCAACCACATATGCACGTCTCGGATGCGCGGCCGGATTGAGCTGAGCTACGCCCCGGCTCTCGATGCCTTGGTCTTCGCCCAAGATGTCGATTTGACGCTCTGCGACGGCGAGGATGCCGCCTATACGTTGGATAATGCGGCTCTCAGCGAGGCTCTCGCAAATGCGCAGGCGACGCTCCCGGCGGTCAAGGGGCTTTACGTCTTCTTGACGCCTGTCGACAGCCCTGTTGAGGGTGCTTCCACCAGGTCCATTTTCTTCGACGGTAGCAACGAGGTCACTTTCACCGGCATCCCGGAGGGGCAGAATGTTGTGCGTGTCTCCTACGAGGACTATGCTTGCCTTGTCGATTTGGGCAGCATCTTCGTGAACAGGTATGACAAGATTCCGACAGGTTTGAGGGCTACGGCTTGTGGGACGGAATATTCGTTGAGTTCCGCCTACACCGTCGAGGGTGTCACATACGAGTTGGCGGACTTCGAGGGAACTGTGGTCCAGACCGTCACGTGCGACGCTATATTCTCGCCCGTTGTGAAGTTCGGAGATATTGCCCCCGGCGACTATACAATCTACGGTTCGTTCCAAAATGGGATGCTCTGCAAGGTCGAGGTCGGCAAGCTCAGCGTGCGTGGCGTTGTGCCCTCCGCTGTTAGGCACGAGGTTGTCTTCTGCGCCGGCGAGCCCGTCGTCTACGAGATTCCGCAGGAGTTGCTGTTCAACAATGCTTATTACTATGTCACCGACGCGCAGACGCGCCCCGACGAGTATGCGGAGGAACTCTACCACTATGCCGGCGTCACGGGTAGCGGCTCGTTGAAGTTGACAAACCTTGTCGATGGCCAGAATGTCATTTGGGTGGCATTCGACGGATATTCGTGCCTCACTGCTGTTGACACCGTTGTTGTGACGCGCTATCCGGACTTGCCCTCCAATGTGCTCCGCGAGAGTGTCTGTGGGCTAGAGTTTACGCTCGACCCGGCATATCTTGTCGAGAATGCCACTTACCATTTCTCTGAGCGAGGTGGTGTGAATGTGGCGGATGTCACCTATACCGCCGGGTCTGATGTCACGTTCGTCGCGCCGGCCGTTGGTGAGTATGTCGTCTCGATGACCACCGCCGAGGGCAAGTGCAGCTCTTCGCTCGGCACGGTGGCGTTCCGTGGTGGCATCGACGCTTCGTCGCCCATTGTGGCTTCCGTTGTCGCTTGCGGCGAGTCGTCGGTCACGTTCGACTTGGCTTCCGACGCCTATATGTCTAAGTTGGTCGAGGGGCTGACCTACTACGTCGTCAAGACGGACTCCGACCCGATGTCTGAGGCGGCTTTCGGGCGCAAGTATGTAGCCGGGCAAAAGACACTGTTCAGTGTTGCCGCGCCTGGCGACTATAAGATTTGGGCGTCGTATGACAACTACTCGTGCCAGACGGAGGTAGGCTCTCTCGCCGTCACCGAGGTTGGCATGGAAGACGTTGAGCTTTCGGCCGTGTGGTCGTGCGACAACGTGCTGACGTTCTCCATCTCGCCATCGGCCATCGGGGCCAACTACGAGCTCTATGCCGTGGCGCGTGACAAGAGCGAGACGCTTGTCGGAGCAGCCTTGGCGGGGACGGGCGATAAGCTCTCGTGGCCGGCTGTTGACTACGACGCGTCTGCCTATCGTTATGAGGTTCGCGCCTCGGCTGGCGATTGCCCGCCGCTGACTGTGGCCGTCCTCTATGGCGTGAGCATACGGCAAGATTTCGACATCGTGGCGGCCAATTTCTACTCTGTCGGAGGGGCTTGCTCAAGCGAGCCGGTGCAGTTGGTCCTCGACGAGTCCGTGGTTGGCATCAGCTACTACCTGACTCTCGATGGTGAGGATAGCCGAGTGCCGCTTGCCGGGACGGAGAAAGAGGGCGACGGCTCCAGGCTTGTGTGGACGTCCGCCGAGCTGCCTGTGCAGACGGGTGTCGTCACCTATCGTCTCTATGCCTACAAGGGTGACCTTTCGACGACCGGTTGTTTCAGTGGCGACCTTTGGCGTAGCGTCACCATCAATTTCGAGGCCACCACGTTCCCGGTTGGTCATCTTGTGACCAAAGATGACATCCTGGACTACTGTGAGGGCGAGGTCGGTGTACGCATCGGCTATGTCGATACGCCGCGCAAGGGCGAGGTCTACCGCCTCTACCGAAAGGTGGACGACTCCGAGAATCTGTTTGGGGCGGAGCTGATGGATATTCAGGAGATTCCGTCGTATGCTAAGGAAGTGCCCGATACGCTCTTCTTCGACGGTTGGGGCTATAACGAGAGCGTACGCGAGTACGCCACGGCGGGTGTATACTTCGTCGAGGTCGAGAGTGCGCAAGGGTGTGACCCTGTGGCGACCGACTCCATCACGGTTGTGGAGCATAAGTTGCCGGGTGCTTCGGAAGATTCCGTCTACTTCGCCATAAAGACAAAGGGCGAGGTAGATACAACCTCCGTCAGCTTTGAGTATGGTGTCATCAACGGCTACATATTCTACCAAACAGCTCGACCCGGCTACACCTATGAGTTGGTCAAGGACGACACTGTGACAGTTGTCTCCAAGGTTGTAGACCAGGTGGGGGTGTTGGAGTTCGGCCCCATCTTGGAGACCATCCTCGACTCTGTGGAGGTCGATGGTGAATACGAGCCGTTCGAGAGGATTGAGGTCGTCGGCGACTCCATATTCTCTGGCGAGGGTATATACTCGGTGCGCATAACCGACAATGTGACTTCGTGCGAGAACACCATTGGTGGCATCACGATTGTCGCTGAGGGGCTTGTGGCCTACAATGTGCAGATATACCTCAACAAGAACGAGAATGCGCGGACTGTGGACTTGGTGCCTCTCTACGACTACGACACCGACCTCGCGCATAAGGGTAACCACCTCTACATTGACTGGAGCTCGAAGATTGACCGGATCTATCGTCCCTACGTCAGTATCTCGCAGGATGGCTATCCGTACAACGAGGAGTCGGTAAGTACAGGGATTACCAGGGCCGACCATCCCAACTTCTTCCGCTACGGCTACGCCAACGTCGCCGGCGATTATAAGGACCACAACTATGTCGGCAAGAGCGGCGCGTCCAACGTGTGGTTCAACATTGTAGACGACCCCGAGACCAAGGTCTCCGGAACGTATGGTTTCATCGATGTTGACTACCAGCTTGGCATCGACGAGTCCATCATCTCTAAGTCTACGCCCGCCGGCTACTTCTTCTACATGAAGCAACCGTCGTTCTACGGCCAGGAGCAGGTGCAATATTACATCGAGAACAGGCAGATGCCCGGTCGGCGTTCTAATATTGCCACAATCACCATCCTGTGCGGTAACGAGGACGTCGGAGACGACGAGGATGCAGTCTTCCTTGTCCCCAATGCGTTCTCGCCAAATGGTGACGGTCTCAATGACTACTTCAAGATTCTGATTCCGGAGAAGTATCAAGACAACTCCGAGTCTAAGCTGGAGGTCTTCAACCGTTGGGGGACGCTTGTCTACCGCTCGTCTGGCTTGCAATATGGAAGCGACGGCGTGTGGTGGGATGGCACGTCAACAACCTCCAATATGGTTACGCTCGGCTCCGAGTTGCCGTCTGGCACCTACTACTATGTGTTCACCATTACGTTCATAAACAAGGCGGACACCCAGAAGTATGAACGTAAGATGCATGGTTATGTCGAACTTCGTCGATAATTCACTTTCTGAATCCTACCACCATGAGTTGCATGAGAACTATTAGTAGATATATTCTGGCTGTTGCCCTCCTGGCTCTTGCGCACGAAGTCCGTGCGCAAGACCAGGCGGTCTTCAACAACTATATATCCAATCAGGGGGTCCTCAATCCCGCCTACAATGGTTCGAGGGATGTCATTAGTGCTTTGGGCATCTTCCGGTCGCAATGGACAGGTTTCGAGGGGGCGCCGTTCACCGGGGCGCTCAATGTCCATGGCCGTGTTGACAAGCTGAAGGATTTGGGTGTTGGGGCTGTCATAATCAACGACCACGCCGGCTTCACGAACAATTTCGAGTTCTTCGCCGCCGGCTCCTATCGTCTGAGGATTGACAAGAGGAACGAGTTGCGCCTGGGGCTGCAGATGGGGATGAAGAATGTCATCTACAATGCGAACAAGGCGGTGACGGTGGACTATGGCGACCCTGTCTTCGATGGGCGAATCAGCAAGTTCGGCTTCAATTTCGGTTTCGGGGCGTTGTTCATGGCTAGCAAAGGCCACTATTTTGCCGGCATCAGCGTCCCGCGCTTCTTCGCCAATAAGTACGATACAGACAAGCAGGAGATTCGCAACATTGTGAGCCTTAAGGATTTGCATACTTACATCTATGGCGGCTACGTCTTCTCGGTCGACGATTACAAGATTAAGCCCACGGCTCTCATCCGCCTCATTCCTGGTGCGCCGTTGGAGATTGACCTCTCTGCGTCGATGCTCTTTGCCGACAGGCTGTGGCTCGGGGTGTCATATCGGACGGTGACAGATGTCGTCTTCTTTGCTGACTATCAGATTAACCAGTCGTGGGCCATCACATATTCCTTCGACTTCCCTTTCAACGACATCAAGAAGTACACTGTCGCCGGTTCGCATGAGTTTGGCATACGCTACGACTTCCAGCTTAAACGTCGGCCTGGCATGAGGTCTATCCGCTATTTCTAGTCTTGCGGAAGATTTTTCGGGCGGGGTATATTTTAGATTTTTAAAATATTATCTTTGTGTACCGTAATTGCAGTGCTGTGGCGTATCGTGAGCTAATGGCTTGTGCGCCACGCTTTTAAACCGACATTTGTTCTGATATGAGATATACTCTGCCAGCGATGGTTTTGTTGGGTCTCTGTCTTTCGACGGCGGCTTGGGGTCAGCGTAAGGAAATTCGCAAGGCTAAATCGGCTTTCGACGACCAGGATTGGTACCATTGTACCGTCTACTATGACCAGGCTGTCGAGAAAGGCGCCACCTTGGGGCTCGACGACAGGAAGAGGGTGGCGCGTTCGCGCTTCGAGCTTAACCAGGTCTCCAGGGCATACGACATCTACAGCTCCATCGAGGACAATCTATCAGACGAGGACATTTTCACCTACGCGAAGACTTTGCACCGGTTCGGGCTCTACGAGCAGGCCATCGAGTGGTACGACAAGGCTAAAAAGGCGGGTGCCGTGGGGGGCAAGGTCATGCAAGTCAACGACATGATTGCGTCGTGCCGTTGGGCGCTCGCTAACGAGTTCAGCACCGTCCAGGGCGTTGTCGTCAACCCCGATTTGTCTTTCCTTGAGGTCAGCCAGTCTTTCGGCATCCAGATATTCAACGACAAGGTTGTCTACTCCTATGCGCCAGAGAATAGCGACAAGGTCGACAACTTTGGCAACGCATTCCTCAATCTCTACACGCAAGGGTTTGTAGACGGCAGGGTGCAAGACGGCGCCCCGCAGGTCTTTTCACAAAATTTGCGCTCTGAGTATCATGTCGGCGCTATATCGTTCACTAGCGACAAGAAGCACATCTTCCTCACCAAGACCGTCTACGTCGACAAGGAGCCGCGAATCAAGATTTTTGTGGCCGATTTCGATGGGCGTGATTGGGTGAACGAGAGGCTCGTCGAGTTCGACAGCGACGAATATGACTTGGCCCATCCCGCAGTGTCGCCCGATGACAAATACCTCTATTTCGTCTCCAATATGCCCGACCACACCAAGATTTATGGCAAGGATGTCAAGAACTATGGTGGCAAGGACATCTACAGGGCGGAGTTCTCTTCCGATGTCAACCATTTCAGCAAGGTTGAGAACCTCGGCACGGAGGTAAATACCTATGGCGATGAGGTCTACCCGGTCGTGAATCCCGACGGGAAGCTGTACTTCAGCTCCGACACGCGTAGCGGTTTTGGCGGTCTAGACATCTTCTGCTCCGAATATGTCGACGGCAAGTGGCAGAACACCCGCAATATGCTCAAGCAGTTCAACGGTGCAGGGGACGATTTCTACTACCTCATGCTTGCTGCCGACAAGCCCGACGGCTTCCTTTCGCGCTACGATTTCGACAACAATCGTGATATGTTCATGGACGTCAAGACTTTCGAGGTCTCCAACGACGCCATCCAGGAGTTGCCGCCCGTCTTTGGGGCCGAGGGACTCGTCTTGCCCCCGCCGGAGATTGCCACAAGCGAGCCGGTCAAGCCTCAGACCATGGATTTCTCCGTCAAGATTACCAGTACGTACAACAACGAGGTGATTGACGCTGCTCGTCTAGGTATGTCCGATGTCGATAACGACGAGGAGTTTGTCAGCGGATTGTCGGGTGCCGACGGGCTTGTCTCGGTTTCCGTGCCGGTCGACAAAGTTGCGAACGGCCGCGAGGTGCTTATTGAGGTCACAAAGGAGGGATATAACGACAAGTCGATTCCCGTGACTGAGGCCGAGCTTGTCGACATCGCAAAGGAGGGGATTAAGCTTACGCCCATCTTCAACGATGCTGTTCTCGACGAGATTTCGGGCATGGTGATTCCCTACGACAATGACCTTGACGACGCGGCTAAGCAGACGCTCGACAAGCTCGCGTCCTACCTGCTCAATGCGCCGAACGTCACGGTGCGCCTCAATGCGCATACCGAGGCTAAGGGGAACAGGTATGGCAACCTCAACGTGTCGCAGAAGATGGCCGATGCCGCAAGAGACTATCTTGTCTCAAAGGGAGTCAAGGGCAACCAGCTCATTCCGCGCGGCTATGGCGAGCGCTACCTCAAAAACCGTTGCCATCGCGGCGTATATTGCAATGCGGCTCAGCACAAGGAGAATCGGCGCATTGAGGTCGTCGTTTGGAATGTGGCCAAATAGCACACTAAGTCTTCATATCAACTATAATGAAAAATTCTCTTTGGATTCTAGCTGCGGCGGTTCTGCTCTCTCTTGAGCCACAGGCTTCGGCACAGAGTGTTGTTGACGACTTACGGACATCGAACAAGATTGAAACATGGACTGATGCCGACCTGCCAAGCTACTCCATACAGATTGCCGCAACGCAGAGTGTTCCTGCCGACGCGTCGTTTGCCAAGGGGTTGGGGACTGTCTATGAGTACTCTGCGCCAGAGGGGCTTTTGAAGTACTATTTCGGCAAATTTTCCACCTATGTCGAGGCAAACAAGGCCTTGCAGGGTGTGCGGCGGAAGGGTTTCAAGGAGGCTTTTATCGTCAATTTGCGTGGCGGGGGAAAGGCGAAGTCCGGTGCGTCCACGGGTGGGAAGATTGTGACCACGGGGCGCAAGCCGATTGAGATCGACCCGAATTTGGACTATGTCATTCAAGTCGGCGCCTATCGCTATCCTCTCTACATCTCGTTCTTTGAGAATGTCGGCGAGGTCTACGAGTATCGCCTCAACGACAAGATTTTCCGCTACACGACCAAGCCCGTCAAGGGATCGGAGGTGGCCAGCGAGCTTGCTAGGGTCAAGTCGTTGGGATATGATGCGGCTTTTGTCGTCGAGTTCTCGCTCTATCAGCCGTATAAGATTGATTAGAATAGTTTAGTGGGACGGTCTATCGCTGGCCTCTTCGGAGGCGAGAGGAAAGTCCGGGCAATGCAGAGCATTGCGCTTCTTAATTGGAAGAACGCCGTGAGGTGTTGCATCTCGTAACAGAAATATACCGCCGCAAGGTAAGGGTGAAATGGTGAGGTAAGGGCTCACCGCGCCACGGGCGACCGTGGTGGCTCTACGAGACCGCGAATTGCAAGACCATGTATACTCAGTCCAACCCCTTTGCGGGTTGCCGGGGCTGCTCGTTCCGGGTTGGCGTTCGCGCCGCGGCTGAGGGGGTAGGTTGCTTGAGCCGTGCGGCGACGCATCGGCCTAGATAAATGATAGACGCCCGCATCCGTGTGGGTACAGAACCCGGCTTATAGTCCCGCTAATCGTTTGCGCCCGCCGGCACTCGTTGCCGGTGGGCTTTTCCTTTTGTAACTTTGCCTGGTCTTTTCCCTTGACTGATGAAGGTTTGTATTGCCGAGAAGCCGTCCGTTGCGGCGGAGATTGCCAAGGTGCTTGGTGCCAACGAGCGCCAGGCGGGTTTCTTTGCCGGGAACGGATATTGCGTCACATGGACGTTTGGGCATCTTTGCGAACTTAAGGAGCCGCAGGACTACGACCCCGTGTTCAAGCGGTGGGATTTTCAGCTTCTGCCCATGCTCCCTCAGAAGTTCAGCATCAAGCTCAAGGCCGACGATGGGGTCAAAAGGCAGTTCGCCGTCATAGCCAGGCTTTTTGCGCAAGCCGAGAGCATTGTCAATTGCGGCGATGCCGGGCAGGAGGGGGAGCTGATTCAGAGGTGGGTCATGCAGATGGCGAAAGTCCGGTGCCCGGTCTACCGTTTGTGGATCTCGTCGCTCACCGAGGAGGCCATACGCGAGGGCTTTGCCAATCTACGTCCTGGCGGGGAGTTCGACTCGCTATACGCCGCCGGCAGCGCCAGGGCCATTGGCGATTGGCTTTTGGGAATGAACGCCACTAGGGCCTACACCCTGCGCTATGGTGCCAGGGGCATGGTCCTCTCCATCGGCAGGGTGCAGACGCCCACGTTGGCTCTCATTGTCCAGAGGTATAAGGAGATTGCGAATTTCAAGCCCGAGAAATTCTGGGAGCTGAAGACCGTCTATCGGGGCGTGACTTTCTCCGCCACTTCGGGGCGTTTCGCAGACATCGAGAGTGGCAACAGGGCTTTGGACGAGGTGAAGGGGATGCCGTTCTCCATAGCCGATGTCAAATGCAAGCAGGGCAAGGAGGCGCCGCCGGCCCTTTTCGACCTTACGTCGTTGCAGGTGGAGTGCAACAACAAGCTCGGGCTCTCTGCCGACGAGACGCTGAGGATTGCCCAGTCGCTCTACGAGGGCAAGTATACCACCTACCCGCGCGTCGATACACGTTTCCTCACCGACGACATATATGCCAAGGTGCCGGCCATTTTGCGCGGCATGGCGCCCTATGCGCCTCTGACGGCGGCAATATTGGAGCAGAAGAAGCTGCCCAAGCCCAAGCGGGTGTTCAACAATGTCAAGGTGACGGACCATCACGCCATAATTCCCACCGGAGTCCCGCCGTCGTCGCAGATGCCCCAGCGGGAGAAGAGGGTCTACGACATGATTGCGCGGCGTTTCATTGCCAATTTCTATCCCGATTGCTCCGTGTTGCTGACGACAGTACTGGGCAGGGCGGGCGAGGTGCAGTTCAAGGTCAATGGCAAGCAGATTGTCGAGCCGGGATGGAGGGTTGTCTATGGCAATGCAAACATCGACGACGACAAGGACAAGGACGGTCAGAGCGGTGTCGTCTTGCCGCAATTCGTTGTGGGCGAGAGCGGGCCGCACGAACCCGCCCTGCAAGAGAAGCAGACCCAGCCGCCCAAGCCATACACCGAGGCGACGCTGCTTAGGGCCATGGAGACCGCAGGACGGCAGGTCGACGACGGGGAGCTTAAGGAGCTCATGAAAGAGAACGGAATCGGGAGGCCCTCCACCCGTGCCGCAATAATTGAGACGCTTTTCCGGCGGCGATACATCGTCAAGGAGCGGAAAAGTTTGCAACCCACAATAAACGGAATCCGGCTCATCGACACCATCTCCATGCCCGAACTTAAGTCGGTTGAGCTGACGGGGCAGTGGGAGCGGAAGCTGAGGCAGATTGAGGCGGGGCAGTTCACGACGGGGCAGTTCATCGACGAGATGAGGGGCATGGTGACCGATGTTGTCGCCAAGGTCGTCGCCGACAGCAGCTCGGCGCGTTTCGAGGCTTTGCACGATTCCCGCAGGTCGAGACCTGCCGCGGCGCAAAAATCCGCAGTTCCTGCCGCGGACGGCCTCAAGTGTCCTAAATGCGGGCGTCCCATGCTCAAGGGGAAGGCGGCATGGGGCTGTTCGGGCTATGCCGACGGATGCTCTTTCGTCATCCCGTTTGTGGCCTACAACAAGAAGCTGACAGACAGGCAAGTCGCCACGATGCTCCTTAAGGGCGAGGTCGCTGTCAAGGGTGTCGAGGACGAGGGGGGCAAGCGAGACGGGAAGTTCGCTTTCGACAAGGATTTCAAGGTCGTTTTCCGTGCCGAGGGGGCGACGCCAAAGGTCGATGTGGCGTCGTTGCGATGCCCCAAGTGTGGTGCCAGGGTGCTGGAGGGACGCCGGGCGTGGGGATGCGAGGGCTACAAGAGCGGGTGCCGGTTCGTCGTCCCATATGTGTTCATGTGCAAAAAACTTACGCCTACGCATCTGAAAGTGTTGATTTCAAAAGGCCAGACTGCGCAAATTCGCGGCTTCGTCGATGTCAACGGGGTCAAGCGCGACGGCAGGCTTGTCTTGACCGATGTGGGGGAGGTGGCCCTGTCCGATGCCTCGGCGTAGGTCTCTTTGGGGCTTTGTTTTACAAAATGTAGCCGTTCGCGAAACATTGCCGCCGCACCTGTTAACAAATCGTCCATTCTATTTTACCCGTTCCTGTCATGAATGTGGGTGTGCGGGTTAACTTTGTATGGTGGTTCGTTTAAGGTAAATGAGTCAATATTCACACAATATGGTAATAAAACACTTTTTCAAGGGCGGTGGCGCGGCAATGTCGTCGCTGATTTTGCTCGCTGCCTGTCAAGGTGCGGGAGGCTATCAAGACGAAGCGGTAGTGGCTTCGTTGGAAGACGGGCGTGTTGTGCGTCTGCAAGTTGTGAGCGACGACATCATAAGAGTCTCGGCAATCAACAAGGGGGGCAAGTTCGACACCGATGCCAGCCTCATGGTTGTCCCGCAGGAGTTGAATACGAACTTCAAGGTCGTCCCGGCCGAGGGGACTATGACCGTCGAGACCAAGACGATGAAGGCCGTCGTGAACACCGTCACCGGAAACGTCGATTTCCTCAACTTAGACGGAACCCCGATTCTGAGAGAGGACGGGCGAGTGCTTCGCGACACGGTGATTGAGGGGACGGCAGGCATCTCGTTCCGCCAAAAGTGGATCCCGGGAGAGAACGACGCCATCTACGGTTTGGGGCAGCATCAGGCCGAGGAGTTCAACTATCGCGGCAAGAACGAGGAGCTGTACCAATATAACACCAAGATTTCCGTCCCGTTCGTGGTCTCCAATGCCGGCTACGGCATCCTTTGGGACAACAATTCGCTCACCCGTTGGGGCGACCAGCGCGACTACGCCCAGCTCAACGAGGCTTTCAAGGTCTACGACAAGGACGGCAACGAGGGCGGCCTCTCCAGCCATTGGGTCCCCGCCCCGGGGGTCGAGGCCAAGGTGCTCGACAGGGTCGAGCCGGTTCTCTATTTCGCAGACCTCCTCGCCAACAAGGAGCTGTTGCCCAAGGGTTTCCCTCTCATGGGGGCCGATGTCGATTTCGACGGCTACCTTGAGCCGCAGGAGACCGGGACGTACCGTTTCCTGATCTATTACGCCGGCTACACCCGCGTCTTCGTCGACGGCAAGGAGCTCTTCCCAGAGATTTGGCGGACGGCATGGAATCCAAACAGCCGTAAGTTCCAGCTCAACCTGGAGAAAGGGAAGAAGATTAAGCTCCATATCGACTGGAAGCCCGATGGCGGCGAGAGCTACTGCGCGTTGCGCGCACTGACGCCCGTGCCCGACGAGGAGCAACGGAAGTTGGCTCTGTGGAGCGAAATAGGCAGCCAGGAGGACTACTACTTCATCAAGGGGGAGACGATGGACGACGTCATCAGCGGCTACCGTACCCTTACGGGCAAGAGCCAGATTATGCCCAAATGGGCCATGGGATTCTGGCAGAGCCGTGAGCGCTACTCCACGCAAGACGACATCCTCTCGACCGTCAAGCGTTTTCGCGACAACCACATCCCGATGGACAACATCGTGCAGGACTGGAACTACTGGGAGGAAGACCAGTGGGGGGCGCACGACTTCGACCCGGCGCGCTATGCGGACCCGCAGGCCATGCTGGATTCCGTCCACGCCATGCATGCGCGGTTCATGATTTCGGTCTGGCCCAAGTTCTATGTCAACACCGACCACTACAAGGAGTTCGACAAGAACGGCTGGATGTATCAGCGAGCCGTGCAGGATAGCCTCCGCGACTGGATTGCGCAAGGATACCACTACTCGTTCTACGATGCCTATGCTCCGGGGGCGCGCAAGCTCTTCTGGGACCAGATGAACGAGCATCTCTACAAGTTCGGCATCGACGCTTGGTGGATGGACGCCTCCGAGCCCAATGTCCGCGACTGCACGCCCACGCAATACCGCAAGGACCTCTGCGGCCCGACGCACCTCGGCCCCTCGGCCAAGTATTTCAATGCCTATTCGATTGTCAACGCCGATGCCATCTACACGGGTCAGCGTTCGGTCAACGACACTAGCCGCGTCTTCCTGCTGACCCGTTCGGGTTTCGCCGGGTTGCAGCGCTACAGCACCGCTTCGTGGAGCGGCGACATAGCCTCGCGTTGGGAGGATATGAGGGCGCAAATCTCGGCGGGCCTCAATTTCGCCGTCTCGGGCATCCCGTTCTGGACGATGGACATCGGCGGCTTCTGCGTCGAGAAGCGCCACGAAAAGGCTTTTGCGCTCTTCTGCGAGACCGGCAAGGTCAGCGACGACCTCAAAGATTGGCGCGAGCTGCAGACGCGCTGGTATCAGTGGGGGGCCTTCTGCCCGCTCTATCGTGCGCATGGACAGTTCCCGACGCGAGAGATTTGGAACATCGCCCCCGAGGGCGATCCGGCCTACAACTCCATCCTCTACTACACCAAGCTGCGCTATCGCCTCATGCCCTACATATACAGCCTCGACGGCATGACGCACTTCAACGACTACACCATCATGCGCCCGCTCGTCATGGACTTCACTGCCGACGCCAATGTCTGCAACTTGGGAGACCAGTTCCTCTTCGGCCCGGCCATAATGGTAAGCCCCGTCTGCGAAAAGGGTGCGACGACGCGCAATGTCTACTTGCCCGACGGAGCCAAGTGGTATGACTTCTACACCGGCAAGTCTTTCGACGGCGGGCAGACGGTTTGCGCACCGGCGCCCTACGAGCGGACGCCTCTCTTTGTCCCGGCGGGCTCCATAATCTTGACCGGCCCCGACATGGAGTGGGCGGACGAGAAGCCGGCGGACAACGTGACGGTATACGTTTTCGCCGGTCGTGACGGCAAGTTCACCCTCTATGAGGACGAGGGGACGAACTACAACTACGAGAAGGGGCAGGCGGCGTTCATCGATTTCGACTTCGACGACGCCTCCAAGACGCTCACCATCGGTCAGCGCCGCGGCTCTTTCAAGGGGATGCTCCAAAACCGCAAGTTCAACGTCGTGCTCGTCTCGCCCGACTCTCCTGCGGCTGTCGATGCCGATGTCGAGGGCAAGGTCGTGAGCTACGATGGCGCCGAGGTCCGAGTGGCTCTCTAGTCTGACGCTAATCAATTTAAATGTGATGAAATACGCTTTTTTGTCTCTCGCCTCCCTTGCCGTTGTGGCTTGTTGCCCGCGGCAGGGTGGTGGTGGCGCGGATGTCGCGGACCAGTGGACCGACGAGGAGATTGAGGCCAAGATCGACGAGCTTCTGCCTCAGCTCTCGTTGGAGGAGAAGGTGGCGATGTGCCATGCCCAGTCCAAGTTCAGCTCCCCTGGCGTGCCGCGTCTTGGGATTCCAGAACTATGGTATGCCGACGGCCCCCACGGTGTGCGCGCCGAGGTCAATTGGGACGATTGGGGCTACGCCGGCTGGACCAACGACTCCGTGACGGCGTTCCCCGCGCTGACGGCTCTCGCCGCCTCTTTCAATCCGTCGCTCTCCGCCGACTACGGCAAGGCGGTGGCCGAGGAGGCCCTCTACCGCGGCAAGGACATGATGCTAGGCCCCGGTGTCGAGATATACCGAACCCCGCTCTGCGGCAGGAATTTCGAGTATATGGGCGAGGACCCGTTCCTCGCGTCGCGCATGGTGGTCCCCTACGTAAAGGCTATGCAGGAGCAGACGGTGTCTGTCTGCGTCAAGCACTTCGCGCTCAATAATCAGGAGAAGTGGCGCACGCTCGTCGATGTCCACGTCTCTGAGCGCGCCTTGCGCGAGATCTACCTGCCAGCCTACGAGGCCGCCGTCAAAGAGGGTGGGGCTTGGGCCCTCATGGGATCCTACAACCTCTACGACGGTCAGCACTGTTGCCACAACAAGAAGCTCAACGACATTCTTCGCGGCGAGTGGGGATTCGATGGCTGCCTCGTGACAGACTGGGGAGGGGCCACGAGCACCGTCGAGGCGGCGAACAATGGGCTCGACATCGAGATGGGGACCTACACCAACGGTTTCACCGAGAGCGCAAAGTTCGCCTACGACGAATACTATCTCGCCAAGCCATATATCGAGGCTCTGAAGTCCGGTGCCGTGCCGATGTCCACGCTCGACCAAAAGGCGCGCAACATCCTCCGCCTCATGTTCCGCACGACCATGGCGAAGAACAGGCCGCGGGGCTGCAAGGGCAACAAGGAGCACTTCGAGACGGCTCTCAACGTGGCCCGCGAGGGAGTGACGCTCCTCAAGAACGAGGGGGGACTTCTGCCTCTAGACCCGCAGACCAAGATGACCATAGCCGTCATTGGCGAGAACGCCACGCGCAGCATGTTGGGCGGCGGCTCGTCGGAGCTCAAGGGCCTGCACGAGATTTCTCCTCTTGAGGGAGTCCGCAAGGCGTTCCCCAATGCCAATGTCGTCTGGTCCATGGGCTACGGCAGTGGCCCCGAGACCTATGGCAGGGTCGCGCCGTCGCCCTACAACGCCGACAGTCTCGCGCGTGCGGCCGTCGAGGTCGCCGCCAAGGCCGATGTCGTCCTCTACTTTGGCGGCCTTGTCAAGGCCTACGAGCAGGACATGGAGGGGGGAGACCGGGTGCAATATGGCTTGCCTTTTGGGCAGGATGAGCTCATCGGCCGGCTTCTCGATGTCAACAGCAAGTTCGTCGCCGTCATGATTAGTGGCAATGCCGTGGCAATGCCGTGGGTGGACCGCGTGCCGGCTGTCGTTCAGGGCTGGTATCTTGGTTCCGAGGCCGGCGAGGCTCTCGCCGATGTCATTTCGGGCAAGGTCAACCCGTCGGGCAAGCTGCCGTTCTCTTTCCCCGTCAAGTTGGAGGATAACGCGGCGCACAGCTTCGGCGAGGCTGTTGTCTATCCGGGCGTCGAGAGCGATGCCTACCGCGAGGAGTACAAGGAGGGAATCTTTGTCGGCTACCGTTGGCACGAGGCTAAGGGCGTCAAGCCGCTCTTCCCGTTCGGCTTCGGTCTGAGCTACACGCAGTTCGAGATTTCCGATGCCTCTCTCAGCGCGGCGGAGCTTGCGGCCGACGCCACACTGACGGTCAAGGCCAAGGTCAAGAATGTCGGAGGCCGCGACGGCAAGGAGGTCGTGCAGGTCTATGTCGGCAAGAAGGATAGCCGCGTCGAGCGGGCGCCAAAAGAGCTGAAGGGCTTCGCCAAGGTCGACGTCAAGGCCGGTGCGCAGGGCGAGGTGTCGATAGACATCCCGGTCTCGTCGTTGGCGTTCTTCGACGAGGAGGCGCACCGTTGGGAGGTCGAGAAGGGGGCCTACACAGTCTTCGTCGGCAACTCTTCTGACAACATCGCCTGTGAGCTGCCCCTCGAGGTGAGGTAGGGCTGTTTTCTTGGGCTCTGCTAGCCTTTGTGGTTAGTTTGTCATGCGCCCTCGGTCTCAGTGGGAGACCGGGGGCGCTTTTTCGTCGGGAAGTCGCGCGTCTTCGCCGGGCAGTGTGCGAAACAGCTCCTCAAATCGCTTGAAGTCAGTCATGTCCAATTTTTTGCCTCCCTCATATATCCAATAGAGCGGAATGTCGCGATACATCGAGGCCACGAGGGAGAATGTGCTCGGCGCGCCAATGAGGAAATGGCAGCGTGAGAGCAGGCACAGGTCGTGGATTGCGCCTAGGCGCGGATAGTAGGCTATGCGCGTCTCCGGGAGCCGTTCGCGCCAACGGTCTATGTCGATGTGCTCGTTGCTGGCAATGAGGGCGTTGATTCTTTTGCCCGGATGCAGGAGCGCGAATTGCCCGATGAGGCCTATATACACCTCGTCATCGTAGTAGAATGCGCCACCTTGGAATGTGCGGTAGTCGCTGCGGCGCACGTGTACGCCGAGCCATATCGTGCCGTCGACATCGCCCCCGGGCACGATTGGCTCGCACTCTTTGTCAACTTGCGGGGAGAATGCGAAAAGGGCGCGGATTGTGGGCAAGTGTTTGATGAACAGGTCGTAATATCTGATGTGCCACCCCGTCACGACAACGTCGCGGCGCGACATCATTTGGCGCTCCTTTTCGGCGTGGTCCGGGCGCGTCTCGTAAAAACGGACAACGCGGATGAGGCCAAGCCGCCAGAGGAGCTTGACAGCCAGGTAGGTCCAGACGGTGTGCCCTCTCGTGTGGCAGATGTGGAAGTGGTGGTATTTATATGCGAATCGCAACGATACGCATTCGCGGCCGTTCTCTTGCGCCCAGGCGTAGACGTGCCCGAATTGCAGGATGTTGTTGCACATCCGCCCTGCGTCGTGAGCGTAAATCATCTTTGTCTTCTGGCTTTTCGCTTGAATTGCTCCATCTTGTCATACTCTTCGCGTGTCCGCTTCCACCGTTTGTGGGTCCACAGCCAAAACTCCGGAGCCTGGCGGATGCTCTCTTCCAGAGCCTCGAAATAGGCGTCGGTCACGCTCCACCCCGGCAGTCCGCGTGGGTCTTCGGCTAGCATTTTCACCTCGACATCGTAGTAGCCCCTCCGGGGCCGAGTCATGGCAAGGTAGACGCACGAGAAGTCATATTTCTTGGCTATGGTCTCCGTGCCGGTCAGCACGGGTGTGTCCGGGTGGTTCAGAAAGGTGAGCCAGTGGTGGATGTTGTTCCAAAATGGGGCTTGGTCGCCTATGAAGCCGATGACCATCTTCTTGCCTATGGAGCGGTTTTGGGCTATGACGCGCAAGATGTTGGCCATCTCGATGTTCTCCGAGCCCATGGTGCTGCGGATTTCGAGCAGGAGGCGGTCCATGGCCTTGCTCTCCAGTGCGTGGTATATGTGGCCGGGGTACGTCCCGCGGGGGCGCAGGTTGGCAATGTAGGTTATCCACTCCCAGTTGCAGTAGTGGCCGATGTAGAGGGCTATGCTGTGGCCCTTGCGCACGGCCTCGTCGATGAGCTCCATGTTGTGGAAGCGGATTCGGCGGCCCATCTCCTCTTTCGAGATTGTCGCCATCTTGACGGTCTCCACCATGTAGTCGCAGAAGAAGCGGTAGAACCGTCTCTCGATGGCGCGCAGTTCGGACTTGCTCTTTTCGGGAAACGATTCCGACAGGTTCTTGCGCACCACGCCGACGCGGTAGCGGGCCACGTGGTACGCCAGCGCGTAGAGGATGTCGCTTAGCGCGTATAGCGCCCGCAGGGGCAGGAGCGACATGCCCCACACCGGCCATTTGCACAAGTGGTACAGGGCTTTGTCTTTCAGGTTCATCGGGGGCGGCTGTTGAATGTGTCGGGGTGGATGCGGTCTTCTGTCATGCACTCCATGTACTGTTGGATTATGGCTTTCAAGTGGCGAAGCATGTGCTCTTCAGCGTCGGGGCGCGTCCCGCGGATGTTGTTGGTCTGCAGCCAGTCGCTCTTGATGTCATACATGGCTTTGACTTCGCGCCCGTCAAATTGCAGTAGCCAGTCGCGCCACACGTATTGGTAGACGCCGTTGTAGTAGTTGACGGCCCATGTGTCCGCGTCGGGCGTGGTTGTCAGGTCTTTGCCAAAGGCTACGTATGGGCGCCTGTGACCCACGATGCCCAATATGGTCGGCATGATGTCTATCTGTTGGGCTATGCAGTGCCGCCGCCCTGCGCCGATGTCGCCCGACGGGTCGAAGATTAGGATTGGGGAGCAGAAGCCGCCCAGGTCGGTCTGATATTCGGCGTGGTCGCTGAGGTTTGTGTGGTCGCTCGTCAGCACGAAGATTGTGTTGCCGAACCACGGCTGACGGCTGGCTGTGGCGAAGAAGCGGCGCAGGGCGTGGTCGGTGTAGCGGATGCACTTGTGGATCGCGTTGCCGTCTTCGTCGGGGAACGTGTCGCGATATTCCGCGGGGACCACATAGGGGTGGTGGCTAGAGGCCGTGAAGACCGCGGTCATGAATGGCTCGCGCATCTCGCTCATCTTCAAGGCGTAGTATTGCAGGAATGGTTCGTCCCATATGGCCCACGTGCCGTCGAAGTCGCTCGCGCCGCCAAAGCGGCTGTCGGAGTCATATTCCGTGCGGCCATAATATTTGCCGAAGCCCGTGGCGCGGGCGAAGGCCTGGAAGCCCATGCTGCCGTTCTCTGCGCCATGGAAAAAGGCTGTCTCGTAGCCGTCCGAGGCGAGACTGCCAGCCAGGCCGCTCATCTTGTTCATCGAGGCGGGGGTGAGGAAGAAAGGCTCGACGAACATCGGGATGCTGCTCAAGATGCTCGGCATTCCGTCGATGCTCTTGCGCCCGTTGCAAAAGGTGTAGTCGAAGCTCATGCTGCGGCGGTAGAGCGAGTCGACAAACGGGGTGTAGCCGCGGTAGCTGCCGCCCTCCAGGTTCTCGTTGTAGGCGCCTATGTATTCGCGCCCGAAGCTCTCGACTATGAGCACGACGACGTTCTTGCGCCGCGCCGTGGCGGTGTCGGAGGGTGTGTGTAGCGGAGTGTAGATGCCCGCCAGCTCGTCTTCCGCAAAGTAGCCGGGCGCGACGAACGACTGCTTGCCCAGGGTGCGGATGAGCGAGAACGGAGTGTTGAGAATCAGGGCCGCGTCGGCGGGGCGGTCCACATATTGGTTGGCGTTCGAGATTGTTATCGGGCGGACGGCCGTTGTCGCGCCGCCGCGCATTCCGGCGACCGACAAGGGGATGTAGAGGCACAGGGTCACGGTGTGGAGGGCGTAATATGTGGCCCATTGGCTCACGTGCCGGGGGCGGGGGGCTGGCCGGGGGCGGAGGTAGGCCGTGGCGAGCATCGCCACTATGCCCGCGAGGCACAGCGCCAGATACCAGTGGTTGACGATTTCGTCCCCGACAATTTTGCCGATGTTGCCCTCGTTGGCGAATTCGTCGAAGACGCTTGCTGTTGTGCGCCGGCCGGTGTATCTGAAGTACGCGGCGTCGGCTATGTTTGCCGCGGCGCATGCCGAGTTGAGCGCGACGAAGACCCACTTGGCGGCCTTCTGCCACCCGGCGCGCTCTTTCAGATGGCACGGGGCGAGCATCAGCAGGGCGTAGAGGGCGTTTGCGTAGAGGACGGCCGACGTGTCGAACACGAGGCTTCCGTGCAGCATCTCCCCCAAGCCGGCGTTGCCAATGTGGGGCGCATACGTCTCCCAGTTCTCGAAAAGGAAGATTAGGCGGCAAATCATGAATGCCGCGTATGCCAAAATCATGTTGAGTATGAACGCCAATACCGTAGAGCGTATGGCGAAGCGTCTCTTTGTCTTTTCCATTCTCGCGTTTCTCTCTGTAAGACGAGGAATTAATTCAAAAGTACTGCAAATTCTCTCAGATAGAGAAACGAGCAAAAAATATTGCCCTGCCTATTGCGTAGTCGGGAAATGTGCTTAACTTTGCATCGTCAAACGACAAGAGGACTTGGCCGATTCGTCTAACGGTTAGGACATCAGATTCTCAATCTGGTAATAGGAGTTCGATTCTCCTATCGGCTACTAGGAAGCTACCTTTCGAGGTGGCTTTTTTTGTTTAACGTAATGCTAGACTGCATAATCTAATGGCAGACAACAGCCGTCGCGTCAGGGTGCGCTTCGCCCCGAGCCCCACAGGGGCGCTCCACATTGGGGGCGTCCGCACTGCGCTATACAACTACCTCTTCGCCCGCCGGCACGGTGGCGACTTCATCTTGCGCATCGAGGATACCGACAGCCGCCGGTTCGTCCCCGGGGCGGAGGAGTACATTGTCGAGAGCCTCAAGTGGTGCGGCATAACCACCGACGAGGGGGTGGAGCAGGGCGGCCCGCACGCGCCCTACCGTCAGAGCGAGCGCAAGGAGATATACCTCCGCTACGCGCGCCAGCTCGTCGAGAGCGGAGACGCCTATTACGCGTTCGACACCGCCGAGGAGCTGGAGGCCTTGCGCCGCGAGGCCGAGGCCGAGGGCCGGACTTTCGCCTACGACGCCACGGTGCGCGGCGTCTTGAAGACGTCGCTAGCGCTGGCGCCCGCAGAGGTCGAGGAGCGCATGGCGCGGGGGGACAATTGGGTGATACGCTTCAAGATGCCCGTCGGAGAGGACGTGGAGATGGACGACCTCATCCGCGGGCACATCGTGATCAACACCTCGACGCTCGACGACAAGGTCCTCTACAAGAGTGTCGACGAGTTGCCGACATACCACTTGGCGAACATCGTCGACGACCACCTCATGGAGATTAGCCACGTCATACGCGGAGAGGAGTGGCTCCCGTCGTTGCCGCTCCACTACCTGCTCTACCGCGCTTTCGGGTGGGAAGACACACGTCCCGAGTTCGCCCACCTCCCGCTTCTGCTCAAGCCGCAGGGGCAGGGCAAGCTCTCCAAGCGCGACGGCGACAAGTTCGGATTCCCAGTCTTCCCGCTCCAATGGACGGCGCCCGACGGCTCCGTCTCCATGGGCTACCGCGAGAGTGGCTACCTCCCCGGCGCCTTCGTCAACATGCTGGCGCTCCTGGGGTGGAACCCGGGCACCGAGCAGGAGATTTTCTCCATGGAGCAGCTTGTCGAGGCCTTCTCGCTCGACAAGGTGTCGAAGAGCGGAGCGCGTTTCAACCCCGACAAGGCCAAATGGTTCAACGAGCAGTATCTGCGCGCCGCGCCCGACGACATGCTCGCGTGGATGGTCATGCCGCTATACGCGCAGAGGGGCATCGACGTCGAGCCCGGCAGGGCGGCCGAGGCCATAGCGCTGATAAAAGAGAGGGCGACGTTCCCGCAAGACCTTGTCGGGCTCACAGAGAGGCTCTTTGTCCGCCCAGCGGAGTTCGACGCCAAGTCCGTAAGCAAGTTCTGGAAGACCGACAACGTGGCGAGGCTTCTGGAGATGCGCGGGGTCTTGGCCGCCGACGAGTTGGCGGACCCCGCGGCCTCCGAGGCCCGCGTGCACGCATGGGTCGTCGAGCGTCACTACTCCATGGGGCAGCTCATGAACACTCTGCGCCTCGTCATTTGGGGCGTCAGCCAGGGCCCCAGCATCTTCCACATACTCGTCTTTCTGGGCAAGGTGGAGACGCTGGCCCGCATCGACTCAGCGGTCGCCGTGTTGGGGTGCGGGGAGTGAGGCCCGTATGCCATGGCGCATAAGCCCCCGCGTGCCTCGGTGCGACGTGGGGCTTTTTTGTCTATCTTTGTGAATATCTATCCTTACCATGCCATCAATTTCGCAGCGCGGCATCATCATGCCGTCTTCGCCGATACGTAAGCTGGTCCCCTATTCCGACGACGCCAAGGCGAGGGGGTTGCACGTCTTCCACCTCAACATCGGGCAACCGGACATCCTTACGCCCGACGTGGCGCTCTCGGCAATCAAGAACGCCAAGATTCCTATCGTCGAGTACACCAACTCCGCCGGGATGCCCGAGTACAGGCGCAAGCTGTCGAAATATTACCAGTCTGTCGGCATCGACATTGCGCCCGACCAGATGCTCGTGACGTGCGGAGGGTCGGAGGCGGTGCTCTTCGCTTTCATGAGCTGCCTCGACCCCCTCGACGAGATTATCGTCCCGGAGCCGTTCTACGCCAACTACGAGGCTTTCGCAGCCGCCGCCGGGGCCTGCGTCGTCCCCATCACCTCCACAATCGACAATGGGTTCACACTGCCGAGCATCGAGGAGTTCGAGAGGGTCATCACCAACAGGACCAAGGCCATAATGATATGCAACCCCAACAACCCGACGGGCTACCTCTATTCCGAGCGGGAGATGAGGCTGTTGCGCGACCTCATTGTGCGCCACGATTTGTTCCTCATCTGCGACGAGGTCTACAGGGAGTTCTGCTACGACGGGGCCAAATATTTCTCCTCCATGTACCTGGAGGGGGTGGACGACAATGTCGTCATGGTCGACTCCGTCTCCAAGCGCTACAGCGAGTGCGGGTTGCGGATCGGGCTTCTCGCCACGCGCAACAAGGCCATCATCGCCTCCGCCCTCAAGTTGGCGCAGGCGCGCCTCTGCCCGCCGACTTTCGGGCAGATTGCGGCCATGGCGTCGCTCGACGTCCCCGAGGAGTATTTCCACCAGATGAACGCCGAATATTGCAAGCGGCGCAACTTCCTGCTCGACGGGCTCAACAAGATTCCGGGCGTCTACTCGCCGATGCCCCGCGGTGCGTTCTACACCGTGGCGCGGCTCCCAATCGACGACTCGGAGAAGTTCTGCATATGGTTGCTTGCCGATTTCAGCTACAACAATCAGACGGTCATGCTCGCTCCGGCGGCGGGCTTCTACTCCAACCGGACCCTGGGGCGCAACGAGGTGCGCATCGCCTACACGCTCAATTGCGACGACCTGGCCGTGGCGCTCGACCTGCTGGCCAGGGCTTTGAGGCAATATCCGGGTCGGACGCCGGAGAGCGGTTCGCCGCTGAACGAGTGTGAGCGGCGGATGCGCGAGATGGCGGAGTCCTAGCCGCGCTCTTTCAACACTGCACAGCGTGGCAATCCTCAGTCTTTTCATTGCGCGCCGGCTCATGGGGCGCCAGGGGGCGGAGAGACGCTTCTCCGGGCCGGCCGTGCGCGTGGCCACGGCCGCCGTGGCCCTGGGGATGGCGGTCATGATTGTCTCCGTGGCTGTGGGGATGGGCTTCAAGAGGGAGATACGCGACAAGATTGTCGGCTTCGGGACGCATATCCAGCTGACAGCGCTCAATCTCAACAGCTCGCTAGAGACATCCCCTCTGCCCTACGACTCTGCGCTCGTCGAGAGCCTGAAGGGCGTGCCGGCTGTGCGCTCCGTCCAGCCGTTCATAACGAAGCCGGGCATCATAAAGACCGACGACGCGTTTCAGGGCATTGCCCTCAAGGGCGTCGACGGCTCTTTCTCGTGGGACTTCATAGGCTCCTGCCTTGTCGAGGGGCGGACGCCCATCATGGCAGATTCCGCCAAGAGCGACGACATAGTGCTCTCTCGCGCGCTCGCGCAGATGTTGCGGCTGAAGCTCGGCGACCCCGTGAGGATGTTCTTTGTCAACTCCGAGGGCATCAGGGCGCGGCGTTTCAGCATTTGCGGCATCTTCGACTCGCATTTCGACGAGTTCGACAAGAATTTGGCCTACGTCGACATTCGCCATTTGGCGCAGCTCAATGGCTGGGAGGCGGCGACCATTTCGGGCTACGAGGTGCTGCTTGCCGATTTCGACGCCATGGACGATGCCGTGTCGCAGATTCTGCCCATCGTCGCGGAAGCGCAGACAGACGACGGCGCAATGTTGCGGGTGAGGGACATCCGCGACCTCCAGCCGCAGATTTTCGGGTGGCTGGCTCTCCTCGACCAGAACATATTGGTCATCATCGTGCTGATCGTGGCCGTGGCTGGGCTCAACATGGTCTCCGGACTTCTGATTCTCATCTTGGAGCATACCAACGCCATAGGCGTCTTCAAGGCCGTGGGCGCGACAAATGCTTTGCTTCGTAAGGTTTTCATATTCATGGCTTTGCGGATTGTCGGGCGAGGGCTGTTGGTGGGCAATGTCGTGGGCGTTGGTCTGTGCGTGGTGCAGTTGCTGACGGGCGTTGTGGCCCTGGACCCCGAGAATTACTACCTCGATGTCGTGCCGGTCTTGCTCAGTGTCCCGCACCTGCTGTTGCTCAACGCCGGCGTGGCGGCTTTCTCGTGCCTGTTGCTTCTTGGCCCGTCGGCGTTGGTGGCGCGGATTAGCCCCGCCAAGTCCATACGGTTCAACTAGGTTTGTGCGCACATGGCATCCTGCGATACGCTCATTGTGATATCGGGCCCCACGGCGGTGGGCAAGACCGACGTCGCCGTCGGGCTTGCTGAGCGGCTGGGGTGTGAGATTTTGTCGGCGGATAGCCGCCAGGTCTACGAGGAGATGAGTATCGGGACGGCGGCGCCGGCGGCGGACGTCTTGGCGCGCGTGCCGCACCATTTTGTCCGATGCCGTTCCGTCCGGTCGCCAATCAATGCCTACGATTTCGAGCAGGAGGCCATGCGGGTTCTTCCCGATGTCTTCCGGCGCGGAGGCGGGCTGGCGATTCTTGCGGGCGGCTCCATGATGTACGTCGACGCGTTGTGCCGCGGGATAGACCCCATGCCCGATGTCCCTGCCGCGTTGCGCGTGGAGCTCAAGGAGCAATTGGCGCGCGAGGGGCTGGAGGCCATGGTGGGGCGTTTGAGGCGGCTGGACCCCGACTATTGCGAGGTGGCCGATTTGCGAAACCCGCGGAGGGTCTTGCACGCGTTGGAGGTCTGTCTTGTCAGTGGGATGACGCTGACGAGCCTGAGGCGGGGCGGCGGCGCGAGCCGTCCGTTCAAGATTCTCAAGTTCGCGTTGGTGCGGCCCAGGGAGGAGCTCTATTGCCGGATTGGCAAGAGGGTCGACCAGATGATGGACGATGGCTTGCTCCGCGAGGTCGAGGGGCTCCGGCAGTTTGAGGGGCTTCAGCCTTTGCAGACTGTGGGCTACCGCGAGCTGTTCCTATATTTGGATGGGGGCGTCCCCTTGGACGAGGCCGTTGGGTTAATCAAAAGAAATACACGTCGTTACGCCAAGAAGCAGCTCACGTGGATAAATTCCGACGACCAATATTGTAAGTTGTCTCCCGAGGGGGGTGAAAAAAAAATCGTCGAAACGCTTGCGAGTTTGAAAACTATGCCCTAATTTTGCATCGTCAAAGTCAGAGAGACGGTGACAATACTTCTTGGCCGATTCGTCTAACGGTTAGGACATCAGATTCTCAATCTGGTAATAGGAGTTCGATTCTCCTATCGGCTACTTCGCTCGGATGGCGCAAGCTGTCCGAGTTTTTTTTGTCCGTATGTGTTGCTGAGCGCCAACTCAGTGCGCCGGGCGCGATATGCGCATCCGGCATCCGCGGCTTCCTGCCGCTTTTTTTGATATATTTGCCCATATGAAAGCGACGGAAGAGGCAAGGCCTCTCATAATGATAACGAACGACGACGGCATTGCGGCCCCGGGCATAAGGGCTTTGGCCGGTGTGGCTCTGCGCCACGCCGACGTGATTGTCGTGGCCCCCGATGGGAGCTATTCTGGCAAGAGCCACTCTTTCACGGTGATGGACGAGCTACGTCTGCGGAGGTGCCCGGGTTTTGGCGCCGCGGTGTGCTATGCTGTCAAGGGGACGCCCGTTGATTGTGTCAAGCTTGGGTTTCATGGGCTTGCGCCCAGGAGGCCCGACTTGATTTTGTCGGGCATAAACCATGGGAGCAACACGGCCATGAGCGTACACTACTCTGGAACTCTCGGCGCCGTGCGCG
>CAZHOT010000007.1:0-14193 GCA_964534235.1 uncultured Marinilabiliaceae bacterium
CCGCTTCCCATAACCCCCTTTATGGGAACTCGGCCTCCTCCCGCCCTTGCCGATTTCTGTTTCACGCCGCATTTCTATATCTTTGCCCCGACCATATTGTCCCAACGTTTTTAGCTAAAGCCCGCAAGTGATAGCCAAAAGAATAATCCCCTGCCTCGACATCCGCGATGGGCAGACCGTCAAGGGGGTCAACTTTGTCGACATCAAGAATGTCGGCGACCCCGTGGAGCTGGGGGCCGAGTATGCGCGCCAGGGGGCCGACGAGCTGGTCTTCCTCGACATCACGGCGACCCACGAGCGGCGCAAGACGTTCGCGGACCTCGTGGAGCGAATAGCGCGCCACGTCAACATCCCGTTCACCGTCGGCGGAGGCATCAGCGAGGTGGCCGACGCCGAGAGGCTCCTGGCCGCGGGGGCCGACAAGGTGAGCGTCAACTCGGCGGCGGTGCGCAACCCGGCGCTCATCTCCGACCTCGCGAGCCGCTTCGGGAGCCAGTTCGTCACCTGCGCCATCGACGCCCGCCAGGAGGCCGGCGGCGAGTGGGTCGTCACGGTCAGTGGCGGGAGGGTCGACACCGAAAGGAGGCTCTTCGACTGGGCCCGCGAGGCTCAAGAGCGCGGCGCCGGCGAGATTCTCTTCACCAGCATGAACCACGACGGCACCAAGGCCGGTTTCGCCTGCCAGGCCCTGGCGAGGCTCAGCTCCTCGCTCTCAATCCCGGTCATAGCCTCCGGCGGGGCGGGGACGATGGAGCATTTCTTCGACGTCTTCACGGAGGGAAAGGCCGACGCGGGGCTCGCCGCGAGCATCTTCCACTACCGCGAGGTGCAGATTCCGGAGCTCAAGGCATATCTCGCCAAGAGGGGGGTGCCGGTCCGGGTTCGTTAGGGAAAATCATACCATACCATACCACCCAAAAAATGGACTTCACGAAAGATTCGGCGGGCCTCGTCCCGGCAGTCATACAAGACGACGCCACGGGGCGCGTCCTCATGCTTGGATACATGAACCAGGAGGCCCTCGACAAGACGCGCGCCGAGGGCCTGGTGACGTTCTACAGCCGAAGCAGGAGCAAGCTGTGGACCAAGGGCGAGACGAGCGGAAACTTCCTCCACGTCGTCTCCATTGCCGAAGACTGCGACCACGACGCGCTGCTCATCAAGGCCCGCCCCGACGGCCCCGTCTGCCACACCGGGGCCGACACCTGCTGGGGCGAGGTCAACGAGGCGGACGACATCATGTTCCTCCGCGAGCTCCAGGACTTCATCGACCGCCGACACGCCGAGATGCCCGACGGCAGCTACACCACGAGCCTCTTCCGCAAAGGGACGGGCAAGATTGCCAAGAAGCTGGGCGAGGAGGCCGTGGAGTGCGTCATCGGGGCAGTGTCGGGCGACGACGAGAACTTCATCTACGAGAGCGCCGACGTGCTCTATCACCTCATAGTCCTGCTCACCCACAAGGGCTACCGCATTGAGGATGTCGCCCGCGAGCTGCGCTCGCGCCACCACTAGCGCAATGACCGACGCCGAGATCGAGGCCGTCGTAGCCCTACACTATGAGCGGGGCTCGCGCCTGTGGGACACTCTGCTGACCCACAGCCGCAGTGTGGCCGGCTTGGCCGTCGCCATCGCCGAGGGGCGTCCCGAACTCGGCGCCGACGTCCGCTTTGTCCGCGAGGCGGCCATGCTCCACGATATTGGCATCGTCCGGACCGACGCCCCCGGCATCGATTGCCACGGCTCTCTGCCCTACATATGCCACGGTGTCGAGGGACGGCGGATGCTCGACGCCGCCGGGCTGCCGCTCCATGCCCTTGTGTGCGAGCGCCACACAGGGGCGGGGCTCACGAGGGCGTACATCGAGGAGCGTGGGCTTCCGCTTCCGCCGCGCGACATGGTGCCGCTGTCCGTCGAGGAGAAGATTGTCTGCTACGCCGACAAGTTCTACAGCAAGACGCGCCACCTCACGCACATGAAGACGCGCCAGGAGGCCCTGGCCTCGGTGGCGAAATATGGCGAGGAGTCGGCGCGCCGCTTCCTGGAGATGGACGCCGCGCTGCGCATCCCCCTCATCAAGTAGACACACAGGACGACAATGAAAGCCACAGACACGTTTCGCAAGCGGCCCTACCTGCACAACTGCGCCCAGGCCGTGGCGTGCAAATATGCCCGACTGCTCGGCGGCGACGCCGATGCCGTGCGGGAGCGTTTCGCCAGGTGCGGCACGGGGGGCGCCCCCGGCGGCGTGTGCGGCGCCCTCCACGCCGCGGTGGAGGCCATGCCGCATGAGGAGCGGAAGATTGTCGAGATGTTCAAGGAGCGGACGGGGGGGCATCTGACCTGCGCCGACATCAAGGCCAAGAGCGGCACGCCGTGCCCCGATTGTGTCCAGGCGGCCGACGACATTTTGGAGAAGCTCACGGGTGAAGGCGACTAAGACACTCAAGACGACCCTCAAAGTCTGCGTCTCGCTCGGGGCGCTGGCTTTCGTCTTCAGCAAGATTGAGCTGCGGAGCACGTGGGACACCATCTTGGGCGTCTCGCCCTGGTGGCTCGCCGTGGCCGTGGTCGTCTACACCCTCTCGCAGGTGGTCAGCTCCGAGAGGGTGCGCGTCATGCTCTCGGCCGTGCCGGTCGATATTGGCCGGGGGGTCAACCTGCGCCTCTACTGGCTCGGGATGTTCTACAACTTCTTCCTGCCCGGCGGGGTCGGGGGTGACGGCTACAAGGTCTATTGGCTCCATAGGCGCTACGGCACCAGCGTCAAGCCCGTCGTCATCGCCCTGCTCGGCGACCGCATGAGCGGCCTGGGCGCCATCTGTGTCTACACCGTGGCCTATGCCGCCTTTCGGCAGGGCCTGGCCGAGAGCGTGGGGCTGAAGTCCGTCGAGGGGCTGCAGGTGTGGCTCTTGTCGCTCATCCCCGTCGGAGTGTGGGTCTATTGGCTCTTCTTCCGCCTCCTGCGGCGTTCGCTGTCGCGCGCGGCCGTCGTGGCGCTGTGCGTCTCGCTCGTGGTCCAGGGGTTCCAGATGTGCACGGCGGCGGCCATCCTCGTGGGTCTCGACGCGCCGGGGTCCCCCGCCGACTACCTGTTCCTGTTCCTGCTCAGCAGCATCGCCTCGGCGGTGCCGGTCACCATAGGCGGTGTCGGCGCGCGCGAGGTGGCTTTCATGATAGGGTCGGGCTACCTGGGCGTCGACGCCAATTGCGCCATCTCGCTCAGCCTGCTCTTCTACGTCGTCTCGCTCCTATGCTCGCTCCCGGGGCTCTCTTTCGCCTTGCGGTCTGACAAGATTGACGGCCGGCCGATGCCCAAGGCCGAGGCGTCGCTCGACCTGGAGGACGTCATCGAGGCGGCGGGGGAGGGTGACGGCGCCGCGGCCGACAAAACACATTTGCCAAGATGAACACAGACAAGAGACAGCGCGTGCACTTCATCGCCATCGGTGGGGCGGTGATGCACAATTTGGCCCTGGCCCTGCAAGCCAAGGGATATGACGTGACGGGGTCCGACGACGAGTTCTTCGAGCCGTCCAGGGGCAGGCTCGCCGCGCACGGGCTTCTGCCCGACCGCCCGGGGTGGCGCCCTGAAATGATTGACGAGGGCATAGACGCCGTAATCTTGGGGATGCACGCCGCGGCCGACAACCCGGAGCTGGAGCGCGCCCGGCGGCTGGGGCTGAAGATATACTCGTTCCCCGAATACATCTACGAGCAGACCGCCGGCAAGAGGCGGATTGTCGTCGGCGGGAGCCACGGCAAGACCACCACCACGGCCATGATTATGCACGTCTTGCGCCACTGCGGCATCAAGTTCGACTATCTCGTCGGGGCGCAGGTAGACGGTTTCGACACCATGGTGGGCCTCTCGTCCGACTCCGAGGTGGCCGTCTTCGAGGGCGACGAATATCTCACCTCGCCGCTCGACCGCACGCCGAAGTTCCTCCACTACCACCCCCATGTGGCCGTCTTGATCGGCATAGCCTGGGACCACGTCAACGTCTTCCCCACTTTCGACGGCTATGTCGACCAGTTCCGCAAGTTCGCCCACACGCTCATGCCTGGCGGGACGCTTGTCTACTACGTCGGCGACGAGCGTCTTGGCGGCATCGCCGCCGAGGAGTTCCCGCAGGGCGTCGCTGCGGTGCCCTATGGCGGCTTCGGCTGGCGCATGGGGGGCGACGGCTCCGTGTGGGTCTCCATTGCGGGGCGCGAGGTCAAGACGCGCCTCTTTGGCGACCACAATATGCAGAACATGAACGCGGCGTTCCTGGCCTGCCGCGAGGCGGGGGTCTCCGACTGCCAGTTTGCCGAGGCCATAGCCTCGTTCGCCGGTGCCGCGCGCCGGCTCCAGCTCTTGTGCAACGGGGCCGACGGGGCCGTGGCCTATCTCGACTTCGCCCACTCGCCGTCGAAGCTCCGGGCCACAATAAATGCCGTCCGAAAGCGTTATATGGGCAGGCGCATTGTGGCGTGTCTGGAGTTGCACACTTTCAGCAGCCTGTCGCTCGGCTTCCTGTCGCAATATGCGGGGACCATGGACGCCGCCGACGAGGCCATCGTCTACTACAATCCCGCCGTCGTCGAGCATAAGCGCCTGCCGCTCTTCGCTCCGGCCGATGTCGAGGCCGCTTTCGCCCATCCCGGACTGGCTGTGCTGACGAATTCCGCCGAGATGCGGGTGCGGCTGGAGGGGCTCGACCTGCGGGGCGCCGTCTTGCTCTTCATGACTTCGGGCAGCTTCGACGGCCTGGACATCAAGGCCCTGGCCTCGACGTTGCTCGGAGGGGATGGCAAACAAGGGTGAGCGGGTCTGCTCATCTCGCGCCAAAAGGCATAAAAAAGACCAAAGTCGTGTCCGAACGTCCTCTCTATATCATATTCAGCCGCCATTTCGACCTGCGCTCGGCCGAGACCTACGCCTCGTTGGCCCGGGCCATCGTCTCGCAGGGCGCCAGGGTCGGCGTGTGGGCCGAGGTCTACGACCACATTGGCGACGCGTCCCTGCGCTCCGTGGCCGAGCGTGTCGCCGACCTCTCCGTCGTGCGCTCGGCCGAGGCTCTGCTCAGCGTCGGTGGCGACGGGACATTCCTCGCCGCGGCCAAGATGGTCATGGGGGCCGGGGTCCCCATCCTTGGCGTCAACAGGGGCAGGCTCGGGTTTCTCTCCGACGTGGCCCCGGAGCAGATTCATGCCGCCATAGGCGACCTCTTGGCGGGGAACTACCGGACTGTCGAGGTCCCGGTGATAAACATGTATGTCGATGACGGCCGGAGCCCCATAGGCTATGCCGTGAACGAGTTCGCCATAACCAAGTGCGACAACTCGTCGATGCTGACGCTCGACACGTATGTCGATGGCGATTACCTGACCACCTATTGGTCCGACGGTCTCATCGTCTCCACCTCGACGGGCTCTACGGCCTACTCGCTCAGTGTCGGCGGGCCCATCGTCGTCCCGACGGTGCGCAGCCTCATCGTCACCCCCGTGGCGCCCCACAATCTCTCCATCCGCCCGCTGGTCTTGCCCGACGACGTCGTCCTCAACATCGTTGTCGGCGGGCGCTCGTCCAATGTCATGGCGTCGTTCGACGGCCAGGCGCGGCTTGTGCCTTGTGGCGGGCGGCTGCGCATCGCCAAGGCCGGCGTGGGCGTGAGGAGGGTGCAGCTCTCCAGCTACTCGTTTTTCCAGACCCTGCGCGAGAAGCTCATGTGGGGGGCCGACGTGCGCAACGGGCACGTGGCCCGCCCGGCGGACAGCCTTTCGTAGATTTTTCTTTGCCGTCAATTGAATTCTTGGAGACGCTAAAGTCCATAATAGCAACCTTTGCCAACCTTGCGGCGTCGGTGGCGCTTGTCGCCTCGTGGGCTGTGGGGGCGGCTGCGCAAGACAGGTTGGAGTTCGGCATCGTAGCGGGCGGATGCTACTACATGGGCGAAATGAACCCGTCGCAGCAGTTCAAGGACACCCGCCCCATGGGGGGGCTCCTGGCGCGCTACGCCTACAGCGACCGCATCGCCTTTAAGGCCGTGGTCGGCCTCTATCCCATAAAGGGCGAGTATGACGGGGCCAGCCCCGACATATACTCTTTCCCCCACGAGGCGTCAGACCACACCTTTGTCGAGGGCGAGACCCAGGTGTGGAGGCCGGGAGAGACCGACTTCGAGAACAACCTCATCGACGCGTCGGTGTTTTGCGAGTTCAATTTCTTGAGCTTCGACCATTTCTTCAAGAAAGACCAGACCCGCTTTTCGCCCTACCTCTGCGCCGGGCTTGGCATGACGGCCTATACGCGCTACGTGGGCGACGACGAGAAAAGGCAAATTGTATTAACTTTGCCCTTTGGTTTTGGTGTCAAATACAAGCTCAACAAGCTTGTGAGGCTCGGAATGGAGTGGACGTTCCACAAGACTTTCACCGACAGGTTGGAGTGCATAACCAACCCGCGCGAGACGTTCGACCCCGCCGACCCCTACCGGAACGGTGTGCACAAGTTCACGCACAACAACGACTGGTTCGCGTCGCTCGGCGTGTCGCTGTCGTTCAGCCTGTGGCCGCGTTCGCTCGTGTGCCGGGACGGGTTCCAAAGGGGGGGAAGGCTCTGATCCGGAGGCGGCGTCTCTTTTTTACGCTTAATGGAGTGATGACCTACAAAGAACAGATAGACCCGGGGCGCGTCCCCGCGCACATAGCCATAATCATGGACGGCAATGGGCGGTGGGCCAAGAAGCAAGGCAGCGTGCGCCTTGTGGGGCATCGTTTCGGGGTCGGGTCGGTCCGGCGTGTCACCGAGGCGGCAGGGGCGATTGGCGTGAGGTTCCTGACGCTCTTCGTCTTCTCTACCGAGAATTGGAGCCGCCCCGCCGCCGAGGTCGAGGGGCTGATGAAGCTCCTCTCGTCGACCCTGGACGGGGAGCTTGCCGACTTGCAGAAGAACAACGTGCGCCTCCGGGTCTTGGGCGACGGCAACCTGCCCGCCTGGCTGCGGGCCAAGCTCGACGACAGTGTCGAGCGGACGAGCGCCAACACCGGGCTTACGCTGGTCTTGGCCCTGAGCTACAGCGGCCGGTGGGAGATGGCCGAGGCGGCCAAGGCCGTGGCCCGCGACGTGAGCGAGGGGCGGCTGCGCCCCGACGAAGTAGACGAGAGGGCCGTCGCGCGGAGGATGCCGTCGGGCTTCATGCCCGACCCCGAGCTCATCATCCGCACCAGCGGCGAGTTGCGGATCAGCAACTTCCTCTTGTGGCAGGCGGCATATTCCGAGTTATACTTCACCGACACCCTGTGGCCCGACTTCGACGCCGAGCAGCTCTATAAGGCCGTCGTGGACTACCAACACCGGGAGAGGCGCTTCGGCAAGACCAGCGAGCAGTTGGATGCGTAGCGCTCAACCCCTCTTCTCCTCACACATTTAAACTAATCAATGCTCAAAAGACTTCTTCTCGCGGCGACGCTCCTACTGACTGCGGTCTCGGCTCTTGCGCAGGCGCAGGCCGACACGACCGCCGCCGACGATAACATTGAGAAGGTCTCATATACGGGTGTCGCCCGGAAATATATCATCGACGACATCGTGGTCTCGGGCGTGCGCCACATGGACCAGCAGCTCCTCGTCAACCTCTCCGGCCTCCACAGTGGGCAGGAGGTGGCAATCCCCGGCGATGAGATTACGCAGGCCGTCAAGCGATACCTCAACAACGGGCTCTTCTCCGACGTCAAGATGTTCTATCGCGACGCGCCGACCGAGGGGCACGTCATTATCGAGGTGGCCCTCCGCGAGAGGCCGAGGCTCAGCAAGGTCAACTTCGTGGGCCTCAAGCGGGGCGACATCAAAGACGTCTACGACAAGGTGGCAATCATGGAGGGGGCGCAGGTCACGCCGTTCCTCATCAAGAGGGCTGAGAAGTATGTCCGCGACTTCTTTGTCGGCAAGGGGTTCTACAATGTCGAGGTCAAGGTCAATCAGCGCAACGACCCGGAGAGGGACAACCACGTGGCCCTCGACATCGTGGTCGACAAGAAGGACAAGGTGAAAGTCCACAAGCTCCGTTTCCACGGCAACGAGGTCATGAGCTACCGCAAGCTCAACAAGGCCATGAAGAAGACCAACCAAAAGGGCCTCATGAACCTCTTCCGGACCAAGAAGTTCGTCAAGGAGCTCTACGAGAAAGACCTCGTTGCGTTGGTGGACTACTACAACGAGCATGGCTACCACGATGCGCGCGTGGTACGCGAGACCGTCGTGCCCTACGAGGACAACATGGTCGACATCGACGTCTACATCGAGGAGGGAAGCCAATATTTCCTTGGCGACGTCAAGTGGGTCGGAAACAGCATCTACTCCAGCGACTACCTCAGCTACGTCCTCCGCATGAAGAGGGGCGACGTCTACGACACAAAGAAGATGAACAAGAGGCTCTTCGAGGACGACGACGCCGTGCACAACCTCTACATGGACCACGGCTACCTCTTTTCGCGCATCACGCCTGTCGAGGCCAAGGTCGAGGGAGACACCATCGACATAGAGATGAGGATTGAGGAGGGGACGCAAGCCACAATCAACGAGGTGGTCATCACCGGCAACGACAAGACCAAAGAGCATGTCATACGCCGGGAGATCCGCACCAAGCCGGGCCAGCTCTTCAGCAAGTCGGAGCTTATCCGCACTGTACGAGAGTTGGCGCAGATGGGACATTTCAATCCTGAGACCATCAACCCTGTCCCGCAGCCAAACTACGAGAATGGGACGGTTGATATTGTTTACAACCTTGAGGAGAAGAGCAACGACCAGATTGAGCTCTCCGGAGGCTGGGGTGCGGGCATGTTCGTTGGCTCGATTGGCGTGTCGTTCAACAACTTCTCGTTGCAGAACATCTTCAACAAGGAGGCCTACTCGCCGCTGCCGACCGGCGACGGGCAGAAGCTCTCGCTCCGCGCGCAGGCAAACGGCAAGTATTTCCGCTCGCTCTCTTTCTCGTTCACCGAGCCTTGGCTTGGGGGCAAGAGGCCCAACTCGTTCTCCGTGTCGGCTTTCTACTCGTCGCAGACGGGTGTCAGCTCCAGCTACTACAACAATTTCTACAACGGATACTCCACCGGCTACGCCGGCGGCTCAATCCCGAGCAAGGGCAGTCTGCAGCAGTTCCGCAAGGTCTCCGGTTTCTCCGTCGGCTTCGGCAAGAGGCTCACTTGGCCCGACGACTGGTTCGTCCTCTACCTGGACGCCTCCTATCAGCACTACCGCCTCCGCAACTGGCAATATTTCCTGATGCAGAACGGGCAGAGCCACAACCTCTCCTTTGGGGTCACCTTGTCGCGCAACTCGACAGACAACCCGATCTACACCCGGTCGGGGTCCAACTTCTCCATCGGGGTCAAGCTCACTCCACCCTACTCAGCGTTCTCCAACCGCGACTGGCGGAACGAGGACAACCAGAAAGAGCTGTATAAATTCATAGAGTATCACAAGTGGACACTCAAAGGGCAGGTCTTCAAGCCGCTCACTCCCAACAGGAAGCTGATCTTGATGGGCAAGTTCGAGATGGGCTTCCTGGGTTACTACAATCGCTACCGCAAGTCGCCGTTCGAGAAATATGTCATGGGCGGCGACGGCATGAGCGGCTACAGCACCTACGGCGAGGAGACAATCGGCTTGCGCGGCTACGAGAACGCGTCGCTCACGCCGCGCTCCACCTCGTCCTACTCCTACGACGGCAACATATATAATAAGTATACCCTCGAGTTGCGTTTCCCCATAACGCTCCAGCCACAGGCCACGGTCTATGTCCTGGCCTTTGCCGAGGCCGGCAACTGTTGGCGAAAGTTCGAGGACTACAGCCCGTTCGACCTCAAACGCTCCGCCGGCGCCGGCATCAGGATTTTCCTGCCCATCTTCGGCCTCCTCGGCATGGATTGGGGCTACGGCTTCGACGAGGTCTCGGGCTTCAACGGGGCGGGTGGAAGCCAGTTCCACTTCGTGATGGGGCAGTCGTTCTAGCCATTGGCACGCTTATTGATAAATCAACCATAAAGATTGTCTAACAACATAATAGGTATCGCAATGCGCAAGATTCTTGTTTCGGCGGTCGTGGCCGCCATGGCGTGCGTCGGTGCTGTGGCGCAGAAGATGGTCTTCGTGGACACCGAGTATATCCTAAAAAACATCCCCGCATACGAGACTGCAAACGAGCAGCTGAACACGCTCTCGAAGCGGTATGAGGACGAGGTCAAGGCCAAGATGCAGGAGGTCGAGAGGCTCTACGAGACCTACAGGACGGAGAGCGTCTTCCTGACAAACGACATGAAAGTCTCGAAAGAGAACGAAATCGTGCAAAAGGAGCAAGCCGCAAAGAAGCTTCAGCAGCAATATTTTGGTCAGAACGGCGAGCTCTTCAAACAGCGCGAGGTGCTTGTGCGCCCAATTCAGGAGCAGATTTTCAACGCCATTTCTGCGCTGTCGCAAGAGAGGAGCTACTCTGCCGTGTGGGACAAGGCGTCGGCGGCGGGTCTCATGTATTCCGACAAGTCGCTCGACATCTCCGATGCCGTGTTGGCAAAGTTGGGCTACGGCGGCAAATAGCAACTTCCAAACTTAATCTCTAACCATGTTAAGCAAACTGATAGCGACCTTGACGGCAGCCCTGCTCCTGTGCCATGTGGCGGAGGCGCAGAAGCCCAGGTTCGGGCATTTTGACAGCGGGGCTTTCATCGAGGCCCTGCCCGAAATCAAGGCAACGCAAAAGACGCTAGAGGCCGAGCAGGCCAAGCACGAGACACAGCTCACCACCTTGCAAGAGGACTTCAACAAGCAGGTCCAGGCATATCAGGCTAAGCAGCAGACAATGACCCCCGCCGAGAGGCAGGCCAAGGAGGAGGAGCTGCAAGACCTCCAGCAGCGGATTCTGACGTTCCGGCAGACGGCGGTCCAGGACTTGCAGAAGAAGCAGCAGGAGCTCATCGCGCCAATCACGCAGAGGGTCTTGCAGGCCGTCCAGCAAGTCGGGGTCAACAATGGCTTTCTCTACATCTTCGAGTCCAAAGGGGGGCTGATTTTGAGCATGGGGCGGCAGAGCGAGGACATCGCGCCCCTTGTCCGCAAGCAGTTAGGAATGCAATAATTTTTTCACGACTATCATAAACATGAGATTTTTCAAGACCATATTGACGGCCGCCTTTGCCATCGTCGCGACGGCGACCGTTGGGGCGCAAGACCTTAAGTTCGCCCACATAAACTCGCAGAAGTTCCTGGCGGAGTTGCCGGAGTTCATGCAGGCGCAAACCCAGCTGCAAGAGGAGGCAAAGAAGCTCGACGACCAGATGAGTGTCATGCAGAACGAGCTGCAGCAGAAGTTCCAGGAGTATGCCAACAAGCGGGACTCGTTGCCCGACCTCATCCGAGCCACAAAAGAGAAGGAGCTGCAAGACACGCAGGCTCGAATCCAGAGCTTCCAGCAACTGGCGCAGCAGAGCCTCTCGCAAAAGGAGCAGCAGCTCTTGTCGCCAATCCTCGACAAATATCAGAAGGCGCTCGACGAGGTGGGCAAGGAGAACAACTTCGTCTACATCTTCGACACTACGTCGCAGGTCTTGCTCTACACATCGGAGCAGAGCGTGGACGTAGCGCCGCTCGTCAAGGCTAAGTTGCAGTGATATGCAGACAGAGCTGTATTGGAGGGTCTTCAACGAAGCCATAGCGGACTACCACAAGACCGACGATGTCGACGCTCAACTCCGCAACCCCTATCCTGCGGATGCCATAGAGCACCTCATGTATCGGAAGAACTGGATAGACACCGTGCAGTGGCACTTGGAGGACATCATCCGCGACCCGCAAATTGACCCCGCCAAGGCATTGCAGATCAAGAGGCGGATTGACAAGTCCAACCAGGACCGTACGGACATGGTGGAGTATATCGACTCCTACTTCCTCGAAAAATATAGGGGTGTGGAGGCGCGCCCCGGCGCCACAATCAACACCGAGAGTCCGGCTTGGGCCATCGACCGCCTCTCTATCTTGGCTCTGAAGATTTTCCACATGGCCATCGAGGCGGGGCGGGACGATGCCGACGCTGCCCATGTAGAGTCGTGCGAAAAGAAACTTGCGGTCCTCCGCGAGCAGCACCGCGACCTCTCGACGGCCATAGAGCAGCTTCTCGACGACATTGCCGCAGGGCGCAAATACATGAAAGTCTACAGGCAGATGAAGATGTATAACGACCCGGCGCTCAATCCCGTCCTCTACGCCGCGCGGAAGTGACGCGCCGCGTTCTCGTTTTGCGCCTCTCGGCCATGGGCGATGTGGCCATGACGGCCCCCGTGGTGGCGGCGGTGTGCGCGGCGAATCCCGCAGTGCAGTTCGACGTCCTCTCTACTTCGTTTTTCGAGCCTTTTTTCGAGAGGTTGCCCAATTTGCGTTTTGTCGGGACTGACATCCGCAAGGAGGGGGGGGGCGTAGTGGCTCTTTGGAGGCTTTTCCGCCGTTTGCGCGGCTTGGGTGCGGACTATGATTTGGTGGTCGACTTGCACGACGTCTTGCGGACTAAGCTCCTTCGGGCGATGTTTCGGCTTTCGGGTGCGCGTGTTCTAGTTATCGACAAGGGTCGCCGTGCCAAAAAGGAGCTTGTCTGCGGCGTGAAGAGGGTGCAGCTCAAGCCCATGGCGGAGCGCTATGCCGACGTGTTCAGGAGTGCCGGGTTTGTGGTCCCTGCCGGAGGGCGCATGCGCGCCAGGAGGCCATTGCCGCAAGGCTTTGGCGTCGAGCGGCAGGTGGGCGACATCTGGATTGGCGTGGCTCCCTTTGCGCAGCATCGTGGCAAGATGTACCCTGCCGAGAGGATGAGCGGCGTTGTGGACTTGTTGCTCGCACGCCCGATTGTCCGTGTCTTCCTCTTCGGCGGCGGCGCGGTCGAACGGCAGGAGGCCGAGGCGATGGCGGCGGGGCGAGACCGTTGCCATGTGCTGATTGGCAAGATGCCGCTAGAGGACGAGATGGCGGTCATGTCGAACCTCGATGTCATGCTCTCGATGGACTCCTCCGCAATGCACGTGGCGTCGCTCTACGGTGTGCGCGTCGTCTCCATTTGGGGCGCTACGCATCCCTATGCGGGGTTCCTGGGGGTGGGTCAGTCGGCGAGCGATTGTGTTCAGCGGTCGGACTTGGAGTGTCGCCCCTGTTCCGTCTTTGGCAACAGGCCGTGCCGGTGGGGCGACTACCGTTGCTTTGATATTGAGCCCGGCATAGTTGTCAGTCGGATTCTGTGCGATGCGTGACATTGTGTCTACAGGCGGTCGTGGCGGCATGACTTTTGAGGGCTTCAATGAGACAGTAACGACAATAAAGTAATTCATACCATGATGCTTTGGGTAATATTTGGCGCTTTCGCCCTCCTCAGTTGGATTGTGAGTAGCCGCCTCAAGAGCAAATTCAAGAAATACAGTCAGGTGTCGCTGCCCTACACGGGTGCGGAGATTGCGGCCATGATGTTGCGCCAGAACGGAATATCAAACGTCAGCATACGTCCGGTGGATGGCACGTTGACCGACTTCTACAACCCGGCAGACCGCTCTGTCAACCTCAGCACCGACGTCTATGGCTCGCGCACTGTGGCGGCTGCGGCCGTCGCTGCGCACGAGACGGGGCATGCGCTACAGCATGCCGTGGGTTACCGCGGCATGGCGTTGCGCACGGCTCTTGTCCCGTTGCAGAACATCTCGTCGACAATCCTCAATGTCATCTTCATCGGGATGTTCGCCATGGCTTTCATCATGCCTCATCTCATGCCATACACGTTGGCTTTGAAGATTATCATCGCTTGCTACGCAGTCTTCACCCTCTTCGCTTTCGTGACCTTGGGGGTCGAGGTTGATGCTAGTCGGCGAGCCGTCAATTGGCTCACAGAGAGTGGTGTAGTAGTGTCGGGAGAGACG
Source organism: uncultured Marinilabiliaceae bacterium (assembly GCA_964534235.1). GTDB lineage: Bacteria > Bacteroidota > Bacteroidia > Bacteroidales > Marinilabiliaceae > W3P20-009. The sequence continues at coordinate 13,930 of CAZHOT010000007.1, forward strand.
CGCGATGGGGCTGTCGATGCCCTAAAGTGGGCCGCCTATACGTATCTTGTGGCGGCATTGTCGTCGTTGGCCACCTTGCTCTACTATGTCTTGCAACTTGTAGGGTCGAACAGGGACTAGCCCTTTTCTGTCCGCAAAACAGCTTTGGCGGGTGTCGCAACTCTTGCGGCATCCGCTCTTTTTTACTTCCGTTGCCTTGCCTGTCGCACGGCTTCGGGCGTGACGCCGAGCGATGTGGCAATTTCCGCGTCGCTCATCCCGTTT
>CAZHOT010000007.1:14293-158644 GCA_964534235.1 uncultured Marinilabiliaceae bacterium
GCGCCGACAGCAGTATCTTGGCTGTCTTGTCGCTCGACATGAGGAACTTGAACGCTACGTCGTATATGGGGTTGACGATTTGCATGGTTGCAGTTTTTTTGTTTCCTGTCTTGGCAAATATACGAAAATAGCGTAGCGTTCCTTTCGGGGCGACGTCTGCTTTTCATTAGGTGATATTGGTATTCGCGCGTTCGTGCCTATTGTCTAAATTTGCCGCATGAAATCGAGAAATAGCTTTGTGATGGTAATAGAACTATTCGTTGGTCTTCTGCTGGTCTTCGCCTTGGGCGTGTGGCTGTTTTTGAACTCGTCGTCGTTTGGCAGTCTGCCCAAGGGGGACAGGCTGGCGAGGGTTCGCAATTCGCCAAACTACCGCGACGGGGCGTTCAAAAACCTCGACTCTACGGTGCTCATGGTAGGGGAGAAGAACAGGTGGGAGACGCTCTACGAGGTCTTGTCTAAGAGAGTTGAGGGGCTAAGGCCCGATAAGCCCGTCGAGGTTGTCAAGACGGACTTGTCGGCGTTGCTGCGAGACTCGGATCTTTTTGTGTGGTTTGGACACTCGTCCTACTTGCTTCAGTTGGGTGGCGTCCGTTTTCTTGTCGACCCGGTTTTCTACAATGCCGCCCCCGTCAGCTTCGTCAACAGGGCTTTTCCTGGCACTGACGTCTATAGGGCCGAGGACATTCCCGACGTTGACTATCTCATCATATCCCACGACCATTGGGACCACCTCGACTACGAGGCCGTGACGCGGCTTCGGGGGCGTGTCGGCAAGGTCGTCTTGCCTCTCGGCGTGGGGGAGCATTTCGAGAGGTGGGGATACGCCCCCGCGGATCTAATTGAGCTCGACTGGTGGGAGCGTGCCGACCCCGCCGAGGGATGCACGCTCCACTGTCTGCCGGCGCGCCACTTCTCCGGGCGAGGCCTCACCAGCAACCAGTCGCTTTGGGCGTCCTACATGCTTGAGGTTGGGGGCAAGACGGTCTTCGTAGGCGGAGACAGCGGCTATGGCCGTCATTTCAAGATGATAGCGGAGCGTTTCCCCCGCATCGACCTCGCCATCATGGAGAATGGCCAATATAATGAAGAGTGGCGCTACATCCACACCTTGCCCGGCAAGCTTATCGACGAGGTGCGCGAGTTGGCGCCCAAGAGCGTCATCACTGTCCACCATTCCAAGTTCGCCCTTGCGAGCCACCCTTGGGACGAACCCTTGCGCAACGAGCGGCGCATTGACGCAGAGACCGACGCGCGGCTTCTTGTCGTGAAGATTGGCGAGGTGCTTATCTTGGAGTGATGTCGGCTATAGCGTCACCCCTGCCGCGATGCCGATGCCCCAGGCTCCTCCGAACTTTCCGCCCGCGTACCACAGCCCGGACCCATTGGCCGCCACGAAGAGCGTGCGGAGATGGCGGGGCATGTCGATGTCCATGCGGATGCCGATGTCGCCGCCGGTGCGGCCAGTGGTCTGGCGGTCGAAGTCGCGGCCTATGATTTCGAGGGCGCGGGGTTGCTCTGTCGCCAGGGGCGAGCCGAGTTCGCGGAGTCTGCTCAGTGCGGCGCGGCAGGAGACCCCGAGGCCATAGGAGAGCCGGACGGACTTCATGTCGCGCCACGCCGTGGCGCGCAGGTGTGCGTGGCACGTGCTTTTGCGGAGTCGTCGCCGGGTGTCGGTGTTCTCCTCCTCGCTCCGCTCCACGCCGAGGTCGGCGCGGAGAGAGACGCCGTTGGGCCTTGTGTCGGCGGCGTTGCTGGCCAGGAGAGACAGCCGTAGCGACGACGTGCCGCTATCGTAGGGAGACCGCTCGGCAATCTTGTGATAGTTGCGGGTGCCGTCGTCGTAGACCATTTGTGTCAGCGTAAGCCGCTCCATGTCGGCACTTAGCGCCGCCGTGGTGAAGAAGCCGCCAAGTGCGCCGCTCCGGCTCAGCGTGGCGACGAGGCGGTGCGTGGCCGTCTCGCCGATCACGGCGTTTTGCAGGTCGGCAAGCTCCTTTTCGACGTGGCGGTGCCCATATTCCACCACTAGGCATATGGGGCCTTTATATGTCGCCCCGCCCCCCACTGTGCGGCTTTTGAATGTCGCCATGTCATACACGCCCGTGAAGCGCGAGTAGTCCGTCCCCAGTCCCTGCGATTGGTAGATGGTCATCGTGGCCTGGTAGGCGTTGAAGAACTTGATGTTTATGTCTTGCGAATATTTGCGCAACGTGGCGAAGAGGCCGGCCTTTTGGTCTCCGCCGAGGCGCACCGTCCCGCCGAGGCGCACGCGCGCGTCGACGGCGTCGACCTTGGGCCGCGGGTCGCGGGTGCGATATTGGCTTTTCGACGAGTAGTCTATCTGAATCCCTACGCCGGCGCGTCGTCCCTCCCAGGCGAAGCCGCACACGAAAGCGTAGCTTTCGCTCTCCTTGGGGCCGCCAACGGTGTCGATAAGGGCCATGGGGCGAATCTCCTCGTAGTCCGATGTCTCGCTAATGAGGACGTTGCGGAGCGTCCCGCTCTCGTAGCGCGCCGCGCCCCATGCCGCCATGCTTTCGGCCAGGCGTATGTAGGTCTCGCCTCTCGCCTCCCATGCCCGTAGCCCGTCGCCCTCCTGGACCCGCTCCGACGTCTTGCTGTTGGCGGAGTAGCCTGCGGCTATGGCGGCAATGGTGCTGTCGCGAAGCGTCGAAAACAGGGCGGGGTTCGAGAGCCGTGCGCTTGTCTGCGCTGCTTCTGTGCGGTTTGCGGCTGCCATCGACGGACGCCGCAAGCCGTCCGCCCCCTGCGCCATGACGGCGGGGGCGGACAGCAGTAGCAGCAAGGTCGCCACGGCGTGGCGGACGTGTGTCATTCGTTTTTCTCTTTTTTGTTGTCCGCACCTAGTTGGGGCGGGGACTATTTGAACACGTGCCATGGGTCGGCGTCGACCACCTCCATGTCCTCCGTCGAGTTGTTTGTGTCCACCATTTGGCCGTTGGCGAACTTGCGGCGCGCCGCCTTGCCCTGGCGGTTGGCGTCGTTGCCCGTCTCGCCGAGCGAGATGTAGCCGGCGTCGACGGAGGGGGCGCATAGAGTCCATACGTGTTGCGTCCGGGGCGAAGTGTTGACGAAGTCGAGAATCCAGTCGTTGGGAATCTTGTATGCCGATCTGTTCATCTCCCGGGTCCCGCCATTTGGGAGGGACATCACGTAAGAGTAGTCATACTTGTAGTCGGAGATGTATTGCTCGTTGGATATTGCCCCGCGGCTGCCGCCAAGCCAGCCAATGCCGTAGCTGCGGTTGTTCTGAGTGCTCGGGGTCCACACCGTGGCTGAGTAGCAATAGACTTTGAGCAGGTTGGGGACGTCGAGGTTGTCGATGTCCAGGTTTCTCGTCGTCTCGTCATACCACTCGAAGTCGGCTCTCGACAGGTCGTAGGCGTTGGGGTACGCCTGTGTGTGGTCTATTGCCTGGTCGGCAATCACTAGCGACGCCCCCGGGGCCACCTTGACTTCGCGCCCCGAGCCCGGAATCTGATATACAGCCGCGACGGCCACGGCCTCGCTCATGATGTCGGGGGTGTAAGCTTGCTTTTCGACGGAAGTCCATGCGCTCTCGAAGATGCACAGCCCGTCGGCATAGAGCGTGTCCGCCGAGTTGTTGTAGATGCGGAAGTAGCCGCTGTAGAGGTAGCTCTTCTGCCCCTCGGCGGGCTTCGCCGTGGTGCATATCTCGGCCAGGACGAAGCCCTGACCGCCGCCAACCCTCACCAACGTGAACGACAGCGGGAACGAGCCGCCGCCTATGTTGACGTTCTGCTTGCTGTCGCGCAGGGTCTCCGTCACGGTCTTGCCCGCCACGGTGCGGTGCGTCCAGGCCGTGAGCGTCATGTTGTAGAGGCCGTCTTCGACGCGGATGTCCGTGTCCGCCGTGTCGAGCTTGTAGCTCGTCGTGATGTTGCTCGCCACGTTGGTCATGGCGAGGGTGGCCGAGTCTACGTTCGCCGCCGTGTAGCCCGTCGGCAGGGTGTAGAGGCTTCGCGTCTGCCCATCGGGCTGCAGTGTCGTGAAGTTTGGGCCGTCGTCTTTGCATGAGGCCACGACGGCCGCCAGCGCGAGTGCCGGCCACAGGATCTGATTCTTCATCTCTCTAGAATATGTTGACACGTTTTTATAGTCGGATATAGGCCTGCGCCCCGAAGTAGGGCGAGAATGAGCGCCGGACAATGAAGCCGTCCACCTCGTAGTCGCGCGCCGCGGCAAGCAGGCGGTCGGCGAAGAAGCTCAGGGTGAAATATGTCCCGAACCGTTTCGTGGCCTTGAAGTTGAACGTGGCGTAGGGTCGCTCCTCGCTCGTCAGGCGCGCCACGTTGCTGCTCAAGATCAGGGCGCCGAGGATGGGGTCGGCGGCTTCGGCGTCGCCATAGGGGCGCTCCACGCCGTCTGTGGTCATATAGGCTATGGGGCGGGCGTCGCGCAGGGGTGTCGTGGAGCGGACGTGCCACACGCACTCTGCCGTGGCCGAGAATATGAAGCCTATGCGGTCGAAGAAGCTCTCGGTGGTGATGGTCGTCGTGGTCCGGTCGCGGAGCGTCGTCTGGTGCCAGTCGTATAGGCCGGCGTAGTAGTTGTCTATCTGCACTCCCAGGACGGTCTTGAGCGTCCCGCGGTACCATTCGGGCTCGCTGTTCTCGCGGGTGGTGTGAAGCCAGGCCCCGCTCACGCTCAGGCGCGTGTGGATGGCGGGGAGCCGCGGCGACTCATATTGCCACTCCACGCCGTCCTTCTTCGTCCGGCTGCCGTTGCGGGTGCGGGTCACGACGGTCAGCCGCGCAGTCTCGGTGTAGGGCGTCGTGGCGGGGTCGGGGCGCGCGCCCGCCGAGGCGTCGAAGCCCGAGAGGTCGTAGAGGCGGTGCGGCAGGGCCATGGGGCTGCTCATGTAGCGGAATCCGTCGTCCATCTGTTCGTGGAACGCGCTGACCGACAGCGAGTGTTGCCCAATCCGCATCCCAATCCGCCCCTCGAACTTGGTGTTGTGGGCGGGTTCGAGGCCAGGGGCGTCACGGTCGATGGTGTATGTGCGGACGATGGCGCGGCGCAGGAGCGAGTCCGAGTGCCAATAGTTCATCTCATAGATGTCTACGTAGATCTTGTCGGGGTGCAATTGGTCCATGGTGGGCATCTTCGAGAGCCTGCCCCAGCCCACGGTCACGTCGAGCCGCGCCCGCCCCAGGGGGGGCAAGTCGACTCCGAGGTTGAAGCGCGGGTCGGCGTAGACCTTGTGGCGCATGGCGTAGCCGCGGGGCAGGCCGGCCATCTGCGAGAGGCGCACCCCGGCGGTGAGCCGGGCCGCGGCGCGCCCCAGGGTCGCCGACAGCTCGTCCTCGACATAATATCCCACGATGTTCGTGGCGGGGACGGAGCGGAACGTCCGCGGGCGGCGGCTTGCCGAGCCGCTTAGGGGGCGGCGGTGGTCGAAGACCTGCCCGTCGCCGTAGTTCTTGTTGCACTGCCACTCCGCGCCCACGCCAACCTCGTGTGCCACGCGCCCCGTCTGGACTTTGCGCTCGGCCGAGAGTTGGAGGTTGGAGTAGAAAGGCAGGCCCTCGACATCGTGGCGGGCAATATATTCGCGCTCCAGGGGGGTCACGTCGTGGGGAAGCCCGTCGGTCGTGTCCGACGCGGCGTAGGCGTAGGTGGTGTTGAAGACGCGCTGCCGCCTCTCAATCCGTTCCACGCTCAGGCTGGCGCTTTGGCGCAACATGGCGTGCCACCCGTCGCCAGTCCATGCCAGGGTGTTGGACAGGGACATTCGGCGGCGGCTGTTTTTGTAGCTGTCCTCTTTGTTTATCTGCACTTCGGGGTCCTGTTTCTCCTCGTCGATGTTCTGGGAGTAGTCCGCCGACGGCCGCCACGTGAGCGATTGCCCCTCGGCGGGAGTCCACACCCTGCGGGCGCGCAGCGAGAAGTTTGCGCGGCGGAACGTCTCGAACTTGTTGCGGGGGTCTATCTTCGATGTCAGTATCCCCATGTCGGCGTTGACTGTCCACCCGCCCCGGGTGTCGAACCCCTTGCCTATGCTGACCAGGCGCGAGCGGGAGTCCACCTTGAGACGCGCCGTGAGCGGCGTGCCGGTGAGGCGGCGCGTGATGTTGACCACGCCGCTCGTCAGGTCGCCGTAGCGCACCGACGGGATGCCGCGGATCACCTCGATGCTCTCTATGTTGTCGGTCGGGATTTCCCTCATGTCCACTCCCGCCGAGACGTGGCTGCGCCCGTCGCCGCTGGCGTCGCCAATCTTCTGCATGTCGGCGTCGGTGCCCATCGGGGCGCCGTCCACGTTGACTTTCGTCCCCAGGCTCGACGTGGCGTAGTCGCGGTCCGTTGTCGGAATCTCGCGCAGGCTCACGAGGTTGGCGCTGCCCAATGTCGGGGCTTGGCTCACGCCGCCGGGCAGGAGGGTCATAAGCTCGGTGAGCGACGTCGGTTGCAGGTGCTCCATCGCCGTCTGCCCTATGATGGAGGTCGATGTCTGCGTCTGTCCGGCCTCTGTGGCCGTCACCCTCACCTCGGCGAGCGAGACGGCTGTCTTTCTGAGCGGCAGGCGGGCGGCCCCGACTTTTGCGTCGGCGGTGAGCGTCTCGTAGCCCAGGCACGAGACCACGATTTTGTCGCCCTCCCGCGACTGGAGGACGAAGCGCCCCTCGGCGTCGGCGGCGGTGCCGCTCACCAGTGTCCCGCCGCGTGTTAGTGCGGCGGCGGCGAAAGGCAGAGGCTCACCGCTCTCGGCGTCGACGACGGTGCAGACCGACTGCCGCGTCTGCCCCCAGGCGCCCGCGCAGGCCGACGGCAGGAGCATCAGCACTGCCCACAGGCGGGCCGCATGGCCGGGCCAGGTGGTTCTTCTCATCCTAAAATGGTGTCCATCAGCATCATCAGCACAAAGCCGACGCCGAAGCCTATGACCGAGATGTTGCTGTGTCGGCCCGACGAGGCCTCCGGGATGAGCTCCTCGACGACAACGAAGAGCATTGCACCCGCGGCGAAGCCCAGCAGGTAGGGCAGGATGCCCTCGATGATGCCCGCCAGCAATATCACGGCCACGGCGCCCAGGGGCTCGACAAGCCCGCTGAGCGTCCCCATCGAGAACGACTTGACGGCGCTGCCCCCGGCGGCCTTCATGGGCATGGAGATTATGGCGCCCTCCGGGACGTTCTGGATGGCTATGCCCAGGCTCACCGCCAGGGCCCCGGAGGCCGTCATGCTGCCTCCCGTGGCCATGGCGTCGGCCACGACCACGCCCACGGCCATCCCCTCCGGCAGGTTGTGGATCGCCACGGCCAGGGCCAACATCTGGGCGCGCGACAGGTGCGACTTCGGCCCCTCGGGGCTTTTGCTGTCGGCGTGGAGGTGGGGGATCAGGGTGTCAATCATGAGCAGGAACGCCATACCCATCACGAACCCCACGGCGGCCGGCACCGAGGCCAGGCTGCCGAGGTCGTCGCGCATTGCGATGCCGGGGATGAGCAGGGACCACACCGACGCCGCCACCATCACGCCGGAGGCGAAGCCGAGCAGTCCTTTCTGCATGAGGCGGGGCATGGCGTCGCGCATCATGAAGACGAACGCCGACCCCAATGTTGTCCCGACCACGGGAATGAGTATGGCTAGTGCCGCTCCTTGCATTGTCTGTTTCCTCGCTTCTTTAGACGTTTATAAAAACAAGTTCAAAATTAGGCGAGTTCCCCCTACGTTCCAAATGAAACGGCAGGAAAATATATTCTTTCTTGTTCTGAATAGCGGGGAGGGGAGGTGGAGGCGCACAAAAATTCTCAAGGAGGGGAAGGGGGGTGTTTTGGGGGGGCGACGCCCCCGGGGCGGCAGTGGGGCCGTGTGGCGCGCCTACCGCCGCGGCTTGCCGCCCTCGCGATATTTGTCCTCCTCGTCGGCCATGATGTTCAAGTAGCTCGCGTAGCGCGTCGGGGCTATGTCGCCGCTCTCCACGGCGTCGCGCACGGCGCAACCCGGCTCGTGAGTGTGGGTGCAGTTTGGGAATCGGCACCCGCGGCTGGCCTTGAAGATGTCGCGGAAGTAGTGGCCCGCCTCGTTGCGGTCTATGTTGATGACGCCGAACCCGCGGATGCCGGGCGTGTCGATGATGTCGCCGCCGAGGCTCAGGGTGTGCATCTCGGCGAATGTCGTGGTGTGGCGGCCGCTGTCGTTGGCCGCGCTGATGGCCGAGGTGCGGAGGTCTAGTCCAGGCTCCAGGGTGTTTATGAGCGTCGATTTGCCCACCCCCGAATGCCCGGCTATGGCTGTCAGCTTGCCGCGCAGGGCGTCGCGCAGGGCGTCGATGCCCTCGCCGCTCACCGACGAGAGGCGCAGGGTGGTGTAGCCCATGCTCCCATACACCGCCTCGCGATATTCAAGCTCCTCCATGTCCTCCGCTTCGCACAGGTCGGTCTTGTTGATCGCCACTATGGTCGGGACGCCGTAGGCCTCGGCCGAGGCCAGGAAGCGGTCTATGAAGACTGTCGTGGTCTCGGGGTGGCGGATTGTCGTGATGAGCAGAGCCTGGTCCACGTTGGCGGCTATGACGTGGCTCGCCTTGCTCAGGTTTGTCGAGCGGCGGACAATGTAGTTGCGCCGGTCGTGGACTTCGGAGATGACGCCCGCGCCGCCCTCCACCGCGAACGTCACCCGGTCGCCGACGGCCACGGGGTTCGTGCTCCGCGAGCCGCTGAGCCTCATGCGCCCCTTGAGGCGGCACTCCGTAGTCCGCCCGTCGTCTGTGCGTACTGTGTAGGCGCTCCCCGTCGAGCGAACCACTGTCCCTTGTTCCGGCATTGAGAATCTTTGTTTTGGTGAGGCAAAAATAGCCATTATTCCCCACGTCGCGCATTCCTATCGCCGCCGCCCGACGAGCAGCAGGCACTCCCACGTCAGTTCGCGGGCCCCATTGCCGCCCCCGGCGTCCTGCCGCCCCCGCCGTGTCCCTATCCCGCTTTGGGCAATCATGCGGAGCATGGCCGTGCGCGAGTCGAAGGCCTGGGTCACGGTCTCGCTCTCCGTCGCCACGGTCGCGAAGCCGTGGCGAGCCATCGCCTCGCGCCATTCGCTCATGGTCGGGTAGCCGTTGGGCGCGCCTCCCTTGCGCAGTTCGCGGAATGTCTGCGGCCCGTAGGTGCCCAGGGCCACCGTGCCGCCGCGGGGGAGGCACATCGAGGCCTTGGCCAGGAACTCCGTGGGGCGCTCGAACCACTGCACGGCCGAGGCCGAGACGACGGCGTCCGCCGCGGGCCATGCCGCCAGCTCGGCGTCGCCCTCCATGATGTCGGTCGGCGTCGTCTCCATCCTCCGCAGGGCCGTGGCAATCATCTCGCCGCTTATGTCGTTGAGGGTGTAGAGCGAGGGGCGGCACAGGCGCATCAGCCGCTCGGAGAGCGTCCCCGTCCCGCACCCTATTTCCAGGACTCTTATGCCGTCGGCCAAGAGCGGCGCTGCCATGTCGGCAAGCCGGAGGGCCACCCGGCGTTGGACTTCGGCGGCATTGTCGTAGGTCGCGGCGCAACCTCCGAAGCGTTGGCGGACTTCGTCTTTCATCTTCGCTGGAGGCCGTCGCCCCCGAATGGCCAGTGGGGGATGTCCATCTCGCTGATGGCTTTGGCGTGGTCGTCCCACCACATCCGTTGCGCGGCGGGCGGGAAGATGCGGTCGCGGAGCCCGACTATGGCCTCGTCCCACGTCATGTGTGTGGGTGGGGGCGTCTTTTGCGCGTCGGCGATGCTCCGCAGCTCCGCCTGTTGGTCCGCGGCCGTGCGTCGTGCCAGCAGGGGGGCTATCGTCGCGGCCAGCTCGGCGGAGCCGGACATCTTGCGGGCGAATTTCGCCCGGTTCGCCTCGCACCAATTGTCGGCGGTCATCTCTATCGCCCTGGCGCCTATGCCCGCGGCGGCGTCGCACGGCATGGGGGTCCCGCATATGGCTGTGGCGCGGGCGGGGTGGGGGATGGCCCCGTCGGCAATGAGGCGTTCCGCCGCCCACACGCCCATCGACCACGCCACCACTTCGATGCGGCCCCATCGGTCTAGGCGCAAGTTGTGGCTCAGGTCGGTGTAGTCCCACAGGAGGAGGGTGTCGCCGACGGTCTCCATGTGCTCCGCCGCTCCGTCGTCGAAGCCCCACCCCAGGAACCACAGGGTGACGGACTCCGAGCCCGTGTCAACAATCTGTTTGTGTCTCATCTTGTCCAAATCGGTCTATGGCCACGGCCAGGGGCTCCAATGCCGCCCTCTCCATGTTCGCCTTGAGCGAGAGGCGCAGGCGCGCTTGCCCTTGTGGCACCGTGGGGTGGCGGATTGGCAACGTGAGGAATCCGCCGTCGCGCAGTCGTTGGCTCATGCGCAGGGCGGTGTCGTTCGTGCCGCACACGTAGGGGACTATGTGCGTGGCGCCGCCCCGTGGCTCGTCCCGCCCTAGTCGGCGGGTGAGCCACTGCCCCAGTTCCGCCAAGTGGCGGCGTTCGGAGTCCATGCCCTCTAGTTGGCGGACAACGAAGTCCGTCCATGCCGCGCAGATTGGCGGCAGCCCGGTGGTGAATATCAGCGTGCGGCATTTGTTTATGAGCCATTGGCGGACTGTCGCCGTCGTCACCACCCACGCACCCGCCGAGGCCAGTGCCTTGCCGCATGTGCCGACCAGGATGTCGACGTCGCCCAGCAGGCCCATCTCGGCCGTCACGCCCGCCCCTCCCGGCCCGCGCGCCCCCACTCCGTGCGCCTCGTCTACGTAGAGGCAGAAGCCGAACCGGCGGCGAAGCTCGGCAAGCTCCGCCAGGGGGGCCATGTCGCCGTCCATGCTGTAGATGCTCTCGACGACGACGAACGTGCGGCGGCCGTCGCCGCCGTGGCTCTCCAAGAGGCGGCGCAGGTGGCCCATGTCGTTGTGGTTGAACCGCGCCGTCTGCGCCCCGGCGGCCGCGCACAGGCGCATCCCGTCGATGAGGCTGGCGTGGATCAGCTTGTCGGCCACGACGAGGTCGCCCCGGTCGGCCAGGGCGGGCAGGACGCCCGTGTTGGCGTGGTATCCGCAGTTGAAGACCAGGGTGGGGCGGCCGCCATAGAGGTCGGTCAGCGTCCGCTCCAACTTGGCATATTCGCGGTGGTTGCCCGTCAGCAGGCGGCTCGACGAGGCGCTCATGGAGCTTGTCTTGGGGGCGTATTGCCCCAGGAACGCGTGCCACAGGTCGTCGCGGTCGCCGATGCCCATGTAGTCGTTCGACGACAGGTTCACCATCTGGGCGTCGGGGGGCGGGGGCAGTGCCCGGAAAGCGCCGGCGGTGCGCAGCGACGAAAGCTCTTTCTCGTAGTCAATCATAATCCCCTGGTGTCTATCCCATTGAGCGTACGCCGGCCTCCAGCCCGTGGCACAGGTGACGGAGCTCCTCCTCGCCGATGATGTATTGGGGCATGATGTAGACCAGGCGGCCGAAGGGGCGAATCCACACGCCGTTGTCCACAAAGACCCTCTGCATCCGCGCCATGTCGACCGGTTGGCGTGTCTCGACCACGCCTATCGCCCCCAGCACCCTCACGTCCGCCACTTGCGGCAGCTTGGCCAGCGGGGTCAGCTCCTCGCGCATGATGCGCTCCATCCGCGCCACCTTGCCTTGCCAGTCGTGGCTCAGCAGCTCGTCAATCGAGGCGCACGCCACGGCGCACGCCAGGGGGTTGCCCATGAACGTCGGCCCGTGCATGAAGCACCCCGCCTCGCCCTCCGAGATGCCCCGAGCCATGCGCTCGGTGCACAGCGTGGCGGCAAAGGTCATGTAGCCGCCGGTCAATGCTTTGCCTATGGTCACGATGTCGGCCTCGACACCGGCGTGGCGGCATCCGAAGAGCTGGCCCGTGCGCCCGAAGCCCGTGGCTATCTCGTCGGCAATGAGCAGCAGCCCGGCCTCGTCGCACAGGCGGCGGACGCCGCGCAGATATTCGGGGTGGTAGAAGCGCATGCCGCCTGCCCCCTGCACGATGGGTTCCAAGATTATGGCGGCCAGGGTCTTGCCGTGTTCCTCCACGATTTGGCGCATAGGCTCGATGTCCGCCTCGTCCCATTGCCCGCCATAGGGCGTCCGGGGGGCGGCGGCGAAGTGCTGGGCGGGCAGTTGGCGGCTGAAGAGGCCGTGCATTCCCGTCACGGGGTCGCAGACGCTCATGGCGTGCCACGTGTCGCCGTGGTAGCCGCCGCGGATTGTCGCCATCTGGCAACGCTCCGGGTGCCCCGTGGCGGCTTGCCACTGGATAGCCATCTTCATGGCCACTTCGACGCTGACGCTGCCCGAGTCGGAGTAGAAAATCCACGGTTGGCGAGGCAGCAGGGCGTTGAGGCGCTTGCCAAGCTCTATGGCGGGCCCGTGCGTCAGCCCGCCGAACATGACGTGGCTCATCTGCCGCGCCTGGCTCTTCAGGGCGGCGTTGAGGCGGGGGTTGTTGTAGCCGTGGATGGCGCACCACCAGCTGCTCATGCCGTCGATGAGGCGCCGCCCGTCGTCAAGCTCAATATATACGCCCTCGGCTCTCCGCACTCCGTAGCACGGCAGGGGCGACGTGGCGGAGGTGTAGGGATGCCACAGGTGGTGGCGGTCGAACTCTAAATCCACTTGGCCAATTGATAATTAAGAATTAACAATTATGAATCAATAATTGGGGGCACAATTTGGGCGTCAGTCGCCCGTCGGGGCGACATCTCTCCCGCAACTGCGGAAGAGCCTCATGTCGTCGTCGATGCCGCCCGTCCCCGTCGTGGTCAGCATGTCGCCCACAATCGAGGCGTCCACGCCGCACGCCAGGGCCTCGCCCTGATGCTCCGAGAACTTCACGCGGCCGCCGGCCATGCGTATTTCGGCCGCGGGGTTGCACAGGCGGAAGATGGCGAAAGTGGTCAGGATCTCCTCCGGGGGCAAGGGGGGGCGTCCCTCCAGCGCCGTCCCCTTGATGGGCATCAGGATGTTGATGGGGATGGAGACGGCGCGCACGTCGTCGCGGAGGAAGAGCGCCATCTCGACGCGCTGGTCCATGGTCTCCCCCATGCCTATGATGCCGCCCGAGCAGACGCCGAAGCCCACCTCGCGGGCCCAGCGGATTGTCTGCATCTTCTCCTCGATGGTGTGCGTCGTGCAGAGGGAGGGGAAGAAGCTCGGCGCGCTCTCGATGTTGCAGTGGTAGTGGCGCAGTCCGGCGTCGTAGAGCTTTTGCAGTTGGGGCTTGGAGAGCAGGCCCATCGAGGCGCACAGCGCTATGTCAGCCTCGCGGGCCACTTGGCGGTAGATGTCCACCACGTGGTCCACCTCCTTGTCCGTGAGCCTTTTGCCGCTCGTCACGAGCGAGAAGCGGCCCACCCCCTTGCGGGCGTTGTGGACTGCCATCTCGACGGCGGCCCGCGCCTCGATGAGGGGATATTCCTCGATGCCGGTGTTGTGCTTGTGGCTCTGCGCGCACCACTTGCAGTCCTCCGGGCAGCGTCCGCTCCGGGCGTTTATTATCGAGCAGGTCTGGAACTTGTCGCCGCGGAAGTGGCGGCGCAGGGTGTCTGCCACTCCGTAGAGCGTCTTTCTCTCGCTTGTCCGCGAGGCGCGGAGGGCCTCGTCGAGCGTCACTCGGTGGCCGTCGATGACGCTCGCGCACAGGTCGGTCAGTTCTTTGGCTGTCATGTGTCCTGGTTTGTTTCTGTGTCTGGATGGTTTAGGGTCAAGATGTGCTGAGACGCACGAACCCCGCGCCGGTTCGCCTCGTCTTGGCGAAGCCCGGTGCGGGGTTCGTTGTTGTCGTCTTCTGTGGTCATGCCGCCGCGGCCCGTGCGGCGGTGAGCCGTGCGGGCGGGGGTGTCTGTGTCGGAGGTCGGTGTCGGCGTCGCCGTTGTCGCCAGGGTGTCTGGCGGCGGGTCGTCGCCGTCGTCGGCTGTCTTGTCGGTGCGTGGCGTGGGGCATTGGCGCGTGCGCGTCTTGCGCCCCATCTTGAGCATCTGCGCGTCGGCAATCGACGCCTTGACCACGCCTATGACCACCTCGCGGTGCAGGCTGCAAAACGCGGCATAGGGCCGCCTCGACCATCGCTTGAAGACGATGGGGCGGGGGCGGGGGGACAGTGTCGCGCGGCCTAGCATGGGGTCAGAGCCTGGCGTCCAGCAGTCGGGCCATCTGCTCCTGGACGGCCTTGGCGGCCCGTCCTGCCGCCTCGGCGAAGTCCTCGCCGCCCGACGCGTAGATTATGGCGCGGCTGGAGTTGACAATGAGGCCGCAGTCGCGCGTCATGCCGTAGCGGCACACCTCCTCCAGGCTGCCGCCCTGCGCCCCGACGCCCGGGACGAGCAGGAAGTTGTCCGGGGCAACCTTGCGGATGTCCTCGAACATCTTGCCCTGCGTGGCGCCGACCACGTACATCATCTTGTCGGCGCCGGCCCACTGGCGGCTCTGGCGGATCACTCTCTCGAATAGCCTCTCCCCGTCCTTGCCCTCCGTCAGCTGAAAGTCGTGGCTGCCCTTGTTGCTCGTCAGGGCCAGGACTATGACCCACTTGCCGTCGTAGCCCAGGAAAGGCGACACGCTGTCCTCGCCCATGTAGGGCGCCACGGTCAGCGAGTCGACGTCCATCTCCTCGAAGAACGTGCGTGCGTACATGGCGCTCGTGTTGCCAATGTCCCCGCGCTTGGCGTCGGCAATGATGAAGTGGCGAGGGTGGTTCGTGCGGATGTACTCGACGGTCTTGGCGAACGCCTCCCAGCCGCGGACGCCCATGCTCTCGTAGAAGGCCAAGTTGGGCTTGTAGGCCATGCAGAACGGCGCCGTGGCGTCCACAATGGCGCGGTTGAACCGGAACACGGCGTCGTCGTCGCCCTGCAAGTGTTGGGGAATCTTCCGCGTGTCGGTGTCAAGCCCTACGCACAGGAACGTGCGCCTGGTCTTGATTATGTCTATAAGCTCCTCTCTGTTCATTTCGTCTTTTGCTAATGTCAATCGTCAACTGCCAATCGTCAATCGCCAACTGCCAATCGTCAATTCAATATTTGTCTCTCGCGTAGTCCTATGGCGTGAAGCCCTAGGTCGCGTAGTCCTAGGTCGCATAGTCCTAGGGCTCACGCCCTTGGCTGTCCGGTGTCGCCCCTTTGGGGCTTTTGGGGTGGGGCGTAAGCCGTTCGTCCCTACCCGCGCGCCCCCGGCAACTACGGTCGGCTGTCAATTGTCAATTCCATGTCGCCCCTTTGGGGCTTTTGTGGGCTAGAGTTGCGCGTCCCTACCCATACGCCCCCGGCAACTACGGTCAATTATTAATTATTAATTCTTAATTATTAATTGCTCATAGTTCGCTCTCCTTCAGCCTCTCGGCGTTCTCCGCCACGATGAGGTGGTCTATGCAGTCCTGGATGTCGCCGTCGACGAAAGCCGCCAGGTTGTAGATGGTGTAGTTGATGCGGTGGTCGGTCACTCGCCCCTGCGGGTAGTTGTAGGTGCGGATTTTGGCCGAGCGGTCGCCCGTCGAGACCATCGTCTTGCGGCGTTTCGAGATGTCGTCCACGTACTTCTGGTGCTCCTTGTCATATATGAACGTGCGGAGGCGGCTCAGTGCGCGCTCCTTGTTCTTGGGCTGGTCGCGCGTCTCGGTGCACTCAATGAGAATCTCCTCCACCTGCCCCGTGTTGGGGTTCTTCCAGTTGTACCGCAGTCGGACGCCGCTCTCCACCTTGTTGACGTTCTGGCCGCCGGCGCCGGAGCTGCGGAACGTGTCCCACTTGATTTCGCCCTCGTTAATCTCGACATCGAACGGCTCGGCCTCCGGCAGCACCGCCACCGACGCCGCCGAGGTGTGGACGCGCCCCTGCGTCTCCGTGGCGGGGATGCGCTGCACGCGGTGGACGCCGCTCTCATATTTCAGCGTCCCGTAGACTTTCTCGCCCGTCACGGTGCATATGATCTCCTTGAAGCCGCCCACTGCCCCCTCCGAGCTCGACGAGACGGTCAGGTGCCACCCCTTGGTCTCGCAATATTTGCTGTACATGCGGAACAGGTCGCCGGCGAAGAGCGCCGCCTCGTCGCCACCCGTCCC
Source organism: uncultured Marinilabiliaceae bacterium (assembly GCA_964534235.1). Taxonomy (GTDB): domain Bacteria; phylum Bacteroidota; class Bacteroidia; order Bacteroidales; family Marinilabiliaceae; genus W3P20-009. The sequence goes on from CAZHOT010000007.1 coordinate 30,358, forward strand.
GCCGCGGATCTCTAGGACGGCGTTGCGGTCGTCCTCCGGGTCGGCGGGGACGAGCAGGAGCTTTATCTCCTCCTCCAGCTCCGGGATGCGCCGCTCCAGGGTCGAGGCCTCCTCGCGGGCCATCTCTTTCATTTCCGGGTCGGTCTCGTTCGCCACAAGCTCGCGGGCCTCCGTCAGGCCGCTCAGGGCGTCGACATACTCCTTGCGCACCTTGAGGATGTCGCCCAGGTCTTTATACTCTTTCGACAGCTTGACATATCGACGCTGGTCGGCTATGACCGACGGGTCGGTTATGAGTGTCGAGACCTCCTCGAACCGCGACGCCAGTCCGTCGAGACGCTCCAATATGCTGTTGTCTGTTGCCATTTGACCTATTTTAATGCTCTTTTAACCATTCTCGCCGAAGCCCACAGCCACGCCATCAAGATGACAATCTTCGCCGCGCGGCCCGCCATCGTGTCCGCGGCCCATTGCCGCGCCGCGAGGCCTATGATGCTGACCGTCACCGCGGCGCAGACCACCACCAGGACGGCCCGCGCCGCCCGCCGCTTGCCGTCAGTATTCAAAGACGCCATGCTCGCTCTCGATGGTCAGCCTGTTGCCCTCCGGGCGCGCCTCGGTGTGGCCCACAATCCGTGCGTCGATGTTGAACGAGCGGGCTATGTCCACCACCGCCCGTGCGTCGTCCTCGCCGACGTAGACCTCCAGCCGGTGGCCCATGTTGAAGACCTTGTACATCTCGCTCCACTCCGTGCCGCTCTGCTCCTTGATTGTCCGGAACAGGGGAGGGACGGGGAAGAGGTTGTCTTTGACCACGTGGAGGTTCTCCACGAAGTGCATCACCTTGGTCTGGGCGCCGCCCGAGCAGTGGACCATGCCGTGGATGGCGGGGCGCATCTCGTCGAGCATGCGCTTGACGACAGGCGCGTAGGTGCGCGTGGGGCTAAGGACGAGCTTGCCAGCGTCGAGGGGCGACCCCTCCACGGCGTCCGTCAGACGGAGGCCGCCGGAGTAGACGAGCTCGTCGGGCACGGCGGGGTCGAACGTCTCCGGATATTTCTCGGCCAGGTATTTGGAGAAGACGTCGTGGCGCGCGCTGGTGAGGCCGTTGCTGCCCATGCCGCCGTTATATTCGCGCTCGTAGGTGGCCTGCCCGAACGAGGCCAGGCCCACAATGACGTCGCCGGCGGCGATGTTGGCGTTGTCGATGACGTCGCGGCGCCTCATGCGGCACGTCACGGTGGAGTCGACAATGACGGTCCGCACCAGGTCGCCGACGTCGGCCGTCTCGCCGCCCGTGGCGTAGACCCCGACGCCCATCGAGCGCAGCTCGGCCAGAAGCTCGTCAGTGCCGTTTATTATGGCCGAGACGACCTCGCCGGGCACGAGCATCTTGTTGCGCCCGATGGTGCTCGACACCAGTATGTTGTCCACGGCACCCACGCACAGCAGGTCGTCGATGTTCATTATCAGTGCGTCTTGCGCCACGCCTTTCCACACCGACGTGTCGCCCGTCTCGCGCCAATAGGCGTAGGCCAGGCTGCTCTTCGTGCCGGCGCCGTCGGCGTGCATGATGTTGCACCACTCCGGGTCGCCGCCCAAGATGTCGGGGATTATCTTGCAGAACGCGCGCGGGAAGAGGCCCTTGTCGATGTTCCGGATGGCGTTGTGGACGTCCTCCTTGGCGGCGCTGACGCCGCGGAGCGTATATCTCTCGTTAGATGAGGCCATGTGTTGTCTTGCAAAGTGAGGTTTCAGTCCACAAGAGCGGACTGCCGCGAAAGTAGTGATTTTATGGCAAAAAGGCTTGCGAAAAGAGCCCCCCGGCGTCCTCCTGGGGGCGGAGGGCGCCGGGGGCGCATATGTCTTGGTGGCCGGGCCCTGGGCTACTTGACCAGTTGCTTGTCCACCTGCGTCGTCCCGTCGCTCATGGTGCGGACCACGACGTTCATGCCCTTGGAGGGTTCTGCCGAGCGCACGCCCGCCAGGTTGTAATATTCGGTCTTGACCACCTCGGCGCCAGTGGCCACGGGGCGTATTGCCGTGGTCACGACCTCGGCTATGGTGCAGCTCTTGCGTGCTACGGTGATTGCGGCCAAGGTGGACACTTTGTCGGTTTTGCTTAATGGCCAAACATTCCAATTCAGACCGTAGTGCCCATATTGGTCCTCGACGGAGAGCATGCTCTTGATGTCGCCAAGGGTCATGACGAGTGTGTTGTCACCCTCGGCGGCTTTGTTGAGTTCTATGCCGTCGGCCGTGCATCCGATGTCCTTGATAGACCCGAGACCCCATCCGTTGAAGTATCCCTGCTCCCCCCAGGTTGTCGTCACCGTCCATGTGAACTTGACCTGCGCTTCGTCGGAGTAGCCTTCGAACTCGCTGGCCAATATGTTGCCATACTCGTCGAACGCGACGCTCTTCGGCGTCCCATACTTCTTGACGGCGAAGAACTCAATCTTGACTCTCTTGATGGTGCAGTCGTTTGCGTTCCACGTGTTCCAGCACAGGCCGTCCTGGTTCTCCGCCCCGACGAGCGCGTTCTTGAGCTGCCCGACCGTCATCTCGGCCGTGTTGTTCCCCTCTTTCGTCACGTAGCAGAACGTGGACTTGTTCTCCAGCCCGGCGCTGGCAATCTCGCCCACGCCCCAATTCTCCACGGCGTCGGTGTAGCCTGTGGCGTTGAACGTGAAGACCACTTTCGTGTCGTCGCTGTAGTCTTTGAAGTCGGTCTTGCTAATCCAGTTCCCCGACGACATGTCGAGCGTGCTCAGCGGCGCGTCTTGCGCCGACGCCCCGGACACGCCGAGGGCTAGTGCGGAAATAAGTAGAAGTCTCTTCATGCTTCGTTGTGTTAATGTTAATGTCCCTTGTGTGGCTTGCGTCCGTCCGCAAACCTCAAATGTCGTAGGCTAAAATACAAAAAAACATTAACACGCGAAGCGTTTGTTGCGCCTTTTTGCGCTCTCCGTCCTAGCCGATGGCGCTCGGCGGGTAGCCAAAGGCCTTGGCGAAGCACCGGCTGAAATATTTTGGGTCGTTGAACCCCACCTCATACGCCACCTGCGAGACGTTGAGCCCGCCGGCCTTGTTGGCCAGCATCTCGCGGGCTATGTTGAGGCGGTAGGTGCGGATGAAGTTGCCCGGGGCCTGGCCCATGACGCTCTGCATCTTCTTGTGGAGCATGCTCTTGCTGCACCCGACCTCGCTCACAATGTCGTCTATGGAGAGGTCGGGGTTGCGGTAGTTCTCCTTGACGTAGTTCGTGACGCGGTTGACGAACTTCTCGTCCTCGCTCTCGCGCTCTATGTTGAGGTCGCTTGTGTCCAGCGAGACCAGGAAGCGCCCTTGCCCTTTCTGCCGCCCGTCGAGGATTCCGGCTATGCGGGCGCGGAGCATCTCTTCGTCGAATGGCTTGTGGAGGTAGCTCTCGACGCCAATCTTGTAGCTCTCGGTCTGATACGCCCCGTCGGTCTGCGCCGTCAGGATCAGGATCGGGGTGTGGCTGTATGTGAAGTCGGCCTTGACGCGGCGGGCGAACTCCATCCCGTCCATCATCGGCATCATGAGGTCGGCAATGATGAAGTCTATGTTGTTCTCCGCCAACGCCGTGAGGCCGCTCACGCCGTTGTCCGCCTCGACCACCCTGTATGTGTCTTGCAAGATTGAGCGGATGTAGGCCCGCATGTCCTTGCTGTCTTCCACGACCAGGATTGTCGTCCGCCCGCCCGGGTGCGCCTCGTCGGCGTCTGCCGCCTCCTGCGGCGCCCCGCTCCCGGTGGCTGGCGTGTTGCTCTCGGGCGTGGGGAGGAAGACGCGCATCGAGACGCCGGCCGAGGGGTTGTTGCGAGCCACAATCTCGCCGTCGCACTCTGTGACTATGCGGCCGACAATGTATAGCCCGATGCCCGTGCTCTCTATGCCGTGGTGGTTGCCGCCGTCCTTGTCCGAGGCCTGGTAGAAGCGGTTGAAAATCTTTTCCGTCTGGTCGGCGGCAATGCCTATGCCGCGGTCGCGGACGCACAGGTAGGTCAGGAGGCGGCCGCCTTGGCGGAATTGGCGGACGAAGAGGTCCACAATCTTGCCGTCGCCCGAATATTTGATGGCGTTCGAGAGCAGGTTCGACAATATCTTGGTCAGCGCGTCGGTGTCGACGCGGACAAAGGGGGACGCAATGTGGAAGAACGTGCGGAGGCGCAGTCCGCGCTCGGCGGCGTAGGCCGCCCAGGGCGCCACCATGCCCTCCACGTAGTCGCGTAGGTTGGTCGAGATGGGGTGCATCTCGAAGTTGTCGGTCTCCACTTTGCGGAAGTCCATCAGCTGGTTGACGGTCTCCAGGAGAATCTCAGCGTTGCGCTCCACCAGGTCCAGCTGTGCCGTCACCTCCGGCATCTTGGTCAGCTTCTTGGCGCGGCGCACCGGGCCCATGATGAGGGTCAGAGGGCTGCGCAGCTCGTGGCTCACGCTGGTGAAGAACTGGAGCTTGTCGACGCTCAGGCGCTGGATTCGGCTCGTCATCTCCAAGATGCTCTCTTTCTGCTGGGCAAGCTCCGCGTTGGTCTTCTCCAGCTCGGCCCTCTTCTCCTCCAAGATGCTCTTCTGTGTCTCCAGCTCCATGGTGCGCTCGCGCACTTGTTGGCGAAGCGTGCGCCTCTGCGCCTCAAGGGAGCGCATGCGGAGGCGGAACGCCGTGACGACGGCGGCGGCGCACAGGCACGCGGCCAGGACGTAGAACCATGTCGTCCGATAGAAGTAGGGGCTCACGGAGACGCCCAGCGTCCGCTCTTCGCTCCAGTTGCCGGTGCCCACGGCGTAGCGGACCCTGAGGGTGTAGCTCCCCGGCGAGAGGTTCGTATATTGCGCCGAGTGCTGGCCTGTGGCGGGTGTCACCCACCCGTCGTCGAAGCCGTCGAGCCGATATTGGAAGCGGACAGTCTGCTGCGGGGCGTAGGTGAGCGAGGCGAAGCCCACGGCGAACGACTTGTCCGACTCGTGGATGCGGAGCTCGCCCAGGTTCTCGACGTCCTCGCCGGGGCGCGCCGGCTCGTTGTTCACGCTGAGGCTCGTCAGCACCGGGGCGCGCATTGCCGCCTGTTGCCGCACTTGCACCTGCGGGCCGAGCTCGCTGAGGCCCTCCAGGGTCCCCATGTAGACGCGCCCGGTGGTCGGCGAGCTGTAGGCCGCGTTCCAATAGTAGCAGTCGGACAGCATGCCGTCGTCGGTGTAGAAGTTGTTCACCGTGCCGCGCTTGCCGTCGATGCGGCTCAGCCCGTTGGCCGTCCCGACCCACAGGTTCCCGTCGCGGTCCTCCGCCAGGCTCACGGCGCTGTTGTTGGCCAGGCTCGCGCCCGTCGCCGTCTGCGTGAAGACGAGGCTGTCGCGCCCCGTGTCGGCGCTGAAGACGCCCATCCCGTTGGTGCTCACGAGGAGGCGGCCCCGGGAGGGCGAGAAGAGCAGGAACGTGGCGCGGGGGTCGCCCGCTACATTCGGGTTGTCGAGCCTGTGGCAGATGAGCTTGTGGCGCACGGTGTGGCTCTTCTCGTCGAAAGTGCGCAAGTCTATCTCGAAGATGCCCAGCGACGTCCCCATCCACAGCCGCCCGCGGTTGTCGGTGCTGGCGCCCAGGGCCCCGTTCATGCCCGCAAAGGCGGCGGCTTCAATGGGGTGGAAGACGCTGTCGCCCCTCACGAAGCATATGCCGCGGATTGTGGCCACCCACATCCCGTGGTTGACGGTGTCGAGGGCCATGGCCCCCACGAAGTCGCTGCCCAGGGCGCCGTCTTGGGCCCCCAGGTGCTTCTCGATGTCGATGCCGTCGCGCCGCGGCGAGACGATGTCCACGCCGCCGCCCCACGTCCCGACCCACAGCCGCCCCCGCTCGTCGGTGCCGAGGCTGGAGACGGAGTTGTGGCTCAGCCGGCTGTTGCGGCTGTCGAACACGTCGAACGACTTGGCCCCGCGGGCGCGGCGCGCCAGGCCGCCCTCGACGATGCCGACCCACAGCGTCCCGTCGGGGTCTTCGACGATGGCGTTCACGGGGCGGAACGTGTTGCGGCGAGCCAGGGGCTGGGTGGCGTCGCCGCATATCTCGCCAGAGGAGTGGTTCTCGACGTCGAGGGGGATGGGGCATATGAAGTCGGCCCCGGCGACGTCCGTCCCCACCCACAGGCCCTGGCTCGTCGAGTGGAGGCAGTTCACGAAGTTCGACGACAGCGACTTGCTCGGCGAGGCGTCGTCTTGGGCTATGCGCTCGAAGTCGTTCGTCTCGTGGCGGTAGATGTTGAGGCCTTTGAGCGTGGCCACGATGACGCGCCCTTGGGCGTCGATGTCGATGTCGGTGACGCGGTCCTGGGTGAGGGAGTGGGGGTCGCCGTCGCTGTGGCGGTAGGCGGACTCCTCGCCCGTGGTCAGGTTGTAGCGGCACAGGCCGACGCTCGTCCCCACCCACAGGAACCCCGAGCTCTCAGCCAGGGCCTCTATCGCCGCCCCGCCCTCGGCGGCAAGACGCACGCGGCGCTCCAGCTTTGTGGCCATCCGCCCTCGGCGAGTGTCGTAGTGGCACAGGAATATGTCGGGGCCCGCCGCCGCGTAGATGCCGCGGAATCCGCTCTCCAGCGCCGTGATGTCGGCGGGCAGGTCTGTCATGCCCGCCGTGGCCGGGCGCCCTTCGCCGTCGCGCGTCATGCACACGAGCGAGCTCCCCCGCGCGACCCACGCCATGTCGCCATCGCCCATCGTCAGCCGGTAGACCGGGGCGTCGGGCAGGGTGTCGCCACCGGCGGAGACGATGGGCGTCTTGCTGAGCGACGCCCGGGCGGCGTCGTAGTGCGCCAGGCCCCGGTCTGTGCCAATCCAGATGCCGCCCGTCTTGTCGGCGGCCAACGCGTGGGCGAAGTCGCTCCCCAGCTGCGGGTGGGTGGCGCAGTTGAACAGGCGGAAGTCGCGGCCGTCGTAGCGCGCCACGCCATAGCCGTTTATGGCGAACCACACGAAGCCGCGGGAGTCTTGGCAGATGTCGTCGACGAAGTTGCCGGGCAGTCCGTCGCGGACCCCCGTGTGCCGCACGATGTGGCGGGGCCAGAAGTCGCCGCCGGGGACGGCCGCGGCGCAAGGGGTGGCAAGCATCAGGCACGGCAGGGCAAGGAGGAGCAGGGAGTTTTTCATTTCGCTGTATGTTCTGAGCCTTTGAAATTACTCCTTCCGCCCCACAAATTCAAATTTATACGCCTAACTTTGCCACCGTCATCTTTACATTTTTTTGCCGATGCTCTCCCGTCATGCCGCCGCAGCGTTGCTCTGCGCGCTCCTCTCTCTCTCGTGCTCCAATGGTGGCAAGACCTTGCCGCAAGGCCGTCTGCCGGAGGCCGCCACACTGCCCGACGTCGCTTTCTCTGCCGACTCCGCCTTCGCATATGTCGCGGCGCAGACCGCTTTCGGTCCCCGAGTGCCAGAGACCGAGGCGCACTCGCGGTGCGTGGACTTCCTCGCGTCCACCCTGCGGAGGCTCGGGGCCGAGGTGACCATCCACGAGGCGCAGGGGACGACCTACGACGGCGCCCCGCTCCGCGTCCGCAACGTCATAGGCTCCTACCGTCCCGACAGGGTCAACAGGGTGCTGCTCTGCGCCCACTACGACAGCCGCCCCTTTGCCGACCACGACCCCGACCCCTCGCTCCGCGACACGCCCATCAGCGGGGCCAACGACGGCGCGTCGGGGGTAGGGGTCTTGCTTGAGGTGGCGAGGCGGCTGCAGGCACGGGCGCCCAGAGTCGGAGTGGACATCGTCTTCTTCGACGCCGAGGACGGCGGGACGCCCGACCACAGGGCTGCGGACTACAGGGCCGACACATGGTGCGTGGGCAGCCAGCTGTGGGCCAAGGGGCCGGGGCGAGACGCGGCGCACCGTTTCGGGATCCTCCTCGACATGGTGGGCGCGGCCGACGCCGTGTTCCCCATAGAGCTGTTCTCGAAGCGGATGGCGCCCGACGTCGTGGACAAGGTGTGGACCATGGCCGAGAAGATGGGGCGCGCCGACCTCTTTCCCCGCGCCGACGGGGGCTACATCACGGACGACCACTACTACGTCAACAACCTGACCAACGTCCCCGTTGCCGACATCATCCACTACGACGGCGGATTCTGCAAGACCTGGCACACGCACCAGGACGTCTTGGGCAACATCTCGCCCGCCACGCTCAAGGCCGTGGGCGAGGTGGTTCTTGCCGTCGTCTACTCCGAGCGTTGACAGCCGCATGGGCGCCTCGCCGTCAGACCGTGGCCGGGAGGCCTACGCCGAGCTGTGCCGCCGGGTGGGCGACGCCATCCCGCTCATGGCCCGCGCCTGGTGGCTGGAGGCCGTCAGCCGCCCCGCGGGCAAGGAGTGGGGCGCCGTCTTGCTCCGTGGTGGCGACGGCAGCGTTGTCGGCGCCATGCCCTATCAGCTCATGCGCCGGGGCCCACTGTCGGCCATTCTCATGCCGCAACTCACGCAGGTGAGCCACGTCTGGACGGCCGAGGGGGTTGACAGGCGCGAGGCCCTGGCGCGGGTCCTCGCGCTGTTGCTAGCCATGTGCCGCTCGGAGAGGGTCATGCTCGCCCAGTTCGCCGGCCCCCTCGACAGTGATGAGCGAGGGGCGTTCGCCGGCGCTGGCTTCGTCTTGCGCGACAGGCTGACGTACCGCATCGCCAGCCTTGCGGACATGACGGCCGTGGAACGCGGCTTCGCCGACTTCAAGAGGCGCAAGCTGAGGCGCGCCGAGAGGGAGGGCTTCGTTTTGGACTTGTCCATGTCCGCCGCCGACCTCTATGCCGAGGTCGAGGCGGCGTTCCGCGACGCGGGGGTGTCCTATCCCCGGACGTTGCTCGTCAGCCTCCACCAAGCCGCCGCAAGCAGGGGGTGCGCCCAGATTCTCTGCGCGCGCCGCGCCGCTACGGGCGAGTTCGCCGCCGCCGTCATGGTTGTCTGCGACGCCGCCGTGGCCTACTATCTCGTCACGCCCCGCGCCGCCAAGTTCGCGCGCTCCGGGGCCATGGAGTGGCTCACGCGCGAGTGCATGATGTGGGCGGCCGGGCGCGGCCTGGCTTTCGACTTCGAGGGCTCGATGTCGCCCTCCGTGGCCTTTGCCTACCGCAGCTACGGCGCGGCGCCGCTCCGATACACGTTCGCCACATGGTATGCGTCGCGGCCTGTCCGTTGGCTCGCGGGCCGTCTTGGGGCGTGAAGCGGCATTGCCCATGGAAATCCTCAACCTTTGCCCCGACGACAAGATCTCTGCCGACAAGGTCGCCTTCTATCGGCGCTTCTCCCCTGCCGGCGTCCACCACCGTTTTGTCACGTTCGCGCGCCGCGCCGACGCTCTGTCGTGCCTGGCCGATGCGCCTGGGGTCGAGCTCTCGACGCCGGAGCGTGAGCTGGCCCGCCTTGCCTGCCACCCCGTCGATGCCATTTTTGTCCATTGCCTCGCCGAGCCGGGCAACGTCGGGTTCCTGGCCCGCATCCCGCCCGGCGTCAAGCTCTTTTGGTTCGCATGGGGCTACGATGTCTATGGGAGCAGGCTCTTCCGCCGGGTCGATTTCAAGACTCTTGGGAGGCGGCCGCCCCTGTTGCCGAGCGTGACGCTTCCGCCCGTCGTCGAGGGCGAGTGGCTCGGCCCGCTCACCCGCGGGGCTTTCTTCTCGTTGCCGCTCCGGGCGCGGCTGTGGTTCAAGTCGGCGCTTCAGCGGACTCTCTTCCGTCCGTGGGTGGCGTTTGCCGCCAAGGTCTATGGCGACGTTTTGCGCCGCGTGGACTACTTCTCGGGCGTTTTCCCCCTGGAGCATGGCGTCGTGGCGCGAAACCCCGACGTGAGGGCCGCGCCGGTGCGCTACCGCAACACCTGCCTGGAGGCCGTGCAGTGGGGCGACGTCGACGCCCCCGTCTGTCTTGGCGGCGACGTGAGGGTTGGCAATTCGGGCGACGCGTGGAACAACCACGTTGACCTTTTCCGCTCCATGAGCCACCTGGACTTCCGCGGGCGCAAAGTCCGCGTCCCCCTGGCCTATGGCGGCACTGCGGGCTATCGCCGGAGCGTGGTCGAGGAGGGGCGTGCGGCTTTCGGCGAGGCGTTCGCCCCGATTGAGGGCTATTTGCCCCCCAGTCAGTATCTTGCCGAGATGGACTCGTGCGCCTGGCTCGTCATGGGGGCCGTGCGCCAGCATGGTGTGATAAACATCGAGGATGCCCTGTGGAAAGGCATGAAGGTCTTCATGCCGCGCGGCTCCATGGGCTTCCGCCACTTCTCGGACCTGGGCTGCGTGGTGTTCAGCGTCGAGGACGACCTGACCGACGCCGCGCTCTCGTCGCGTCTGCCCTTTGCCGACGTGCGGCGCAACCGCGAGGCGTTGCGCCGCGGGCGGTTCACGCCGTGGGACTGCGCCGCCATGCTTGCCGACCTCTACGCCTTGATCCCGTAAGAGGGGGCGGCGGCATCCGTCGCCCTCCCCGCCCGTGGCTTTCGTTTTGCGGATTTTCGCTACCTTTGTCGCCAATGGCGGCGAAGCACGTCGCCGCATAGCTAAAGAGCGATGCCCTCCCTTTTCCGCACCACCACTACCGACCACCTGCTGACGCTCCTGCGCGAGGGGCGTCCCATCTCCGTCGGCCAGCAGATCGCCCTCACGGGCCTTTTGGCCCTGCCATCCATGTTGGCTCAGCTGTCGCATGTCGTCATGGAGTACATCGACGCGTCGATGGTCGGCAGTCTCGGGGCCGACGCCTCGGCCTCGGTGGGGCTTGTCGCCACAAGCACGTGGATGATATGGGGGCTGTGCAGCGCGGCGTCGGCGGGTTTCGCCGTGCAGGTGGCGCACCTCGTCGGCGCCAGAGACAATGCCGGGGCGCGCTCGGTCTTGCGGCAGGCCCTCGTCGCCACGCTCTTCTTCAGCCTGGCGGTGATGTCTGTGGCACTGTCGGTCAGCGGCGGGCTGCCGCGGTGGCTCGGCGGGGCGGACGAGATTTGCGCCGACGCCACGGCCTATTTCCGCATCGTGAGCCTCACCCTGCCGCTCTCGCAGGTCGTCATGCTCTGCAGCGGCTCGTTGCGGAGCAGTGGCAACGTCGTGGTGCCGAGCCTCACGAACGTGGCCTTGTGCCTCTTGGATGTCGTCTTCAACTTCTTCTTCATCTTCCCCACCCGCCACGTCTCCGTCGCGGGCGTGGGCTTTGAGTGTCCGGGCTTTGGCTTCGGGGTGCGCGGCGCGGCGCTCGGGACCATGGCGGCCGAGGTCTCCACGGCGGTGTTCCTGCTGTGGTTCGTGTCTCGCCGCTCGTCGACTCTGAGGCTCAACAGCGAGAGGGGCTCGTTCCGCCCGCGCAGGGCCTGCTTGGGTCGGGCCGTGAAAATATCGCTTCCCATGTGCGTCCAGCACCTCGTCATGACCGGGGCCCAGGTCGTCGGGACGTCCATCGTGGCCCCGCTCGGCAAGATGTCCATTGCCGCCAACTCGTTCGCCGTCACGGCCGAGAGCATTTGCTACATGCCCGGCTACGGCATAGCCGACGCAGCGCAGACGCTCGTCGGGCAGAGCCTTGGGGCGGGGCGCGTGGGGCTTATGCGCAACTTTGCGCGCGTGGCCGTCGTGCTCGGCATGGTTGTCATGGGCCTTATGGGGGTGCTGATGTACGCCGGGGCGCCGGTCATGATGGCCCTCCTCACGCCCGTGGGCGAGATTCGGGCCCTGGGCGTCGAGGCCCTGCGGATTGAGGCTTTCGCCGAACCCATGTTCGCCGCCTCCATTGTCTGCTACGGCGTCTTCGTCGGCGCTGGCGACACCCTTAAGCCCGCCGTGATGAACCTCTTCAGCATGTGGGCCGTGCGCCTCACGTTGGCGTGGACTCTGGCGCCGCAGATGGGCCTTGCCGGTGTCTGGACGGCAATGTGCATCGAGCTCTGCTTCCGCGGCGCCATTTTCCTGGTCCGTCTGCGCTGGGGCAGGTGGGACAGGGCGTTGCTTAAGTGAGGCGTCGCCTCTTTTTTCGGTAATTTTGGTAGCGGCGGGCGGCGAAAGGGCCGCTACCTTTGAGGTAGAAAAAAAAACGGGGGGGCGCACCCTCCCCACGATAGGAATATACTTTTCAGACCAACAGAAAAATGGAGACGATAAGAAATCAGGAGTTTGGCGGCGAACGCCCGCTCTATTGCGCGCAAGACCTCAGGCTGGAGGACGTCGTGATTCACGCCGGCGAGAGCGCGCTCAAGGAGACGCGCAACATCGAGGCCGTGCGTTGCCGTTTCGAGGGCAAATATCCGTTCTGGTGCACCGACGGTTTCACAATCAAGGACTGCCTCTTCACCGAGGGGGGCAGGGCCGCGCTGTGGTACTCGCGGAATCTCGTCATGGCGGACACCGTGGTCGAGGCGCCCAAGATGTTCCGGGAGATGGACGGCATAAAGCTCGAGAACGTCAAGCTCCCGCACGCCAAGGAGACCCTGTGGCACTGCAAGAACGTTGAGCTGCGGAACGTCGAGGTCGACGAGGGCGACTACATTTTCATGCACTGCGAGAACGTCAAGATTGACGGGCTGAGGCTCAACGGCAACTACTCGTTCCAATATTGCAAGAACGTCGAGATACGCAACTCCGAGCTCAACACCAAAGACGCTTTCTGGAACACGGAGAACGTCACCGTGATAGACTCCACGCTCAACGGCGAGTATCTGGCGTGGTACTCCAACCGCCTCACGCTCATCAACTGCCGGGTCATCGAGAGCCAGCCGCTGTGCTACGCCGACAACCTCGTCATGAGGAACTGCACCATGGCCCCCGACGCCGACCTGGCCTTCGAGTACAGCGAGGTCGACGCCGACATCCGCGGCCACATCACCTCAATCAAGAACCCCCGAAAGGGGCATATCGTCGCCGACGGCATCGGCGAGATAATCATGGACGAGAACGCCAAGGCGCCCTCGAACTGCGTCGTCGAGACGCGTAGATGACCCCCTCTCCTCACCCTCAACACGACACAAGAACAATGGCATACGATTTCGACAAGCTGACCGTCCGGCGCGGCACGGACTGCTACAAGTGGGACGTCGACGCGCCCGATAGCGACGTCATCCCGATGTGGGTGGCCGACATGGACTTCGAGGCGGCACCCAAGATTGTGGAGGCGCTCCGCCGGCGGGTGGACCACGCCGTCTTCGGCTACGCCAAGATGCCGCAGAGCCTCCACGACGCCGTGACCGGCTGGTATGCGCGGCGCTACGGGTGCAGGGTCGAGGCCGACTGGCTGCTCTACACCCCGGGGGTGATTCCGGCCCTGTCCGCCATAATCAAGACCGTGGCGGGCGACGGCGGGTGCGGAGTGCTGACGCAGACGCCAGCCTACAACCACTTCTTCTCCAGCATCCGCAACAACCGTTGCCACCTGGTGGAGAGCAAGCTCGTCGCGCAGGGAGACACGTACGTCGTGGACTTCGACGACTTTGAGCGCAAGGCCGCTTTGCCAGAGACCAAGATTTTCCTCCTCTGCAGCCCGCACAACCCAGTGGGGCGCGTTTGGGCCGAGGGGGAGCTGAGGCGCATGGCGGAGATTTGCAAGAGGCACGGCGTGCTGGTCGTAGTCGACGAGATCCACAGCGGGATAATCATGAAGCCCAACGTCTTCGTGCCCTTTGGCAACGTCGGCGAGGAGTTCCAGGACAACGCCGTCATCGTCTCCTCGTGCACGAAGAGCTTCAATCTCGCCGGGTTGCAGATTAGCTACATCGTGGCCCGCGACCCCAAGCTCCGCAGGGCGATAGACCGGACGATAAACATCAACGAGGTGTGCGACATCAACGCTTTCGGCGTCGTCGCCTTGCAGACGGCTTTCAACGAGTGCGAGGATTGGCTCGGCGAGATGTGCGACTACGTGTGGGGCAACTACGAGGTTCTCCGGCGGTTCCTGGCCGAGCGGCTCCCGTCGTGGGGGCTGACCCGACTGGAGGCCACATACCTGGCCTGGGTCGACTGCCGCTCCACGGGTCTGACGTCGGAGCGGCTCGGCGCCAAGCTCCTCCGCGAGGCGCGTGTCCGCGTCTCGTCGGGAGACATATATGGCGAGCCGGGCGGCTTCCTGCGTCTCAACCTGGCCATGCCGAGGGCGCGCCTGGTCGACGCCCTGGGGCGGGTGGCAAAAGCCATGGGCGCATGAGCGGCGACGAGGAGCGGCTCCTGTTGACAATGGCCCTGCGGGCGGCGGCCGAGGCGGCGCAGGTCATTATGGACATATACGCCGCCCCGGAGGCCGACTTCGGAGTCCGCGAGAAGCCCGACCATACGCCGGTCACGAGGGCCGACATGGCCAGCAACGCCGTCATAGCCCGGGCCCTGGCCGACGCCGCCATCCCAATCCTCAGCGAGGAGACGGCCCACGAGGACTACGCCGTGCGCCGCCGGCACAGGCAGATGTGGCTCGTAGACCCGCTCGACGGCACCAAGGAGTTCATCCGCCGCAACGATATGTTCTCGGTCTGCATAGCGCTCATCGAGGAGCATCGCCCCGTCTTGGGCGTCATAGCCGTGCCCGCCGCGGGCACGGTCTATTTCACTCGTGGCGGCGCGGCGTGGCGGGCGGCATTGGCGCCCGGTGGCGTCACGAGCGGCGAGGTGCGCCTGCCGGTGGCTTTCGGGCCTGTGCCCCATGTCGTCCTTGGCAGTGTGAGCCACTCGCGAGACGCTGCCGAGAGCGCCCTGGAGGTGCTGCGCGCCGATGCCGGATGGGCCGACGCCACGCTGGTGGGCGTCGGCAGCAGCATCAAGCAGTGCATGATTGCCGAGGGCGCCGCCGCGCTCTATCCCCGGCGGGGGACGACCATGGAGTGGGACACGGCGGCGGGGCAGGCCATCATAGAGGCCGCGGGCGGCCGCGTCTTGCGGGTGTCGGACGGCGGGCCAATGGACTACAACCGCCCCGACCTGCGCAACCCCGACTTCGTGGCCGCCGCCGCGGGGGTCGATGGCGAGATTGTCCGCAGTGTGTTGGCCGGGCTTCGGCCGTTCAATCTAGTTTCGGACCATGAGTTCAATTAAAGTGCGGCCCGGTCATCCGGCTGTGAAAATTACGCCCCCCCCATCATGATTTAACAACCCCTTCCGCCCGGGAGCGGATAACGTGGCTCGACAGCCTCAAGGGCTTCGCCACGTTGTGCGTCGTGGCGGGGCGCGTGGCCGGCGGGTATCTCCGCGCCGGGCTCTACCAAGAGAGCGAACGCGCCATGCAGTTTTTGCATGAGGCCGTCTATTCGTTCCATATGCCGCTCTTCATCGCCATAAGCGGCTTCATGTCCTCCCTTGCCTATCTTGCGCCGCGGCGTCTCCCCAGGTGGGGAGGCATTGGCCGCCAGGTCTGCAACCTGCTGCTCCTCTATGTCTTGTGGAGCGCCATCTACGTCGGTTTCTCCGCGCTCTTTTCCCGCAACGTCAACACGCCGTTGGGCCTGCATAGCCTGCTCGGCATCTGGCGCGACCCTGTCGGCCCCTATTGGTACCTCTACGTCTTGGTGGCTCTCTACGCCGTCTGTGCCCTCCTCGCCCGGCTTCCGCTCTTGCCGCTCTTGGCGGCCTCTTTCGTCGTTTGCGTCGTCGTCTCGCCGCTCCTGCCGAGCGCCTGTATGCTCAGGGCTACGGCCTTCCACTCGTTTTTCTTCATGGCGGGCATCGCGCTCCACCGCATCGCCAAGCCGTTGCGGCGCGGCGTGGCCCTTGTGGCGCTGTTGGTCGGTGTCGCCACTTTCGCCTGTTTCTGGTGCGAGGGGGAGCGGCTCCACAAAGACGCGTTCTTCTTCATGCTGTCCGCCTCCGGCACGTCGGTCTTCCTCTTTTGGCTCTTCTCTTCCGTCGGGCGGGCGGACTGCGGGCCTCTTGCCCTCGTCGGGCGCCACGCTTTGGAGATATATGTGACCCACGTCCCCCTGGGGGCCGGGATTCGCACCCTGTTTGTCGCCGTCGGGCTCACAAACTGCCCTTTGAGCATCGCCCTCAACATCTTGCTCTCCACGGCGTTGCCAATCCTGCTCGCCGTGGCTCTGAAAAAGATTGGCGTCTACGACGCCGCGTTCCGCCCGGCCTATCTTGCGAGGCGGGCGGCGGTCGGGCTTAATGCGTATATTCGCGGGAAAAGAGAGGAAAGGTAGCATGAGCAAGATTGTAGGCCGCGGGCGTGCCGGGGCTGTGAAAAATGTCGCCCCCCCCTCAGGATTTAACAACACCCTCCGCCCGCGGGCGGATAACGTGGCTCGACAGCCTTAAGGGCTTCGCCATCTTGTGCGTCGTTTTGGGGCATGTGGTCGACGGGTTCATGACGGCCGGGCTTTTCCCCGGTGCGGCGCCGCTTCAGTTCGGCATCTACCGCTTCCTCTACTCGTTCCATATGCCGCTGTTTTTCATGATAAGCGGATTCGCGTTCTCCACGGCCTACGTATCGGCCGACGGCGCCCCGCGGTGGGACAAGCTGAGGTGGCAGGTTCCCAACCTTGTCGCCGTCTACGTGTTGTGGACTGCCCTGCTCGTGGTGTTCAAGGTCGTCTTTGCCGGCTCGGTCAACAGCGAGGTCTCCCTCTCCGCGTTGCTGTGGATGTGGCGCGACCCCTATGGACCCTATTGGTATCTCTACGTCCTCGTAGCCTACTATGTCGTCTCCGCCCTCGCCTCCCGTCGCCGTCTGTCTTTGGTCTTGGCGGGGGCTGTGGCCCTGTCGTGCGTTGGCGCGTTCTTCGACTTTGGCTCCCATTTTTGTCTTGGGCGGTTCGCTTTCTTTGCGCCATTCTTCGTTGTCGGCTCTTGTCTGCGGAGGCTGTGGCGGGGCGTGGGGTGGGGCGTCGCCGTGGCCGCGCTGGTGGCCTGTGGCGGTGTCCTGCTTGCCGCTCCGGCCGATGAAGTCCTAGGCGACGCTCTTTTCGCCGTTGCCGCCTTGTCCGCTGGCCTCTTCCTTTGGTGGCTGTTCTCCTCGGTGCGTTGGGCGGACAACGCCCTCTTCCGGCTCTGCGGGGCCTACAGTCTGCAAATCTATGTGGCCCACTGCTTCTTCACCGCCGGGTTCCGGGTCCTGTTCTCCGCCGCCGGCGTTGACAATTTCTATGTCTGCGCCGTCTCCAACCTCCTGCTCTCCACGTCACTCCCCATCGTGTCTGCGGTCTGCCTCAAGAGGCTCGGGCTTCACGACGCCGTGTTCCGCCCCGTCTGCTTCGCGCGGTCGCTCGCAAGCCGTGGCGTGGCTTCTGCGAAATAGCTACATTTGCGGCGTCTTCGCAAAAAGATTGAGGCATGGAGACAAACAGTGCGATAATGCAGGCGCGCGAGGAGATTATCCGCGGCGTACTCGACATAGACGACATCAAGTTGCTCGACAGCGTCAAGTCCATGATATGTCCCCGCAAGGAGCCGGAAGAAGAAGAGCTGACCGACGAGGAGTTGCGTGAGGCAATCAGAGAGGGCGCGATGCTAAAAAAGGAATCATCAAAAGTGAACCGGCATTTGAGTCCTTGAATGGCCCATAACGTTGTTCTTTTATCGGCTTTCAAGAGGTCGTCGAAGAGGCTAGTGAGAAAGTGTCCCTCGTTGAAGGCCGAGTTGCTGCGGCTCGCCATGGGTCTTGCGTAGAATCCGCTCTTGGGCGTGGACTTGGGTGGCGGTTACCGCAAGATGCGCCTGGCGATAAAGTCAAAGAATGTCGGAAAGAGAGGTGGAGCGCGGGTGATAACGGCGCGATTGTGGAAATGGAAAATACTGTCGCCCTCCTTTACATCTACGACAAGTCGGAGCATAGCTCCATCTCGATCCCCCACCTCCGCAAGCTCGTCGCCGACGAGCGCCTCGACGGCTAAAAATGGAGTTTTGCTTGACTCGTTTTCCTGCTTAGGTTAACTTTGTCGTTTGGGCTGTTTTTGGGGAGGGGGCGTTTTGTCCTGCTTCCATAAGTTTTGTGGAGTTTTTTGAAAATCTGATAGTCGATGCATAGCAATGTCATCCTTAGCGTAGTTGTGCCAGCCTACAATATGGAGGCATATTTGCCGCAGTGTCTCGCATCGGTTTGCGTGGGCGAGTTGGCGGGGAAAATCGAGGTCGTCGTTGTCAACGATGGAAGTCGTGATGGAACGATTGACGTGGCACGGTCTTTTAGCGATAGGTTTCCCAACATAGTAAACGTAATAGATAAGTCCAATGGGAATTATGGGTCGTGCGTAAATGCTGCGTTGGAAAGGGCGAAAGGAAGATACTTTAAGCTTCTAGATGCGGACGATTGGTTCGACAGCTCTGAACTGAGCACGTTCGTCGAAGCGTTGACAAAGGTCGACGTTGATGTGGTGCATACTCCCTACGTGTTGGAAAACGAGAGAAACGGAAAGCGGCGCAGCGTCGTCGTCCCCGTGCCAGGATACGGTGTTCCATTCTCGCTTTCAGACGCTAGGTTGAGCACTAAGAAAGCCTTTGACTTCTTTAGGATGCATTCGTTGACATATCGGACTGAGTTGCTGAAGTCTATGCGATACCATCAGACCGAGGGAATTTCGTACACCGACATGGAATATGTGTTTTACCCAATGTCGGTAGCGAAGACGTTGATGTGTCTCCCGCAGAAGCTATATCACTACCGCATTGGACGTGCTGGGCAGACGGTCGAACTAGAGTCGGTGCGTCGCAATGCCGGTCATCGTCGCATAATAGTGGAGCGGATGCTGTCCTATGTGGCAAGTGAGATGCCCGGATTGTCACAACTGCAGCGCTTTCTGCTCACAGACCTTGTCGCCTCATACTATTGGTCGGTCCTGGTCATACAGAAACCGACCGACGAGGCTCTCCGAGAGTTGGAGAGGATTGACGAAATCTTGCATTGCGCAGATGCTGAAGCGTACGAATTGCTGGGCAAGACGAGGTGCTTGCGGATAGCGTATGTGGCCAATTGGCGGGCAAGCCGCAGGGCGGATTTCCCATGGCGTCTGTATAGTGCGTTGCGAAAGTTGTTATGCTTCCATTAGTGTTTTGGCGCATGAAAGTTCGGAAAGTCGTAGTCGTCAACGATTGGGGATATGTCAATGGGGGAGCCGGGTTTGTTGCGATTGAAAGCGCGATAGGACTGGCAAAAGAAGGATTGGATGTCGTCCTGCTGTGTGCTGTCGGCCCAATTGATGAGAGATTGGCGCAAGTTGGAGTCAAGGTGGTTTGCATGGGCCAGTGCGACATAAAAAATAGAAAAGACAGGCTTGGCGCCATGACGCAAGGGCTATGGAATGTGAAATCTGCGAGAGCGTTGAGGGCAATCCTCAGGTCGTGTCCAAAGGAAGATTCTGTAGTCCATTTTCATGCATGGATGAAAGCCCTTTCGCCGTCGCTTTTCCGCGAGACGCGGCTGTGGGGAGGGCGGGTATTTGTCACGAATCATGATTTTTTTGCAGTCTGCCCAAATGGGGGGATGTTCAATTACAGGCGAATGGAGACGTGTAAACATACTGCGGGTTCTCTCGCTTGCGCATTGAGCAATTGTGACTCCCGTTGTTATGCGCACCATCTGTGGCGGTTCGTTAGGCAGAAAGTCCAAGATTTGAATCTGTGGCGCAACAAGCTGACGGCTATTTCCATATCCGATTCGTCAGAGCGGATGTTGAGGAGCTATTATGACAAGCATCGCATAGAAGTCAGGCGCGTTGTGAATCCCGTAAGTGTCGGCGATGGTTGTCGCAAGGCAGATGTCGCGGAAAACAACGAGTTTGTGTTTTTGGGGCGAGTGTCCAATGATAAGGGGGCGCGTTTGTTTTGCGAAGCCGTTAGCCGTTTGGGCGGACATGGATTGGTCATAGGCGACGGCGAGTGCCGCGAAGAGTTGGAGGCGCAGTTCCCATCTGTGGCTTTCGTCGGGTGGCAAGAAGGTGAGGCCAAAGTGGCTTTTCTGCTCCGAGCCAAAGTTTTAGTCTTGCCAAGTCTTCAGAATGAGACTTTTGGACTGTCTGTGATTGAGGCAATGTCGTTAGGAGTCCCATGCGTGGTACCATCCAAGATGGCGCCAGCTGAAAACGTGGAGGACGGAGTGACAGGATTCTTGTTTGAGCATGGCAGTATAGAGAGCCTCGTTGAGGCTCTGCGCAGAGTGTTGGAAAGTGACATCGGAGAAATCCAAAAGAATATAGTCGAGCGCTTCGATGCCGACAGGTGGAGTCTGAGACGTCATACGCACAGTCTTGTGGCAGTGTACGAGGGTGCTGTGGTGGCAGATGCTTCCTAGGACGGTGAATTGACGTAGTTTTCTATCTACGTTCATTGCCCAACCTCCGCAAGCTCGTCGCCGACGAGCGCCTCGACGGCTAAAAATGGCGGGGGCGGCTTGCAAATCTTGACGAGGGTGAGTAATTTTGGACTGCGACATAGAAATAAATCAATCGTAAAGAGATGATTAAGATAGACGATTTCAACTTCAAGGGCAAGAAGGCCGTCATCCGTGTGGACTTCAATGTCCCCCTCAACAAGGAGACCGGCGAGGTCAGCGACGACACCCGGATCCGCGGCGCCCTCCCCACCATCAAGAAGGTCGTGGCCGACGGCGGCTGCGCAATCCTCATGAGCCACATGGGGCGCCCGAAGCAGAACCCCGACCCCAAGTTCTCCCTCAAGCAGATTGTCCCTGCCATCGAGAAGTATCTGGGCCACATTGAGTTCGCCGACGACTGCATGACGGCCGACGACAAGGTCAAGGCTCTCCAGCCCGGCCAGGTCCTGCTCCTCGAGAACCTCCGCTTCTACGCCGAGGAGGAGGGCAAGCCCCGCGGCATCGAGAAAGACGACCCCGCATACGACGCCGCCAAGAAAGACCTCAAGGCCAAGCAGAAGGACTTCGCAAAGAAGCTCGCTTCCTATGCCGACGTCTACGTCAACGACGCCTTTGGCACGGCGCACCGCAAGCATGGCTCGACGGCCGTCATCGCCGACTTCTTCGCCGAGGACAGCAAGATGTTCGGCTTCCTCATCAACAAGGAGCTCGAGGCCATGGACAAGGTCCTCAACGACGCGCAGCGCCCCTTCACCGCCATCATGGGCGGTGCCAAGGTCAGCGACAAGATCAACGTCATCAAGAACCTTCTGGGCCGCGTCGACAACCTCATCATTGGCGGCGGCATGACCTACACGTTCATCAAGGCTCTCGGCGGCAAGATTGGCTCTTCGCTCTGCGAGGAGGACAAGCTCGACCTCGCCAAGGAGATCCTCGACGAGGCCAAGGCCAAGGGTGTCAAGGTGCTGCTCCCGCTCGACGGGGTCAACGCAGACAAGTTCGACAAGGAGGCCAACACCAACATCTCCAAGATTGACGAGACGCCCGACGGCTGGATGGGTCTCGACATTGCCGACCAGACCATAGCCCTCTTCTCCGACGTCATCGCCAAGAGCAAGACCGTCATCTGGAACGGCCCGATGGGCGTCTTCGAGTTCGAGAAGTTCGCCAAGGGCACTTCGGCTGTGGCTCACGCCGTGGCCGACGCCACGCAGAAGAACGGGGCTTTCACGCTCATCGGTGGTGGCGACTCCGTCGCGGCAATCAACAAGAACAAGCTCGCCGACAAGGTGTCCTACGTCTCGACGGGCGGCGGCGCCATGCTGGAGTACATGGAGGGCAAAATCCTCCCCGGCATCGCGGCAATACGCGGCGACAAGTAGCGCTTGGCGTCTCATAGCACGGCGAGACCCTCGGCAGACGATGCCGGGGGTCTCTGCTTTTGCCTCCATGTCCGCGGAATTTCATATTTTTGGCGAGCGGAACGGAGGCCTCCGGCGAACCTTAGGGCGGAGGTCTCCGCGTCGCCATTGTTTTACCGTATGTACGATTTTTCAGAAGACGAAATAAGGCGTTACAGCCGCAACATCTTGCTGGCCGAGGTCGGTGCCGAGGGGCAGGAGAAGCTCCGCCGGGCGCGGGCCCTCATTGTCGGCGTCGGAGGGCTTGGGTCGCCCGTGGCCCTCTATCTGGCCGCGGCGGGGGTCGGCACGATAGGGCTTGTCGATTTCGACGTCGTAGACGCCTCGAACCTCCAGCGCCAAGTCCTGCACTCTTCGCCCGACGTCGGACGCCCCAAGGTGGACAGTGCCGCCAAGAAGTTGAGCGCCCTCAATCCGGGCGTCCGTGTCGTGGCGCACCGGGAGCGGTTCTGCGCCGCCAATGCTGAGGCTCTCGTCGGGGAGTATGACTTCGTTGTCGACGCCGTGGACAACTATGCCGCCAAGTTCCTCATCAACGACGCGTGCGTCTTGGCCGGCAGGCCTTTCTCCCACGGCGGGGTCCTGCGTTTCGAGGGCGACGCCATGACCTACGTCCCCGGCCACGCCTGCTACCGTTGCGTCTTCAACGCCCCGCCGCCGCCAGGCGTCGTCCCGACATGCGCCGAGGCGGGGGTCTTGGGCTCCGTGGCGGGTGTCTTGGGGACAATCCAGGCCACCGAGACGTTGAAGTATTTCCTGGGTGTCGGCGACTTGCTGACAGACAAGTTGCTCTCTCTCGACGCCAAGACCATGGACTTTCGCAAAGTCAACGTGAGGCGCAACGACCAATGCCCCATATGCGGCCGAAAGCCGACAATCACAAAACTAGCGGACTATGACGAATCTTGTGGCTCGCACGTCGCCGGCAACTAGGGCGGAGCGCCTCCGCGGCGCAATCGACACTCTCTCCGAGGTCTCCCTCGGCGAGGAGGCCGTGGCGGCTCTTGGCGAGGCTTCGCTGCCCTCCGTCGAGGCGTTGCGGTCGGTCGTGGGGCTTGTCGCCGACGTCGTCTTCCCCGGCTTTTTCGACAAGCGCCACGCCGAGGGTGAGATCCGCCGCTGCTACGTGGGCAAGAGCGTCGAGCAGTTGGCTTCGATGCTCAGTGTGCAGGTGGCCAGGGCCCTGGCTTTCGGGATGCCGGGCGAGGGCGATGCGGCGTGCCGTGCGGCCGACATAGCGGTGCGTTTCGTCGAGAGGCTGCCCCGCGTCAAGGAGCTCCTCTATACCGATGTCGACGCCATGCTCCACAACGACCCCGCCGTGACGAGCAGTGGAGAGGTCATCTTCTGCTACCCCATGGTCCGGGCCATGCTCCACCACCGCGTGGCGCACGAGCTGCTCGTCTTGGGAGTGCCGGTCGTGCCGCGCATCATTGCCGAGATGGCGCATTCGCAGACGGGCATCGACATACACCCCGGGGCGCAGATCGGGGACCACTTCTGCATCGACCACGGCACGGGCATCGTCATCGGCGAGACATGCGTCATCGGCTCCCACGTCATGCTCTATCAGGGCGTCACCCTTGGCGCCAAGAGCTTCAGCCGCGGCGACGACGGGATGCTCGTCAACGAGCCGCGCCACCCCATAATCGAGGACCACGTGACGATATACTCCAACTCGTCGGTCTTGGGGCGCATCACCATCGGCCACCACACCGTCATCGGCGGAAATGTGTGGCTCACGCACGGAGTCCCGCCCCACTCCGTGATTCTGCAGCGCAAGGCCGTCAGCTCGCAGTTCACCGACGGGGCGGGGATTTGAGGCGGCTTTCCGGAGCTTGCGCCATTTCTTCAGTTCACGACGAACTCCCACTCCATCGACCGGCTGTTGCCGCACGCGTCTTCGACCGTGGCCTGGAGCTTGTGCCGGCCGCGCCCGATGGCCAGGTAGCCGACGTTGGCTTTGAGCCGGGCGCGCTTGTAGTCATATTCAAACACCTGCCACTTCCCGTCAATCCGCACGTCATATTTCGCCACGCCGCTCTTGTCGTCCGCCACGCCCAGGAATATCCACCCGTCGCGTCGCACGCTGTTCCCCTTGTTGCGGACCGTAATCGTGGGGGGGACGGAGTCCACGTCGATTGTGTACGTGCCGAATCGGGCGGTCTTGGCCGTTATCAGTGTCACGTTCGCGCTGCCTGTGTCGGTGCGGGTCTCGCCGCCGACGTATGCCAAAGTCCCGTCTGCGGAGCGTCGCCCGACGTAGACTTGGCGTCCTAGCGTTTTCCATTGGGCAGGGACGCTCATCGTCAGCGTCATCTCTTTTTGGAGCGGGACGGTCTCGCTCCCGATGCTGAAGAGCGCAGGGCGGCCGTCGCGGCGCGTGGTGCGGACGATGTCCACGTGGTGGTCGTCGTAGAGCGCGTGGCGAGGGATCACGACATCTATGCCCATCGTGTCCTTCGCCCAAGTCCGCTCCCTCTCGACGAGTTCGCCTTTGGGTTCGCCCTTCGGCCCCAAGGCCTTGTTGCGCCGCCCGCGGAGGGTGAAGCCGAGGCTTGCCTTGTTGCCCGCGAAGTCGAGAATCTCATATCGCATGGCGTGCGTCTCGCCCTCTCCGACCGTCGTGGGGGTGCGCACGGTGCCGTATATGGGGAGGCGGTTGCCGGGCTCGACGAGACTGCGCTGGACGAAGCGGCGGTTCGTGACGCTCTCGCCGAAGTCTATGTGGCTGTTGACGTGGCGGTTGAGGTCGAAAGGGAAGCGGTCCACCCGCGAGTGGTAGACCAGGGTGTCGCCGTCGTAGAGGTTTATCTCGACAACGCCGCAAGGGCGGCCGCCGCGGCAGACGTGGTCCGTGCAGTGGATGCCGACGCCGATTGTCCCCACGGCGTCTATCGTCTTGCCCCGCGCCTGCGCCAAGGGCAGGTAGCGGTCGGAATGTCCGCCGGCCACCTGCGCGTCGGGGCTTAGGGCGTATATCTTCACCCCGTAGATGGTTGGCGGCACGTCGTCGGCGGCGGTCTCGATGAAGCGGAGCGGGTTGAGGGGCTCTTCCGTCTGCGTGTCGCGCACCTCGAAGTGCAGGTGCGGGCCGCCGGAGCCGCCGGTGTTGCCCGACAGGGCCACTACCTCGTCGCGGCGCACCGGCACCTCGCCACGCCGCGGGAATATCTGCACGTCGAAGCTCTCCAGGGCATATTGCTCGCGGCGCACCAGGCTGTCAATCTTGGGGGCGAAGCCGTTGAGGTGGCCGTAGACCGTGGTGTGGCCGTCGGGGTGGTCTATGTAGAGGGCGCGCCCATAGCCGTAGGGGCCTACCTTGACCCGGCTCACCCACCCGTCTTCCGCGGCGTGGACCTCGATGTTCTCCACCCCCGCCGTCCCCATGTCGAGGCCGGCGTGGTAGTGGTTGCCGCGCAGCTCGCCGAACGTCCCGCTTATGCGGTAGGGGGTCTTCAGTGGCAGTGCATATTGCGGGTCGCCGCCTTGCGCCGATGCCGCCACTGCGAGCATCGACAGTGCCGTTGTCGCCAGGACTTTTCTCATCTCTCCTCCAATGCTTTTTGTGCCCTCTCCAACTTCTCCACCGTGCCGACGTCGAACCAGTAGTGCCGCCCCGGGATGGGTTGCCGCACGATGCGGAACTCCTCCGCGTGGTCCAGGTAGGCCGAGACGATGGGCAGGGGACGGGGGGCTCCGAAAGCCTTGACTAGCCTCTGCTCGACGACGTGTATGCCGTTGAACGCCTCGCGGTAGGCGGCCTCGACGTCCCTGGCGCGGAGTGTCTTGCCGTTCTTCACGTCTTCCCAGCCGCAGAGACGGCCGTCGGCGTCGAAGAGCAGGTGGCGAGTCGAGGGGCGGGGGCTTGTCTGCAGTGTGGCGTCGCTCCCCGATTTGCGGTGCGACGCGATAAGGTCGCCCAGGGGCGCGTCGGTCACCACGTCGGCGTTGTAGAGGGCTATCGGCTCGTCGTCGGGGAAGAGGGGCAGGGCCTTGGCCACGCCGCCGCCCGTGTCGAGCAGTTGGTCGCTCTCGTCCGAGACCACGATGTCCGCGCGCCACTTGTGTCTGTTCCGCCCGATGTAGTCCACAATTTGGCTTGCGAAGTGGTGGGCGTTGACCACCACGCACTCCACGCCCGCCAGCGCCATGGCGTCCAGGGCGTGGTGGAGCAGGGGGCGGCCGCACAGCTCCACCAGGGCCTTGGGGCGGGAGAGCGTCAGGGGGGCCAGGCGCGTGCCAAGCCCCGCGGCGAAAATCATTCCGTTCATTGTTGCTCCGTGTGTTTCACCACCACGTCGACTTCCGGCCATTGCTCCCGCACCCATCGGGCCACGGCCTCGGCGCAGTAGACCGAGCGGTGCTGCCCGCCCGTGCACCCGAAGCTGACCATGAGGTTGCCGAAGCGCCGGCGGGTGTAGTTGCCAATGCTTATGCCGACAATCTGCCGTGCGGCGTCGATGAACGGGGTCATCTCGTCTTTGTGGGCGGCGAAGAACTCTTGCACGTCGGCGTCGAGACCCGTGCTCCGCCTGTAGCGCTCCTCGCGGCCCGGGTTGGGCAGGGCGCGGCAGTCGAAGACGTGGCCGCCACCGTTGCCGCTCACGTCGACGGGAATCCCGTGCTTATACGAGAACGAGAAGACGCTCACGCGCAGCCTCCCGCCCTCGCCGATCTGCCGCAGCCGCTCCGAGCGCGTCAGCTCGTCCCACACCCTCGACAGCTCCGGGAGGTCGATGTCGGGCTTGTGGCGCGAGAGGATGTCGGCCATGTTGTCCAAGGCGTAGGGGATGCTCCGCAGGAAGTGCTCCTTGCGCTCGAAGAAGCCGCGGTAGCCGTAGGCCCCCATGGCCTGCATGATGCGGATGAGGCAGTAGCCGTAGTAGTGGCGCGAGAACGAGGCCGCCTCGTTCTCGCGCAGGCGGCTCGTATAGAACGCCAGCAGCTCGTTGCGCACCGGGCCGGGGATGTCGGCCTTGGCGTCGTA
Source organism: uncultured Marinilabiliaceae bacterium (assembly GCA_964534235.1). Classification (GTDB taxonomy): domain Bacteria; phylum Bacteroidota; class Bacteroidia; order Bacteroidales; family Marinilabiliaceae; genus W3P20-009. The sequence goes on from CAZHOT010000007.1 coordinate 57,047, forward strand.
GAGCAGCGAGGCCACGTCATATTGGCGCGCGCCGCGCCGGCCGCCCTGGTAGTCGATGAACCACGGCGTGCCGTCGCCGTCAATCATGATGTTGCGGCTCTGGAAGTCGCGGTAGAGGAAATATTTGCAGTTGGTCTCCAGCAAGTAGTCGATGAATGTCGAGAAGTCCGCCTCGAGCCGCTCCTCGTCAAAGGCGATGCCGGCAAGACGCAGGAAGTAATATTTGAAATATTGCAGGTCCCACATCATGCTCTGCCTGTCGAAGTCGGAGCGCGGGTAGCACAGGCCGAAGTCTATGCACTGCCTCCCCTTGACCTGGAGCCTGGCCAGCGAGGCCAAGACCCTCTTGTAGGTCTCTTTGAGGCGCGGGGTGAAGGCGCCGCCGCTGGCCTTGCGCTCGGCCGTCACCAGGTCGAAGAGCGACGTCCGCCCCAGGTCCTGCTGCAGGTACGCGCCCGCCTCCTCGTCTTCGGCGTAGACCTCCGGCACGCACATGCCCGCTTTGCGAAGCGCGTGGCTGAACGAGACGAAGGCCCTGTTCTCCCGCTTGTTCTCCCCGACCACGCCTATCGCCGAGCGGCTTCCGTCGCTCAGCCTGTAGTAGACCCTGTTCGACCCCGAGGGGGGGAGTTTCTCGATGGTCTCGGGGCGGCTTCCCGCCCATTGGGCGTAGAGCCCTGCCAATGTCTCTTCCACCTCTCTATTGCGCAATGTTCATCTGCTCCACAATGTGCCGGCCGCCGCAAATCTTGTCTATGACGAACAAGACGTAGCGGATGTCCACCGAGATGTTGCGGCTGCGTTCGGGGTCGAAGCGGTAGTCCGACGCTATGCCCTGCCATATGCGGTCGAAGTTCAGCCCCACCAGTTGGCCGTCCGCGTTGAGTGTCGGGCTTCCGGAGTTGCCGCCCGTCGTGTGGAGGCTGCCGACGAAGCAGGTGTGGAGCTCGCCGTCGGGGGCGGCATACTCCCCGTAGTCGCCGCCGAGCTTGGCCAGGATGCCGCTGTCGAGGGCGTAGTCGGGGTTGCCGGTGGCGTTTTTCGCCACTATGCCCCGGGCGGTGGTGAAGTGGCGGTCGACGTCGGGCGCGCCCGTGCGCGGGGCTTCGACTTTGCCAAATGCCACTCTGAGGGTGAAGTTGGCGTCGGGGGCGAGCAGGCTGTCGGGGCGCAGTTGCGACAGTCGGCGGGCGTAGGCCGCTTTCTTGTCGTGGAGCGTGGCGTCGGCCTGGGCGTTGCGCTCCGCCATCTCTTTGGCTGTGTTTTGCAACGCCGTGGCGAGCCGTGTGGCGATGTCGGCGTCTATGGTTGCCTTTGCGCCGGGGGCGCGCAGCGTGGCGCTCAGGGCCGCGGGGGTGGCGAAGATGCCGCCCACGACCTTGCGGGCCAGCCGCCGGGGGCTTGTCGAGACGGCTATTGCGGGCAGGCCCCCCGCTCCGCTCTTGCGCAGGGCTTTCAGCGCGGCCTCCAGCGTCTCGCGCTCCGTCTGCCTGTCGGTCCGCTCGGCGTAGTCGGCAATTTGTCTCTCTATGCGCGCCGTGTCGAACGTGCCGCCCTCCAAGGCGCGGCTCAGCGCCAGGGCCAGCGTCAGGGTGCGGCTGCCGCCGCGGGTGTCGCGGGCCAGGCGCATCGTGAGCAGGTTGTCCACGTAGGGCGTGCCGAAGATGCTGTCAATCGATGCTAATGTGGCGTCCATCTGCTCGTCTTCGCGCAATGCGGACTGTTGGGCCGTCATCTTGCCCACGATGTCGGCGCGGTCGGTGCAGTCGATTTCGCCAGCCGTGCGCTTGCGCCCGTTGGCGATGCTCGAGTAGTGGCCCGTGTAGTCTATCGCCGTCTTGCGGTCTGCCGCCATCCTGCGGTCGAGGACGTCCGTCTCGGCCTTGCGCAGTGCCACCACGCCGGGCCACACCTTGTCGCGCAGGGTTCTGATTGCCGCGGCGGTCAGATATTGGTCGGTCGAGCCGGGGTAGCCCATGACCATGGCGAAGTCGCCGGCCTCGACGCCCTTGGTGCAGATTGTGAGGCTGCGGGAGGGTCTGTAGGGCTTGTTGTCCGCCGAGTAGGGGGCCGGCTTGTTCTCCTTGTCCGCGTAGATGCGGAAGAGCGAGAAGTCCGCCGTGTGGCGCGGCCATGTCCAGTTGTCCGTCTCGCCGCCGAAGCCGCCCAGTTGCTGGGGGGGCGCCACGACAAGGCGTATGTCGCGAAACACTTCGTAGACCATCAGCAGGTGCTGGTTGCCGCAAAACATCTCCTCAACCGCCGTCGAGTAGCGTCCGCCCTGCTCCGCCTCGCGGCACACGGCCCCGACGGCCGCCGTGTCGCCCAGGCTCTTCACCCTGTCGCTCACGTCGGTCATGCGCACCAGGCGGCGGGCCGTCAGCCCGGGGCAGGGCAGCTCGTCGGCCGCGCTGCGGGCTGTGAAGCCGTGGGCGAGATAGTCCGCCGCGGGGCTGCTCAGCGAGCCTATGGTGCTCTCGCCGCAGTGGTAGTTGGTGAGGAGCAGGCCGTTGTCGGAGACGACCTCGCCCGTGCATCCGCCGCCGAAAATCATCACGGCGTCTTTCATGCTCGACGCGTTGGCGGAGTATATCTGCTCGGCTGTCAGCCGCCCTCCCGCGGCGTGAATCTCGTCGATGTTGGCGTCGATGAACAGGGGGACCCACATCCCCGGACCGGCGTCTGCCGCCACTGCCGCCGCCATCCATGTGGCCGCCGCCACGGCCGTGCGCAGTCCTATGCTGTGATGCTCCATTGTTAAAGGTCTAATATTTAAGGTGTAACAGGTAATGCTCGTTCGTCGTCGTTGTCGGTCAACGGTCAGTTGTCAATTGGATATACATTTTCATCAGCCGCTCCACAATCTCCTCCTCCGGCAGGTCGGGCGCCCACCCGTAGGCGGACATGACGGCGCGGTCGTTGGCGCGGTGGGCGGCGCGGAGGTCGGAGGGCATGGAGATCGGGTCATAGAGGTCTGCCATGCTAGATGAGCTGTAATTGGCGCGAGCGACTAAAATATTTAGGCCAAACCTCGCCACGTCGCTCTCTTGTTGCGGCGAAATCGCTTTCGGGAATGGAAAATTGTAGTAGACGGACGGAGAATATCTGTAGTCGCTCTTGAGCCTCCCGCATACGGCGCGCATCCACGCATTGTGGACTGAAGACTGTAGCAATGCGAAAAGATAAATGTTTGCCGGGGCTATCAATTGGACGCTATCGGATGCTATTACATCCTTGTCAATGAAACCCATAGGGACGTAGTGCCTCCTTTCCGACGACACACGCGGCACCATAAGGTAGTTACTCTTCGGTTGTCTGATTTGAGTAAAGAGCGCCGGCGTCCCGGCCGCACGCCGGACGGATGCCGTTGGGCTTGCATTACGCACATCGGCAACCTTGCGTAACCGCTCCATGATGGGGAACATTTTGCGGTATTCGTTTGGTGATACGCCATCTAGCCACAAGCAGTAGCGCCGATGCCCATTGATGAACTCTTCGGCACCCATGTAGTGCCGAATGAACTTTTCTGCCTCGGGGTATTGACAGACAAGCTCATTGCGTTCCTGCGCCGAGAGAATCAGGTTGCCTCCGTCGGTCGGCTGGCTACCTTTCGACATCGGCGGCAGGCTCGGATTTATGGCGCAGCTGCGATTGCGTATAAAGATGTTTGGAGCGTCGAGCAGGTAGGCGTTAATGTTCTTGGCCTCGCGGGCCTCCACTGCTCCATCTGCCCCGACGCTGTATATTACCCTTTTTGGGGCGGGCCCAAACGAGAAACCGACAATTACAACGTGGACGTGAGCCTTTTGCGCCGCCTCGCTGTCCCACACGAAGCTACGCCAGGCGAAGTCGATATGCGCTCCACCCTCCAGGAGAGGCCTCCACATCGTTGCGACACTTTCGCCTTGGCATATGGAGTTTGTCGAGACGAAAGCGGCCTTGGTGTTCGTCCCCCTCATCATGTCCGCCGCCCTCTTATACCATGCGCAAACATAATCGAGCTTGCCGAAGTTGCCTTTCTCGTCGGCGTAGGCCAGCTTCATGCCCTCCTGTTGAGCCTCGTTGCGCCACTGATGCCCGACGAACGGCGGGTTGCCGATGATGTAGTCTGGCGGCGCGCCGCCGCACACCTCGCGCCAATCAGTCCGCAGGGCGTCTGCGCAGACAATCTCGCCGCCGGCCGGCAGGGGCAGGAAGTCGGTCTCGGCGCCCGTGATGGCGTCGAGCTCGGCCAGGGTCTGGCTCTCGGCAATCCACAGCGCCGCCCGCGCCACGGCGGCGGCGAAGTCGTTGACCTCGATGCCCGCCACCTGGCGCGCCGAGACCCTCGGCAGGGGCAGCGTCGGCACGCCGTCGGCGTTGAGGGCCTTGACCACCTCCTGCTCCAGGCGCCGCAGGCACAGGAACGTCTCCGTGAGGAAGTTGCCGCTGCCGCACGCCGGGTCGAGGAAGCGCAGCGAGGCCAGGCCCTCGCGCAGGGCGCACAGGGCCCGGGCGCGCCGGCGGGCGTCGGGCTCGGCCAGGGCCGCGTCGAGCCGGGCGTGGAGCCCGTCGAGGAACAGCGGGCCTATGAGGCGGTGGATGTTGCCGACGCTCGTGTAGTGCATGCCGCCGGAGCGGCGCGCCGCGGGGTTGAGGGTGCTCTCGAACAGGGCGCCGAAGACGGTGGGCGAGACGCGGCTCCAGTCGAACTCCTCGCTGGAGTCCACCACCAGGGCGCGGACGATCTCGGCCGTCAGCCGCGGCACGACCACCGGGCCGCGGAACAGGTCGCCCCCGACGTGGGGGAACGCCATGAGGGCCGGCTCCATGTAGGGGTCGCGCTCGGCGGGCGGCGTGTCGAGCGCGGCGAAGACGTCGAGGAGCGCGCGCCGGGCGTCCTGCGAGTGGAGGCGCAGGTAGTCGCCGAACATCTGCTTGCGGGGGAAGACGCCGGCGTCCTCGGCGTAGAGGCAGAAGACGAGCCGGACGCAGAGGCGGTTGAGGCTGGCGAGCGTCTCGGGCGCGTCGGGGTCCCGATATTGCGCGCGGAGGGCGTCGTAGAGCCTCCCGACGCGGCGCCCGGCCTCGACGGAGACCTCCACCTCGGCCGAGACGCGGTCGTGGGCGGGGTCGGCGAGGAAGAGCAGGCGGTGGGCCTCGCGGCCCAGGGCCGAGAGCATGACCGTCTCCGGGGCCGCCGAGGGGCGCTCCATGTCGTGGACCTCGAACGACGCGAAGTCGCACGCCACGATCCAGCGGGGCTTCACGCTCAGCGGCAGGGCGTCGGCGTAGCGGCGCGCCTGGAGGTAGGGCGTCAGCGGCGCGCCGTCGCTCTGCCGGTAGGCCCTGTCGAGGCGCACGCCGAGGCTCTTCTGCTCGACCAGGACGCGCGTCCCGGGCAGGTAGGCGTCGATGTAGCCCACGCCCTCGGCGGGCTTCTCGAACTCTATCTGCGCCACGGCGTCGTCGACGCCCAAGACGCTCCCCAGGAGGTCTATCCAGAACTTCTGCGTGTCCTGCTTCTCGTCGCCCCGGCCCTCCCACCGGGCGGCGAAGTCGGCCGCTGCCTTGTTTATGGTCATGGGGGCAAATTTAGGAGATTTTTCCATGGGGCATATCCACCCCATCATAGGGGCTTATGCCCCAGAGGTCACGTACAAACCTAGGGTTCACGTATAATCCCCTGGGTTCGCGTACACCCCTAGGGCTCACGTATAATCCCTAGGGCTCACGCCCTAGGCTGACCCATATCGCCCTTACAGGGCTTTGAGGCTCCGGGGGAGGGGAGAATGTGCGAGGCGGATGTGCAATTTGTGCCTCCCTACGTCAGTCCCCATCCGTGGGCGACAACGGCAACATCCGGAAATTGTTAATTGTTAATTCTTAATTCTTAATTATTAATTGTCCTCAGTTCCGCATACAGCCTCTGCGTCGGGAGGCCCATCACGTTCTGATACGACCCCTCGATGTAGTCAATCCCGACAAGGCCTATCCACTCCTGGATTCCGTAGGCTCCCGCCTTGTCCAGGGGGCGGGCCGTGCGGACGTAGTGGTCTATCGTCTCGTCCGTCAGTTGGCGCATCGTCACTTTTGTCTTGACAGAGAACGAGGTGCGCCGGTTGCGCGTCATGATGCACACGCCGGTAATGACTTTGTGCGTCTGCCCGCTGAGGCTGCGGAGCATCTGCCGGGCGTCGTCCTCGTCTGCCGGCTTGCCGAGAATCTTGTTGCCGGCCACCACCACGGTGTCGGCGGTTATGACTATGTCGTCGTCCCCCATGTCGTCGGCGTAGGCGTCGGCTTTCTCGTTGGCAATGTATTCCGCCACGTCTTTGGCGCTCAGGTTGTCGGGGTAGCTCTCGCCCACTCCCTCTTTCGTCACGACGTCGAACGTCACGCCGAGCCCTTTCAGCAGCTCGCGCCGGCGGGGTGAGCCGCTGGCCAGGATGACCCGCTTGTTTTTCAGATTCTCCAGCATCTGTGTTGTCAATGTAATGGTGTCCAAAATTACGGCTTTTGCCCCCTCTTTCCAAAATGCGGTGGGGGGGCGGGCGTGCGCTTCCGCCTCGTCTCCCGTCGCCTGGTCAAAGGTTGTTGGCGTGGCGTGGATGCGCGGCCTTTGAGATTTTGCCCGGAGAGGCTACTTTTGTCCTCCATGGAACGGAACGTCATCGAGCTTCTTGCCCCCGCAAAGAACCTGGAGTGCGGGCGCGCCGCCATCGACCATGGCGCCGACGCCGTCTATGTCGGCTCGCCGCGGTTTGGGGCGCGCAAGGCCGCCGCGAACACCGTGGACGACATTGCCGCCCTCGTCGACCATGCGCACCTCTTCGGGGCGCGCGTCCACGTGGCGCTCAACACCATCCTCTCCGACGCCGAGGTGCCCGACGCCAGGCGGTTGGCGTGGTCTCTCTACGAGGCCGGGGTCGACGTCCTCATCGTGCAAGACGCCGCGTTGCTCCGCGGCTCCATGCCCCCCGTCGAGCTCCACGCCTCGACGCAGTGCGACAACCGAACGGCGGCGAAAGTGCGTTTCTGGCAAGACGTGGGGCTGAGGCAGGTGGTCTTGGCGCGCGAGCTCTCCATTGGCGAGATTGCCGACATCGCGCGGCAGACCTCGGTCCGGCTGGAGGCGTTCGTCCACGGCGCCCTATGCGTCTCCTACAGCGGGCAGTGCTACATGAGCCTGGCTTGCGGCGGGCGCTCCGCAAACCGGGGCGAGTGCGCCCAGCCGTGCCGCCTGGAGTATGACCTCGCCGCCGCCGACGGCACGCCGCTGTGCCGCCGCGCCCACCTGCTGTCGCTCCGCGACAACAACCAGTCTGCCAACCTGGAGAGGCTCATCGACGCCGGCGTCTCGTCGTTCAAGATTGAGGGCCGGCTCAAAGACGCCGACTATGTCGCCAACGTGACGCTTCACTACCGCCGGCTCCTCGACGCCATTTTGGAGCGTCGCCCCGATTTGCGGCGCCTGTCGTCGGGCGTCGTCCGCCCCGGCTTCGACCCCGACCCCGCCAAGAGCTTCAACCGGGGCTTCACCGACTATTTTGCCGACGGCCGGGCGTCCGACATATGGCAGCCGCGGACGTCGAAGTCCCTCGGCGAGCCGCTCGGCGAGGTCGTCGGCGTGGGGCGGGGCGGGCGAATTGTCGTCAAGACGCGGGCCGAGGTGAGCAATGGCGACGGGCTGTGCGTCTTCACGCCGCGGGGCCTGGCCGGCTTCAAGGTCAACACGGCTTGCCGGCAGGCGGACGGACTAGTCGGCATCGAGGCGCAAAACGCCCCGCGCCTCGTCGCCGGAGACGCTGTCTTCCGCAACGCCGACGCCGCTTTTGCCGACACGTTGCGCCACGACAAGACGGAGCGCAAGGTCGGGCTGGGCATGCGGCTCGACTGGGCCGGTGGGGTCTTGTCGCTCCGTCTTGCCGACGCCGACGGCGTGGAGACCGTCACGGAGAGGAAGGCCGGGGCCGACGCGGCGCGCAGTCCCGAGACGTCGCGCTCGATGTTGGCGGCGGCTCTTGCCAAGACCGGGGCGACGCCTTTCGCCGCCGAGCGCGTCGAGGTGACCGACCGGGCCGCGGGGCGTTTTGTCGCCGCGGCGGTGGTCAATGCGTTGCGCCGCGAAGCCTTTGCGGCTCACGTCGCGGCGCGTGTGGCACATTTCCGCCCCGCCGACGTCTTTAGGCGCGAGGAGGCCGGGGCGGCGTTCCCCGTGGCGGCCGTCGGCTCCGAGGGCAATGTCGTCAACGCCGAGGCCCGGGCTTTCTTCGAGAGCCATGGGGCGCAGGTCGCGGAGTGGGGCTATGAGAGGCGCGGCGTCGGGCGCGGCGCGCGGCTCATGACCATGCGCCATTGCCTGCTCCATTCGCTCGGCAAGTGTCTGCGGCGGCATCCGGAGTGCGCCGCACTTTTGCCGCTCACGCTCACGGGCCCCGACGGAAAGAGGTTCGAGGCGAGGCCGGACTGCCGCAATTGCCAGATGGAGATAATTGCGCTCTAGACCTGTTTAGGGAATGTAAATTGTCCTTAACAGAGAATAAAACTAGAACCGCGGTTTTAGTTTTATATTCGCGCAAGTATGATTAGGGCGACACGACACTTGGCTTTGCTCCTCGTTGCCTTGCTCCTGCTTGCGGCGTCCGCGTCGGAGGCGCAAACAAGGAGGAGGGGGCGCAATGCGCAGACTTCCGCCATGCGGCCCGTCCCCGCTGGCCCCGACCGCCGCGTGGCGGGCGTGCTTCTCGACAGCGAGACGGGCGAGCCGTTGCCTTTCTCCAACGTCTTCGTGCGCGCCACGCTCGTCGGGACGCAGACCGACTTCGACGGCCGTTTCTCGCTCGTCGTCCCCGCCCGCCACGACACCTTGCGCTTCAGCGCCATGGGCTACGACGACCAGTTCCGGGTCCTCAGCCAGGTGAGGCCGGCGGCGTTGGACAGCCTCGTGGTCTTGATGAGGCCCGACAACATCGCCATAGGCGAGATTACCGTCACGCCCGACGACGCCCCGCGACGCCTCCTTAAGGCGGTGATTGCGAACAAGAGGCGCAACAACCCGGCGAACCACGACAGGGCGCGCTACGAGAAGTATACGCGTTGGGAATACAGCTTGGCCAACATCAGCGACCGCACGGCGGAGAAGGGCCTGATCCTGCGAGGGGCGGCAAACCTCATGCGCGTCAGTGCCGACGACAGCACGCGCTACCTCCCCGTCTACTTCTCGGAGACGCTCAGCGAGAACGAGACGCAGCGCGACCCGCTCAAGTCGCGGACTACGGTCATTGCGGACCGGACGAGGGGCATCGACGTCTTCAAGCAGTATGAGATTGGCGGATTCTCAAACGCCATGGACAACGAGGTCAACTTCTTCGACGACGTTGTCAAGATGCTCGGTGTGGGCTTCGTCAGCCCCATCGCCTCCGACTGTTTCCACTACTACGACTTCTTCATAACCGACAGCGTCATGGTGGCGGGCCCCGCCGCCGACCCGGCGGACAGCACAAAGGTCTACAAGGTCAAGTTCCGCCCCAAGAACGTCGGCGACAAGGTTTTCGAGGGCACCATGGACGTCGAGACGCGCCACTTCGTCCCCCTGCGGATTCAGACGACCATGCCGCGGGGCACCAACATCAACTTCGTCAAGAAGCTGAAGATAAGCAGCTCATACCAGATGGTGGCCGACACGGTCCCCTTCTTCGGCACCAACGAGATGGAGGTCCACGTGGACTACATGCCGGTCAACTCCGACAAGAAGAGGCTGGAGATTTTGTGCCGCATGTACAACTCGCAGAGCCGCGTCGTGCTTGACGACCTCGGGCCCCTCGAGCTGAGCAAGAAGGCCCTGTCCGTCGAGACGCGCAAGGCCGAGGGATATAAGCTCCGCGACGACGATTTTTGGGACGAGAGGCGGCACGACGACCTCACGGCCGAGGAGCAGCAGGCCAACGCCACCATCGACTCGCTCAACAGCGTCGGCTCCATCAAGGTTTTCAACCTCCTGGCGAGGGCGGCCATAACGGGGTTCGTCGATGTCGGCAAGGTCGAGATAGGGCCCATCGGCGAGATGTTCAACACCAACAAGATCGAGGGAGTCCACCTCGGCGCGGGGCTCCGGACGAGCAAGGAGGTGAGCGAGAACTGGGTCGTCAGCGGAATCGTAGGGTACGGGTTCAAGAATTCGCGCCCTACGTTTGGGGCGGGTGTCGGATACAAGTTCCGGGGGCCCATGCGCCGCACCATAGAGCTCAACTATTCCGACCGTCTCATGAAAATCGGGGAGGACGAGAACATCCTCTACCTCTACGAGAACATGCTCTCCACGAGCGAGACGAACATCATTGCCCAGCTCTTCAAGCGCGAGGAGATTGACGAGCTCTATTACAACCGGAAGGTGAGGCTGCGCTTCGACAACGAGTGGCTGACCGGCTTTCAGACCCGGCTCCAGGCTTTCACGCAGTGGCAGGACAGCCCGCCCTACTATCCGTTCACGCAGCGGGGGGTGCCGGTGAGCCGTGTCAGCCAGAGCGAGGTCTCGCTCGACTTCCGCCTGTCGTGGCGCGAGAAGTTCATGGACGACGGCCTGCAGCGGATGTACCTCACCACATACCACCCCATCGTCCACTTCACCGTGGCGGCGGGCTCCACGAGGGCGGGGGCGGAGAGGGGTGCCTACGCCCGCCTCCACTCCACCGTCAAGCACCGTTTCTACATCGGGCAGACGAAGCTCGACGTGGCCCTCGAAGACGGCATATACTTCGGCACGTTGCCCTATTCCGCGCTCAATATCGCCCGGGGAAACAAGACCTACGGGTTCTACCGCTACGACTTCAACCTCATGAACTACCTGGAGTTCGTCTGCGACAAATATGTATACCTCCATGCGGACTACCAGCTCGACGGGCTGCTCTTCCACAAGCTGCCGGCCGTCTACAAGCTCGGTCTTCGCGAGGTCGTGGGCGTCAAGGTCATGTATGGGGGGCTCAGCGGGCGCCACGCCCGGATGCTCGACCTGCCCGACGGTGTCGGGGGGCCGTCGCGTCCCTATGTCGAGCTCAACGCCGGCATCGACAACATCTTCCGTTTCTTCCGTGTCGATGCCGTGTGGCGCGCCGTGGGCGACAGCCGCGCGGGGGCCCCGAAGTGGGGGCTGCGGGCGCAGTTCGCCATAAAGCTGTAGTTCTTTCGCCCCGCTACGGTGCGGGGAAAAAAATCCTCCCCCGGAGCCCATGGGCTTCGGGGGAGGATGCGGTTGTGTCGCCTGTGTCGCCTGTGTCTGCCGCTACTTCACTTCCCAGATGTCGTTGGTCTCGAGCAGTTCGGCGAAGTTGTGGTACTTCTTCTTCTCCGCCACCTCGTCGAGTTGCTCCCACACGGCGTCGTTGTAGGTCGGGGCCTCGACGTCGCGGATGACGCCCAGTGCCACGGGGAAGTCCGGGCCCTCCATCAGCGCGAGCTTGAGCTGCAGGGTGTTGTCTTGGCAGTGGGCGTCGTGGACGAGGATGTCCCCTAGCGTGACGCCGTTCTCCCCAATCTTGACAACTTTGAGGCCGAAGCCCTCCTGCACCAGGCCCAGCTCGCCGTCCTTGCCGAAGACCAGGGGCTTGCCGTGCTCGACATATATGGCGTTCTCCATGCGGCCCTCGCGGCTGTAGACGTCGGCGTGGGTGCCGTCGTTGAATATGACGCAGTTCTGGAGAATCTCGCACACGGCGGCCCCTTTGTGCCTATAGGCCTCTTTGAGCGTCGAGACCACGCCTTGCGCGTCGGTCGCCACGGCGCGGGCGAAGAAGTGGCCGCGGGCGCCGAAGCACAGCTCGGCGGGGCGGAAGGGGTCCTCGACGGTGCCGTAGGGAGACGACTTGGAGACGAAGCCGCGCGGCGACGTCGGGCTATATTGCCCTTTCGTCAGGCCGTAGATGCGGTTGTTGAGCAGGATCATCTTCAAGTCCACGTTGCGGCGGTTGGCGTGGATGAAGTGGTTGCCGCCAATGGCCAGGCCGTCGCCGTCGCCGCTCACCTGCCACACCGTCAGGCCGGGGTTGGCCACTTTGACGCCGGTGGCTATGGCCGCCGCGCGCCCGTGGATGGTGTTCATGCCGTAGGTCGACATGTAGTGGGGCAGGCGGCTCGAGCATCCGATGCCCGATATGACGGCCGTCTGCCACGGCTCTACGCCAATCTCGGCCATGGCCTTGTGGAGGTTGGCTAGGAAGAAGTGGTCGCCGCAACCGGGGCACCAACGGGGTTGCCCCTTTTTATAGTCGTTTATGGTGAAATCGCTCATGCAATTAGTAACTAATGATTGACAATTAATTTGTTGACGGCCTGATGCCGGTCGGTTGTCCCTATTGGTTGGCGAGGACTTTCTCGAACGCGTCGACCAGCTCGTTGACGACGAAGGGCTGGCCCTTGACCTGGTTGAACTGGGCGGGGGCGAAGCCGTCGACTTTCATGCGCAGGTAGGCGGCGAACTGCCCTAGGTTCTGCTCCGCCACGACCACTTTCTTATATCGCCTCATGACCTCCGCCGTGTTCGACGGCAGGGGGTTGATGAACTTGAAGTGCGCCAATGCCACTTTGCGCCCTTTGGCCCTCATGGCGTCCATTGCGGCGTGGAGGTGCCCGTAGGTGCCGCCGAAGCCGACAATGAGCAGGTCGGCGTCGTCCTTGTCGCCCAAGACCTCGACGTCCGGCACCGCGATCTTGTCAATCTTGGCTTGGCGGAGGCGGCACATGAGGTCGTGGTTCTCCGGGTTGGTGGAGATGGCGCCCGTCTGGTTGTCTTTCTCCAGCCCGCCCAAGATGTGCTGGAATCCCTCGCGGCCCGGCACGGCCCAGTAGCGCACTCCCGTCTTCTCGTCGCGCAAGTAGGGGGTCCACTTGCCTTTCAGCTCTTCCGGCACGTAGGGCGGGACTATGGTGGGCAGCTTGTCCATCTCCGGCAGGCGGAAAGCGCCCGACCCGTTGGCCACAAAGGCGTCGGAGAGCAAGACCACGGGCGTCATGTGTTCCAGGGCAATCTTGCAAGCCTGGAATGCGGCGTCGAAGCAGTCAACGGGCGACGTGGCGGCGACGACGGGCATGGGGCTCTCGCCGTTGCGCCCGAAGAGGACTTGAAGCAGGTCGGTCTGCTCGCTCTTGGTGGGAAGGCCCGTGGCAGGGCCGCCGCGCTGGACGTCGATGACGACGAGGGGCAGCTCCAAGATGACGGCCAGGTTCATGGCCTCGCTCTTGAGGCATATGCCCGGGCCGGAGGTCGACGTCACGCCCAGGGCCCCGGCGAACGACGCGCCAAGGGCCGACGAGCAGCCGGCTATCTCGTCCTCACACTGCACGGTGATGACGCCCAGCGACTTGTGCTTCGACAGCTCGTGGAGGATGTCCGTGGCGGGAGTGATGGGGTACGAGCCCAGGAAGAGGCGCAGGCCGGCGCGCTCGGCGGCGGCTATGAGGCCGTAGGAGGTGGCCTTGTTGCCCGTGATGTCCATGTAGCGCCCGGGGGTCTTGACCTTGCTCTCGACCCTGTAGACGTTGGCGGCCGAGCTGTGGGTGTTGTGGCCGTAGTCGTAGCCGGCCTGGATGACCTTGATGTTGGCCTCGGCTATGGCGGGCTTCTTGGCGAACTTCTCGCGCAGGAAGTTGAACGCCACGTCCAGGTCGCGGCTGAAGAGCCAGCAGACCAGGCCCAGGGCGAACATGTTGCGGCACTTGACGACGCTCTTGACGTCCATCCCCGTGTCGGCGAGGCAGTCCTTGACCATTTGGGTTATGGGGCAGGCTATGACCCGGTCGGGGTCTATGCCCATCTCAGTCAGGGGGTCGGGCGTGGCGAAGGCGGCCTTCTTGAGGTCGGAGTCGCGGAACGCGTCGGTGTCGATTATGATTGTCGCGCCGGGCTTCGCGTAGCGATATTGCGTCTTGAGGGCCGCGGCGTTCATGGCCACCAGCACGTCGCACTGGTCGCCGGGCGTGTAGACCATCTTGGCGCCTATGTGGACCTGGAAGCCCGACACGCCCGTCAGCGAGCCCTGCGGGGCGCGGATGTCGGCCGGGTAGTCGGGGAACGTGCTTATGCTGTTGCCGACGGTAGCCGACACTGTCGAGAAGATGTTGCCGGCCAACTGCATGCCGTCGCCCGAATCGCCAGAGAAGCGGACGGTGACGTCGTCAAGCTCTTGCACAATCATTTTGTCTGCCATATCGTTAGTTCGTTATTATGATTTTTTGTCGTCTTGCAAGGTCAGTTTGTGGAACACGTCCTCGATGTCCCCGGCCTCGGAGAGGTGGAGGAGCGGGATGTCGCGCCGCACGGCGAAACGGAACAGGGTGAGGCGCAGGTCGTCGTCCGTGGCCGACGCGGTGAGGCGGAAGCGCCCGCGCGACGTGGAGACGACCTCCGCGCCGAGTTCGGAGGCTAGGGCGTCGGGATCGACAGGGGCGCCAAACTCGACGTCGACCACCTGCCCGCCGGCCGACATGCTCAGCACTTCGCCGACGCTGCCGCGGGCGCGGATGCGCCCATGGTCGATGATGACGAGGTGGTCGCAGATGGCCTCGACCTCCTGCATGATGTGGGTCGAGAGGACCACGGTGCGCTCCGAGGCCAGGCCGCGGATAAGCTCCCGGACTTCCAAGACCTGGTTCGGGTCCAGGCCCGTCGTCGGCTCGTCGAAAATCACCACCCGGGGGTCGCCCATGAGGGCCTGGGCTATGCCGACGCGCTGGCGGTAGCCCTTGGAGAGCTGCCCAATCTTCTTGTGGGCCTCCGGGGTGAGGCCGGTCATCTCCACGAGCCGGCCCACGCGCGCCCGCTTGTCCGCCACGCCGTGCATGCCCGCCACCATGGAGAGATATTCGCGCACGTACATGTCGGGGTAGAGTGGGTTGTGCTCGGGCAGGTAGCCCACCGTGCGGCGCAAGGCCATGGGGTCGGCGTCGATGCTCTGCCCGCAGACGCTCACCGTGCCACTGTCGGGACGGACGTAGCCCGTCACGATTTTCATCAGCGTCGTCTTGCCCGCGCCGTTGGGCCCCAGCAGGCCCACCACTTGCCCCGTGGGAGTGTCGAGCGACACGTTGTCGAGAGCGAGCTGAGACCCGTATTTTTTCGTTATGCCACGTATAGAGATTGACATACTGCGGGTAAAGTTAAACAAATCGGCGCGAATAGGCGAAGCGACACCCCCCACAGTTGGGGGTGCCGCGTCTCTTTTCGGTGAAACACCTACGCTAGCGGGCCACGACTTTGCGCCCGCCGGACGTGCTGCCGTCGGCTTTGGACTTGCCCACTTGGCTCTTGTCGGCCGCGCCCCCGGTCGTCTCTTTGGGCACGGCCCTCTTGCCGCCCGACGTCGAGGCGCTGGCCGGTGTCTGCGACGACGCTCTGGGTTGCGACACCGACAGAAGCTCGGAACACGAGGTGGCGAGTGTGGCGGTCAGGACGGCGAACGCGGCGGCCGTAGCGGCGCGCCGCAGGTCTGAAAGTTTCTGTCTCATTTGTCTTCCTTGTTTGCTCTGACCACCCTGCGCGGCGTCGCCAAGCCGGCGGCCGACGAGCGTGTCCACTCAATCGCCTTGTTGCGAAGCTCGCCGTTGCGCCGCGCGTTGTCGAGCAGGAGCGAGATCTCTTCTGGCGAGTAGGTGTTGGGGGCCGCGTCGCATACGGCCGTCTGCTCGCGGAAGTGGGCGTTCTGGGCCCTGCGGGGCATGGCGAGGCTCTTGTTGTTGCCGATGGGACTCGTGATGACGCCGTTGCTGACGGTCAGCGGCCCGCCGTCGGCGGCGGTCAGGAAGTAGTAGTTGTTGCTCTCGTCGCTCTCGTCCACCGAGCTGAAGGCGTCCGCCATCAAGACGAGGTAGTATTTGCCCGAGACGTCGGGCATCTTGTAGCTCCACTCGAAATATGCGTCCTGCCCGCTGATGGTGCTTGCCACCGACGAGTGCCCCGGGATGTCGAAGTTCGAGAGCGAGTAGCCCTGCGCCGTCAGGCCCAGCTCGCGCCGCGCCTCGGCGGCGTCCCAGTTGCCGTTCATCGTGTTTTTCTCCAGCCCGTAGGCGTCGGAGTACAGGTCGATGAGGACAATCGTGTAGTTGTTGGCGTTATACGCGTCGTAGAGCAGGTAGCAGTTGCCCCATTGGGCGGATGCGCCGACTGTGCCCGCCCCGGCGTTTTGGACGTCGTAGGTCAGCGTGCGCCACGTCGGGTCGTCTCCGTGTTCGCCGTCGGCAAGGTCGGTGTCGGTGGCTTTCGAGGGTTGCAGGTCCACTGCCGACGACTCGTTGCCAAAGGCCGTGGTGGCGCCCTCCGGGTTGGCTATGAAGGCGCAATAGGTGAAGTCGCGGCTGCAGAAGAAGTCGTAGGCAATCCATATGAAGCCGTTGTCGCCCCACTTCGTCCCCCACGAGTTGACCACTCGAAAGGCGCCGCGGCGGTCGTCGTAGCCCACGCAGACCATGGCGTGGTAGGCGTGGATGCCGGTGTTGTTGAACGTGCCGTTGCTGCGCAGGACGGAGCTGCCGCTGTGGCTCATGAAGTTGTCGCCGAGCTTGGCCCCGAAGACGATGGGGTTGCCCTCGTAGAGGTAGCGCTTGAAGCTCTCGACGCTGCGGTTGGTGATTTCGCGATACGACTTGATTCTGTGCCGAGCCGCGTCGGTGGCCTCGGCTTGAGAGACGGCGCACTCGCAACTCTCATATGTCGAGTTGTAGTTGTAGGGCGAGACGCTCAGTGTGGCCACGCCGCGCGAGACCATCTGGTCGAATGCCGCCTCGAAATATGTCCCGTTGCATCCGGACCCTTTCTGCTTGCCGGGGATGGCCTTGAATATGTCGGCGGGGCTGAACGTGTTGCCGTCGTTCAGTTGCGAAGTGCGCAGGTTGTTGGCGCGGGCGTTGAGCCACGTGCGGCAGTTGTAGGCCGTGGCCCACGCCACGCAGGTGCCGAAGTTGCCCTGGTCGCCGACGCGCGGCAGGTGGGCCGTGAGGTCCACGCTGCTCGGCAGTCGCCCGCCAATGTCGGAGTCGCCGTCGGTGTTGAGCTGGATGTCGTCCTCGATGTTCTCGGTGTTCTCCTCTTTCTCCAGCCAGCCGAGGCCGTTGCCGTCCACCTCCAGGGTGGTGTCGTCGGTCAGCAGGTAGTCGATGACCTCCAGGATGCTGTTGATGGCGCCTATCGTGTTGTCGTCGCACGACGTGAGCGCAAGGCACGCCGCGAGCGGCAGTGCCGCGGCCAGTGGTGTCTTGGGGATTCGCATATGTCGGAATATGTTGGCTCTCATCTTCTCGTCCCTCCCAATGCCGTGAGAGACTCCGTGGCCAGGCTGTCGGCAAAGGTAGCGCCGGCAAGGTTCAGGCGGCCCACAATGGTGGCGTCGTAGATCTCGACGCGCCCGCCAAAGTGGCATTTCGGGACGCTGAGCGACCCCTGGCAGAGCGACATCGAGAAGTCCGTGAGGCCGTCGAAGCGGGAGTCCGCAAACACGGCGTCGCCCTCGAAGCGGGCCCTCTGCCAATACGACCCGGCGCGCCACTTGGCCCCGACGAACGACGAGCCGTGGCCGAACAGCGCCCCGCAAGCGGAAAAGTCGCCTTGGAACTCGGCGCCGTTGAGGACGGCCCCGCCGCGGGCCAGGACACCGTCGAGGTTGACCCTGCCGCGGAAGACGCACTTCTCGAACGAGACGCGCCCCCGGAACTCAGCCTGCCCGAAATCGACGTCCGAAAGGAACGTGCACCCGACGAACGACACGTCGTGCTCAAACAGGGCGGCGACAATCTGACCCCGCCCCTCGACGCGCTCCGACGCCGACACGGCGCCCTCGAAGACGCAGCCGGCAAAGACGACCTCGCCGCCTATGCGGACCCGCGACATGGGCGTGGCGCGGAGTCCCTCGCCGGCGTCGGTGAGCTTCAGCTCGCCCGCCACGCGGCGGTTCGACCACGCCGCGTCGGCCGACTTGCCGAGACGTTCCACCACGGCTCGGCCCTCGATGTCGCCGCCCGCGCGGGCCGCCTCGCCCTTGGCGCAGGAGGCGCACCCCGAAAGGACGAGCATCGGCAGCAGGAGGGCGCCCGCAGCCCTACGCTTCGCCAGCATCGGGATGTAGTTTGGACAGGAAGCGCTCGCGACCCACGATGTAGCGCACGTGGGCCCCCTCGCCAATCAGTTGCCCGCCGTCGCGGGCCTCGACGCGGAACGTCAGTTTGCGCCCCTCGCGGGCGGTCAGTGTCGCCACGACCTCTATGTGCCCCCCGACGGCCGACGGCCGCAGGTGCGACACCTCGACGAGCGAGCCCACCGTGGTGTCGCCTGCTTCGAGCCCGTCGGCGGCCAGGCTCATGCACGCGTTCTCCATCATGGCGACCAGGGCCGGGGTGGCCAAGACCGGCATGTCGCCGCTCTTCATGTGATCGGCGAGCTGCTCGGGCGAGACGTCGTAGCCGAAGCTCTTGGGTTGGTTTGTCTCCATTGCTAACATCAGTTTCGCAAATATAAATATCTTTGCCAATAAAATAGCGAGAAGTGAACGTTGCACTAATCATCGCCGGTGGGTCGGGCAGCCGCACGGGGCAAGACATTCCAAAGCAGTTCATCAGCGTCCTCGACAAGCCGATTTTGGCATATACGCTAATCTCTTTCCAACGCCACCCTATGGTGGACGCCATCGAGGTGGTATGCCTGGAGGGGTGGGAGAACATGGTCTCGTCGTACGCCAAGCAGTGCGGCATCGACAAGCTGAAATGGATTGTGACGGGTGGCGGCAGCGGGCAGGAGTCGATCCGCAACGGGGTCTACAATCTGGAGGGGAAGATTGACGACGACGACATCGTGATTGTCCACGACGGAATACGCCCGCTTGTGGACAATGCCGTGCTCTCCGACGTGATTCTCAAGGCGGAGAAGTTTGGCAATGCCGTGACCAGCATGCCCTACAACGAGCAGATTTTCGTGGTGAGCGACGACGACCCGGCCACGACCACGCAATACATCCCCCGCGAGACGCTGCGGCGCGTCAGCACGCCGCAGGCGTACAGGTTCAGGCTTCTCGACGACAAGTACCACGAGGCGTTCAGACGGGGTGTGGGAATCCATGGCAGCGCATACACCAACACCATGATGGTTGAGCTGGGCGTGCGCCTCCATTTCGCTGCGGGGAGCGACAAGAACATCAAGATAACGACGAAAGACGACCTGGAGCTTTTCCGAAACTACCTGTCGGGTGAGGACAGGGTGGACTGGCTCAAATAGCGGTCAACACATTTCTATGACGACGAACACAACCTACGAGCAGGACATCCTCCAAGCCTCCCGGTGCGCCGGACTGCCCTGGGGGAAGCTCGACGGGGCCAACATCCTGGTGACCGGCGCCACGGGGATCATCGGCTCGTGCCTGGTGGACATCCTCATGTCGCGCCAGGGGCGGGGCTACCGCGTTTTCGCCATGGGGCGCAACGAGGGCAGGGCTTCGCGCCTCTTTGCCAAGCACTTGGGCGATGGCGGTCTTCAGCTAGTCACCCACGACGTCCGGAAGCCCATCGACTCAAATATCCGTTTCGACTTCATCGTCGATGCGGCAAGCGGGGCCTCGCCGGGGGTCTTCGCCGCCGACCCCGTGGGCGTCTTGAAGACGAACATCGTGGGTCTGGTCAACCTCATGGACTATGGCCTGGCGCACGGCATGAGGCGTCTGCTCTACGTCTCGTCGGGCGAGGTCTATGGCGAGGGAGACGGCTCGGCTTTCGTCGAGACTTCGAGCGGGTATGTCGACCCCATGAGGGCGCGGAGCTGCTATCCGTCGGCCAAGCGGGCCGCCGAGACCCTCTGCGCCGCCTATGCCGACCAATATGGCGCCGACGTGGTGGTGGCGCGCCCGGCGCACGTCTTCGGCCCGAAATTCACCGAGCAGGACAACAGGGCCACGGCGCAGTTCTTGCGCAACGCCGCCCGCGGCGAGGACATTGTCCTCAAGAGCTCCGGCGCGCAGGTGCGCTCGTGGGTCTACGTCGTCGACTGCGCCACGGCTCTGCTCCACGTCCTGCTCAAGGGGCAAGGCGCGAACGCCTACAACGTCGCCGACCCCGGCGCGACGCTCTCCATCCGCGAGATGGCGCGGGCCGTGGCCGATGCCGCGGGGGTGGACGTGGTGTTCGAGGCCGCCGAGGCCGCCGAGAGCAAGGGATACACGCCGGTGACGCGCTCGATATTCGACGTCGGCAAGCTCCGGCAACTCGGGTGGGAGCCGATGGGCAATGTGCAAGAGAATATAGCCAAGACGCTAAAAGCCGTCAAGATATGACCGACGGGCAACAGGGTGGCTACGCCGTCTCGCCGAAGATGCGGCGGGTGAGGGAGGCGCAGTTGCGGATGCTCCGCAAGGTCCTGGAGGTCTGCAAGAAGCACGGCCTGCGGGTCTGGGCCGACGGCGGCACGCTCCTCGGGACGGTGCGCCACGGGGGCTACATCCCCTGGGACGACGACATAGACCTCTTCATGCCGCGCGACGACTACGACCGCCTCGTCAGTCTCGCAGCCGACGAGTTCGAGCCGCCGTTCTTCTTTCAGAACGCCTACACCGACAGGCTCTACCCGCGGGGCCATTCGCAAGTCCGCCTCATGGGGACCACGGCGCTGCCCCGGAGTGGCGTATGGGGGCGTTTCGACCAGGGCATCTTCATCGACATCTTCGTCTACGATGCCCTGCCGCGCGACCGCGCCGTGCTTGTCAACCGCTTGATAAAGGTCGAGGTCCTGAGGTGGTTTCTCGTCGCGAGGGCCTACGGCGTGCGGACGGGCTCGCCACTGCGCCGGGCGGCGCTCACGGCCCTGTGCCGGCTCTTCTTCCTCTTCGTCCCGTTTCGCAAGGCGTTCGCCATGCTCGACGGACTGTGCCGCACCAAGGAGGGCGAACGCTCGGCCGACTACTCGTGCCTCGCCTTTCGCGCCTCGCAGTTGTTCAAGATTTGCCGCCGCGAGGAGTGGATGGCCGAGACCATCTCGATGCCCTTTGAGGGCATCGAGATGCCCGTCCCCGTCGGCTACGACGCGTTGCTCCGAAACCAGTATGGCGACGACTACATGACGCCCGTCAGGGCGCCGTCGCTCCACGGCGACATCTATTTCGACCCCGACCGCCCGTGGCAAGAGGTGGCGGACGAGGTTCGCACCGGCAGGCTCGATTTGGCCAAGGAGGAAGACTGAGCGGGGGTAGTGTGGACGACGGCGGCACTTTGAAGAGCAAAGCCGCGGCGGGGCTTGCGTGGACGGCGCTGGAGAAGTTTGGCCAGCAGGTTGTCCAGTTCGTCATAGGCGTGGTCGTGGCGCGGATTCTCTCGCCAGAGGACTTCGGCCTGGTGGGCATGACGGCCATATTCCTCGCCGTGGCCAACACGGTGGTGGACAGTGGTTTCGGCGCGGCCCTCATCCAAAAGAGGGACAAGACCGAGAGCGACTACTCCACGTGCCTCTATTTCAACGTCCTGGTGGGGCTGGCCCTCTACGCCGTCTTGTGGCTTGCCGCGCCGGCCGTAGCCGCTTTCTACCGCGCTCCCCTTTTGTCCGACGTCCTCCGGGTGTTGGGGCTGTCGTTCGTCGTCAACTCGCTGAGCATCTCGCAGACGGCGCGCATGACGGCCGAGATGCGTTTCCGCGAGATGTCGGTCATAACCGTCGTCGGTCAGCTTGTCACCGGGGGCTTGGGGCTCGCCCTGGCGCTGGCGGGGTGGGGCGTGTGGGCCCTGGTGGCTCAGCAGTTGGCCGGCGGCGTGGCGCGCCTTGTGGGCATGGAGCTCTGCCTGCGGTGGGTCCCGAGGCTCGAGTTCTCGCGAAGCTCGTTCCGACATCTTGTCGGCTTCGGGTCCAAGCTGCTCTGCTCCAGTCTGATCAACACCGTCTACAACAACCTCTACACGCTCGTCATCGGGCGCGTCTTCTCAGCGGCCGACGTGGGCCACTACAACAGGGCAAACCTCTTCGCCGCCCTGCCCGCCCAGACCCTGCTGTCCGTCGTCATGAAAGTGGCGTATCCGCTCATGGCGCAGGTGCAAGACGACACCGACAAGCTGCGGGCCGCCTACTCCAAGTTCCTCCAGGCGCCGCTCTTTGTCCTCTATCCCGTCCTCCTCTTCATGGCCGTCCTGGCCGAGCCGATGGTCTTGGCGCTTCTTGGCGAGAAGTGGATGCCGGCCGTGCCGTTGCTTCAGGCCCTGTGCCTGGCGTCGCTCTTCGACCCGCTGACGCACATCAACCTCAACATCCTCTACGTCCGCGGGCGCACCGACCTCGTGCTCCGTCTCGAGCTCCTCAAGAAGCCCATTGGTTTCCTGATTCTCTTCGCCTCTATTCCGTTGGGGCTGTGGTGGTTGTGCATGGGCCGCGCCCTCTACTCGCTCGTCGCCTTTGCTTTCAACTGCCACTACACGGGGCGTTTCATCGGTGTCGGCTTCTGGCGGCAGATGTCTTTCGCCGCCCCGGTGTTGCTCCGTTCGGCGGCGGCGGCGGCGGTGTGTCTTGGCGCGTCGACGCTCTTCGATACGTCGTTGGCCCGGCTGGTCGTCGGGGCCGTCGCGGGGGGCGTCGCCTATGTCGGTTTGGCGGTCTTGTCGCGCGACGCTATCTTTGTCGAGATGGTCAATATTGTCAAGAACAGACTTATGAGGAGGGGGGGCGATGGACGGCGAGGCGGCTAGGGTGGCGATTGTGGTGGTGACCTACAACCGTCTCGCCCTCCTGCAGGACCTCGTCGGCTCGCTCCGCGGGCAGACGTGGGCGGACAGGCAGATTGTCGTGGTCAACAACGGCTCGACCGACGGCACCGCGGAGTGGCTCGCCGCGCAGGGCGACCTCGCGGTTGTCAGCCAGGGCAACGTAGGCGGGGCCGGTGGCTTCTTTGTCGGCATGAAGCGGGCCGCCGAGATGGGGGCGGACTACGCGTGGGTCATGGACGACGACGTCTTGTGCCCCCCCGACGCGTTGACGGAGCTCATGCTCGCCGCCGAGGCGCGGCCCGATGCCGGGTTCGTGTGCAGCAGGGTGGTGGGCGTGGGCGGCGGGGCCATGAACGTCCCCTCGGCCGACACGCGCCCGCCCGCCGACGGCAGATACCCCGACTCCTACGACCTCGTCGTCTCGCGCGGCATGGTCAAGGTCCGCTCGGCCACGTTTGTCTCAATCCTCATCCCCACGGCCATGATGCGCCGCGTGGGGCTGCCCCTGCGACAGTTCTTCATCTGGTGCGACGACACCGAGTATACCATGCGGCTCTCCAACGCCGCGCCGTGCTTCATTGCGTGCCGTAGCGTCGTCACGCACCGCCGCGCCAACCAGGGACGGCTGACGTTTTTCGACGAGCGGGACCCCGGGCGCGTCGCCAACTACCGCTACCTCTTCCGCAACCGCTACGTCTACAAGCGCCGGTGGGAGGAGAGCGGCTCGGCGCTGAAGACTTTCCTCTTCGACGCCAAGACCGTCGCGCGGCTGCTCCTCAGGCTCGACTTCCGCCACGCGGCGCCCATAGCGAGGGGGATGCTGTCCGCCCTCTGGTTCCACCCGCGCCCGGAGTTCCCCGATGCCGTTTAGCCTGTGCAACTTGTGCGTGATTTACTAACTTTGCCCCGAAAAACCTTTAGAGCAACATCTCAAGACACCATGACAGCCAACGAAGTGCGTCAAAGCTTCTTGGACTTCTTCTGCGAGAAGGGTCACAAGATTGTCCCATCGGCCCCGATGGTCATCAAGGGCGACCCCACGCTGATGTTCACCAACGCGGGCATGAACCAGTTCAAGGACATTATTCTGGGCAATGTGCCGATCTCGGCCAGCCGCGTGAGCGACTCCCAGAAGTGCCTGCGCGTCTCGGGCAAGCACAACGACCTGGAGGAGGTGGGGCACGACACGTACCACCACACGATGTTCGAGATGCTCGGCAACTGGTCGTTTGGCGACTACTTCAAGAAAGAGGCCATTGCCTACGCGTGGGAGTTCCTGACCGAGGTCATCGGCCTGGACCGCGACAGGCTCTATGTCACAATCTTCGAGGGCTCGGAGGCCGACGGCGTGGCGCGCGACACCGAGGCCTACGACGCATGGGCCGAACACGTTGAGCGCGCACGGATCATCGACGGCAACAAGCACGACAACTTCTGGGAGATGGGCGACACCGGCCCCTGCGGCCCCTGCTCCGAGATTCACTACGACATGCGCCCCGAAGAGGAGCGCAAGGCGCTCTCCGGCCGCGACCTGGTCAACAAGGACAACCCCCAGGTGATTGAGATTTGGAATCTGGTCTTCATGCAATATAACCGCAAGGCCGACGGCGGGCTCGAGCCGCTGCCCAACCACCACGTGGACACGGGCATGGGCTTCGAGCGGCTCGTACGCGCCGTGCAGCACAAGACGTCGAACTACGACACCGACATCTTCACACCCCTGCTCGACAAGATTGCGTCGCTCTCCGGCGTCCGCTACGGCGACGGAGAGCAGACCGACGTCGCCATGCGCGTCATGGCCGACCACGTGCGCACCATAGCGTTCTCCATCACCGACGGGCAGCTACCGAGCAACAACAAGGCCGGATACGTCATACGCCGAATCCTCCGGCGTGCCGTGCGATACAACTACACGTTCCTCGGAGGCAAGGAGGCGACGCTCTACAAGCTCGTCCCCACGCTCGTCGAGACGATGGGCGGCGCCTACCCCGAGCTGCGCGCGCAGCAGGGCCTCGTCGAGAAAGTCATCAAGGAGGAGGAGGAGAGCTTCCTCAAGACCCTTGCCACCGGCATCGGGATGCTCGGTGGCATCATGGACGAGGCCAAGAAGAGCGGGCGGAAGAAGATTGGCGGAAAGGTGGCCTTCGAGCTCTACGACACCTACGGCTTCCCGCTCGACCTCACCGAGCTCATTCTCCGCGAGAACGGGTTGGAGGTGGACGTCGCCGAGTTCGACCGCGAGATGGCGGCGCAGAAAGACCGTGCCCGCAACGCCACGGCCATCGAGGCCGGAGACTGGACGGTTCTCGACCCCGCCGCCGCCACCGAGGAGTTCGTGGGCTACGACACCACCGAGGCCGACGTCCGCGTCACGCGGTGGAGGCAGGTGACGGCCAAGGGCAAGACCCAATATCAGATTGTCTTCGACAAGACGCCGTTCTACGGCGAGAGCGGCGGACAGGTGGGCGACACCGGGACACTGGCGGGCGACGACGGGAAGCAGGTGAGGGTGGTGGACACCATCAAGGAGAACAACCTCATCACCCACATAACGGCCGAGCTGCCGGCCGGCATGGACTCCGTCCTCCACGCGGCGGTAGACAGCCACCGCCGCGAGCTCATTGCCGACAACCACTCCGCCACGCACCTGCTCCAGGAGGCTCTGCGCCACGTGCTTGGAAGCCATGTCGAGCAGAAAGGCTCGCTTGTCTCGCCCGACGGGTTGCGCTTCGACTTCAGCCACTTCCAGAAAGTGTCCGACGAGGAGCTGCGCGAGGTGGAGCGGCTCGTCAACCGCAAGATACGCGCCAACGTCCCCCTGGAGGAGCACCGCGACATGCCAATCGACGAGGCGAGGAAGCTGGGGGCCATGTCGCTCTTCGGAGAGAAGTATGGGGACAAGGTGAGGGTTGTCCGCTTTGGAGACTCCGTGGAGTTCTGCGGAGGCACGCACGCCCGCGCCACGGGGTCGCTGGGCTTCTTCAAGATTCTCTCCGAGTCGTCGGTCTCGGCGGGCGTCCGCCGGATCGAGGCCGTCACGGCGGACAAGGCCGAGGAGATGGTGGACGCGCTCGTCGAGACCATCAAAGATCTGGGCGAGGCGCTCAAGGGTGCCAAGGATGTCCGCAAGAGCATCCACCAACTCATCCAGAACAACGCCAAGCTGCAGGAGAAGGCCGAGAAGATGATGGCCAGCATGCTCGCCGCCGAAAAGCAGAACCTCAAGGAGAAAGCGGAGGCTTTCGGCTCGCGCCACCTGATCGTCACCGAGGTGCACCCCATCTTCGCCGACAAGCTCAAAGACCTGGCCTTTCAGGTCAGAGGCGAATATGACGAGGCGGTGGTGGTCTTGGGCTGCGGTGTCGACGACAAGCCGCAGCTGCTCATCATCATCACGGACAACCTGGTCAAGGAGCTGGGCCTCAATGCCGGGGCCACCATCCGCGACGTCGCCAAGTTCATCCAGGGCGGCGGCGGCGGGCAGCCATTCCTCGCCACGGCGGGCGGCAAGAACGCCGCCGGCCTGGAGGCGGCCCTGCGCGAGGCAAAATACTATTTCACGTCGAAACTCAACGCCTGAGCGTGAATCAAAAAAGCCAACTCTTTGGGAGTTGGCTTTTTTGATTAATTTCGCAACGCGCTTGCGGCATCGGGCCGCGAGCCTCTGCCACTATGGATTTCAGCATCGCCTATTACAACTACGTCAACGTCTTCGAGACGGGCGTCTTGGCCGCCCTCGTCCTGACGTTGCTCTTCAAGCGCACGCGCCGCGCCCCGCGCTACGCCGCCTACCGCAAGGCGCGCAACAGCCTTGCCGCGGTCTTCTCAATCATCATTGTGGACTTGCTGCTGAGCCTGCTCATCAACAACTCGGAGAACGTGGCGTCCAACATCGACACGTCGCTCGACATCTTGTGCTACACCCCAGTGGCCATACTGATGACGTGGATCTCGAGCTGGCTCGTGGGCGACAGCCGCGAATATCGTTCGCAGGCCGTGCGCGACGTCTCGGTGTGGGTCGTCACGACAGGCATTGTCGTCTGGACGACCCTCTTCCCCGACGCCGGGGTCATGCGCGCTGTGCAGGTGGCCGTGACGGTCTTCTGGGCGCTCTTCATTTGCCGGCTTGGCTACTGCGTGGCGCGGAACTTCCGACGCTCCGTGCGCCGGCTCAACAACTACTACTCCAACAATGCCGTGGCGCCCGTCGTGCGTCTGCGAAACGGGTTCATGCTCTTCGTGGCGTTCGGGCTGTGCGCGCCCATCGCGGCGATATGCCCGCCGTGGTTCAACACGATATACATGATTGTGGGCGGGCTGGTCTACACCACCCTGTGCAACTCGCTCATGAACTACTACGACAGCTTCGACGTCGTCGACAGGGTCGTGCACGCCCAGGCGCCATCGCATGGCGCCATCTCGGCCGACGACAAGGCGCAAATCCGGTGGAGGATTAAGGAGTGGGAGGCAGGCAAGGGTTTCCGCACGCCCGACATAACCATCGAGGACCTGGCAAGGGGTGTGGGGTGCGACAGCGACGAAGTGGCGAACATAATCAACGAGACATACGGCCGAACTTTCCGGCAGCACGTCGACCGCTTGCGAATAGACGATGCGCAGGAGCTGCTCGTGCATTTCCCCGACAAGAGTGTGGGCGACATCGCCCATATGCTCGGCTACGACGGCGGGGACGTCTTGACGGCGAATTTCAAGCGCGTCTTCGGCGTCTCGCCCGAGGAGTGGCGGGCCAGTGTGCTTAAGCTGATCTCATGAGGCGGCCCGACATTGCGGCAGAGGGGCTCGCGTTGCCCGCGGCCGAGATTGCCGACGAGGTGAACCGCATCTTGCGGGACGAGGCGCAGTTGGTGCTGACGGCGCCGCCCGGGGCAGGAAAGTCGACCCTCCTCCCGCTGACAATCTTGCAAGACCTGCCCCCCGGCGGGCGCGTCGTCATGCTGGAGCCGCGCCGTCTCGCCGCGCGGCACATTGCAGAGCGGATGGCCCGACTGCTGGGCGAGGACGTCGGGCGCACCGTCGGCTACACCGTGCGTTTCGACAGCCGCACGTCGGCCGACACGAGGGTCGAGGTGGTCACCGAGGGCGTCTTGGCGCGGAGGCTCATTGCCGACCCGGGGCTGGAGGGGGTCTCGGTCGTCATCTTCGACGAGTTCCACGAGAGGAGCATCTTCGCCGATGTGGCTCTGGCTCTGACCCGCGAGGCGCAGCAGGTGCTTCGCCCGGACCTCCGCATTGTAATCATGTCGGCCACGATAGACGCCGGCCCCATATGCCGGATGCTCGACGCCCCGCTCGTCGAGAGCCGCGGCAGGATGTTCCCCGTCGAGATTCGGAGGCTGGAGGAGTGCGATGCCGCAACGTGCGCCGAGGCCGTGGCGGCCGCCGTGGGGCGCGCCCATGCCGAAGCCGAGGGAGACATCTTGGCTTTCCTGCCCGGCGAGGGCGAGATCCGCCGTGCCGCGGAGATGCTCGCGGGGCGGCTTGGCGCGACGCGCGTCATGCCGCTCTACGGGATGTTGCCGCAGGCCGAACAGCGGCGCGCCATAGCGCCAAGCCGCCCGGGCGAGCGCAAAGTCGTCCTCGCCACGCCAATTGCCGAGACGTCGCTCACAATCGAGGGGGTGCGGGTCGTGGTCGACTCGGGGCTCTGCCGTCAGATGGTCTTCGACGCGCAGAGCGGGCTGAGCCACTTGGAGACCGTCAGAATCTCCGCCGACATGGCCGACCAGCGGCGGGGGCGCGCCGGGCGAACTGCGCCGGGGGTATGCTACAGGCTGTGGTCTTTGGCTACCGAGAACCGGATGCGCCCCACTCGCAAGCCCGAGATTGAGACGGCCGACCTCGCCCCGGCCATGTTGGACTTGCTCGCATGGGGCGAGCGCGACCCCATGCGCATGGCGTGGCTCACCCCGCCGCCGGAGGGACACGTGGCGCAAGCGTTGCGCCTCCTGCGGTCGCTCGGCGCCGCCGACGAGCTGGGGCAAATCACGCCCCACGGCCTGAGGCTGAGCAAGATGCCGTGCCAACCGCGCATGGCGCAGATGATGACGGCGGCGGCCACGCCCGCGCAAAGCTGCCTAGCGGCCGACATCGCCGCCATCTTGGAGGAGAAAGACCCGCTGAGCCGCCGCCCCGGCGAGACGCCGGGGACGGACATAAGCCTGCGCGTCGACGCTCTGAGGCGTTTCCGACGCCAGCGGCAGGCGGGAGGCGCTTGGGGGCGGATTGCCAAGATTGCCGAGCAATATATGCGCATCGGCAACATAGCGGCCCCCGACAACGGCGGCTTCGAGCCCACCGACGCCGGGATGCTGCTAGCCGCGGCGTTCCCGGAGCGCATCGCCTCGGCGCGCGAGGGGGCGATGGGGCTCTTCATGCTCTCCAGTGGAGACATGGCGCGACTGCCCAAAGACGACGACCTCGCCGGCGAGCCGTGGATTGTGGCGGCCAACGTCAACGCCGCGGGAGACGTCGGGAGGATATTCCTCGCCGCGCCCATAGCGCCCGCCGACCTGCGCCCCATGGTGACCGAGCGAGACAGTGTGGTGTGGGACATGAGGCAGGGGGGCGTCGTGGCCCGGAGGGAGGTGAGGATCGGCAGTCTGCTCCTGTCGTCGAAGCCGGTCAAGGAGCAGGACAGGGGGCTCATAGCCGACACCATATGCCAGGCCGCGCGCAAGGACGGGGAGCGGATGCTCGACTTCTCCGACGATGCCGCCAGGCTGCAGCGGAGGGTGGCGGCCGTGGCGGCGTGGCATCCCGAACTGGCGTTGCCCGACATCTCGACCGCCGCCGTGCTGAGCCGCGCGCCGGAGTGGCTGCCGCCGTTGATTGGCAAGGCCGAGACGGTGGCGGAGTTGCGCAAGATAGACATCGGGGCGGCCCTGCGCTCCATGCTCAGCTACGAGCAGATGCGCGAGGTGGACCGCCTGGCTCCGGAGCGCGTCGAGATGCCAACGGGGAGCAAGATCCGCATCGACTACCGCCGGCCCGACGAGCCGCCGGTGGTGAGCGTGAGGCTCCAGGAGGTGTTCGGGATGCGGGTGTCGCCCAGGGTCGACGCCGGGCGGCGGCCCGTCTTGATGGAGCTTCTCTCGCCGGGCTATAAGCCCGTCCAGCTCACGCAAGACCTGGAGAGCTTCTGGACGGGAGCCTATTTCGAGGTCCGCAAGGAGCTTCGTCGCCGCTATCCGCGCCACTCGTGGCCCGACGACCCCGTGGCGGCGCAGGCGGTGAGGGGTGTCGGGAGATGCCGCCGCGTTTGAGAGCCGCATTCAGCCATTATTAGTTAACTTTGCAACAGACATAATATTACGAAGTGGAAAAGACGAGCTATGCCATAGGCATGAACATTGGGGCGAACCTGCTGCAGAGCGGGGCCAAGAACATCGACTGCGAAGCCCTGGCGCGCGGCTTGCGCGCCGTCTTGGAGGGCGCACCGACCGAGATGAAGCCCGACGAGGCCGGAAAGATTCTCAACAAATACTTCTCGGAACTCGAGGAGGCCAAGAGCAAAGACGCCATCGAGGACGGCGCGGCGTTCCTCGCCGCCAACGGCGAGCGCAAGGAGGTGACGACGCTCAAGAGCGGGTTGCAATATGAGGTGATCAAGGCGGGCGACGGCCCCAAGCCCAAGGCCACCGACACCGTGCGCTGCCACTACCACGGCACGCTCATCGACGGCACCGTCTTCGACTCGTCCGTGCGTCGCGGGCAACCCGCCGACTTCCCCGTGGGCGGCGTCATAGCCGGGTGGGTCGAGGCCCTGCAGCTGATGCCCGTCGGCTCCAAGTGGAAGCTCTACATCCCATACAACCTTGGCTACGGGGCGAGGGGCGCCGGGCAGAGCATTCCGCCCTACGCCACGCTCGTCTTCGAGGTCGAGTTGTTGCAAATTCTCTAAAACAGACAGTATAACAATGAAGAAGATTCTCCTGGCGGCAGCCTCTGCCGCCCTGTTGGCCAGCTCGTGCGCCGGAGGCGTAAGCCCCAAGGCGACGCTCACGACGCAGCAGGACTCCATCAGCTACGCGCTCGGCGTGGTCATCGGCAACTCGATGGCGCAGCAGATCAAGCAGCTGCCTTTCGACACCATCGACGTCAAGGTCTATGCGCAGGCCCTGGCCGCTAGCAAGCCCAGCGAGCGCTACCTGAGCTACATCCAGAACCAGCTCGACACCATCTATGCCGACCTCTTCATGAGCGGATGCCGCGCCCAGCTCGCGCTCGGCAAGGCCGCGATAGACCCGCAGATGGCTGAGGCCATCCTCAACACCAAGGCCGCCGCCAAGCGCGCCGAGGAGCAGGCCAAGCGCGACGCGCAGGCCGCCGACAACGAGGCCGCAGGGAGGTCGTTCCTGGAGAGCAACATCAAGGCCGAGGGGGTGGACTCGACGGCTAGCGGATTGCAATATAAGGTCATAACGATGGGAAAGGGCGCCAAGCCCAAGGCGTCGGACCGCGTCAAGGTCAACTACCGAGGGACGCTCATCGACGGGACAGAGTTCGACGCATCGAAAGAGGGCGAGCCGGTCACCATGTCGGTGTCGGGCGTCATCAAGGGCTGGCAGGAGGCTTTGCAGATGATGCCCGTCGGCTCCAAGTGGCAGCTCTTCATCCCCGCCGACCTGGCCTACGGCAAGCGGGGCGCGGGCGAGAAGATTGGCCCCAGCGCCACGCTCATCTTCGACATTGAGCTTGTCGAGATTGTGAAATAGACATTTGGAAAAACGCAGGGCGGCGCTCCCCAGGTTTGGAGGCCGTCCTGCTCTTTTTTTTCTTCAATGGATGCTTGTGTAAATTTTAACGGGGGGGGGTAGAGTTGGCTATGTAGATTTGGCAAAAGGCATATGCATAACCCTCGTGGCCGCCGTCCACGTGTTGGACTTCTTCGGGCTCGAGTTCCCCATGTCGGCCGCTTTCTCCGCTTTCCGGATGCCGCTCTATTTCTTTCTGAGCGGACTCTTCTTCAAACGCTACGAGAGCCTTGCGGGCTTCGCCAGGCGCAAGGTGAACAAGTTGCTCGTCCCGTTCGCTTTCTTCTATCTCACCACCTCCGTCTTGCTCTCCAACTTGCTCCACGCCCTGGGCTACGACGTGCGCAACGTCGGTGTCTTGGGGTGGCCGTCGTTGTGGGCTTTCGTCACTCCGGAGCAGTACCCAAACGGGCCGACATGGTTTCTGCTGTGCCTCTTTTGGGTCAACATCGTTTTCTATTGCGTGGTGCTCGCCTCGGAGCGGCTGTGCGGCTCAGGCTTCGGGCGCGGGCTTTGGACTTTGGCGTTGTCGGCGTTGTGTGGCGCGTCGGGCTATGCGTTGTGGGCCTTTGGCGTCAATCTGCCGGCCTTCTTTGACTCCGCCCTCACAGCCACGCCCTTTTTCTGTTGCGGATATTTCGTGCGCGGGCACACGCCAATCCTCCGTCCCAACAAGTGGGATAGGTTTCTGCCCCTGTTCCTGGTCGCGCTGTGCGCCGGGACGTGGCTCTTCCGCGGCGGCATGACTTTCGGGGCCAACGACTTCAGTGGGCGCAACCCGCTCGTGGTCTACGCTGGCGGCCTGTGCGGGACGTTGGCCGTCATGTCACTCTCGAAGATGCTGTCCTGGCTTCCGTTCCTCTCCCACTGGGGGCGCTATTCGATAATAATCCTCTGCACCCACATCATGGAGGTCCAGCTCCTCTATCGTCTCTTTGGCGTCGTGGGCGTCGCCGGCGTCATTGGCGACTGGGGCTGCGCCGTGCTCATCCTCGCCTGCGTCATGTTCAGCTACCAGCTCATCATCCCGCTCTGCGTCAAGCTCATACCGTGGTTCACGGCGCAACGCGACTTGATAAAGGTTCGCTGACAAGTCCGTCCGCCCACAGGCATGCCCTCTCGGCCGTCGCGGCAAACCGTCGGCAGTCGTCCGCGTCGGCCCATGCCGGGTGCGGCAGCTTGCCGGCGCCGACGCCCAGCGTGGGAGCGAAGAGGCTCTCGAAGAGTGTGTAGGCCGCCAAGAGCCGGCCGCGGTTGTCCAGGTGGCGCCCCTCGGCCGTCAGGCCCATGGGGTCGGTCTCGGCGGCGCGGGCCTGGCGCAGGGCCTCGCCACAAGGCACGACGCGCCCCACTTTGGCCTCGCCGCGCAGGAGTTGGCGCAGGGCGTGGACAATCATGGAGTCCATCGTCGTCTGGCTGTGGCCGTAGCGCCCGAAGACGGCGCCGTCGTAGCTCCGGGCGTAGGCCCATGTCTCGTGCCACGCAATCTGCGCCCGCGGATGCCCAAGGCGCAGGTTGTCTACGAGCGGCGCCAGAAAGGGGGCGATGGTGGAGTAGTCGCCCGAGAGGTAGGAGAGCTGCTGAAGCACGATGACGTCCCAGTCGGCGTAGTCCACGCAGGTCTTGAGCGTGGCGGGGCTGCCGGCGGCGTCGGTAAAGGGGCGCCCGCCGACGCTCTCTTGAAAGGCGTAGGCGCTGTCGGAGCGGGTCACTTGCCCCAGGTGGTACTCCAGGCTCGTCCCCGGCACAGTGGCTTTGCAGACCACGACGGAGTCGGCGCCGGCCAGGCGCAGCAGTTCCGGCAGGTGGGCCATGAAGTCTTCGGTGAAGCTGTTGCCTATGGCCAAGACGCGAAACGTGCCGTCCGTCTTGACGGACGGATAGACACGCCAGTCGGTGCGCGCCGACGTGCCGCCGTCTTCGCCGGCGCACGAGGCGAGCGAGGCTATCAATAGGGGCAAGACGAGTGCGAGCTTGAGGTTCATGACGGCATATGTTTGTCGGCAAATGTAGCCACAATTGACCTATATTTGCGTCAATCCTAATTTTTAATTGCCAATGAATCCTGTTCAAAATCTGAAAAACGCCTACCACGCCATGGGCCAGCTCCTGCGCAACGTCCGGCACGCGGGCGACTGGCAAGGCCGCTTCGTCAGCGTCAACTTCTGGAAGTTCCTCTCGACGACGTTCCCGACGCTCTTCATGCGGCGCTATCATCGGGCCCTGATGGCCCTGCTCCGCAAAACCCTGGCTCTGCCCCGGCCCGACGCCCTCCCCGCTCCCGCCCCGGCCGAGCGGATGAGGGTGTGGGTCATGTGGTGGCAGGGGCGGGAGTCCATGCCGCCCCTGGTGGGCGCCACTTTCGACAGCATCCGCCGCCACGCGCGGGACCTGGAGGTTGTCTTGGTCACGCAAGACAATTGGTTAAGATATGTTGCCCCCCCCCATTGCGTGTTAGAAAAGATTAATGAGCGAAAAATCACATTCACAACACTTTCCGACTATGTCCGCGTCAGCCTGCTGGCCCGCTACGGCGGCGTTTGGATAGACAGCACGATGCTGCTCGCGGGCGACATCCCCGCCCAGTGCCTCTCCGACGACTTTTGGACGATAAAGCACGTGGAGAACGTCAGCGACAACGTGTCGCGCTCGCGGTGGAACGGCCAGTTCCTCTCCTCCACAAAAACTCACAATCCGCTTTTCGAGACCATGCGCATCTTGTGGGAGCAATATTGGCAAAAGGTGGACAGCAACATTGAATATTTCATGACGGACTACCTCGTCGCCCTTGTCTACGAGGGCGACCCCGGCGTGAGGGCCATGGTCGACGGCGTGGCCCCGTCCAACGAGAGGCTCTACCTGCTCGGCGAGAAGCTTAACGCCCCTTTCGACGCCGGCGAGTGGGAGGCCATGAGGGACGGCACGACGATGTTCAAGCTCTCCTACAAGCTCCGGCTCGACGGCGCTCCCGGCTCCTACTATGCCGCTTTGCTTGAGGGGCGGCTCGACGAATGACTGACTGGTGGGGGCGTATCAGCCCCCACCTTTGCCCCGACCGCCGGAGTTCTCGCCCTCCTTGTCATGCTCGCCCATCTTCGCCGCTGTGCGCTTCGCGCAATTGACCTATATTTGCGCACATTCTAATTTCTCATTGCCAATGAATCCTGTTCAAAATCTGAAAAACGCCTACCACGCCACGGGTCAGCTCCTGCGCAACGTCCGGCACGCGGGCGACTGGCAAGGCCGCTTCGCGAGCGTCAACTTCTGGAAGTTCCTCTCGACGACGTTCCCGACGCTCTTCATGCGGCGCTATCATCGGGCCCTGATGGCCCTGCTCCGCAAAACCCTGGCTCTGCCCCGGCCCGACGCCCTCCCCGCTCCCGCCCCGGCCGAGCGGATGAGGGTGTGGGTCATGTGGTGGCAGGGGCGGGAGTCCATGCCGCCCCTGGTGGGCGCCACTTTCGACAGCATCCGCCGCCACGCGCGGGACCTGGAGGTTGTCTTGGTCACGCAAGACAATTGGTTAAGATATGTTGCCCCCCCCCATTGCGTGTTAGAAAAGATTAATGAGCGAAAAATCACATTCACAACACTTTCCGACTATGTCCGCGTCAGCCTGCTGGCCCGCTACGGCGGCGTTTGGATAGACAGCACGATGCTGCTCGCGGGCGACATCCCCGCCCAGTGCCTCTCCGACGACTTTTGGACGATAAAGCACGTGGAGAACGTCAGCGACAACGTGTCGCGCTCGCGGTGGAACGGCCAGTTCCTCTCCTCCACAAAAACTCACAATCCGCTTTTCGAGACCATGCGCATCTTGTGGGAGCAATATTGGCAAAAGGTGGACAGCAACATTGAATATTTCATGACGGACTACCTCGTCGCCCTTGTCTACGAGGGCGACCCCGGCGTGAGGGCCATGGTCGACGGCGTGGCCCCGTCCAACGAGAGGCTCTACCTGCTCGGCGAGAAGCTTAACGCCCCTTTCGACGCCGGCGAGTGGGAGGCCATGAGGGACGGCACGACGATGTTCAAGCTCTCATACAAGCTCCGGCTCGACGGCGCTCCCGGCACATTCTATGCCGCTTTGCTGGCGGGGCGGCTCGATGCATAAAAAAGAACGACGACGGGGAGCGTCTCCGCCCCCCGTCGTTGTGACCAAATGGAGATTCGCGCCTAGTTTGGCCTATTCGTCCATTTTCTCCGCGATGACCTTTGCCGTCTCGACGAACTGGGCCTCGGTGAGGCGCACGCGCTCGTTCTTGAAGTTGAGCGTCGCCTCGCTCTCCATCGGCACCAGGTGGATGTGCGCGTGGGGCACGTCGAAGCCCAAGACGGCCACGCCGACGCGCTTGCACCCCAAGGCGGCTTTTTGGGCCTTGGCCACGCGCTGGGCGAAGAGCGCCAGGCTCGACAGCCGTCCGGGCTCCAGGTCGAAGACGTAGTCCGTCTCGACCTTGGGGACGCAGAGGACGTGGCCGCGCGCAAGCGGGTTTATGTCCAGGAACGCGTAGTTCTCGGCGTCTTCCGCCACCTTATATGACGGAATCTCGCCGCTGATTATCTTGCTGAAAAGTGTCGCCATGTCGTAATCATGTTTTTTTAACGCTCGTGCCGGGGCCTACTCCACCGACAGGGCTATGTCCAAAATCTCGAACGTCATCAGGCCCGCCGGGACGCGGATCTCGGCCTTGTCGCCCACCTTTTTGCCCAGCAGGCCCTTGGCTATGGGCGTCGTGAGCGATATTTTGCCGGCTTTGAGGTCGGAACCCTCCGTCTCCGGGACAATGGTGTATGTCATCTTGGCCTTGGTCTTGGCGTTGAGGATGGTGACGCGGCTGAGGAGCTGCACCGACGAGTTGTCGAGTTTCGAGACGTCTATGACCCTGCTGTTCGCAATCGTCGTCTTGAGCTTCATAATCTTCGCCTCCAGGTGCGCCTGAGCCTCCTTGGCGGCGTCATACTCGGCGTTTTCAGACAAGTCGCCCTTGTCGCGTGCCTCCGAGATGGCGGCAATGACTTTCGGGCGCTCGACGCTCTCGAGCGTCGCCAGCTCCTCTTTCATTTTTTTCAAGCCGGCGTCGGTGACGTAGTTGATGGATGACATTGTTCTATCCTCCTGTAATTTTAAGATTCGTTATCTGAAACGTATAAAGCGAGAGAATCCTGAAACGACAATCTCAGGACTCTCAACGCCTATGCTATGTTCTCTCTGGTTCTCTGCCTGTCAGGCCGCCAATGGCGCGGCCCCCCGAAAGGCGTACCTTACTCGGCAAAGGTACGATTTTTTTGCGTCTTGGCTCACTCCGCCGCCGCCTCGCGCACCACGGCCATGCGCCTCTTGCCGTTCATCCGCACGTCGAGGGCACGAGGGGCGCGGACGTGGCGGAAGAAAGCCGTCTCGCGGACCAGGGGGAGCGAGCGGACAAGGGGCCAGTTGATGTAGTCCGTCGGGCTGCCGTCTTGGACCGACAGGTAGCCGATGTTCATCGAGGTGACGTTGTGGAAGAAGTGGGAGCCGAGCGAAGAGTCGAGGGGAAAGCCCGGGAGGCTCATCTCGACAATGACCTTGGCGTTGGATATTTCCGACCATTGGACGGGAATCCCGATGAACTTGTCGCGCGTCCCCCAGCGCCCGGGGCCTATGAGGATGTAGTTGCGGCCCTCTTTCATCATCTGCTCGTTGAGGTAGCCAATCTCGCGGGCCATCTGCTCGGTCTGCATCTTGTCGAACGCGTCGGGGTCGGCGAAGATGATGTCCGAGATGCCGCCGACCTTGCCGTTGCCGAGGCTCTGCGTCGTGTAGAGGAGCACGCCGTCGGCAGAGGCGGGGCGGGACACGTCGACGCTGTCGCCACGCAGGTCGGTGATTATGGGCTTCATCTGGAGGAGGTAGAACGAGGGGAGGCCGTTCTCGGCTTCGTCCAGGTCCAGGGCCCACTCGATCTCGACGGGGGTGCCGAACGACTCCTTGGCCGCCGACAGGACCACCGACAGCAGCCGGGGCAGCGGCACGTAGTCATATTTGAGGATGTCGGCGAAGTTCACCACCCGGGGCCCGTAGGAGCGCAGGCCGGGCTCTATGGTGTCGTTTTGCGGGTTGTAGACCGACGCGCAGTGGCGCAGGGTGCCGTGCCGCTCGGCGTCCATGATGTCGAGGGTCCGGAGGGGCGCCGTCTCGCCGTCGCCGACGTAGTCCACAGCCTCCTTGCTCAGGTCCAGGGCCAGGAAGTCCACCTGGGTGTTGCGCACCATGTCTTGCACCGACATGGTGTCCACGGCCGGCCACGCGGGCGAGAAGCGGAACGCCTTGCTGCCGCCCACGACGTAGTAGCCAAGCCCGAAGCCAGCGACGGCGAAGCCCTCCTCGGGCTGCATGTGGGCCACAGGGTAGTAGTTGAAGCTCTGCGCCGTGCCGCTCATGTGGGGGTAGTAGAAGCCGTCGTGCTCGCCGCCGACCAAGACCTGGACGACCACGGCCATCTGCTCTTTCTCGATGCTGACTTTGGCGGTCTGGAAGTAGGCGCGGCTCGTCGGCGAGTATATCGACGCGTAGACCATCTTGATCGCCGTGGCGACGTTGGCGGCGTTGTCGTCGGCCGAGGCGGCGTTGTTCGAGACGAGGTAGGTGTCGAAGACGCCGGCGAAAGGCTGGTTGAGAGAGTCCTCAGACAGGGAGCTGGAGCGGACCGCCAGGGGGCGCCTCACCTGCCCGCAGAAGCGGCGCAGGCGCCTCATGAGGGTGTCGGAGAGGGGCGTCGAGGCGAACCGAGCGCGCAGCTCGTCGTAGGGAGGGTTCGTCATGGCGTAGGCCATCAGCGAGCCGCGCTCCATGAAGCTGGCGAACTCGTCGGTCCCGACGATGGCGGTGATGGGAATCCGCAGGTTGATGCTCCTCTCCAGCTCGTTCTGCTCAATGTTCTGGATGAGGGTGTTGATGAACGCCAGCCCGCGCCCCTTGCCGCCGAGCTTGCCCGGGGCCATCATGATGATGTTGCGCTCGTCGGGGGTGTCAACCTCGTCGTAGTCGAGTTTCTTGCCGCGGCGCTTGTCGTCGCGATACTCGTCCATGAGGCGGACAATCTCGGCGCGGAAAGCCTCGGGGCTGTCGAAGTCGTCGATGGAGATGTCGTAGAGCGTGCGGGCCAGCGGAATCTCGCCGCGGCTCATGAGCCACGACGAGACGCGGTGGCCGCGGCACTGGAGGCGTATCTTGTCGGCGGGGATGTTGCGCAAGACGGTCTCGAACTCGCGGAGGCCCTTGGCCAGGGCCACGGGCGCGCCCTGCTTGTTGCGGAAGATGAAATCGCCGAAGCCCAGGCGGCTGGTGAGCAGGCGCATGAGGTCGTCGTTGAGGGTGTCCGAGTCCTTGTCGAGGAACGGCACGCCGAGCTCGTCGGCCATGGCCCTGTTCTCCGGCACGGCGCTCTGCAAGATTGTCGGCAGCAGGGGCATCTCGCTCTTGAGGTTGCGCAGCAGGTGGTAGCCGGCGCGGTCGTCGTTCTTGCCGCCGCGCTCAAACTCGACATCCGAGATGACGCACAGGAGGCAGTCGCGGTAGCGCTCGATGATGTACATGGCGTCCTCGAAGTTGCGCGCGTGGAGGATTTTGGGACGCTGGCGCATCTTCGAGACGCGGTTTATCTCGTTGCGGTCGTCCTCCTGCAGCAGTTTCTGGACCTGGTTGAAGACGATGGAGAAGAGCATCCGGAGGAACTTCGAGTAATATTCGGGAGAGTCCTCGACGAGCAGGATGACCCTCACGAGGCCTATGCGGGTGTCGTCGGCAACGTTGACGGCGTCTTCCGACGACTTGACAATCGAGAAGATGATGTCGGAGCTGCCGCCCCAGACGAAGACCTTGTCCACGGAGGGCGTGCGTCGGGCGCGGCTCTCGACCTCCTTGATGCTGCTGCGCTGGTTGGCAAGCAGGTAGACCGGGATGTCGGGCTGGCGCTCCTTGATCGACTTGCTCAGCTCTAGCGGCGTCTCCTTGTCTATGCCGACCATGAGCAGGGCCATGTCGAAACGAGTGGTCCGCATCAGCTCCAACGCCTCGGAGGGAGAGGAGACGCCGGTAATACGCGGCAGCGAGAAGAGGCTGTATTGGTATATCTCGCCCATGAACTGCTCGAAGAAGCTGTCGTCGCTCTCCAGGGTGAACGCGTCGTAGAGCGTCGCCACGAAGAGGATGTTGTGAATCTTGAACTTCATCATGTCGAGGTAGACGTAGCGGTCCAGCACCTGCTTGTTGAAGAAGAGCTGGAGCGGCTTCTTGTCTGTCGTGAGGGCCTTGCGGAAGTCCTCGCTCACGACGGTCCCCTTGGCGCGGGGGCGGTTGGCGTAGATGTCGCGCCCGCGGTAGCTGTCGAGCATCCCGCCCACGAGCCGGGCCACGACGGGGAGCATCCGCTTCTCGTCGGGGGTGAACTGCGACGAGGCGTCGAGGGCGGCGACGGTCACGCGGCCCTTGCTGTCGTCGATGGTGACGAAGTCGGCGGCGAGGAACTGGGGCGACGGCGTGTAGCCCGACGACTCGAACGTCTGCCCCGCATGCTCTATCTGGGCCGTCACTTTGGCGCAGAACGCTTTAGGGAGTGTCTCGGCGACGAGGCGCATGGCCTCCGACTGGGGCAACCCGCGCCCGGCTATCTCAGACACGGTCTCGATGCAGCCTAGCGGGGAGAGGGTTATGACTTCTGTGGGCATGATTGCAATGCGTTTTTCGGGGGGGGGAGGTTGGGGGAAGACAAGGGGAGGCCGTCGGCTGCCCCGACGCCTCCCCCGTCTTGTCTGTCCGGCCGGGCCGGCGGGCTATTTGGCCGCCGCCCTGTAGCGGGCGTTGAGGGCCTCTACCACGAGGTCCGTTATGTCCATGGCGGGGACGGAGTAGAGGACGAGGTCGTTGGCCATGTTGTTGTTCAAGATCAGCTTGTAGCGCCCCTTGGCATACTCGCCCAGGAAGTTGCTCACGGTGTCGCGCAGCTCGGTGGTCAGCCGGGCCTGCTCCTGCATCAGCTCTTGCGTCAGCTGCTGGTTGAGGGCCTGGAGCTTGCGCTCCTCGTTCTGAAGCCTGTTCTGCTCGCTCTGGGCGCGCTCCATCGAGAGGAAGCCGTTGTTCTGGACCTTGCGCTGGAACTCCGACAGCTCCTGGTTGAATATCCGCAGCTTCTCGTTGTAGTTCGCGCGGGAGTTCTCCGCCTTGTCGTTGAGGCTCTCCGAGACTTTCTGCGCATACTCATATTTGCTGAGCAGGGTGTCGGTGTTGACAATGGCTATCGAGGCCAACGAGTCGGCTACGGCGACGATGTCGTTTTGGCTTGTCGGCCCTTGCTGGCACGATGCGAGCAAGGCCGCGGAGAGTGCCATTGCGCAAAAGAGCTTTTTCATTCTATTGAGTCAGTGGTTATTTTTTTGTTTTAACTCCTGCGGGGCCCCTGCACCCGTCCCGATGCGGCCACGCGCAACCGGGCGGCCGACGCTCGTCGCCGCGGCGACGGGGCGGGATGGCAAAACCCCGACAAAGATAATCCTTTTATTGTCATCGCGCACCTCATGGCGCCGAAAGCACAACCTTGTCCACCGTGGCGCGCCCGGCCTGGACCACTTTCAGCTCGTAGTCGCCCACGCGGACGATGTCGCCCTGGCGGGGGATGGAGTGGGTCGCCGACAGGATGAGGCCACCCAGGGTGTCGTAGTCGTCGGAGAGGGGCAGGCGGAGGCCGAAGCTCTTGTTGATGTCGTCGACGTCGACGCGGCCGGAGATGACGTAGGTGTGCTCGTCAACCCTGCGGCACTCTTGCCCGTCCTGGTCGTGTTCGTCGTTGATCTCGCCAAATATCTCCTCCAGGACGTCCTCCAGGGTAATCATGCCCGACATCCCGCCGAACTCGTCGACGACGATGGCGATGCTCTTGTGCTGGCTCGTGAACTGCTTCAGCAGCAGGTTCGCCCTCATCGTCTCAGGCACTATGGCTATGGGCGACATCATCTCGCGGATCGACTTGCCGCCCTTGAACATCTCGGAGACGTGGACGTAGCCCACGATGTTGTCGAACGGGCCGCGGTAGATGAGTATCTTGGAGAAGCCCGACTCGACGAACTTCTTGTAGAGCCTCTCGACGCTCTCGTCTATGCTCACGGCGACCACGTCGGTGCGGGGGACGTAGCAGTCG
Organism: uncultured Marinilabiliaceae bacterium; assembly: GCA_964534235.1. GTDB lineage: Bacteria > Bacteroidota > Bacteroidia > Bacteroidales > Marinilabiliaceae > W3P20-009. Next base: position 98,679 of record CAZHOT010000007.1, read on the forward strand.
CGAACCTTGATTTTCGAGAAGTCCAGCGCGTTGCGCATCAGCTTGGCCTCCATGCCGACGTCGGTGCCGCCGTCGCCGCTCGCCACCTGGCGCGAGACGAGCTCGTCGAACTCGACGCGCCCCGGGAGCATCGTGGCAGACTGCTCAGACGTCGGGCTGCGCAAGACGTAGCGGATGAAGAGAGTGGCCAGCTTCTGCATGACGGCGCTTATGGGGTAGAAGAGCAGGTAGAAGAGGTAGAGGGGAAGCGCCACGACATAGAGGACGAGCGACGGGTTGAGCTGCACCAGGCTTTTGGGCAGGAACTCGCCCGTGATGATGATGACGATGGTCGAGAGGATGGTCTCGAGAAGCAGGACGAGGCTCGCGCTGCCGACGTAGCTGCCGATGAGGGGCGTCACCGTGTCGGAGAAGACAAGGCCGAAGATGACCATCGTGATGTTGTTGCCCACCAAGATTGTCGTGATGATGAGAGACGAGTGGGCGTAGAAGATGTCGATGATGGAGGCCAGGCGGGGGTGCTTCGACCTGCCTATCTCGATGAGGAGCTTGTTGGACGAGACGAAAGCCATCTCGCTCCCCGAATAGAAAGCGGAGAGGGCCAGCATGACCAGCAGGACGACAATGTCCGTGGCGAGAGCAGAGTCCATTGTTCGGTTTCCGACGTCTTGGTTATAAATGCGAAAGGTAGCAAAAATATCGATAGGCGGCTTTTTGCTATCTTTGAAAAAAGCACGCATAAGCCATGGCAGAAACGATTCCCGTCCCGTCCGCGCTGTCGCTCGGAATGTCTGACTTCGCCGCCATAAGGCGCGTACATGGTTTTCACCCTCTTGGGCATCGCCATCCGCGCCGAGGTGTCGGGGGCGCGGGGCGTGTGCGGCGCCATCGTCGAGACCCCGCGCCACGCCTATGTCATGGAGTTCAAGCGCGACAGCCCTGCCGCCGACGCTTTGGGGCAGGTCAAGGCTAAGGGCTATGCCGACCGTTTCGCCTCGGCGGCTAAGGGCGTCCACCTTGTGGGCGTGAGTTTCTCTACCGAGACGCGCGACGTGGGCGAGTGGGTCGAGGAGCTTGCGCCACGCTGACGGCGCTCACGCCGTCATTGCCACCCCGCTGCCGCATATCTCGTCGACCAGGGCGCGCAGGCCGGTCAACGACGGCACGCCACGGACGGACATGCTCAGCTTGCCGCCCGACTGGCGCATCTGCGAGAGGCGGGGGTGGGACTGCACCCAGGCGATGACGGAGGCGAAGACCGGCGACTGGTAGAAAGCCGAGCCGGGGTCGGAGACGAAGCTGAACGTCACCTGCCCGTCTTTGAACAAGACCCTCTCGACGCCCAGGCGCTGCGCGCGGATGCGGATCTTGACCACCTCCAGCAGCTCCGCCGAGGGCTGGGGCAGGGGGCCGAAGCGGTCGGCCAGCTCGCGCCCGAAGCGGTCTATGTCTTCGTCGCGGCTCATGGCGTCCAGCTCGCGGTAGAGGCGCATCCGCTCCGAGATGCTGGAGATGTAGCTTTCCGGGAAGAGGATCTCCTCGTCGGTCTCGACCTGGGTGTCGGCCACGAACTGGGGCAGGGCGTCGTTGTCGGCAACGGCCGAGGCGTCGGAGAACAGGTCCCTATATTCGGTCGTCTTGAGCTCGACTATGGCCTCCGCCAAGATTTTCTGGTAGGTCTCGTAGCCCATGTCGGTTATGAAGCCCGACTGCTCGGCCCCAAGGACGTTGCCCGCGCCGCGGATGTCCAGGTCCTGCATCGCTATGTTGAAGCCCGAGCCAAGGTCGGAGAACTCCTCGACAATCTGTAGGCGGCGGCGGGCCTCCTGCGTCAGTGTCGAGAGGGGAGGGGCGAAGAGGTAGCAGTACGCCTTTTGGTTGCTGCGGCCCACGCGCCCGCGCAGCTGGTGTAGCTCGGCAAGGCCGAACTGGTGGGCGTTGTTGATTATTATCGTGTTGGCGTTGGGGATGTCGAGGCCGCTCTCGATGATTGTCGTGGCGAGCAGGACGTCATAGTCGCCGGCCATGAAGTCGAGCATGACGCTCTCCAGTCTCGTCCCCTCCATCTGGCCGTGGGCCACCACCGTGCGCACCTGGGGCAGCGAGGACGCTAGGACACGCTGAAGCTCGACAAGGTGCTCTATGCGGTTGTTGATGATGAAGACCTGCCCGCCGCGCGACACCTCGAAGCTTATGGCGTCGCGCATGGCCTCGTCGCTGAACGTCTGGACCTCGGTCACGACGGGCTGACGGTTGGCGGGAGGCGTGGCCAGGACGCTGAGGTCGCGGGCCCCCATGAGGGAGAACTGCAGGGTCCGGGGGATGGGGGTCGCCGAGAGCGTCAGCGTGTCGACGCTGGCCTTGAGCTGACGGAGCTTCTCCTTGACGCCGACGCCGAAGCGCTGCTCCTCGTCGATGATGAGCAGGCCCAGGTCTTTGAACTTGACGTCTTTGCCTATGATGCGGTGAGTCCCGATGATGACGTCGACGTCGCCAGCGGCGAGCCTCTTCAGCACGTCGCGCACCTCGGAGCTCTTGCGAAGGCGGCTGACGTACTCGACTTTGCAGGGCAGGTCTTTGAGGCGCTCGCGAAAAGTGTTGTAGTGCTGGAACGCCAAGACCGTCGTCGGGACAAGGACGGCCACCTGCTTGCTGTCGCACGCAGCCTTGAATGCCGCGCGGACAGCGAGCTCCGTCTTGCCGAAGCCGACGTCGCCGCACACCAGGCGGTCCATCGGGGCCATCCGCTCCATGTCCGCCTTGATGGCATGCGACGCCTTATATTGGTCGGGAGTGTCTTCGTAGAGGAACGAGGCCTCAAGCTCGTGTTGCAGATACGAGTCGGCCGAGAATGCGAAGCCCTGCTCCTCCTTGCGCTTGGCGTAGAGGGCTATGAGGTCGCGGGCGATGTCTTTGACGCGGCTCTTGGCTTTCTCTTTGAGCCGGCCCCAGTGGGCCGTGCCGAGTTTCTCGACCTTGGGCGGGATGCCCTCTTTCCCCCTGTATTTGCTAATCTTGTGCATCGACTGGACGTTGACGAGCAACGTGTCGCCGCCCTGAAAGGTCAGCCGTATCGCCTCGTAGGTCTTGCCGGCGCGGCTCTGGGTCACGAGACCGCCGAAGACGCCGACGCCGTGGTCGATGTGGACTACGTAGTCCCCGACGTTGAGGGAGCTGAGCTCGCGGAGCGTGATGCTCTGCTGCTGCTGCCTCATCTGGTCGTTGCGCAACGCGGCGCGCTGGAAGCGGTCGAAAATCTGGTGGTCGGTGTAGAAAGCCAACCGGGCCTGCTTGTCGACGAAGCCCCCGTGGAGGCCCAACTGAAGCTCGCGATATTTGAGCTTACGGCGCCTCTCGCCCAAAATCACGCCAAGACGTTGAAGCTGGCGGCTGTTGTCGGAGATGATGAAGACTTGGTAGCCGTCGGAGGTCTTATAGTACAGGTCGTCTTCGAGCAGGTCGAAATTCTTCTTGAAGAGTGGCTGCGGCACGGTCTGCCAGTCGTCGCCCGCGTCGGTCTTGCCGTTGGTCACGTCGACCCATCGGCACCCGACGCCCTCCATCCACTGCTCCGCCGTGCAGAATGCGCCCGGAGCGAGGGCGTCGTCCGCGCCCACGGTCTCGACGGCCGAAGAGTATTGCGAGTTCATCATCTCGACGCACAGCCTGTGGTCGAAGAACCACAATGCCGCGTCGGGCCCCAGCGAGCGCGAGAATGGTTCGAGCGTGGCGCCCTCGCCGCTCCGCGCCAGGTCGGGCACGACGTTGAGCGTCTCAATCTTGCCGTTCGAGAGCTGGGTGTCAATCTCGAATGGGCGCAGGGAGTCTATCTCGTCGCCGAAGAAGTCTACGCGCGTCGGGCTGTCGGAGGCGAAAGAGAAGAGGTCCACGATGCTCCCCCGGACGGCGAACTGCCCCGGGGCCGTCACGAAGTCGGCCCTAGAGAAGCCATACTCCACGAGCGCGTCAACGAGGAACGTGAGGCTTATCTTGTCGCCCACGCGGAGCGTCAGGAAGTCGTCTCGCAGTTCCGACGAGGCGGGGACCCTCTCGGCCATGGCGGCGGCATAGGTCACGATGGTCACCTCGGAGGCTGTGGCGAAGTGGGCCAGGGCCTCCGTGCGGAGCTGGACGTTCTGAGCGTCGTAGCCTCCGGCCTTGGGCGCATGGCGGAACGACGACGGCAGGAAGAACACCTTGTCGTCGCCCAGGAGGCAGCAGAGGTCGTGGTAGACATAGGGCGCGTCGTCGCGCTCGGAGCATACCACCACGTTGCGACTTGCGCCGCACGACGCTATGGCGGTGGCGCGGGCCGAGGCCACGAGGCCGACGACGCTCTTGCCGCGCTCCCCCGACGTGGCGGAGAAGTGCTCTCGCAGTGCCGCCACGCGGCTGTCCAGACGGTATAGTTCCAAAAACTGCCGCGCGGGCCTGACGTTGTTTGGTGTTGACATTTTGTGGGGTGGCGTGGGGCGCAAAACACGCAAAGACCGCGCCCCGCGTCGGCGGGGCTACGGTCTTTGCGCCTTTGGGACTATAGTATCAATAGAATTTAATCCTGTTGTCCTCAATATCGACGTCGGTGACGACCTGGCGGACAATGTAGGGGAGCGACATCATGCGCTGGGCGTATGCCACCTTGACCATCTCCTCGGTCGTCGGCTGCTCGGCCGCGCTTGTCACCATCAGAGCGTAGGCGCCGTTGTTGCCCTCGACGGCCGCGAAGACCTTGCCCTCGTCGAGAGACGTGGCCTTGCCAACCAGGCCCGGCTCCAGCCCGGCTCCGGCAACGCTGTTCGACTCGTAGGCCACGGCGCTGGCCGTGTCGACTTTCGCACCATAGAGGGCGGCAATCTCGTCCAAGGTCTTGCCCTGCGCCGCCCCGGTCACGACCTGCGCTTTCTTGTGGCGGCGAATCTGCCCGGCTATGTTGGCCGAGACGTCGGCTATGCGGGCGTAGCCTTTCTCCTGCTCGCCGGTGAGGAGGGCGAGTATGAACTCGTCGTCGCACAGGAAGAGCTTCGAGACGTCGCCGACCTCAGCCTCATAGGCCCACTTCACGATGTCGCGAGCATGGCGGATGGAGTTGACGGACTGCGCATTGGGGCGAATCGAGCGGCCGACGCGCTTGATGACGTTCGAGCTGTCCACGACGGTCTCGAACGAGGCGGCGTCTTTGATGTTCGAGGCGAACGAGCTGGCCTGGGCGTAGACGGCCTGCTGCGTGCGCTGGCTGTATTGCAGCGTCTTCTCGATTGTCGCGACGCTATATTTCTTGACCTCCGCGCCGCGGTCCTGGATGTTGATGATGTGGAAGCCGAACTGCGTCTGCACGAGCACCACGTCGCCTTTCTTGCCGGTGAAGCAGGCCTCGTTGAACTCCGGCACCATGACGCCGTCGGCGAACCAGTCCAGGTCGCCGCCGTTGATTGCCGAGCCGGGGTCTTGGCTATATTGGCGCGCCAGGTCGGCGAAGTTCCCGCCGCCGCGGACGACGCCGAGCAGGCTGTCGGCAAGCTCCTTGCTCGTCTGGACCAAGATGTGGCGGGCCTTGACGGAGTCGGGACGCATGGCCACCGCGGCGAGGCGGGAGAGCTTGTAGGTGTCGCCGTCGGCATAGGGGCCGTAGACGTCGCCCACCTCGGCGCTCTCGACGAACCGGGCTAGCTCCGTGCTCATCTGGGCGGGGCGCAGGAAGCGCTCGCTCACCTGCGTCTCAGAGTTCATCTGGGCGAAGTCGTAGGCGTTGATGTCGGGAGACGCGAAGTCGCTCTTGAGCGTCTCCATCTGCTTGAGAGTCTCCTCGCGGTCGAGCTCGGTCGGGCGAATCGGGAACGAGACATACTCAATGTCCCTGCCCTCCGCCACGCGATACTGCTCCTTGTCCCTCTGGTATATGTCGCGAATCTCGGAGTCGGAGACAGACACCGTGCTGTCGGGAATCATCGAGTAGCGGACATTGACGAAGCTGACGTCGCAGGCCCGGGCCCTCTTGCCCATCTCGACCTCGGTCTGTGCCTTGTTGCAGAAGACGCTCTTGCGCACCAGGTTCATATATTTGTCGTTGAGGCGGCTCTCTTTGAGCTGCTTCTCGACGTTCGCCCAGAAGAAGTAGGCGTTGGGGTCGGAGTTCTTGTTGCGCAAGAAGTTCTCGGCCTGGGCCCTGTCGTAGACGCCCGTCTGAGGGTTTGTGAAGAGCTGGCGCAAGATGGGGGCTATGTTCTGCCCAATCGCCATGTCGAGAAGCTCCGACGGCGTCACCTCGATGCCGGCGGCCTCGTAGACCTTCCCAAAGGTGATCCCGAGGATCTCCTCGTTCCATACCTGCTCGCGGACCTGGTTCTGCATGTCCTCGGTCAGCGACCCCTGGGTGTTCATCTTGGCGAACTGCTCCGCGTTCTCAATCTTCTGCTGGAAGTCCATAATCTTGACCGACTCGCCGTCGATGACGCCGACCGTCTCGCGGTCAACGAAGAGGCTGTTGCCGCTGCCCAGCATGTCCGTAAGGATGAAAGCCAGCAGGGCCAGGGCTATGAAGCCCGTGATGAACCATGCCGCTTTGTTTCTCAACGTTTGTAGTGCTGCCATCTTTTGAATATAGCTCTTTTTGTTCTTGTTTTTAATTCGTTACGCAAGGCTACGCACACCATGCCCACCCCGACGCGGTTCCGCCCGCGCCGCAGGGGGCAATCCGAGGGGCGAAAATACGAAAATGCCTCTTTCTCAACAAATATTGGGCGCGCAAAAATGGGCGGCGGGCATGTGCGCAAGACGCCGCGGCAGGCTCTCGGGGAGGGCCTATGATGCATTTTGCGGCTCCAGTCTTCGGGGGCGGGCGTCATCCCTCGGCGATCTCTTGCAGCTCCAGCCAGCGTGTCTCCATGGTGTCTATCTGCTCCACGACGCGCTGGTACTCCGCCGACAGCTCTGCGACCCGCTTGGGGTCGGTCTCGCCGCCAGACAGCGACTGCTCTATCTCTCCGCGCCGTGCGGTGAGGAGCGGCAGTTCGCGGTCAATCGTCTCCAGCTCTTTCTTTTGGGCGTATGTCAGCCGGGGCGGGCGCGTCTGCCGCCGCTCGGGCTGTTTGTCGGCCTGCTTGGCGGCGGGGGCCTTGGCCTCCGCGTCGCGTCGCGCCTGCTCGCGGCTCCAGTCCAGATATTCGCTGTAGTTGCCGGGGAAGTCCTTGACGCCGCCGTGCCCGTCGAGGACGAAGAGGTGGTCGGCCACCTTGTCGACGAAGAACCTGTCGTGAGACACGACGATGACGGTGCCGCCAAAGGTAGTCAGGTAGTCCTCCAAGACGTTGAGCGACAAGATGTCCAGATCGTTTGTCGGCTCGTCGAGGATCAGGAAGTTGGGGTTCTTCATCAAGACCGTCACGAGATATAGCCTCTTGCGCTCGCCGCCCGACAGGTTCTCGACGCGGACGTGGTGCATCTCGTTGGGGAATAGGAATTGGCGCAAGAACTGCGCCGCCGGCACGCTCTGCCCGCCCTCTTTCTTGATCTGGTCGGCGATGTCCTCGATGACCTCCAGCACCGTCTTGCCCGGCGCCACGGCAATGCCGTCCTGGCGGTAGTAGCCCGTCACGACGGTGTCGCCCGTCTCGATGCGTCCGCCGTCGGGCGGCAGGGCGCCGGTCAGCAGGTTGAGCATCGTCGTCTTGCCGCACCCGTTGGGCCCGACTATGGCGACCCGCTCGCCGCGGGCGAACTTATACGAGAAGTCGCCGACAATGGTGCGGCCGCCGAACTCCTTGTGCAGGTTGTAGGCGTCGACCACTTTGCGGCCCAGCCTCGCGTTGCCAAACTCCAGGGAGAACGACCGCTCCTCGCGCACCCGCCGGGCCCTCTCTTGCAGGTCGGCGAAGGCGTCAATTCGATATTGCGCTTTCGTCCCCCGGGCTTGGGGCTGGCGGTTCATCCACTCCTGCTCGCGACGCAGCAGGTTGCGGGCCTTGGCGGCCTCGCTCTGGCGGCTGTCGAGCCTCTCCTGGCGTTTCGACAGGTAGTAGGCGTAGTTGCCGTCGTAGCTGAAGACCTTGTGGTCGTCAAGCTCGAGAATCTTGGTGCACACGCGGTCCAGGAAGTAGCGGTCGTGGGTCACCATGAGCACCGTGGCCGTAGAGCGGCCGAGATACTCCTCCAGCCACTCTATCACCCCGACGTCGAGGTGGTTCGTCGGCTCGTCGAGGATTAGGAAGTCCGGCTCGCCGAGGAGCAGGTTCGCGAGGGCGACGCGCTTCCGCTGCCCGCCCGACATCTGCCCCACGGGCTTCGAGAAGTCGCCAATGTCCAGGCGGCTCAGCGTCTGCTTGGCGCGGCTCTCGTAGTCCCACGCTTTGAGGGCGTCCATGCGCTCGACGATGGCCGGCAGGGCGTCGTTGTCGTGGCGGGCCAGGGCGGCCTCATATTCGCGCACGGCCCTGGCCTCCTCGCCGCCCGAGGCGAAGACCTGCTCCAGGACTGTGCGCTCCGCCGGCATGTGCGGCTCTTGCTCCAGCCACCCGATGCCGATGTGGTCGTTCCACACTATTTTGCCCGAGTCGGGCTTCATGTGGTTGCCGCCAAATCCGGCCCTGGCGCCCGCCAGCATGTCCAGCAGGGTGCTTTTTCCGGCCCCGTTGCGCGCCACGAGCGCCACTTTCTCGCCCTCGCCAATGCCGAAGCTCACGCCGTCGAATAGCGTGATGTCGCCCCAGCGGTAGCTTAAGTCTTCAACCGACAGGTAGTTCATCGTCTCTACAATGTTTTCTGCATCAGCACTTCGTCCACAAACGTCGCCCCGCGGCGCAGCCATTGGCTCAGCCGCCCGCGCTCCTCGAACCCGGCCGAGCGGAACAGCCGCCGGCACGCCTCGTTGTCGGCGGCGGCCGTGGCCAGGACGGTGCGCACGGCCAGGGTCTCGCGGGCGAAGTGGCACACGAGGCCGACGGCCTCGCGGGCGAAGCCGTTGCGGCGCGACGACGGCTCGACAAGGACCCCGATGCCGCAATGCATGTTGAGAGGGTCGAAGTCGAAGAGGTCCACGCACCCGGCGGTGCCGCCGCCGTCGAGGCGCTCCATCATGAACCGCGTCTGGCGTGTGTGCCAGATGTCGAGCTCCGAGTGGTCTATGAGGGCCTTGACGTCCGACAGGGAGACGGGCCACTGCCGACTGCCGGCGCCCCACGTCCGGGGGTCGTTCTCCCACTCGTAGAGGAGGGGGGCGTCCGACGGCTCCAGGGCGCGCAGGCGTATTCTATCTCCCGTCATCGCTCACGAATTTATCATATTGCCTCTTGTTGCGGGCAAAGGCGTCGTCATAGTTTGTGGCATTGCGGATCTTCTGTTGCGCCTTGCGCGCCTCGCGGGGCGTGGCGTAGGACCCATAGGTGTAGACGAACCATCCGTCGCGGTAGCGATATTCCGTCACGCTGTCGGCGTCGAGGCCGCGGTGGAGCAGTTCGGGGCGAAGCTCTTTGCGGAGGCTCATGATCTGGACCGTGTAGGGCAGGTCGGGGGGGGCGACGCTGGGTGCCGTCTCGCCCTCGTCGTCGCCGCATCGCGGTGCGGTCGTCGCGGCCGTCGCGTCGCGGGCGAAGACGAAGCCGTCAATCTCGACGGGCTTTTGCAGGGCGTGGTAGCTCTGCGACTTGAGGGTCGCCACCTGGCGTCGGATGGTGTCTGCGCCGCATACGGCCACAAGGTCCACGGCCGAGCCGGCGGGGACGATGGTGACGAAGCGGCCCGTCCGGCTGTTGGGGCGGCCCACGCCCGTCGTCTCGCCGTCGTGCATGGTGAAGACGCGGACGGCGGGCAGGTCGTCCGCGCTGACCGTGGTGGACAAGACGGCCATGGTCTTCTGCTCCGGCTGCTCAAACTCCACTTCGTATATGTCATACGAGGGGGCTTTGCACTCCGAGTTCCACCGGATGCTGGCGTAGTAGCCGCGGTCGTGGTCGGCAGAGGGGGTGAAGAAGAGGTCGTCGTCGGCCGAGTTTATGGGGTAGCCCATGTTCTTCGACGCCTCGAACTCCCCCTTGTCGTTGCGCGGGGAGTAGAAGATGTCATATCCCCCCATCCCCTCATGCCCGGTCGAGCAGAAGTAGAGGACGTTTGTCTGCGGGTGGAAGAACGGGGCGTCCTCGTCGCCCTCGGTGTTGACGCCGGGCCCCAGGTTGCGAGGCTTGCCCCATGTCCCGTCGGGCAGTCGGCGCGACACCCATATGTCCTTGCCGCCCATGCCGCCCGGGGCGTCGGACACGAAGAAGAGCTCCTCGCCGTCGGCGGAGATGTGGGCGAAGCTCTCGTTGTGGGTGCTGTTGACGGGGGAGGGCAGGGGCTCCGCGGGCTGCCACTTGCCGCGCGCGTCCTTGCGCGAGGTGTAGATGTCGCCGTCGTGGCACAAGTAGAGCGTGGTGCCGTCGGCGGAGATGGACGTCGCCGTCTCCTGCCCCGCGTGGCCGCGCCGGTCGACAATCAGGCCGCTCACGGGAGTGGCGGCGCCCCAATTGCCGCCGTCCCACTTGTTGCCCTCGCGCACCGACACGTAGAGGCCCTCCTCAAACTGCCCGTCGTCGAAGACAACCTTGCGGTCGGTGTTGGCCTTTGGGCGACGCGAGGTGAAATACATCGTGTCCTCCTGTGCCGTCAAGATCGGCCTGTAGTCGTTCCACTGCGAGTTCACGCCCTCGCCGACGGTGCGCATGGCGAGCCGCACGGGGTTGCCCATCAATATTTTGCCCGTCTGTGCCACGTTGCGCTCGTTCGCCGTGGCGGAGGCGAAGATGCGGTCGCGGTCGTGGAGGTCTATGTCGTCGCATATCCGTATGGCCTCGTCGGGGCGCCCGCACAGTTGCTCGGCTCTGGCCGTGGCGAGCATCAGCTCCAGGCGCGCCTCCGTCCATCCCGCCGCGGTGTCGAGCTCGGCCACTCTTTTGAGGAAGTAGAGGGTCGAGTCGGGGTTCCCGCTGGCGTTGACGTAGCAGACGCCCAGGTTGTACGCAATGTCGATGTTGTCCGGGTGCTTCACATACAGGTCTCGCAAGATGCCTATCGCGGCGCGGTTGTTGGTCTTGTCGGACAGCCGCAGGGCCGTCTTGTAGCTCTCTTTCTCTTGCGGCGTCATCTCTTGTGCCTGCGCCGACGCGCATGTGTGGACGGCCGCCGCGGCCAATACCGCGCCCGTCGCCGCCAGGCGTTGTAGAAACTTGGTCATCTCTCTAACTAAGGGTATTTTTCGAGGCGTAAAGTTAATAAATGCAAGAGACGATGGCGGAGGAGTTTGCGAAATGCTCAGCAAGAAATTAAAATGGTAGGGTCTATGCCATACTTGCCGCACAAGAAGTGCGATATTTCCCTGTGGTCTTTCATTTCGGCCAACTTGCGTTTCTCGTTGTCTGTGAGGGCGGGGATACCGAATCCCTTAACGTAGTTTTTGGCATACGAATAGTAGCCTGTGGCATATGGCTTTGCTGTGTTTTTCATGTAGAAGGCGAAGACGTCAGATTCGAGTATCTTCTTCAAAACTAGCAGTTCGTTTTCCGAAGTTCCATATATCGCGTATCCGCAATAGATGAGGATGCTTTCGTCAGATGTGTATATGAAGTGGGGCGTGTCGGTCATGTATGGAAACAACAACTTGATTCCTTTGTCGTTGATGGCCTGTGTTCTGCCAAATGCGTACCATGGGTAGTCGTTTTTCCCTTTGTCTCTCTGTCGCAGAACGTCGATGTGCGAGCGAAGGTATTCATATGCCAAGGGATAGGACTCCCTGAAGTTGTGTTCTGCGATAAGGTTGCCTTTGGTGTCATACGGGAAAATCAACTTTTCCGTTTTTGATGCTATGTCTTCCTCAGTTTTTAATATGTTGGGCTTTATGATGTCGCGACATATGGCTTTTTCTATCAGTTGGATGCCGTTGTCGCCTGTACGCATTTGGTAGTACTTGCTTTCGTCTCTTTCTGGGTTGAAGATGAATACGCTGTTTGCCAATGTGGCTATCCCATTTTTTATGCAGTATGCTTTCCCCAGAGGGGTGCCCGTTGTCTCTATTTGGTTTACGGCGTTTAGGATGTCGCTTTTATTCAAGTTCCATCCTTTGAAGTTGTTCAACGACGATAAACGGATGGGGGTGAGTTGGGGAAATTCGCATTTCTCTATCTTTTGGGGCTGTGTCTTTGCGTAATAAATATGCTCAGACAGTTTTTTTTGTGCGAAAAACAGACAAGTGTACGCCATCCGTCCTTTGAAGATGAGTTCCTCGCCAAAGTTGACCAACGTAATGTTGTACTTCCCGGAGGACATGAAGCTACGCAACCCCCTTGCATTTACGCTTTTTATGAATGAGTTTACGGAGATGAAGCCCAATATGCCGTTGTTTTTCAAGAGTGACAGGCCTAATTGAAAGAAAGGAATGTATAGGTCAGAGTTGCCGTGTCGGCATACATCCCACGACTTCATTAGCGCTTTATTCTCGGGGTCTATGTGCTTTGCCCTGACGTATGGAGGATTACCGATTATTATGTCGAATTTATGTTCGCCAAAATTGAATTCTAGTGAGTTCGCCACGTGCAGATTCAAGCTGTCAAGGCAGATTTGTTCTCCGTGAAGAACCGTGTGTAATGCAATAAGCAACTTTGCGCGGACAATGCTGTCGCCGTCAATGTCCACGCCCCATATCCTGGAATACGCCTCCACATAAGTACAGCCAAACTTGTTTACCATGTGGTCTGCCGCTGTCACCAAAAAGGCTCCGCAACCGCACGAGATGTCGGCGATAGTCGTATCCTGTGTGATGTCATTTATGGTGTGGAATGTCCTGTCCACGATGCATCCCCTTATATATTTGGGTGTATATACGGCCCCATTTGTCACCGCTTTTTCTTTGGGAATTGCCAATTCAAAGACAGAGATGACGTCTTCCAGGGTGTGTATCCATTCAAAGGACGCAAAGTCCGGGTCGGACTCTGGTGATGATATTACGTACTCCGACAGCAAGGGGTGTGTGCGCCGCAATTTGTTGTTTCGGAGAAATGCCGTGACGACCAACATGTTAAAGCTATGTTGGCTTTTGGAGTGGCTTTTTGCCAACCGTATTAGTTTCTGTGGCAATGTTTTTCTACCGCTCATGGTATGGCTGGCTTGTTATGATGTTTTTCTCGGTTTGAGTAAGTCCGTATGCCGCATTGACTCGTTCATCTAGCCTGTCCCACAGCGATGCTAGCGCATACCCTACCGAGTCCTTTTCTGATGGTGTCGCACTTTGTTGAGCCGTGTTGAGGCTCTCTATCTTCATCGACAGCTCCGCTATGCTTCTGAGCTCTTGATTGCCGTCGCTGAATATGTGGTTCGGAAACGGCACCATGTTGAGGAACTCTTTGTTGTACTTTGAGTAGTTGTTGCGAGATGGGTTCGCGGTGTTGCGAGCGAGTACTCCGAATGCCCTTGAGTTGATTATGCCTGCCAACGCGTAGGCTTGGTCGTTAATCTGGGGCGATTGGATGAAGTTTATGTTCGCGTTGTCGCAATATACTTTGGCTTCTTTGACCAAAGAGGCAACGGGGAAGTGCGTAGTCATAGGTATTATCACCTTTGGCTTCTCTGTGTCAAGGCTTTGTGTGCGTGTGTATATGTGCCAATATTCGTTCATGTCTAGCCTTTTGTCGCGCGAGGGTTGGGTCTCGACGGTTCCGACAATGACGAGTTTGTGCTTGGCCAAATATTTTGCCGCTAGAGGGAAGCGGCGAGCATACTCGGTAAAGGGTATTGGGAAGACTTTCTGTCCGCATACGTCATATGGGAATATCGCAAAAGTCTTGGTTTCGGGCAGAGAATATGGGCGAATCTGCTCATTGCAAATCAGTTCCCTACAGGCATCGACTTCTATTGTCACGTTGCTGTCTAGTGAAGAGCTGCCTTTTATTATTCCATTGTGTATCGACGCCGCCCTTATGTGGTACGCCTTTACCCAAAGCACTTGAATCCCCACTTGTATCCGAAATCCGTCTTTTAGGGTGCCGACACGTTTGCTCAGTTCGCTTCTCAGCCTTAGAACTGGAATGTTGTCGAAAGCCCACCCCGCATCGTTTATTATGGACATGGGAAGCTCCTTTGGAGCCGGGGCTGAGCTGCTTGCGTACAGGAAGTTTTCGGATGGGGCATCCCTTTTAGCCAACGACAATATTGCCACATATGTTGTTTTGCCATGGAATAAATCGTTGTCAGAATATTCATGAATCGAGTATAGCAGATTGTTCTCTCTGATGAAACGTCGCATGGCAAGCCCATATTCCGTCTTGAAGAACCTCTTCTGAACGACAAAAGAGAGCTTTCCATTCTGTTTAAGCAATTCCACCCCTTTCTCAATGAATGGTATTGAGAGGTCTGTCTTCCCCTTTTGTGCGCATTTGTATGTTTTTTTTATCCATGCCGCCATCGTGCCAAGGGCGGTGTTGTAATTTTTCACTTCCACGTATGGTGGATTCCCAATGACGTAGTCGAAACCGCCTTGCTCGAATATTGCAGGGAAAGCCGATGCCCAATTGAAGATGTGTGTGCGTTTGATTTCTAGAGGGCGGTCAAAAAGGCTGTTGTCGAATCCGAGTATGTCTTTGGTTACTAGAGAGTTCCCGCATTGTATGTTTGCGCCGATACCGTTCAGAATTTGGGGGCCAAGGATTCCGGCCTGTTCTAAAACACTTTGTTCATATCCGTCGATCACTTTTAGTGATAGGGACATCTTGGCCACCTCTGCTGCTTCTTCGTCTATGTCTACTCCGAAGATGCAGTGTTGGATTATTGCTTTTTTGCACTTTATCGTAAGATAACACCGGTCTTTATGGCGTACGTACAGTGCTTTGTCTACGTTGGCGCCGTCTTCAATTTTGGTTATTATGGCGGAAGCCAAAATGTCAAAGATGGAGGCAAGGAATGCGCCGCTGCCGCATGCCGGGTCTACAAATCGAAGTCCGAGTAGTTCGTCAACAGTCTTCGATGCGAGTGCCTCTTTGCTGACTACGGTCTCTATCGTCTTGTCTACGATTGGCAGAGGGGTTGTGACAGCTCCGTTGCTTTTGCGGTATTCGTCTTTTAATCTTAGTGTTATGTCATTCTTTGCGTCTATGGCAACAACATAGCCGAGGAATCTGTCATAGATGTCGCTCAGGGTTTTTAGGGGGATGACGTCAAATCGGTAGGGGGAGGGGTAATACAGGGTGGCAAGGAACTCTTCAAATGTGGTGTCGCAAATGCGCAAGTCGTTTAGTGCCACGTTTCTGCCAAAAAGCGGCCCATCGTATTTGTTGAAGAAGTCAATGTATGAGGACGTCTTGAATTTGTTCCAAAAGCCCTCGGACTGATAATCTTTGAGGAGGTCTTCTTTCTCCAAGCCCCTCGACTCGCACACCCGTATGAACAATATGCGATTGATTATGATTTGAGCCCACAATGTCAGTGGGGCCTCTTGGGGCTTGATTTCAGGATTAGATTCTATGATGCCTTTTATGAGCTTGACTCTGAAGTCGCTCAACATTTTGGTGAACTCTGCATCCACAGATGTCTGTGCCTCGTTAACGTGATGCTCGGCGATTAATACGATGTCGCGGTCAAGGTATTTTTTTAGTTCGTCGAAGTTCTCAACGTACTGCTCGTGTTGCAGATGCAAGATTCGGGCAAATGACGGGGTGTCTGTGATTAGCGGCATGGGTTTGCAATCGTACACCGACAGTTCTTTCATGTTTGTGACGATAGAGTACGATGCGCCTATTGACCATCCGTATGAGCGTATTTGAAACGAAATTGCGCTGTCTGTTTCAATCGATGCGGATAGGTTTTTTGCGTCGAGAAACGCCAATGGCACATTCCCATTGACGAAAGTGTAGTCTGGACGAGTGTTTTTTGAGCCTATCGAATTAAGTTTGTCTCGTTGTGTGCGGTTTAACGTGCGTTCCTGAAGTATTTGGTTCGTGTTCTGCACGTCCCAACCGAAGATGGCGAGCATCTCGTTTATCCATGTGCGGATTGTCTCTTCTGTGGCGTTCTTCAGTGTGCCGTTGGATAGCGCAAGCGAGAACCTGCCTATGAGTTCTATGAATCTTTGTCTCATCCCTTAAAATTAGGACTTTCGGGCGGCAAAAAAGCCTCGAGCCTTGGATAAAATGGTGTCGGAGGTCAGTAGACGCCGAGGTATATTCCCGCATCCTTAGGCATCCGCTTAGGCGGGTGGCGATGTCCAACATGTTCCGTCATTGTTGGATAACATATAAACTCAACAAGGGCAGGAAGCCCCACCCTCTGCGACTTCCTGCCCGTCTCCGTCCCTCTTTATGTGCGGCCCCTACAGCTCCACTTTTTTCTCCCTGTACAGTAGTTTCGGCTTGCTGTCCGCCGAGCTGCCTATTTGCCTGGGGCCCTGCTCCAGGGCCTTGTTCCGCGGCTGGGCCACAGTCCCCGTCTCGAGGAACTCTATGGCGGCGGCGGTCAGCGTCTCGTCGGGGTCGCCAAGCTCTTTCAAGCCCGTTGTGGCTAGGTCCGCGTAGTCGTTGGCGTAGAAGTCGGGGGGCATGCCGCGGCCCGACGACGTGTCGAACGTCTGCCCGTTGCTGTTGTAGAAGATGGCGCATATCGGCATGACGAGCCAGTTGTTTATCGACGCGCTGTAGTAGGCCCTCCCGGTGACACTGTTTGTGAAGTTTTCGGGGGAGAGCACGTACATCATCGAGTTTTTGCCGCCCGTGGTGTCGCCAATCAGCGTGACGTCCATATAGGCTTGTAGAGACAATATGGTGGCCTCCGACGCCGAGTAGGTGCTGCGGCCCGTCAGGACGACAAGGCGGCTCAGGCCCATGTTCTCCAGGGTGTCGGTGAAGCTCTCGGCGGTGTTGTCGCGGGTGTAGCCCATGCTCTGCAGAACGCTGTTGTATTCGTAGTAGAGCATCTCTTTCTTGCCCTTGGCGGCGTCTTCGGGGGCCAGGATGCTGGCCATGACTTTGCATGCGTCCATGTTGCCGCCGGTGTTGTAGCGCAGGTCGAGAATCATCTCCGAGACGCCCTCGGCTTTGAGCCTGGAGAGCGCCGAGGCGAGGTCGGGGTTGAACGCCGAGGAGTAGCTGTTGTAGAGCAGGTAGCCGGCCCGCTTGCCGTTCGAGAGGTCGAACACGGCAGTCCTTGCCACGGGGTTGACCGTTATGCTCTCGCGGGTCATGGTGTAGGCCACGTCGGAGTCCCCGTGGAAGCCGCTGAATGTGCCGCTCGTGGCGTCGACGAAGACGCGGGAGTAGTTCGAGGCCGTAATGGTCGTGCCGTCGACGCTGCGTATCACGTCGCCGCGGCGGGCGCCGGCGCGGCTGGCGGGGGAGTTGTCGCTCACGTAGGTGATGATGGCCACGACGTCGCCGCCGCTGCCGTAGTAGGAGAGTGTGTACTCCCAGCCGAAGGCCGTGTAGATGCCGCTGAACTCGTCGTTCGTCGTCGCGGCGTCTTGGCTGATGTAGGAGAACCGGTCTTTCGACGACAGGAGCGAGTAGAAGTACTTCTCCGTGTCCGTCTGCTTCCGATAGTCCAGGGCCGGCATCTCCTCGTTCCAGTAGTAGTATACCCCCATGACGTCGCTCACGAAGCGGTTGGCCTCGATGGTGGTCGCCGTGGCGGTGGCGCTTGTCGAGGTGCTGTCGGCTCCGGTGGCTGTCGTGCCGGCGGGGTGCGTCGCGGTCTGCGGCGCGTCGTCTTTGCAGCTTGTCGCAACCAGTGTGCAGACGATGCCCAGTGTCAGGAAGCTGTGTCTCATGGTCGTCTATGTGTGTGTAGATGTATTGCCGGCAAACTTAGTACGAAGTGTGGCAAAGTGTGCTTTTTTTCGACAAAAAGGCGTGCTGCGCAGACCAGGCTCGCCATCATGAGGGGCGAAAAAGGATCTTCTCCGCGCGCAACGCCGTCAGCAGGGCTATCGGGATTCCGCCGCCGGCCTCCAGCCAGTGGCCCGCCATGACGAACCCCGACAGGCCCGGCAGTGTGGGGCCTATCGGCAGCCGGCGCAGTTGGTTGCCCATGGGCGTCCACCCTTGCGAGCTGCCCAGGGTGTTGCCCGTGTGGCGGTGGAAGGTGGCGGGCGTCGCCACGTCCACCACCTCTATCTTCGTCCTGTCGAGAGTGCCGCGCAGGGCGCTCGACAGGGCGTCGAGGGTGGCCCGCTCCACCTCCTTTTTTGCTTTTCTATACTCGTCGGGGGAGGTGGCTCGCAACCCTATCCACCACTCGCCTTCGCTCGTGGAGTAGTTGACGGTCAGCGTCGTCTTGCCCGGCGGGGCCATGCTCGTGTCGAAGTTGTTCACCTCGACCTCCAACTGCTCAAAATGCGTGCCGTCGGGCAATGTGTAGTCCGCCACGAGGCGCAAGAAGTGGGGCAGGCCGTCGAGCTTGCCGCCGTAGCCGATGTGGACGCGGCAGTAGGAGCGGAATATGGCCTCCTTTGGGGCGTCGAGCAGGGCCTTTTGCCTCTTTGTCGCGTAGCGTCGCCCCAGGGCATGCCCGACGGTCCATCGCCAGTCGGCGCACGAGCATATGGCGTCGGCCCGCGTCGTCGTGCCGTCGGACAAGACTAGGCCCGTGGCCCTCCCGTCGCTGACGGCAATGCTCTCCACGCCCGTCGAGGTGCGAAGCTCGCCCCCCAGGCCGAGATATGTGTCGACGAGGAGCTTTGTCAGCGCCGCCGAGCCGCCAAGGGGGTAGGCGGCGACGCGCGCCGACATATACGCCTGCCCGAAAATGGCGACCGTCATGCCCACCTCGTCCATGTAGAGGCGTTCCACGGCGCGGCGCAGGGCGGGGCTGCGGAACTCTTTCGCAAATGTCTTCGTCGTCCGGCGGCCCCAATGGTGCATCAGCGGCAGCAGGCGCCACAGTGGGGCGAGGCGGAGGGGCGAGGCGGGCGTGCCGCCCGTGCGGCGGGGGGGCAGGAGAGGCAGGAGGCGCGCCACGGTGCGGATGGCGCCCGTCCACTTCGCTATCGTCTTAGCGTCGTCGGGCGACAGGCGCAACAGGTACTCCTCCATCCGGTCTACGTCGTTGTAGAGGTGGAAATGCCAACTGCCGCCGTCGGGCTCGGGCACCTCTATGTCGACGCGCTCCTCGAAGTCTATGAAGCGCAACGCGCCCATGTCTGCCACCTCGCTCCACATTGCGTGGAACGGGGTCCCCTCGCGGGCGCCTAGTAGCCAGTGCAGGCAGCCGTCGAAAGTGTATCCGCCGCGCCGCCAGGCTGTGCAGAGGCCGCCGGCGCGCTCCTCGCGCTCATATATGACGGTCTCCACTCCGCGGCGGCGAAGCCTTATGCCCAGGCTCAGCCCCGCTACCCCGGCCCCTATAATCTCAACGCGCATAGGCTTCTATGGCATCGAGCCCCATACGATTATCCCGATTCCGGCAAGCAGACCGGCCAGGCACGCGCCCTTGCGGAGCATGTTGCGCTCGTGGAAGACGAGGGCGGCGAGCGAGAACGAGACGATGGCGTTGCAGCGCCGTATGGGCGAGATGAGCGAGATCATGCTGTCGGGGCTCGCCAACGCGCCGTAGTAGAAGAAGTCGGCAACGACGATGACTATGCCTATCATCGGGATTGTCCATTTCCAACGGAACGGCTCCTCGCGCCTCTGCGGACGCCAGATGGCGAGCATCAGCGGGATGGTCATCAGGAACTGGTAGCAGGAGTAGTAGAACAGGACGCTCATCCGGCTGATGTGGGCCCCGCTTATGATGTGCTTGTCGAAGAGGGCCGACCCCGCCCCGACGAGTGTCCCGACGACGACGCACCACACCCACTTGTTGGCGCGGAAGTTTATGCCCTCGCGTTTGCCGGCAACGCTGAAGAGGAAGAAGAAGAGGAACGCGACGCCAAGCCCAGCCCATTGCGTCGCGTTGGGGCGCTCGGAGAATATCACAAGGGCCCCGACGAGGGTCCACAGCGGAGACGTGGCGCGGATGGGGGCGACGATGCTCAGCGGCAGGTTCTTCATGCCGTAGTAGACGAAGACCCACGAGCAGAGGACTATGCCGGCCTTGGCCACGAGGAGCATATGGTCGCCGGCGGCTATGGAGGGGATGTGGGCCCAGCTGTCGGCGGGGATTGCGCCAAGCTCCGATGCCACGCGGAGCGGCAACAGGAGCAGAGACGACGACAGGGTGCTGACGGCCAAGACGGGCAGGACGGCGTTGCCGCGCAGGGAATATTTGCGCAGGACGTCGTAGAAGCCCAGGCACAGCGCCGAGATAAAGGCAAGGACGAACCAGAGCATCATTGGGCAGTTTTTACTCGCAGGTAGAACGCGGCGGCGGGAAGCCCCGCGGAGTTCCACAGCGTCGGGCGAACGGTGTCGGAGTGGGCGTAGCGCACGTGGGCCGGGGCTGGGACCATGTGGCTGAACATCGTGACCCACCCGTCGGCAGCGGCGGCCTTGGCCGGGAAGAACACGGAGTCCGCCCCCGCCACCTCGAACGCCGACGCCCCGCCGTCGCCGATGCGCAGTCCGTCGGCGTGGCTGAACCGCACTGTCGCCACCGGGCCGTCGGCGACGGCGAACAGGGCGACGGGGCCGGCGGCAGGGCCGGCGGCGGGCCGGGAGTACGCGCAGTCCAGGGCCAGGCGGGCCATGCGCCGCGCCTCTTCCTCTTTGCGCGAGCGCATCGTGGAGTAGGGCGACTCCGCGCCCATGTCGAGAAGCGAGACGAGGCGCGTCTTGTCACCCATCCGCCGCACTGCCTCCGACTGGGCCATGCGCACGTCGCCGCTGTGGCTGCCAGGCGGCACTTGGCTCACGATGATGGGCAGCGCCGCGTCGTCGGCCAGCTCGCGGAGCGTCTTGCACACCGTCTCCGTCTCGCGCCCCAGGCTCCGGCTGTCGGCGCGGCTTCGCAGGTCGGCCTCGCCCAGGTGGCATACGGCCCCGGTGAGCCGGTAGCCGCGCAGGGGGGCGAGCATGGCGTTGTAGGTCGTGCCGCGGAGCCGCGACGGCACGGCTTGGCTGTCGCGGAATTCTTGCATATAGCGGTTGTCGGGCATCCCCAGGAGGCGCAAGGTCGTCCCGTCGTCGCTCATTTGCGCCGCGGCGCAATATCTCCACTCGCCGTCGATGGGCACGCGCGCCGACCCGTCGGCC
This sequence comes from uncultured Marinilabiliaceae bacterium, assembly GCA_964534235.1. Taxonomy (GTDB): domain Bacteria; phylum Bacteroidota; class Bacteroidia; order Bacteroidales; family Marinilabiliaceae; genus W3P20-009. The sequence continues at coordinate 119,810 of CAZHOT010000007.1, forward strand.
GTCTCCACGCGCATCGGGCTGCCGTCCGACGGCCCGTAGATGCCCGCCGCCGGCGAGCGTCCGTCGAGGCGGACGGCAATGTTGAGGCGGCGGCGGTCTTTGACGGTGCCGGGGGGCAGGGCGTACGTCCCCGGCGTGGTGTAGCTGTCGCGGTCGGCTCGCGAGCCCGCGTAGGCGCGGTTCACGTAGGTCACGTCGGCGTCCTGGGTCTCGCCCAAGACAATGTTCATGTCGGCGTCGCGGGGCCAGTCGGGGGGGAGGTCTACGCTCCGAGCCAGCCACACCACGCCGTCGAACCCCGGGAGACCGTTGTGGGCCCATTGCCCCGGGAGCCGCATTGTCGGCCAGGTGCTTATGTCGGGATTCGACGCGTTGATAAACTCGTCGTAGACGCTCAGCCCGCCCATCTGCCATGCGCCGCCCGCGGACGGCACGGGGAGCGACGGCAGGCCGCGCAGCCACTCTTGGCACTCCTTGTGCCTCCTGAGCCACTTCGAGGCCTCAGCCTCCGCCTCGCGGCGTTCCGCCTTGTCGGCCAGGGCGGGGGCGCCCCACGAGCGGCATGGCGCCCCGGCGTTGGCCGCCACGACGACGCCCACCGGCACCCGCAGGCTCCGCCGAAGCTCTGTGGCGAAGCGTGCCGACATGGCGTCCTGAGTGCCGATCGCCTGTTGTGTCAGGGGGACCCATTCGCCGTGGGGCTCCCGCTCGGGGGTCAGCGATGCCCCGGGGCGCAGCACGAACAGGCGGGCGAGGCTGTCGCTGCGACACGCCTCCGTCGCCGGCTCCTGCATCCCGCCCGATTGGCTCACGGCGAGCCACACCTCGCCAATCAGCACGTCGCCGATGGTCACGCTGCCGCCCGGGGTGCTGAAGACGATGCTGTGGCGCAGGGTGTCGGCCGCGGGGGTGCGGAGGGTGGCGGACCATGTGCTGTCCACGCCCGCCGAGGCGGTGACCGAGAAGTCCCAGTCGGTGGAGACCGAGACGCGGGTGCCGGGCGGGGCCGTGCCGCCGAGGCTCACCATGCTGCATTGCTGAAGCACCATGCCGTCGGCAACCAACGGGCTGAGCCGCAAGAGGCCGCCGTCGTCGCAACCCGTGAGCCACGCCCCCAGGCACGCCGCGGCCGCCGCCCATGTACCGTTTCGCTTGCCGCCCATATGCCTCCCCCTAAGTTCTCGCCGTCTGCGCCACCAGGGCCTCCGCCAGCTCGGCAAAGGCTCGCCCGGCGGGGCTGTCGGGGGCGAGCGCCGCCGGGGTCCCCTTGTCGCCGCACTCGCGTATCGATTGGACAATCGGGACTTGCCCCAGGAGAGGCACGCCTAGCTCGTCGGCCAGCTGCTTGGCCCCGTCGCGCCCGAAGATGTAGTAGCGGTTTTGCGGCAGCTCGGCGGGCGTGAACCACGCCATGTTCTCGACAATGCCGAGCACCGGCACGCCCACCTTGGGGTTGACGAACATGTCGACACCCTTGCGGGCGTCGGCCAGGGCCACTTTCTGGGGCGTCGAGACCACCACGGCGCCCGTCAGCTTGACCAGGCCGACGAGCGAGATGTGGATGTCCGACGTGCCGGGGGGCATGTCGATGAGCAGGTAGTCCAGCTCGCCCCAGTCGGCCTCCGTCACCAGCTGCTTTATGGCGTTGGTGGCCATGGCGCCGCGCCATATGACGGCCTGCCCCGGCTCGACGAAGAAGCCTATGCTGAGCATCTTGACCCCGTGCTTCTCAATCGGGCCTATGAGGTCGCGTCCCTCGGGGTCGCGTCCCGACAGTGTCGGCCGGGCGTCTTCCGTCCCCAGCATGATCGGCACCGACGGGCCGAATATGTCGGCGTCGAGCAGACCCACGCGGAAGCCCTTTTGGGCGAGGGCTATGGCCATGTTGCACGCCACGGTCGACTTGCCCACGCCCCCCTTGCCGGAGGCCACGGCTATGACGTTGCGCACGCCGGGCAGGACGGGACGCTCGGGGGCCTTGGGCTTTTGGCGGATCTTGACGAATATGTTGTCGTCAATCTCTACCTCGGGCCCCATCTCGCGCCTGATGGCCTCGGCGGCGCGCTGTTTGATGATGCCGACGAGCGGGTCGTTGGGGCGGTCGAAGAGCAGGGAGAAGCTGACGCGGTTGCCGCTGATGCGGATGTCGTCCTCGACCATGCCGAGCTCGACGATGTCCTTGCCCCTCTCGGGGTGGGTCACGGTGCGCAGGGCCATGAGCACCTGCGCGGGGTAAAATGCCATATGTCGTTCTTTTGTTTTCTCGGTCAGCCCTTGCGGACCACGACGCTGCGCCCCACGTTGTGGTAGTTGTCGCGCTCTATTTTGGCCTCGGGCTCGACAAGCTCGGCGCCTTGCGCTATCGTGAAGCGGACGTATTTGATGGTCATGCCGGCGTCAATCCACTTCTGCTCGTAATATGTCCGTATCGCCTGGGCGGGGCATGGGGCGGAGGAGTGGAGGTCGGCTGTCAGCGCCTGGGGCGTGATGCCGTTGGCTTTCATCATCTCCTGAGTGTAGGCGAAGAGGAAAGGGCTGTCGGTCTTGAGGTGCACTGGCCCGTCGGGGCGCAGGAAGCGGCGGTAGCGCGACAGCATGAGCGTCCCGACGAGCCTCTTGCGGGGCTTGCGCATCTGCGGGTCGGGGAATGTGACCCATATCTCGCTAACCTCGCCGGGGGCGAAAAACTGCTCTATGAACTCAATCCGCGTCCGGACGAACGCCACGTTGCCCAGCCCCTCGTCGGCGGCCTGGGTCGCCCCGGCGTGCATGCGAGCGCCCTTGATGTCCACGCCGATGTAGTTCACGTCTTTGTTGAGGCGCGCCAGCCCGACGGTATACTCACCGCGGCCGCAGCCAAGCTCGACAACGATGGGGTTCGAGTTGCCAAACCACTCGCCCCAACGCCCGCGCCACTCGAAGCCGGCCGAGCGCAGGGTCTCGAAGTCGGCCTCGAAGACATGGCTGTAGCCCGCCATGTCGGCGAATTTCTTCAGTTTGTTCTTGCTCATTCTCTCTGTTCGTGCCGCTCTATGAGGAGGCCTATGTCGTGGATGCCCCTAAGCTGGTCTTTGCGCATCCCTTGCGTGAGGCGGAATGTGTAGGGACCGGGGCGCGCAAAGCGGGCGGCGGCAATGTAGGGGCAGCGCAGGGTGTAGAGGCTGCCCCAGCCCCCGCCGAGCCATGAGCCGTCGGGCCGGGCCAGGGTGCACTCCAGGGTGTCGCGGCGCATTCGGCCGTCCGGCGATATGACGTCGATGAAGAGCCACAGGTTGGAGAACGCGTAGTCGTTGTCGTTGCGGATCTGGACGTATACGTCATACACCCCCACGGTGTCGGCAATGTCGGCGCGGAAGACGGCAAGGGTGTCTTTGTCCCACACCGCGTCGCCGAGGCGCACGAACGTGTCATACGCCACCCCGTCGGCGCACCCCGACGAGACCAGCGCCCACGCCGCTAGCAGGGCCGCCGACAGCGTCCGCGTCAGCCTATTGGCCGCCCTCCGGGCTTGGCTTCTTGTTGTTCTCATTGCCCTGTTGCTGTGTCTTGGGTTTGCGGTCGGCGCGCGGTCCCCTTGGGGGGCGGTTGTCGCCGTTCGGGGCGTCGCGCCTCGGCCCTCGTCCCCTGTTGTCGCGTCTTGGCGGTCTCTGCTGCCCGCCGGTGTCGCCCCCCGCGGCCTCGCCCTCGGTGGGGCGCTTGGGCTGGGGTTTGCCCTCGGCCTCCTTGCGCTGGGGGCGCTGGGGCTTGCCGTCCCTCTGCTGTTGGCCTCGCCCGCGGCCGCCTCGTCCGCCACGCCGTCCGCCTCGTCCGCCTTTGCCGTCGAAGCGGGTCACGTCTTCGTCCAGGTCCACGGTGCCCGAATACCCGTCGTCCTCGGTGTTGACGGAGGTCTGCGTGGCCCCCAGGGTGGCGGGCTTCTTGCCCTCGGCGTTCATCTTCTGGATCTCCGCCACGTGGTCGGCCGTCACGGCCACGATGTTCGTCGGAGAGTCCTTTTGGGCGGAGTACCACATCAGCCGCTTGAAGATGTCATATTTGTAGAAGAAGAACGTCCCCTCGCTCGTCTCCAGCGGCTTGTCGGTCGGAGGGAAGTTCTTGATGGCGTCCACGTACGTGCTGAGCTCGTAGTTGAGGCAGCACTTCAGCTTGCCGCACTGCCCCGCCAGCTTGATGGGGTTGAGAGACAGGTCCTGGATCCGCGCCGAGTGGGTCGAGACCGAGACGAAGCTCGTCATCCACGTGGCGCAGCACATCTCGCGGCCGCAGGGCCCGATGCCGCCAATGCGCCCCGCCTCCTGGCGGGCGCCGATTTGGCGCATCTCGATGCGGACGTGGAAGCGGTCGGCAAGGACTTTTATCAGCTCGCGGAAGTCAACGCGCTCGTCGGCAATGTAGTAGAAGATGGCCTTGGTCCGGTCGCCTTGGTACTCCACGTCGCCAATCTTCATGCTCAGGTGCAGGTCTTGCGCAATCTGCCGCGCCTCGAGCATCGTCTGGTGCTCCAGGCCCTTGGCCTCCTCCCACTTCTCGATGTCGGCGGGCTTGGCCACGCGGTAGACGCGCTTGAAGTCGTAGTTGGCCGGGTTGACGTGGTTCTTGTGCATCTGCAAGTAGACGAGCCGCCCCTGGAGCGTCACGGTGCCGATGTCGTGGCCGGGCGAGGACTCCACGGCCACGATGTCGCCGTTCTGCAGCTTCAGGCCCGTCGTGTTGCGGAAGTAGGCCTTGCGGGTGTTCTTGAACTGCACCTCGACAAGGTCCGAGGCGTTGGGTGGCGTCGGCAGGTCGTCCAGCCAGTCGTAGGTGTGGAGCTTGCCGCCGCGGATGGCCATCGTGCCGCGGCAGCTGCTGCTGTCTGCCGGGCGGTAGCCCGTGGCCGGGATGAGCGCCTCGGCCTGCTCGTCGTCGTCGGGTTTCAGGTCGGGGATGTGCTCGTCGGCTCTCTTTATCTCGTCTTCCATTCTTTTGCGTGTAAGTGTCAAGTTGTTTTTTGTGGCTTTGCCGCGCGCGTCCCTACGGCGTCCCCGACGCCGGGCGCGCCGACCGGCGGATCAGCGCCGTCAGGCTCAATATCATGCTCTTCATCACCATGCGCAGGTTGCCGTTCTGCTCAACTTTGGCGGTCGTCTCGTCGATGAGCCTCGCCAGGCGCTCGACGTTGCCGACGTGGACGAAGCGGGCGAAGTTCGAGAGGAACGCCTCCTCCTCGGCCGTCAGGAAGTTGAGGCGGTTCTCGTCGAGGTTCATGACGAAGCTCTCGCGGACCATGCGTTGGCAGTAGCAGAGGTAGCCCTTGGCGCTCTCGCGCGACATGGCGCGGCACTGCTCGGCCACCTCGTTCATCTTTATGACGTTGCCGGCCCACGCCGCGCGCATCATCTCCTTGAAGAGGGCAAGGTTCGCGCGGTCGCTCTCCGACGCGCCCAGCTGGCGCAGGGCGGCGACGTAGCTCCCTTGGGCGATGTGGGCCACCCTGCCGGCCTCCGACGCCACAAGACCGGCCTGGCGCGACAGGGCGGCCTGGAGGTCCGCCTCGTCGATGGGGGGGAGGCGGAACGTCTGGGTGCGGCTCATGATGGTGGGCAGGATGTGGGCCGTGTCTTCGCTCACCATCAGGAAGATGGTGTCTGTGGGCGGCTCCTCCAGGATTTTCAGCAGGCTGTTGCTCGTGGTGTCGTTCATCAGCTCCGGCTTCCACACAATCATGATTTGCCTGTCGGCCTCGTAGGGCTTCATGCTCAGCTTGGCGTGGATGGCCTGCGCGGCGTCTTTGGCAATCAGGGCCTGCTTGCCCGCGGCCCCCTTCTGCTTCTCGTCGTCGCCCGCGCGGCCCGCCGACCCCTTGTGCGAGGCCATGGCCTCAATCCACTCCGCCTGCCCGAAATAGGGGGTCCGCGTCACCATGTGCCGCCACTCAGGCAGGAACGTGTCGGTGTCGTCGCCGGTGCTGTTTTTCGCTATGGGGAAGATGTAGTGGACGTCGGGGTGCACCATCTTGGCGTTTTTCACGCACGCCGGGCAGCGCCCGCACGAGTCGCCGCCGCTCTTGTCGCCTGTGCAGTCGATATATTGGGCGAATGCCAGTGCCAATGGGAGGCCGCCGGTCCCCTCGCCGCCCAGGAAGAGCATGGCGTGCGGAATCCGGCCCTCGGACGTCATGGTCACGAGGCGCTCCTTGACGGCCTTTTGGCCTATGACGTCGGCAAATCGCATCTCCGGAGGGTGTGGGGAGGAGGCCGGCGCGGCGACGCCGCGCCGAAACTTCCCCAAAGGTAGTAAATATTCCCAACGCGTGAAAAGCGGGCTTTTTTGCGAACTTTGCCGCCACTATGTCTACAATCCTTTTCGACAAGGCCGTCTTCGGCCCAGTCCTCAGTCGGCGCCTGGGTGTCTCGTTGGGCGTCAACCTCTTGCCGCCCGACGGCAAGGTGTGCTCGTTCGACTGCCTCTATTGCGAGTGCGGCTTCAATGGGGCGCGGCGCCGCGTCTCCCCGATGCCGTCGCGCGGCGAGGTGGCGGGGCAGTTGGAGCAGGTTCTCGCCTCCATGGCCGCCAGGGGCGAGCGCCCCGACGTCATCACCTTTGCCGGCAACGGCGAGCCGACGCTCCACCCGGGCTTTGCCGAGGTTGTCGCCGACACTCTGCTCCTCCGCGACCGTTTCGCGCCGCGGGCCCGCGTCTGCGTGCTCACCAACGCCACGCGCATAGCCCGGCCCGATGTGGCCGACGCGCTGTGCCGCGTCGACGAGGCAATCCTCAAGATCGACTCCGGCCTGGAGGAGACGGTGCGGATTCTCGACCGCCCAGCCCCGGGCTACTCGCTAGCCGAGACCGTGGACCGCATCGTGGCCCTGCGGGACAGGCTCGGGCCGGCGCTGACAGTCCAGACCATGTTCGTCAGCTGGAGCTATGGGGGAGTGGACTATGACAACACGTCCGAGGCCGATGTCGCGCCGTGGCTCGACATCCTGCGCCGCATGGCCCCGCCCCGGCTGATGATATACACCATCGAGCGCGAGACGCCCCTGCAAGGCATGCGCAAGACGCCCCCCGCCGTCCTCGACGGCCTGGCTCGCCGGGCCAGGCTGCTCGTGCCGGAGGTCTCGGTGTCATATTGAGAGAATTTTGTCTCTTCTGTAAATGTATGTTATGCTAAGACCTTTGTTGACCACCAAGTTGCTTGTCGAGGCGGCAAAAGACTTTTGTGAGTCGGTGATGTGGGAGTGTGTTCCGTCTCTTTTCGGTGTCACGGATGGCAAGGCCGTTGGTACGTTTGTTGAGCATGAGTTTAAGGCTTATTTGGCGAGCCGGTATTCGTTTGAATCTGGCAACTCTGCCAAGGGAGTAGACTTGCCCTCGGTGAATTGTGACATCAAGGTTACGTCCGTGGCTCTGCCACAGTCTAGTTGCCCATTCAAGGACAGCAAGCAGAAGATATATGGTTTAGGCTACAATCTTTTGGTCTTTGTGTATGATAAGCGGGATGATGTTGTTCAGAAATTCGCAAGGTTGAAGTTTGTGGCGTGTGCCTACATTTCAGCATCGCGTACTGCTGATTATCAGACGACAAGAGGAATTCGCGAGATATTGTCCAGAAATGGGAATGTGGAGGATGTGTTTGCCTTCCTAGTCGAGAGGAATATTCCTGCTGATGAGGTGACACTGATGAATATGGCGGCGGATTTGGTGGCGAAACCGCCCAAGTTGGGCTATTTGACCGTATCCAATGCTTTGCAGTGGAGGTTGCAATATGGCAGGATTGTGGCACTGAGGGAGAAAGTTTGTGGAATAACGACCATAGTTTAGCATGGGCGTCCGTAGCAGTACCCTTGCGGCAGGGCAGTGCTGGGCCGATGATCGCGAGGCTCGAAAGGTCGGCTATGGCGATTGGCAGACCGATTCGGAGTTTGCGTCTAGGCTTTGTCGCAAGCTGAGGGAGTGGGGGCTTCGTCCCACTGTCATTTTGGAACCCACGTGCGGAATAGGCAATTTCGCAATGGCCGCATTGGAGGTTTTCTCCGATTCTGTCCGGGCGGTCTACTGCATTGAGATAAACGGGGAGTACCTGGCTGTCGCCAAGTCGCGTCTGGAGCGTATGGCCTATGGTGGAGCGTCGCCGGGCGGGGTTGACGTCGAGTTGTTCTTCTTCGAGGAGGACGTTTTCTCCGCCGATTTGAACAAGGTCGGTTTACGCCCCGACGACTGCTTGCTGATAGTTGGCAACCCGCCGTGGGTGACGTCCAGCAAGTTGGGCGCCATAGGCAGTGCGAATGTCCCCGCAAAAAGCAATTTCAGAAAGCTGAAGGGCATTGACGCTCTGACTGGAAGCAGCAATTTTGACATTGCCGAGAGCGTGTCGAGGAGGATGATTTCGTCATTCGTGGGCATCTGCGATGTGAGGTTCGCCATGCTCATTAAGGCCTCGGTCGCGAAAAGGCTTGTCGAGGCGCAACGAGGGGAAGCCTCTTGCCTAAAAGACGCGAAGCATTGCCCGATAGACTCGTCTAGGGAGTTTGGGGTCTCCGTAGATGCCTGTCTGTTCTACTCAAAGGTGTCGCCGGGGGCGGGAGACGGTCGTGCGGAGGTTCTTGGTTTGTCTTCGGGTGGCAGAGAGCGTTCCTATGGGTGGGTGGACGGCAAGTTCGTCGCCGACGTTGAAAAATATGCCCAAGTCTCAAAGGTTGATGGGCGGTCGCAGTTGGAGTGGCGGTCGGGGATTAAGCACGATTGCGCGAAAGTGATGGAGCTTCGCTCAGAGGGGACAAGGCTCGTCAACGGTTTGGGCGAGATTGTCGATGTCGAGGGGGAATATGTTTTCCCATTGCTGAAGAGTTCCGACATCAAGGCGCAAGAGACGACCCAGGTGAGGGCTTTTGTCATTGTGCCTCAGAGATTCGTGGGTGAGGACACGGGCAGACTGCGCGCCGTTGCGCCGCGCCTGTATGGCTATTTGGAGGCTCATGCCGCATTCTTTGAGCGGAGGGGCAGCTCCATATATGTCGGCAAGCCAAGGTTCAGCATCTTCGGCATAGGGGACTATTCTTTTGCGCCATACAAGGTGGCAGTTCCTGGCCTGGGTGGCGTTTCGCTCTTTTCGGTGGTCCCGCCGATAGATGGGAGGTGCGTGATGTTGGACGACACTTGCTACATGTTGCCCTTTGAAGATCGCGGGACTGCCGCGGCGTATGCCAAGATATTCAACAGTGGTGTGGTGCGTGGTTTTCTGGAGGCTATAATCTTCAAGGGGAAAAGGGGCATTTCTAAGTCCGCGCTCATGCGTGTAGACCTTGATGTCGTGATTGACAAGCTTTCGCGCGAGGGCGAAATTTCGCCCTCCGAATGCGAGAGGGCAAAGTCCGTATTGCCATCTCGGCTTTTGCCTGTGGCAACAGTTTCTTAGCGTCAGCCTATGCCGCCGCTCTTTGCTCGCCGGGCGAACTAAAAAAGCCCCCCGGCGCGAAGTCGCGCCGGGGGGTATGTCTGCGGCAGTCTCGCCTCGCCGCCCTATTTCACGATGCCGCGCTTCGAGCCGCGCACGAACTCCACAACCTCGCGCACAATGTCGCTCTGCGACATCTCGGCCTCTATGGCCTCCAGGGCCTGGGTGGTGTTCTTCTTGCTCAGGTATATGTGGCGGTAGACATCTTGGACCTCGGCGATCTGCTCGGCCGTATACCCGTGGCGCTTCAGCCCGACGATGTTCAGCCCCTCAAAGGCCGCCGGCTCGCGGCCAATCATCGTGAACGGGGGCACGTCTTTGCCGAAGCGGGTGCCGCCCTGAATCATGACGTAGCGGCCCACGCGGGTGAACTGGTGGCACAGCGAGCCGCCGCCGACGACGGCGTAGTCGCTCACCTCCACCTCGCCGGCGAACTGGCAGGCGTTGGAGACTATTATGTGGTTGCCGAAGACGCAGTCGTGGCCTATGTGGCTGTAGGCCATGATGAGGTTGCCGTCGCCCACCACCGTGCGCCCGCGCGAGGCCGTGCCGCGGTTTATCGTGGCGCACTCGCGGATGGTGTTGTTGTCGCCAATCTCGCACGTGGTCTCCTCGCCGCGGAACTTCAAGTCCTGAGGCACGCCGCCCACCACGGCGCCGGGGAATACGCGGTTGCCCTTGCCCATCCGCGTGCCCCAGCATATTGTGGCGCCGTTCATGATTTTGCACCCGTCGCCTATGACGACATTCGCCTCGATGGTGGCAAACGGCCCAATCTCGACCCCATGCCCCAGCCGGGCGTCGGGCGAGACGAAGCTCATGCTACTTATCTTGCAGTCTTCGGGGAAGTTCATCTCTCTCTGTAAGTGTCTCTGGTAGTTAAAGTCGTGGCTATTGGCCTATGGGGAACTCGCTCATCAGCCGCCGGGCGAACGCGGTGTTCGAGCCGTGCCCCGAGCGCGTGGCGAGGATTCGTCCTTTGATGGGGTGCCCGACCAGGGCCAGGTCGCCTATGAGGTCCAGGAGCTTGTGGCGCGCCGGCTCGTTGCTGTGTTTGAGGTCGCGGTCGTTCAGCACGCCGCTGGGGTGGAGCGTCACGTCCGCCCGGCCCAGCTTGCGGGCCAGTTCGAGGCGCTGGGTGTCGCTCAGCCCCCCCTCGACGAAGACTATGGCGTTGTCCAGGTCGCCGCCCTTGATCAGGCCCATGTCCAGCAGGGGGGCTATCTCGTGCAGGAAGACGAACGTGCGGCAGTCGCTCAGACGGTCATACTCCTCCCGCAGGTTCTCTATCTGCGCCCACTGGTTGGGCAGACACCGTGTGCCGTCGAACGCTATGCACACCTCGGCGGCGAAGTAGTCCTCCGGCAGGGCGATGATGCGGATTCCCTTCTCGGGCTCCTCATACACCACCTTGTGGGTCACCGTCAGGTATTTCCGCTCTGCGCCTTGCTCTGTCAGCCCCACGGCGTCGATGGCTGTGGCGAAGGGGCGCGCGCTGCCGTCGAGGATTGGGACCTCGGGCCCGTCGACCTCAATCCGGCAGTTGTCGACGCCCCGTGCGCGCAGGGCCGACATCAGGTGCTCTATCGTCGAGACGGTCTCGCCGCCGTCGCCGGTCAGGACTGTGCCGCGCTGGGTGTAGGAGACCCTGGTGGCCAGGGCCTCGATGTCGGGGCGGCCCTCCAGGTCTGTGCGGCAGAAGCGGAAGCCGCTCCCGGCGGGGGCGGGCTTTATGGTCATATGGACATAGGCCCCCGTGTGGAGGCCCTTGCCCTCGAAGCCGGCCTCGCCGGCCAATGTCGTCTGTTGCTCCATAGTCTTTGGCGCTGTTCTCTACCTCTTGTTGGCCCCGCGCTCGCTCATCAGGGTGTCGATGTCGCGCTTCAGCTCCGGCAGGTGGCGGAAGACGACAAAGGCGCGGGTGAAGCTCATGTAGTCGAAGGCGGGCGACCCGAAGAGCGTCTGCCCGGGCTTCTTGACCGAGCCTTGGATTCCGCTCTGCGCCGCCACCGTCGTGCGGTCGGCCACTTCGATGTGGCCGGCCACGCCGACCTGCCCGCCCAAGACGCAGTTGGAACCTATCTTCGTCGAGCCGGCTATGCCGCTCTGCGAGGCTATGACCGTGTCGTGGCCCACCACGACGTTGTGCGCCACCATCACCAGGTCGTCGAGCTTGACGCCCCGGCCTATGCGGGTGTTGCCCATCGTCGAGCGGTCTATGCATGTGTTGGCGCCAATCTCGACGTCGTCCTCCACCACGACGATGCCCACCTGCTCAATCTTGTGGTAGACGCCGTCCTTGTCGGGGGCGAAGCCGAAGCCGTCGGCGCCAATCACGGCGCCCGAGTGGATCACGCAGCGCGCCCCGATCTTGCATCCCTTGTATATCTTGACGCCGGGGTAGACGATGGTGTCCGGCCCGATGCTCACCCCGTCGCCCACATAGGCCTGGGGGTATATCTTGGCGCCGTCGCCAATCTTCGCCTTGTCGCCAATGTAGGCGAAAGCGCCGACATAGGTGTCCTTGCCGACGCTCGCCGTGGGGCTGATGTACGACGGCTGCTCAATCCCGGTCTTGCGGGGCTGCATCTGCTGGTAGAGCGAGAGGAGCTTGGCCAGGCTCTCGTAGGCGTTCGGCACTTTTATCATCGTGGCGCGCACCGCCTGGCTCGGCTCGAAGTCGGAGTTCACGATGATGACGGATGCCTCGGTGGTGTAGACGTAGTGCTCGTACTTGGCGTTGGCGAAGAACGTCAACGTGTTGGGGCGGCCCTCCTCAATCTTGGAGACGTCGTTGACCGACGCCTGCGGGTCGCCGACCACGACTCCCTCCAGCATGTCAGCTATCTGTTGCGCTGTGAACTCCATTATCTCTCTTCTTGTTGTTTGCTCTACAAAGCTAGTGATTTTATTCTAACCTGTGAAACGTCGCGCAGAGCCTCACTTGTAGCGGACGAAGTCCTTGAAGAGGCTCAGGTCGGTGTCGCTCAGCCCATATCTGCCGAGGACGTTGCCGCAGCTGTGGACGACCGACAGCGCACGTTGCTCCGTCGCGGTGCGCATGTGCTCCAAAATCAGCGCCTTGGCTTTGCGGAACTCTCTCCCGCACAGGGCCAGCAGTGTCTCGGCGTCGAGGCGATTCGGGGTCCCCGTGGTCTCGCGGGCGTCGTTCTCGGCCGCCATGTCGATATACCGGCGGGCGCTCTCCAGGTCGCCGAGGCCCATCTTGCCCATGGCCGAGCCGTAATATCCCTCGGCGACTTCCGGGGTGTCGAATGTCATGCCGAGGCATACGTTCGTCGCCTCGTTGAACTCGTCGAGCATCATGTGGCACTGCGCCATGACCAGGCGCGTCAGCGGGGTGGCGGGGCGCAGGGCGGCGGCCGCGTCGAAGTAGTGCAGGGCGGTCCTGTAGTCGCCTTTCTCGCAATAGGACTGAGCCAGGGTGTTTTTCGTCCACACGTTGGTGTCGTCGAGAAGCTCCGCGCGGCGCAGAAGCTCCATGGCGTCGTCGCCGAACCCCGCCTCCTTGACGCACAGGGCGTATTTGCGCAAGATGTCGGCGTTTGACTCGTCCTGCGCCGACATCGCCGCATAGAGGCGCGAGGCGGCTTGCCAGCAGTGGTGCTTCACCAGCGAGCGCCCCAGGGCGTCCTTGGATTCCGGGGTGTCGAAGATTGCGTCCATGGCCCGGCCCTCCATGGGCCATGCGCCCTCGTCGAAGAGGCGCGTCTGCCCGAAACGGTCGGGGGCGAGGCTGAAGGCGCGGTAGAGGTCTTTCACGAGGCTGTCGGCGGCCAGGCTGGCTTCGCCGTCGCCGGTGGGGAAGCCGGAGTGCCCGGCGTGCGTCTCGCGCCACTGGCGGGCCTCATTCTCGAAGTTGATGAGCATCGGCTCAATCCCCGAACGCTGCATGCCCTCCAATATCGTGAGGGTCGAGAACTTGTCCGAGTCGCACAGCGGCAACGAGGCCACGGTCCGCACGAGCCGCTCGTTGAACGCCGCCAGTTGCCCCGTGGGGTCGGCGCCGCTCTCGACTCTCTTGTCGGCCAGGACGGGGTCGCCGGGGGAGAATGGGCGGAACCAGTTGATGTCCGGCCCGAAAAAGGGGGAGCCTTTCAGCGAGCGGTGCGTGGCGTAGCCCACGTCGGCGCCCTCAAGCTGCCACTGCGCCAACTGCGAGAACTTGTCCATGACGCCCTGGACGCCGGGGCCGAAGATTTGCTCTATGTCGTCGTTGGTGATCTGGTGGTAGCCGCCCTGGCGGCCGTCGCGGTTCATCATCTGGCGGGCAATCTTGCCAATCTCCTGCGCCATCTCGCTGTCGATGAACTGCTCTATTTGGCTCGTTATGTTGGTCTTGGCCACGCAGAAGACGACGCCGCGCAGGGTCTGCGCCATGGGGCTGTCGCCCGCCGCGGCGAGGCGCAGCTTGTCGAGGAGTTGTTCGTCGTCGTCCCACCGCTCCTGGTGCGACAAGATGTCTGCCGCGAGGCACACGGCGGCGCGCGCCGCCACGCGCCGGCTCAGGTCGGGCTGGCACAGGGTGTCGACGAGGGCCGACGCCGCGTGGCGGTTGTGGCGGCAGGCCACGTTGTGGGCCAGCACGCCCAAGACGAACATGGCGTGGCCCTCGGACGTGTCGGCGTCGCGGACGATGTAGTCGAACACCACCTTGACCTCGCGCTCCTCCAGCCGTTGCCTGTCCAGGGCCGCGCACAGGCGCTCCAGGGCCTCGACGTCGTCGGGCTGGAGCAGGGTGGCTTGCTTATATTCGGCCACGAGCGCGGCAATGTCGGCGCGCTCGCGCTCCTGGCGCGCCTCCACCCGCCGCCGCCGGCTGGCGTCGGACGGCGGCTCTTGCGCCGCTTCGGCGGTGTCTATGAGGTCGTGGAGGCGCTGGCGCAGCTGGTTGAGGATTTTGGGCCGCTCGGGGTCCGCCGCGCCGTCTGCCATGTAGCTCAGCATCCGCCGGTAGTCGTCTTCGGCGCTGCTGAGCTTTTCGAGCAGGTCGTTGGCGCCGGCTTTGCGGAGCGACTCGCGCAGTTCGGCTATGGCGGCGGCTATCTCGTTGGCAGACACTTGCGCGTGCAGGGCGGGAAATGCGCTTCCCGCGGTGTTCTCTTCTTGTCCCATAAACCTATTTCCTTCCAAAGTCGGCCGGAATCTCGCCCCATTCTTCCGTAGGCCATTTCACAATCGGGTTGGCGTAGCTGTTCTCCGAGAGCCACTTCTCGGCCCGCGCCACGATGTCCAGCAGGCTGGCCGTCTGAGGGTTCATGCGCAGTTTCGTGCGGCACTTCTTGTGGCGCACCCACGCTATGGCGGTCATCGAGTCGGAGTAGACAGTGATGTCGTCCGCCTGCGCCGCTTTGAGGCGGGCCAGGCCCTCCACTATGGCGAGGAACTCGCCTATGTTGTTGGTGCCAAGCTCGTGCCGGTGGCGGAAGACCTCCTTGTTGTCCCACAGCGAGACGCCGCGGTATTCCATCACGCCCGGGTTGCCCGAGCACGCCGCGTCGACGGCCAGGGCGCGCCTGTCGGGCTTGTCCGTCGGGGGCTTGGGCGCCTTGGCGGGGCGCGACAGGTAGGCGGGGAGGGGGCGCGGCTCCTGGGCGAAGGCAGCCTCGGCCTCCTCGCGGGTGGCGAAGCCCTTGTAGCGGGCCCCGGCGAAGCCATCTATCTGGGCCTTGGCGTCGGCCCACGTGGCGTAGATGCCGGGGCAGTGGCCGCGCCACACGACGTAGTGCTTGCGGCCCATCCTAGTTGCCCATGACAGACGTGAGAGAAGTCAGGCCGCCAACGAACAGCTTGACGGACATGGCGAGCAGGATGATGCCGAAGAACTTCTTGATGACGTAGAGGATGTTCTCGCCGAGCACCTTCTGAAGCCACGACGAGAAGTGGAGCACGACGTAGATGAAGATGGCGTTGAGCAGCACCGCAATGATGATGCTCTCCGACGAATATTCGGCGCGCAGCGACAGAAGCGTCGTGAACGACCCCGGCCCGGCCAGGAGAGGAAACGCGAACGGGACCACCGAGGCGTCTTTCGGCCCGTCGTTCTTCATTATCTCCACGCCGAGCACCATCTCCATGCTTATGACGAACAAGACGATGGAGCCGGCCACGGCGAACGAGTTGATGTCGACCCCGAAGAAGCCCAGGAGCGTCTGCCCAAGGAACAGGAACGCTATGAGCAGAACCATGACGAGCAGGGCCGTCTTGGTCGAGTCCACGCGCATGCCGCGCTCGCGGAACTGCAAGACGATGGGGACGGTCCCCAGCACGTCCATGACGGCGAAGAGGACAAGGGCCGCCGACAATATGTCGCGAATGTTTATGTCCATTGATTTCTCTTGTGTCTTGTTTTGTCTTCGGTTGTTTTGTGACGGCAAAAATAGCCCATTCCGCGATATGCGAAAGCGGCGGGGCGACGGTTTCGCGGCAATTTTGTCTCTTTGCCCAAGCCGTCGCCCCGCCGTGTTTGCGGGAGGGTCTAGAACAGGCCCAGCTTCACTGCGCCGATGAGAGTGGCGTAGCCCAGCAGCATGCCGACGACGCCTATGACGAGGCCCGTCCTGGCCATCTCAGACTGCTTGATGGCGCCGGTGCCGTAGGCCAGGGCGTTCGGCGGCGTCGAGATGGGAAGGGCCATGGCCATCGAGGCGCAGACGGCGACGCCTAGGAGCATCGTCTCGCTGCCGCCATAGGGAGCCAGGACGTCTTTCATGCCCGTGGCCATGGCCGCCAAGATCGGGACGAGCAGGGCCGTCGAGGCGGTGTTGCTCATGAATGTCGACATGACGTAGCATATCAGGCCCGAGCCGGCTATGACAATCACGGGGGGCCACGTGTGGAACGGGATGGAGGCCACCAGGGTCTTGGCCAGGCCGCTCTGCTGGAGGCCGACGCCGAGGGCGAAGCCGCCGGCGACGAGCCACAGGACGTCCCAGTTTATCTGCTTGAGCTCCTCCTTGCCCATGATGCCAGTCACGGCGAACACCGCCAGCGGGATCATGGCCACGGAGTTGGCGTCGATGCCCGTCACCTTGTCGAGCATCCAGAGAAGGACGGTGACGGCGAACGTCACATAGACGATTATGGCCTCGCGGTCGTGGCGGAAGCTGCCCTCAATCTTGATTGTCACGCTCTTCTGCGAGAACGGGAAGAGGCGCGTCAGCAGGAACCACGAGAAGGCCAGCAGGACGACGACAAAGGGGACCATGACCATCATCCACTGCCCGAAGCTTATGTCGACGTCGAGCTCGGCGTGCTTGGTGAGGTAGCTCAGGGCGATGGCGTTCGGGGGGGTGCCTATGGGGGTGCCGACGCCGCCGACGTTGGCCGCCACGGGGATGCCCATTATCATGGCCGTGCGGCCCTTGCCGTTGGCGGGGAGCTGCTTGAGGATGGGGGTCACGATGGCCAGCATCATGGCCGCCGTGGCGGTGTTGCTCATGAACATCGAGAAGAGGGCGGTGACGAGCATGAAGCCCAGCAGGACAATCTCGCTACGGGTGCCGAAGGGCTTCAGGAGCACGCGGGCCAGGTTCACGTCGAGGCCGCAACGGGTGGCGGCTATGGCCAGGGCGAAGCCGCCCATGAACAGCATGATGATCGGGTCGGCGAACGACGCCATTATCGAGCGGTGGCTGATGAGGGTCCCGAACCCTTCAGACTCCGAGGCGTTGAACGGGGCGAACATGCTGTCGGAGACGGTCACAATCATAAGGACGATGAGCAGCACGGAGGTTGTCCATATCGGGATGGCCTCCAAGACCCACATCATGGCGCCGAAGACGAACAGGGCTATGACCCTGTGCTCTATCTCCGTCAGGCCGTCGATGCCGAACGCCGTGCGCGGCATGAGCCACAAAACAAGGAACGCCGCTATGCAGATAAGCAGCTTTACCAATCTGTTTGTTTGCATACTCTCTTCTTGATTTCTTTTTGGGTAGTGGGCGGCGCGCTTTGTTGCACGCCGCTAATGCCCAGACGAAATTAAGTAAATTTATCTTGCATCCTAGCTCTTTTTTTGCCTCGTGTCTTGTGTGTCGTTCATTATTTTCTCCGTTGCCCCGAGCATCCCCCGGCAGTAGCTCCCGGCGGCCTCGCCGGCGGCGGAAAGCCGCTCGTCAGACCCCAGGAGCGAGTCCGCCAGCGAGGCGAACTCGCCGCTCCCGCGCACGCAGAAGCCGCCGCCGCAACCGATGAGGTCCACGGCCTCCTTGAAGCGCTTGTGGTTCGGGCCGAAGACCACGGGGCGGCCGTAGATGGCGGGCTCCAGGGTGTTGTGGATCCCGACGCCGAAGCCGCCGCCGACATAAGAGAGGGTGGAGTAGCGGTATACGGACGAGAGGATGCCTATCGTGTCGACCACCAGGACGCGGGCCGACGCAAGCTCCTCGGACGTGTGGGAGCTGTAGAGGGCGTAGGGCACGCGGAGCTTGGCGCAGAGCGAGCCGACGCGCCCCTTGTCGATCTCGTGGGGGGCTATTATCATCTTGACGTCGGTGGGGGCCTTGTTGATGTAGGCGGCCAGGATGTCCTCGTCGGGGGGCCACGTGCTCCCGGCCACTATGACGTGGCGGGCGCCCGCCGCCAATGCCGCCGCCGCGGGGACCTCGGCGGCCCCGGAGGCAATCTGGCTCACGCGGTCGAAGCGGGTGTCGCCGGCGACGCTGTAGTTGTCGAGACCGATGCCGTGGAGCAGGCGGCCCGACTCGGCGTCCTGCACGTAGAGGTGGCTGAACGAGCGGAGCATCTCGCGAAACCAGTCGCCCCACGGGGAGAAGAAAGGCTGCTGGCGGCGGAAAATCATCGAGACGCCGTAGAGGGGCACGCCGTGGCGGCGCAGGGAGGCCAGGTAGAAGTGCCAGAACTCATATTTGACGAAGTAGGCCGCGCTCGGGCCGATGGCCTCGACGAAGCGCCGGGCGTTGCGGGGAGTGTCGGAGGGCAGGTAGCAGACCAGGTCGGCCATCTTGTAGTTCTTGCGGACTTCGTAGCCCGAGGGGGAGTAGAACGTCAAGACGATTTTCTGCTCCGGGCGCCGGGCCTTGATGGCCTCAATCAGGGGGCGCCCCTGCTCAAACTCGCCCAGCGAGGCGGCATGGACCCATATGCAGCCGCCCGTGTTGTCATACTCCTCCAGTTTGCGCCACGTCTCGCGGCGGCCACGGCATATCTGGCGGGCCTTGGTGTTGAACGGCGAGACCAGGCGCAGGCACAGGCCGTAGGCCCACATCCCGAGCAGGTACACGCCCGACACGAGTTTCATATCAGCGTTTTTCGTTTTTTGTTTTTTTTCTTGCGCGCATTGGTGTCATTGCGCCGTCTCGTCGGGCCACGGCTCGAAGCCTATGACCGAGACGTCGTCATATTGCATCCTGCCGCCCATCCACTCCAGGAGCTTCTGGTTCAGCATCAGCTTCTGGTCGTTGGCGGGCAGCTTGTGGATGTTGAGCAGCAGGTTGCGGAAGCGGGTCTTCTTGAATTTCTTGTCCTCCGGGCCGCCAAACTGGTCGCAGTAGCCGTCGGAGAAGAGGTACATCATGTCGCCGGGCCTGCACTCTATGCTCTCGCTCTCGAACACCGTCGAGGGGTGGCTGTTGTCCATCGACAAGTCCTGGGCCACCGACTGGCGCTTGCCGCGGAACACCAGGACGGTGTTGTCGCGGATGATGTACAGGTCGTTCATGGCCCCGGCGAACTCGATGCGCCGCTCGGCGTGGTGGACGACGCACACCGTCACGTCCATGCCGTCGTTGACCCTCTCGCCCGTCCCGACCCTGTCGGTCACGGCGCGGAGAAGCTCCTCGTGGAGGGTGGTCAGAATCTCGCCAGGGTCGTCTATGCGTTGCCGCATGACGATGTTGTTCATCTGGTCCATGCCCAAGATGGAGATGAGCGCGCCGGGCACGCCGTGGCCCTCGCAGTCGGCCGAGATGATGAACGAGAGGCCGTCGCGGTGGTAGAACGTGTAGAAGTCGCCGCCGATGATGTCCCTAGGGCGGTAGAGGACGAAGAATTTCCCCATCAGGCTCTCCATGCCCTGCACGGGGGGCATCAGCGCGTCTTGGATGCGCTTGGCGTAGTTGAGGCTGGCCCGCTGCTCGTCGATGACGTTGGCCAGGCGGTTGCGCTGCGCCTCCAGCGAGCTCTTGGCCTTGAGCTCCGACTGGGCTTGGCGCATCTTGTGGCTCATGCGGCGGACGCGCAGGTTGAGGGTGAACCACGCCGCGGCGAGAAGCCCCACGCCGTAGAAGACGAGGGCGGGGGTGGACATCCAGAGGGGCGCCACGACGTCCAGGTAGACGGTCTTGACGTCGTAGCTCCATGTCTTGTCGGCGTTCGACGACCGCAGGCGAAGGCGGTACAGGCCGGGCAGGAGGCCGGGCAGGATCACCTCGTGGCTGTTCCCCAGGTCTATCCACTCGTTGTCGTCGAGGCGGTACATGAACTGGTTGCGGCGGGGCCGGGTGTAGTCCGACGAGGCCAGGGATATGCGTGTCGAGGCGTTCGACCGGTATCTGATGACGAATGTGGAGTCGTCGCGCATCGTGGCGGCGCTTTCGCGCCCGCTGCGCCCGTAGGCCACCTCCGAAACGAACGTGGTGGGGATGCGGGTGTTGAACGTCACGTGGCGGGTGTCTATCATGTTCAGCTCCGTGGGCCGACCGAAATATATCGTCCCGCCAATGCGTGCGAACTTGTGGCGCTCGTCGCCGTTGCCGCTCAGGCCGTCGCCGTCGCCAAAGAGGTAGGTGTTGCCGTAGTTGGTGTCGGCGTAGCCCACGCCGGTGCTCGTGTAGAGCCACACGATGCCGTTGGGGTCCACGGCGATGCTGTGGACGGTCGTCCCGGCAAAGGGGCTGAAGATGCCGGGGGGCTCTTCGGCGAGCGTCTGTTTGTCGAAGACCGCGACGCCGTCGGGCGTCCCGGCCAGCATCTTGTCGCCGTGCTCCGCGAGGCAGAGGATGTCGCCGACGTGCTTCGCCCCGCTTCGCCCCGCGGTGGCCGGCGCGGACTCGCCGGCTTGGCGGACCAGGATGCCCCGGCTCGTCCCGGCCCATATGCGCCCCTCGGCGTCTTCGACGGAGCAGTAGGCCGACGCCGGGACGCCCGCACCGAACCGCTCGAAGTGGCGGCCGTTATATCGGAGCAGTCCGCGGCGCGTCGAGAGCCATACGTTGCCAAGGCAGTCTTCGCTCATGCTCGTCACCGCGGCCGCGGTGTCGCCGCCCAGGCACTCCAGGTCTATGGCCTCCACCGCGCCCGTGGCGGGGGCGAGGCGCAACAGCCGGGCGGCGGTGCCGATCAGGACTGTCCCGTCTTTGCGCGGCAGGACGCTCAGCGCCTTTTCGCCCCCCAGGCGGAAGACCGACGCCTTGCCGCCGCGCAGGCCGACGCGGACCACGCCGTCATGTCCGCACGCCGCCCACACCGAGCTGTCGGGCGACGCGCCGACGTCATACGTCCGGTAGTCTTGCGGCAGGGGGAGGACCTCGGTGCGCAGCGTAGCCACTTTCGGGCGCTTCGTGTCGAGCTTGATGATGCCGCCGTTGGCTGTGGCCACCCACAGGAGGCCGTTCGCGTCTTCGTGCATGGCGTTGACGCGGGTGCCGCTCTTCAAGATTTCATGGCTGTTGCCGACCCGCGTGACGCTGTTCTCCGACGGCCGCCACAGCAGGAGCCGCCCGTCGCCGTAGGCCACCCATATGTCGCTGGCCGCGTTGCGCGTCAGCGAGTAGACAATCTCGCCCGCCAGCAGCCCCGAGGGGAGCAGCGTCCCGGCGTCGAGGTCGTAGGTGAGCAGTCCGTCGCGAGTGGCGAGCAGGAGGCGGGTGGCGTCGAGGGCGCAGATGTCGTAGATGTGGACGCCCGGGAGGCGGGTCTCGGCGATGCTGTCCGTCCACGTGTCCATCAGGCAGACGCTGTGCGGGCCCGTGTGGATGGCCATCCTGCCGCGCTCGCCGGGCATGGGCAGCATCTTGGCGCGGCGGCGCCGGCCGCTGTCGGAGGTGACGCGGCACGGCAGGGCTATGCGCATGGTGTTGCCGGTGGCCAGGTCGCGGCGGAAGACGCTGCTCCCGAAGACGGCGAAGACGGAGCGGCCCATGCGGCACATGCCCTGCGCGCCGCTCAGGCCGCCGGTGTCGCGGCCCGAGCGCGAGAACGTGCCGCGGAGCTTGTCGAAAGTGCAGATGTTGCCGTCGCCAAGGGCCAAGGTTATCGAGTTGGGAGAGAATTCGCAGATGTCCAATATCTGCTTGCCGGCAATGGCGGTGCTGTCTGAGCCGCGGGGCTTGTAGTGGCGGATGTTGTAGCCGTCGTTGGAGTTCAGGCCGTCGTCGGTGCCGACCCACAGGAGGCCCGACGCGTCGCAGAAGACGACGTTGACGCTGTTGCAGCTCAGCCCGTTGTCGGTGTCGAGGGCCGCGTAGTTGCATACCGTCATCGGGGCTGTCTCGCGCAGGGGCTCTGTCTGCGCGGAGGCCGCCTCCCCCCCGAGTGCCGCGGCCAGGGCGGCGCAGAGCGCCGATGCCGCCCGCCGACGTCGCTCCATCATCGTCCGTCGGCCGTCTTTTCCGGCCGCGCGCTGGGTCGAGTCTCTATGTCGCCACCGTGGCATGAACGTCAGGAGTCGTGTGTAGCCGCCAAAGATACCCTTTTTTTCGCTCTCTTGGCGCACTCCTCCCCGGCCACGCGGCGGGCCTCGAGGTCGGCGGCGAGCAGGTCGCCCATCGTCGGCTCGCTGACGAACGGGCATCGGAGCATCGTCTCCTCCACAACCTCCGTCATCTCGCAGAAGCCGATCCTGCCTTCCAGGAAGCCCGCCACGGCCACCTCGTTGGCGCCGTTCATGACGCACGGCGCGTCGCCGCCGCGTTCCAAGGCCCCCAGGGCGATGCCCAGGTTGCGGAAGACGCTCACGTCCGGGCGCTCGAAAGTCAGCGGCCCGCACGCGGCGAGGTCCAGCCTCGGCGCCGGCGACGGCATCCGGGCGGGATATGTCAGCGCATACTGGATGGGCAGGCGCATGTCGGGCACGCCCATCTGGGCCTTGACCGAGCCGTCGGCGAACTCGACCATGGAGTGGACTATGCTCTGCGGGTGGACCAGGATTTCAATCTGGTCCGCGCCGACGTCGAAGAGCCATCGGGCCTCGATGGCCTCAAGCCCCTTGTTCATCATCGAGGCGGAGTCCACCGTCACCTTGGCCCCCATGGACCAGTTCGGATGGCGCAGGGCCATGGCGGGCGTCACGCCCCTCAGCTGCTCGGCCGTCATGCCACGGAACGGGCCGCCGCTGGCCGTCAGCAATATCTTGCGGGGGCGCAGGTGGCGCTCGCCGTTGAGGCACTGGAAGATGGCGGAGTGCTCGGAGTCTATGGGCGTTATCGTCACGCCGCGCTCGCGGGCCGCGCACATGACGAGCCGCCCCGCCACGACGAGGGTCTCCTTGTTGGCCAGGGCTATGTCCTTGCCGGCCTCGATGGCGGCCATCGTCGGGGCCAGGCCGCTGAAGCCCACCATGGCACCGACCACGACGTCCACGTTGTCGCCGCGGACGGCGTCCTCCACGGCCTCGGCGCCGCCGGCCACCTCGATGCCCGTCCCCGCCGTCAGCGCCTCCAGGGCGGGGCGGAGCCGGGCGTCGCCGATGACCACCTTGTCGGGGCGGAGCTCCAGGGCTTGCGCCGCCAGGGCCTCGACGCTGCGGTTCGCCACCAGGACCGTGGCGCGGGCCACGCCGGGGTGCATCCGCAAGACGTCCGCCGTCTGGCGGCCTATCGAGCCCGTGCTTCCCAATATCGCCACCCGGCGGGCGGCGCTCTCTTCTCTCGCCATTTCCTCGTTCTGTTCCTTGTTGTCTCGTCGCCCCGCGGGCCGCTCAGTCGCCCCCGCTCGCCGCCTCGAACTCGATGTAGTTCTCCGGGTTGAGGGGCGCGCCGCGGTGCCACAGCTCAAAATGCAGGTGGGTGCCGCTCGTCAGCTCGCCAGAGTTGCCGATGATGGCTATGGCCTCGCCGGCCTTGACGCGCTCGCCCTGCCCCTTGAGCAGGCGCCCGTTGTGCTTATAGACCGAGACGAGCTGGTTGTCGTGCTGGACGGCGACGACGTAGCCCGTGGCGACGCTCCACTCGGCGAAGAAGACCGTCCCCGCCAGGGTGCTCATGACCGGGGTCCCGTCGCCGGCGGCAATGTCCACGCCCAGGTGCCCCTCGCGGGTGCCGAAGCGGTCGGTCACGACGCCTTTCAGGGGGCTGAAGAAGAATGTGGCCTCCAGGGCGTCGTCCGCCGTGTCGTCCGCAGAGCCGTTTGTCGAGACGTCATATTTGTCTTCGCTCTCCACGCCGTTCAAGAAAGCCGTCTCCTCCTCGCTCTTGGCGCGGTTGAGGTTGGCCAGGCTCTCGCGCGTCACCTGCGGGCGGGAGGCCCCGTCGCCCTGCGCCCCGGCGTCTTGGGGCAGGTCGTCGCCGCGGAGGACGAGGCGCAGGTTGCGGAGCATGTTGTCGCGCAAGGCCACCTCGTTGGCCAGGGAGTCGGCGCGCATGAGGTTGTTGACAATCTTCAGCCGCTCCTCGCCCGTCGGGTAGCCAGGGATGTACTCGCGCAGCCCCGTGAACGCTATGAGGACCGTCACGCCCGCCACGAGCGAGACGGCCAGGGCGCCGACGACGACGGCCAGGCCTAGGGGGGTGAAGCGTATCGTGAAGAGCTGCTCGAACGATTTGTCTACGTAGACCGTCATCCGCAGGATGCGGTGCAGCTTGCTCTCGCTATTCTGACTTTTGGACATTACGCTCCAAAAGTAGGCATTATCCCCGACATTCGGCAATTTTGGCCCCTCGCAAATTATTCACGCTGTGCCTTTAGACCATATTCGTTAAAATGGTTATTTTTGCCCCTGCATGAGTGTAAAAATGTTCAGAGGCCTACTATCCAACGTTCTCCTTGCCATGGCGGCGGTGTGCGCGGCGGCGCAGGCTCCCCAGGACGCGGAGGCGTTGAACCAGACCGTCGGCGGCGTGAGGCAGGGGCGGTGGAGAGTCGAGGGGCGAGGGGGAAAGGTCGACGAGGGAAGCTATGTCGACGGAAAGAAAGACGGCGTCTGGGTGACGACATCCGCCGAGGGCGTGATCCGCTCCAGGGTGACGTTCGCCAAGGGTGTCCCCAAGGGAGAGGCGGCCTACTTCTATCCCGACGGCGTGGT
This sequence comes from uncultured Marinilabiliaceae bacterium, assembly GCA_964534235.1. Classification (GTDB taxonomy): domain Bacteria; phylum Bacteroidota; class Bacteroidia; order Bacteroidales; family Marinilabiliaceae; genus W3P20-009. Next base: position 144,472 of record CAZHOT010000007.1, read on the forward strand.
CATGGAGAGGGGCTATTGGAACGTGGACCACTGGGAGGGCGACTACGGGCGCTTCCACCCAAACGGCAACAAGTCTTGCGAGTTCCACTACGACGCCTCCGGCCGGAGGCAGGGCCGGCAGGCCTATTTCCACGAGAACGGCAACCTGCTTTTCGACGGCAATTGGGTCGGCGGCAAGATTAGCGGCCCGCTCTCCATATACGACGAGCAGGGGCGCAAGGTCATGGAGCGCAACTACGACGAGAGCGGCAATTTCCAGGGGGCGCAGGAGGTCGACGTGGCCAGCGGCGAGGCCCTGGCGGGCGGCAGGGAGTTCCGGGCCTCGGGCAACTTCACCATATACGACGCCGCGGGGCGCAAGGAGCAGACGGGGCAGTTCCGCAACGGCCGCCTGATGAGCGGGTCGCGCTTCCACTACGACGACAAGGGAAAACTGGTGGCAACCGACATTGTCCGCGACGGCAAGGTTGTCGAGACCAGGAAGAGGCAGTGAGGCCATGCAATATACGGATTGGCGCAAAGCATCGGCCACTAGGGCCGTCATGAGAGCCGTCTTCGCGGTGTTGGGCATAGTGGTGGCGTTGGCTTTCGTCGGCGACGGGGTGGCCTTCGGCGCCTTGCGGTGGGTCCTGCTCGCCTGTTTCCTGGCGCTCCTGTCCGTCGTGTGGGTCGGGGGGCTGTGCGAGGTTCGCATCATTGCCGACGACAGCTATGTCGAGATTTCCTGCCAGCAGGTTTTCAGCCGCAAGGGGCGGATGAGGACATACTCCATCGACGCCAACAGGCTCCTGCGCTGGAGGAGGGTCTCGTTCCTCTGCTTCCACTTCCTCTACATCGACTATGTCGGGCATGGCGGGCGGCGCAAGAGCGCCAACGTGGGCCTCACGCTCGTCCCGCCGAAAGTGCGGAGGGGGCTATTCGCCCAGTTGGAGCGCATCGAGCAAAACAATTCAACAACAAGCATATGAAAACAGTTTCCGAGGAGTGCCGCGTCTTCGCGACAGACGATGTCGCCGCCGACTTGGCGGAAATCCTGCAGGGGCGCGACCCCGCGCAGGTCTTCCTGCTCACCGACGACGGCTCGCGGCGGCACTGCCTCCCGCTCCTTGGCGAGCAGCCGTCAATCCCGGCCGACCACGTGCTGACAATCCCGTCGTCCGACGACCACAAGGACTATGCCTCGGCGCTCGCCGTGTGGCAGTTCCTCAGCTCCAGGGGGGCCACGCGCCGCGCCCTGCTCGTCAACCTGGGGGGCGGGATGCCGTGCGACCTCGGCGGGTTCTGCGCCGCCACGTTCAAGAGGGGTGTGGAGTTCGTCAACGTCCCGACGACGCTCCTGGCGCAGGTCGACGCGTCGCTAGGCGGCAAGACGGGGATGAACCTCGGCTCGCTCAAGAACGAGATAGGCGTCTTCGCCATGGCCAGCCGGGTGCTGCTCTGCGCCGACTTCCTGCGCACTCTCGACAGGGGCAACCTCCTCTCGGGCTTCGCCGAGATGATTAAGCACGCGCTGATCCGCGACGCCGCCGAGCTCGAAGGGCTTCTGGCGTTCTCTTTCGAGAAGCCCGACTTCGCCCTCCTGCAAGAGATGGTCGTCCGCTCCGTACGGATCAAGGAGCATTTCGTCCGCGCCGACCCGCACGAGCGGGGCTTGCGCAAGGCGCTCAACTTCGGCCACACTTTCGGCCACGCCTTTGAGACTTTCGCCATGCGCCACGCCAGGCCCGTCCTCCACGGCATGGCGGTCGCCCACGGCATGGTCTGCGAGATTCTCCTCAGCCGCGACAAGATGGGGTTGCCGGCCGACGTCGCCGAGGCTCTAGCGCGGCGCGTCGCCGCCATCTATGGCAAGCCCCAAATCTCGTTGGCAGACGCCGACGAGCTCCTCGAGCTAATGACCCACGACAAGAAGAACGACGGGGCGGGGATAAACTTCACCCTCCTGCCGGCCGTGGGGAGCGTCGAGGTGAACCAGGTCGCGGCGCCTGGCGAGATTCGCAAAGTCTTGGAAGACTACCTCAATATGTAGCGGCGCCATGAGTGTCTACACCGTCAAGGGGCCGGCCTCCCTCCGCGGCGAGGTCGTCTTGCCCGCCTCCAAGAGCATCAGCAACCGTCTGCTCATCTTGTCGGCGCTGTGCGGCTCCGGCCGTGTCCCCGACAACCTGTCCGACTCCGACGACACGCGGGTCTTGCTCAGCGCCCTGCGCTCAGACCTGGCCCATGTCGACATCGGGGCCGCGGGGACCGCCATGCGCTTCCTCACCGCCTATCTCGCCACGCGCCCGGGTGTGCACGTCCTGACGGGCTCGGAGAGGATGAAGAAGAGGCCCATCGGCCTGCTCGTCGACGCTTTGCGCCGTCTCGGCGCCTCGATTGAATATCTTGGCGAGGAGGGCTTCCCCCCGCTAAGGATCGCCGGGGGCGGGCTCTCGGGCGGGGAGATCTCCTTGCCTGGCAATGTCAGCAGCCAATATGTCTCGGCTCTCATGATGATTGGCCCGACGCTCCGCGGGGGGCTTCGGCTGACGTTGGAGGGCGACGTGGTGAGCGTCCCCTACATCGAGATGACGCTCAGCCTCATGCGCCGTTTCGGCGCCGACGTGTGTTGGGACGGGCGCGCCGTGGCCGTGGCCGAGGGCGCCTACGACTATCGGCAGGAGACTGTCGAGGCCGACTGGAGCGCCGCGTCCTATTGGTATGCCATGGCCGCCTTGCGTCCCGGCGCGCGCGTCTGCCTCCCGGGGCTGTTGCCGCCCGCGGGCGAGGGGACGCCCTCCAGCGTGCAGGGCGACGCCTGTGGGACATATGTGGCCAGGCACCTGGGCGTCTTCTCCAGTTGGGAGGACTGGGGGGCCATTGCCCTCTCTTTCCGTCCGGTCTTGCCCAATCTGAAGATTACGACCGTGACGGGAGAGGGAGCTGAAGACGCGCCGCGTCTGCCCGACGATTTGCCCGACGGCGCACTCTTCTACGATTTTGTCAACCAGCCCGACCTGGCGCAGACCTACGTCGTCCTGTGCTGCCTCATGGGGAGGATGTTCCACTTCACGGGGCTGCGCTCGTTGCGGATCAAGGAGACCGACCGCATCGCCGCCCTCGTGGCCGAGGCGCGCAAGCTGGGTTTCTGCCTGGAGGCCGTGGGCGACGACTGCATCCGTTGGGTGGGCGCCACGTGCCAGCCCTCCGACGAGCCCATCGAGACCTACAAGGACCATCGGATGGCGATGTCGTTCGCCGTGGCCAGCCTAGCCAGGGAGAGTGTGCGCATTGCGGACCCCGGCGTGGTCTCCAAGTCCTACCCGCGCTTCTGGGACGACCTCCGCTCCATGGGCTTCACCGTCGAGGAGGAGGGATAGTCCCCTACGGTTCGTTTTTTCTAAACCTATAAGCCTGCCATATGAAAATCAAGCTACTATTGCCGTTCCTCTTGTCGGTTTCCGCTCCCGCCGTGGCGGTCGAGACCGAGGTCGCCTCGCCCGACGGGCGCATCGTCGTGAAGCTCGCCGACGGCGGGGGGAGGCTCACCTACGCCGTGTCGCTCGATGGGCAGGGCGTCATAGAGCCGTCGAGGCTCGGGCTGACAGCCGATTTCGGCTCCCTGGCCGAGAACATGGCGGTGGACAGCGTGGCGCGATCCAAAGTAGCGTTCGACTACTCCCTGCCGACAATCAAGCAGGGCTGCGTCCGCAAAGACGCCAACCGGTGTCAGCTCTTCGCCAAGAGCGCCGAGGGGTTGCGGCTCGCCGTCGAGTTTGTGGTCGAAGACGACGCCGTGGCGTTCCGCTACTTCGTGCCGCGGCAGGGCGAGACGGGGTGCGTGCGCGTCTTGAGCGAGCAGACGGAGTTCCGACTCCCGCAGGGCTCGACGACGTTCCTCACGCCGCAGAGCGACGCCATGATTGGGTGGAAGCGCACCAAGCCCTCCTACGAGGAGGAGTATGCCATCGACGCGCCCCTGGGCGCCAAGTCGGCTTTCGGCCATGGCTTCACTTTCCCGTGCCTCTTCAAGGTCGGCGGAGGCCGGGCCTGGGCCCTCGTCAGCGAGACGGGGGTGAGCGGCAGCTACTGTGCGTCGAGGCTCTCCGACTACGCCGACGGGGCGTACACCGTCGCCTACCCCATGGCCGAAGAGAACAACGGCAACGGGACGCCCGAGCCCGCCATGTCCCTGCCCGGGCATACGCCCTGGAGGACAGTCGCAGTCGGAGGCTCGCCAATGGCCGTGGCGGAGCAGACCGTGACGTGGGATGTTGTAGAGCCGCAGTTCGACATCGATTGGGAACCGGAGTATGGCAAGGGCACGTGGAGCTGGATTTTGTGGCAAGACGCCAGCATCAACCAGGCCGACCTGCGCGCCTATGTCGATTTCGCGCGCCAGATGGGATACTCCTACGCCCTGGTGGACAATTGGTGGGACGTCAACCTGGGGCGGCAGGGTGTCGAGGACCTCGTGAGCTACGCCAAGGCGCAGGGCGTCGGCATCGTCCTCTGGTACTCGTCGTCGGGCTATTGGAACGACATCGTGCAGGGGCCGACGAACCTCATGGACAGGGCCATAACCCGCAAGGAGCAGATGAGGTGGATGAAGTCCATCGGGGTCAAGGGCATCAAGGTCGACTTCTTCGGCGGAGACAAGCAGGAGACCATGCGACTCTATGAGGACATCCTCTCCGACGCCGCCGACAACAACCTCTTCGTCATCTTCCACGGGGCCACGCTGCCCAGGGGCTGGGAGAGGATGTATCCCAACTATGTCGGCTCGGAGGCCGTCTTGGCGTCCGAGAACCTCATCTTCGACCAGCACCACTGCGACATCGAGGCGCGCAGCGCCACGCTCCATCCCTTCATCCGCAACGCCGTGGGCTGCATGGAGTATGGCGGCTCGTTCCTCAATCGCCACATGAGCCGCGACAACAGGAGCGGGAACCTCCGCCGCACTTCGCAGGTCTTCTCGCTCGCCACGGCGGTGGCCTTTCAGAACCCCATGCAGTTTTTCGCCCTGGCGCCCAACAACCTCACCGACGCCCCGGCGGAGTGCGTAGATTTCCTCAAGGCCGTCCCCACCACGTGGGAGGAGACCCGCATCATCGACGGCTACCCCGGGCGCTACGCCGTCTTGGCGCGCAAGAGTGGCGGACGGTGGTGGTTCGTCGCAATCAACGGCACCGCCGAGACGCTGCGCCTCGACGTGGCGCTGCCTTTCGCCGCCGGCGAGAGCGTGACGCTCTACAGCGACGGGAAGACCGTAGACGACGTGAAGATGTCCGAGGTCAAGGTCGGCAAGAAGACCGGGCGGCTCGCCATCGCCCCCAATGGGGCCGTGGTGATGGTGGGCAAGCCCGCCGCCGGCAACTGACGCCCGGAGGTGGCCCCGAAGGATACGAAGTGCGCTATGTGGCGGCATATGACCGCCGCGGCGCTGTAGCAAAAAGGGTGGGGGACGCGCGATGCCGTGCGTCCCCCATCCTTTTACAAAAAAGGTCAGTTGCCTCTCTTGCCCACGAGCCGTGCGGCGAGCAGGTAGGCCAGGCTCCCCAGCGCCGCCCCGAACACGTCCGCCACCCAGTCGAGCATCGAGCAACTGCGCCCGGGCGTGAAGCTCTGGTGAATCTCGTCAATCATGCCATATGCGGCGGTGAGGGCTATGGGGACAATCAGGGCCCGGAGCCCCCTCTGCCCGCCACCTCCGTAGCCCAACGCCACGCAGAACGCAAGCCCGCCGTAGCATATGGTGTGGACAACCTTGTCCGCATTCAAAAAGTGGGGCATCATCTCGACGGTCGGCATCGAAGACAGGTGCCAACTCACTCCGACGACGAACGCGGCCGGAAGCCAACGTAGGGCGGCGCTTGCCTTGCTCACTAGTTCTGCGTTTTCGTCCCCTCGAATGAGAATGTCAGTTTGACTGGCATATTCCCTGCGGCGACATTCTCAAGAACCACATTGGCTTTGTTGTCGGCCACGGACGAGTTGCCTAAGCTGCCGCTGACGGTGGTCGGCACGTCGGCTGTCCCCCCTCCGGTCTTCATGGTCGAGCTGACGGAGAATTTGTTAGCGCGCGACAGGGTGTATCCGTTGCTCGTCTTGGCGACAAGCACGCTGTCTATCGTGAACTTGCCGATTGTGAACTGCACGTTCCCCATCTGCGGTACGCTCACAGTCCTGGCCGCAAAAGAGATGCGGACTGTGTCGTCTGCGGCTATATCCACGCTCATTGTGTCCGCGACCTGAAAAGTCATGGGCATTCCGGTGACGCTCATGGTCGTGGTCCCGGCAAAACGGCCGGCGTCAATCTTTTTGTTGCCGTCGTCCCCCCCCTTGTCGCAGCTTGTCGCTACGAGGGCGAGGCCGCCAAAGAGGGCGGCCGAAAGAAATGGGTGCTTCTTCATCTGAAAGAACATATGTGTTTTCGTTGTTTTATATCGGCGCAAAGGTAGCTAATTCGGAGTGGCGCGCTACTCAACATTAGTTAAATGGTTTTTTATCCCTACTTTTACGTCAAGGCGGCGGCCGTGCGGGCCGCCACCGCTCTTCGATGCGCCTCGTCTTCCGATACATTCGCCCCCATGCCCTGTTGGCCCTCCTCGCCCCGTTCTGCGTCTTGCTGGAGGTGTGGGCCGAGTTGGAGCAACCCGCCCTCATGGCCGACATCGTCGACCGCGGCATTTTGGGAGGACAGCCCGACGTCTTGCGCCCCACGTGCGTCAAGATGGTCATAATCATGCTCCTGGGTCTCGTCGGCGGCATCCTCTCAATCTACGCCGCAGGGCGCGTGGCCTACTCCATGGGGGCCGCCATGCGTGCCGACCTCTACGCGCGCATCGTCCGTCTGCCGGCGGCGGAAGTGGACAGGCTCGGCGTGGCGCCGCTCATCACGAGGCTCGGCGACGACGTGAGCCGGATCCAGCAGGTGGTCCAGGCCTGCATGAGGCTTCTCTTCCGCGCTCCGTTACTCTTCTGTGGGGCTGTGGTCATGGCGTTGAGCATCGACGCGTGCGTGACCGCGGTTGTCGTCTCGGTCATGGTGGCGTCGTTTCTCTGCGTCGTCTCGCTCATGCGCCGCGCCTATCCGCTCTTTCTGCGCTTGCAGTCTTGCCGCGACGCCCTGGCGTCGGTCTTGCGCGAGACGCTCGTGGCCATACGGGTCGTCAAGCTCAACGCCAACGAGGACTTGGAGAGGCGGCGCTTCGACCAGGCCAACGAGGCTCTCATGCGCCAGGCCGTCGGCGTGGGGAGGCTCATGGCGGGTCTCTTGCCCTTGCTCAGTTTTGCCATCAACATCGGGATTGTGTTCATTGTCCATCTTGGAGCGGAGCGCATCGGGGCAGGCCACGTGGGGGTGGGAGGGGTCATGGCGGCCATAAACTACATGGCGCAAGTCCAGGTGGCGTTCATGATGGCGTCGAGGGTCATAGTGAGCGTCACCAAGGCCCGCGCGTCGATGCGCCGCATTGCCGAGGTCTTGTCCCTACCGGCCGACGGCGCCGACGGCGAGGCGAGGGGCGGCGCTTTCGTCAATGGCGATGTCGTCTTCAGCCACGTCTCGTTCTCCTATGCCGATGCCGGCCCGCTGCTCTCCGATGTCTCGTTTGTCGTCCCCCGGGGTAAGACGGTGGCGATTTTTGGCGATGTCGGTTCGGGCAAGTCCACCATCGTCAGCCTCCTGGCCCGGCTCTATGCGCCGCGGCGGGGCAGCATAACCATCGGGGGGCGCGACCTGCGCTCGCTCTCGTCAGACGGCTTGCGCTCCCGCGTGGCAGTCGTCCTCCAGACCCCGACGCTCTTCCGCGGCACCATAGGGCAGAACATCGCCATGGCGCGTCCCGGCATCGGCGCGGACAAGGTTTGGGAGGCGGCCGAGGCCGCGTCGGTGGCCGACTTCGTGCGCTCGCTGCCCGGCGGCCTCGACGCCGTCGTGGAGCAGGGCGGGCGGAACCTGTCGGGGGGGCAGAGGCAGAGGCTGTGCCTGGCCAGGGCCCTGGCGGCCGATCCCGACATCCTGGTTCTCGACGATGCCACGGCCTCGGTCGACGCCGAGACCGAGAGCCGCATCTGGCGGCGGCTCCTGGCGGCGCGCCGCACCACGCTCTTCGTCTCGCAGCGGATGTCGCTGGTGGCCCAGGCCGACTCCATCGTCGTCTTGAGCGGGGGGAGGGTGGTGGCCGTGGGGACGCACGGGCGGCTCATGAGTGAGTGCCCGGCCTATAGGGACGCATATCTGGCCCGGCAATGGTGAGGGGGGAGGCTGTGGCGAAAGACGGGGTGCGCACTTTCTTGCGGCTCATGCCCTATTGGTGGGCGCATTGGCGCCTGCTCGCCGTCGTCTGCCTGTGCGCATTGGTTGGCATATCTGTCTCTGTGGCGGCGCCGGTGGTCATTGGCCGGGCCGTCGATGTCTGCGTGGCTGTCGCTGCGGGGGGGGCTGCCGACGGCCTGGCGTGGCGTCTCGCCCTGCTGACCCTCCTTTCCGTCGTCGCTCTGGCCGCCGGCTGGGCGCAAGACTTCTGCATGACCGTCGTCTCGCAGAGGGTCGTGACGGGTCTGCGGGCGAGGATGATGGAGCATATGATGTCGCTCGACGTGACCTTTTTCGACTCCAACAGCCGGGGAGACATCATGAGCCGCTACTCCTCCGACATCGAGATGATCCGCGACGGCATGGGGCAGACGCTCGTGCAGATGCTGACCACACTGGTCTCCGTCGTCGGCATGATTGTCTCCATGTGCGCGCTCAGCCCGCCGCTCACCCTGTTGGTGTGCGTGGCGTTGCCCGTTGTCGTCGTGCTTTCGCGCGTCGTCGTGGCGCGGTCGCGCCGCCTTTTCGTCATGCAGCAGGAGGCGCACGGTCGCCTCAACGCCCTCATCGAGGAGAGCGTGGGCGGGCTTCGGGCCGTGCGCGTGGCGGGGGCGGAGCGCGAGTGGGAGGCGAGGTTCGCGGAGGCCAACGAGGCCGTGCGCCGGGTCGCCATGGGGGCGCAGGTCAACAGCGGGATTCTCATGCCGCTGCTCCGTGTGCTGGACAACGCCACATACATACTTGTCGCCGCCGTCGGTGGGTTCTTGGCTCTTGGCGGCTCGGTGTCGGTGGGCGTCATCCAGTCGTTCCTGCTCTACACTCGCCAGTTCCTCCGCCCCGTCAATATGGCGGCGGCGCAGGTCGGCACGTTCCAGGCGGCGTTGGCCGGGGCGGAGCGCGTCTTCGAGGTTCTCGACGCGCGCCCGTCGGTGGCTGGGCGCGTCGGGGCGGGGTGCGCTCCGTCCGTCGTCGGCAGGGTGGATTTCGAGGGGGTCTCTTTCGCCTATCGCCCGGGGGAGTGGGTTCTCCGCGACGTGTCGTTCTCCGCCTCTCCCGGGCAGGTCGTAGCCATCGTTGGGGCCACGGGGGTCGGCAAGAGCACCCTAATGAACCTCCTGTGCCGTTTCTACGATGTCTGCGGCGGGCGAATCCTCATCGACGGCGTCGACATCCGGGAGTTCGACCTACGGGCGCTGCGCCGCTCCATTGCCGTGGTGCCGCAAGAGGCGGTCCTCTTCTCCGACACCGTGGCCTACAACATCGCCTACGGCGACACTCGCCGCCCCGCCCGGCCCGACGTCGCCGACAGTGCGCGCCGGGTCTTGGCCGAGGCCTTTGTCTTGAGCCTCCCCGACGGCTACGACACCTGCCTCGCCAACCAGGGCGAGGCGCTGAGCGACGGGCAGAGGCAGCTCCTCACCATTGCCCGCGCCGTCCACGCCCGCGCCCCGATTCTAATCCTCGACGAGGCCACGAGCCGGGTCGACACGCGGACGGAGGCACTGCTCCACGACGCCATGGCGAACCTCATGCGGGGGCGCACATGCTTCGTGATCGCCCACCGCCTGGGCTCGCTGCGGGCCGCCGACCGCATCCTGGTGCTCGACGGCGGGCGGATTGTCGAGCAGGGGTCGCACGACGAGCTTATGCGCCTCGGGGGTCTCTATCGGAGGCTGTTCCGGCCCTATTGAAAGACAGCATGAAGGCCGCGCACACCACGGCCGAGTAGGCGGCGAAGATGCCCCACGAGATTCGCCACCCCGCAATCTGCTCCGCCGGGTCGGGGGTGGAGTAGACGAAGTGGTTCACGACGAGCTGGGCGCCGAGGGTCCCCAGGGCTGCGCCCAACCCGTTGGTCATGAGCATGAAAAGCCCCTGCGCGCTAGAGCGTTGCGACGGGGCGACTTCGCTGTCCACGAAGAGAGAGCCGGAGATGTTGAAGAAGTCGAAGGCCACGCCGTAGACAATCATCGACAAGACGAGAGCCAGCACGCCGGGCATGGTCGGCGAGCCGATGCCCAGAAGCCCGAAGCGCAGGAACCACGCCGACATCGACATCACCATGACGGTCTTTATCCCATAGCGGCCCAAGAAGAACGGAATCAGCAAGATGCATAGCGTCTCCGAGATTTGGGACAGGGAGATGAGCAGGTTGGCGTGTTCCGCAAAAAAGGCGTCGCCATAGCCCTCGACGCCGCCAAAGGTCGAGATGAACGGGTTGGCGTAGCCGTTGGTTATCTGGAGCGAGACGCCCAGGAGCATCGAGAACAGGAAGAACAGCAGCATCCGCGGGGTGCGCAGCAGGCGGAAGGCGTCCAGGCCCATCCGCTCCTGCCAGCTCTTGCCGGCGTCGGCCCCTTGGCGGACGGGGCAGCGGGGCAGGCTGAAAGCGTAGAGGCCCAGGACGACGCTCCACGCCCCGCTGACCATGAACTGCCACGCCGTCTGCTGGAAGCCGAGCAGGTCCACCATCCACATCGACACCAGGAAGCCTATTGTCCCGAAGATGCGGATCCGCGGGAAGTCGCGGACTTTGTCAAGCCCCGAGCCCTGAATAGCCGTGTAGGCCGCCGAGTTCGACAGCCCCAGGGTCGGCATGTAGAACGCCACCGAAAGGCTGTAGAGCGGGAAGATGTCCGAGAATCTGAGGTCGGGCGTCGTGACGCCGACGTAGAACACGGCAATCATGAGGAGGCCGGCCGCCAGGTGTGACAGGCCGAGCAGGCGCTGGGCCTCAATCTTGCGGTCGGCCAGGATGCCGAACAGAGGCGGCATGACAATGGAGACCCAGCCCTGGACGGAATAGAAGTAGCCTATCGTGTCGCCCAGGCCACGCGAGGCCAGGAAGTTGCCCATCGATATGAGGTAGGCGCCCCAGGCGGCGTACTCCAGGAAGAAAAGCGTAATAAGCTTAAGGCGTAAGGACATCTTGTGACAGTGTTTTTAACGTGCTGGCAACTGGGCGCGTCTGTGCCTGGCGGGGGGGCGGGCCTTTGCGGCGGGCCTCGCGGCGCAAGCGGCACAGCGACAACCTTTTGCCGACGTAAATATAGCCACTAATCGTGGCTTAACCCCTTTTTTTTGCCCCGACGTTTGAAAATTCATGTCCTAATTGCTTTCTTTGCATTGTCATTCGCCCATAGTGCTTCTGCCAAGGGGAGTGGCTGGAGCCATCGGCGCGGCCCGGTGTGAGGCCCCGGCGGGAGGACCCCGGCGGCCCGGAAAGGGGTGGCGCGGCGTGGCGGAACCTGCCTACTAAGAACTTATTATTAACCAAAACGTAAGAAAATCATGTCAGAGATTGCATCTAAGGTTAAGGCAATTATCGTAGACAAACTGGGTGTTGACGAGAACGAGGTCGTCGAGACCGCCAGCTTCACCAACGACCTCGGCGCCGACTCTCTCGACACTGTCGAGCTCATCATGGAGTTCGAGAAAGAGTTCGGCATCACAATCCCCGACGACGAGTCCGGCAACATCGTCACCGTCGGCGACGCCATCAACTATATCGAGTCGCATCAGGCGTAGCCTCTCCACGGCCATTCTATGGAGCTGAAAAGAGTAGTAGTTACGGGCTTGGGGGCGCTCTCGCCTCTGGGCAACAACCTCGCCGACACATGGCAGGGCCTTGTTAGCGGTGTGAGTGGTGCGGCGCCCATAACACACTTCGACGCAGCTAAGTTCAAGGCCAGGTTCGCTTGCGAGGTCAAGGGCTTCGACGGGAGCAAGATTTTTGGCAAGGAGGCCCGCAAGATGGACCTCTTCACCCAATATGCCATCGTGGCTGCCGAGGAGGCTCTGGCAGACGCCGCCTTCAACCTCGAAGAGGAAGACCGTAGCCAGTTCGGAGTCGTATGGGGCGCCGGGATTGGTGGCATCAAGACCTTTTTCGACGAGGCCAAGGAGTTCGTTCTGGGCGACGGCACGCCGCGCTTCAGCCCGTTCTTCATCCCCAAGATTATCGCCGACATCGCGCCGGGCTACATCTCGATTCGCAACGGTCTGGGCGGCCCCAACTTCGGGACAGTCTCGGCCTGCGCATCGTCGACGACGTCGCTCTGCGTGGCTTTCGACCTCATTCGCCTCGGCAGGGCCACGGCCATTGTCGGGGGCGGCTCCGAGGCTCCGATCACCGTGGGCGGCGTGGGCGGCTTCACGGCCATGAAGGCCCTCTCGACGCGCAATGACGACCCGCAGACAGCCTCGCGTCCGTTCGACAAAGACCGCGACGGCTTCGTCATCGGCGAGGGCGCGGCCAGCCTTGTGTTGGAGGAGTACGAGCATGCCGTCCGACGTGGGGCGCACATCTATTGTGAGCTTGTCGGAGGCGCGCACTCCGCCGACGCGCACCACATCACGGCCCCGCACCCGCAAGGCGACGGAGCCGCGAGGGTCATGGCGGCGGCGCTCAAAGACGCGGGCTTGAAGCCTGAGGACATCGACTACATCAATGTCCACGGCACTTCGACGCCGCTTGGCGACAAAGGCGAGCTCATCGCCATAGGCAAGGTCTTCGCCGACCACGCCTACAAGCTCAACATAAGCTCTACAAAGTCCATGACCGGGCATCTGCTCGGTGCCACGGGAGCCCTGGAGGCCATTGCCTGCGTCAAGTCTATCGAGCAGGGGGTGGTGCCGCCGACAATCAACCATTTCACCGACGACCCCGACATCGACCCCAAGCTGAATCTCACTTTCAACGAGGCTCAGCATCGGACCGTCAGGGCGGCCATGTCCAACACGTTCGGTTTCGGCGGCCACAACGGCACTCTTGTCTTCAAGGCCCTGTGAGTCTGACTTTGACGTTTCAAGACCTGATAAAACTTTTTTCCCGCGAGGGAAGAAAGTTTTATTTTTTTCTGCACCGCACCGCCGGCTACTGGCCTCGCTCCACCGCCGTCTTCCGCCGCGCCTTTGTCCATAAGTCTGTGGCGGCGTCTCTGAAGCCCGGAGGCGTCAAGCCCGACAACGAGAGGCTGGAGTTCCTCGGCGACGCCATCCTGGAGGCCGTCGTCACTGACATTCTCTTCCACCGTTTCCCCGGGGCCGACGAGGGCTTCCTCTCGAAGCTGCGTTCAAACATGGTGTGCCGCGCGCGGCTCAATGCCATATCTTTCGATCTCGGTCTCGACCGGTATATTGTCGTGAGCTCCCGCAAGGACTTGGCTGTGAGCCACATCCCCGGCGATGCCCTAGAGGCCTTTGTCGCCTCCATCTACCTCGACGGGGGCTTGGGGCGCGTCCGTCGCTTCGCCCTCCGCCACATAGCCAGCGAGAGGCGCATCGAGGAGGCGCGCCGCGACCTTGGGCAGGACAACTTCAAGAGCCGTCTTGTCAACCTCGGCGACCAAAGCGGCGTCGAGGTCTTCTTCGAGACGCACAGGCTCAGCGGCGTCGACGTATCCTGCTCGGCGGTCAACTTCGTCTCCGAGGTCAAAGTGGCCGACGTGGTCATCGGCAGGGGCGAGGGTCGGACCAAGAAACAGGCCGAGCAGATGGCGGCCGAGAGGGTCCTGGGCGGCATTGAGCACGGCGACATCGAGCTTGCCAGCCGTCCGTCGTCGACAGACCACGATTGTCCCGACGAGGCATCTGGAGAGACCTGCGCCTCGTGCGTCAGTCCCACACCATGCGCCTCAGAGCCCTGAAGTACCGATATGCGTCATCCGAGGGCGTGACCCTAGGTATGACGCCTTCCTTTGGTACGACGCATTCCCCATTGTTGTGTCGCATTCTCTTGATGTCTCCCTATGACGCCCATGCGCCTCAGAGCCCTGTAAGGGCGACATAGGTCAGCCTAGGGCGTGAGCCCTAGGATAGGCGTGTCCTCCCCCTGGAATGGCGTGTCCTCCCCCTGGAATGGCGTGTCCTCCC
>CAZHOT010000007.1:158744-165562 GCA_964534235.1 uncultured Marinilabiliaceae bacterium
CTGGAATGGCGTGTCCTCCCCCTGGAATGGCGTGTCCTCCCCCTGGAATGGCGTGTCCTCCCCCTGGAATGGCGTGCCCTCCCTCTGGAATGGCGCGTCCTCCCCTGGAATGGCGCGTCCTCCCTGGGAATAATGCGTCCCCCTGGAATGGCGCGTCCCTCCTGGGAATAATGCGTCCCCCTGGAATGGCGCGTCCCCTCTTGAATGAAGCCCCCCCTCACACTGCGCTCTGCCCCTTGGTCGGCACGAGGTTCAGATACTTCTCGTAGAACGGGACGAGTTCGCTGTGGTGGAGCCTGGCTTTGGTGGGCTCCATCAGGTAGTGGCGGATGGCGATGTCGTTCATGGTGTTCAAGTCCATAAGCTGAAGCCCCTTTATCTTAAGGTAGTAGTCTAGCGCCTCGTCGCGCGAGAGGCGGTTCCTGGTCATGCTCACTATGTCGCTCACCACCGCTTCGCACTCCTCTTCCGACTTGTCGCCGGGGAAGAGCAGTTGGCGCAATGCATCGATGGCGTGCTCCTCGTCGTGTTCCTCTTTGAGCTGGCGGCGAAGTTTGTAGCTGAATGCGCCGGCTACGACGAGTATCGCCGTTACGATAAGTGCGATTTTTTCCATCTTCTCTCTCTCTTCTCTAGTATTTGGTCTGGTTGGCTCTTTCGCCGGTCTGGCTCACGTCCATCCGTCAGTTCCTCTCAGCCGTCGGGCCAGGTACTCTTGCTCAGCCTGCCCAGGGGTCGGGACTAGCTCGGCGCGCCGCCCCAGCGCCGCCAGGTCCATGATGGTGCTATATCCGGAGCGGCAGACAATGTGCCTGGCTGCCGCTATGAGGCTCCGCAGGCGCGGTGCCGTGGCGTGGCTCACCATTTCGACGCCGTTGTCGTCCACTGCCTCGTCTCGTATGCCCGGTTGCCGTCCGCACACAATCACGCGGCGCCCCGTCTCGCGACCCAGGCGCCGCGCCAGTTCAGCCTCGAAGAGCGAGCGTTGGGGTTCGGGCCCCGATACGATGCCGAGCCACTCTATGGGGGGCTCCGTCTCGGCGGTCGCCGTCGGCAGTCTCGACAGCAGACCCACGCAGTGGGCGCGCAGACCTTGCGCCCCCCCGGCGGACAGCGAGCCGCTAAGTCCACCGATGCGGACGTCGGGGACGAGGACGGCGTCGAACCTCTGCATCAGTCGGCGCAAGACGGCAGACACGAAACTTTCTACCCACGCGGGGCACCCCTCGCCAACCTTGGGATGCAACTGGTGGCATATCAAGACGTTGCGGCAACGTCTGTCCCACACGCCATAGCGGTTGTCTGAGACGATGAGGTCGGGGGCGAGGCTGTCCACCATGCGCCGCGTCCGCCAGCGCTCTGTCAATATCCGCCATAGGAACATGGGGACCTGCAGGCCGATTTTCACCCACTGCCGTCTCCCGCGGCTCAGCCTTGGCGAGAATGATGCCAGGCGCAGGGCGGGCAGGTCGGGGTGGTCCGCACGGAGCAGGTCGAGCGAACGCCCGCTGCCGGCCAGCGTCACGGCGCAGCCCCGGCCGCGCAAGGTCGAGACGATGGCCGACGTGCGCGAGGCGTGCCCCAGGCCCCAGTCGAGGGCGCTCACAAGCACCCGGCTGCCGCGTGTCAGTTTCATGACCCCAAATTAGCCATTTTTTTCGCTACTTTTGCGTTCCTAATCATTACAGACACAATGCCGATACGCATCCCCGACGCGCTGCCCGCCAAGCAGGTCCTGGAGTCCGAGAGGGTCTTCGTCATGGGCGAGGCGAGGGCCATGGCGCAAGACATACGCTCCCTGCGGATCCTGATCCTCAACCTCATGCCCAACAAGGTTACGACGGAGACGCAGCTGCTACGGGCCCTCTCCAACTCGCCGCTGCAAGTCGTCGTAGACCTGCTGATGGTGCGCTCGCACACCTCCAAGAACACCTCGGCGGAGCATCTCGGCTCTTTCTATGTCGGCTTCGACCAGGTGCGCTGGCGCAAGTATGACGGCATGATAATCACCGGCGCGCCCGTCGAGCTCCTGCCTTTCGAGGAGGTGGACTATTGGGACGAGCTGTGCGAGATTATGGAGTGGACCACGACCAACGTGACCAGCACGCTCCATATCTGTTGGGGCGCCCAGGCGGGGCTCTACTACCACTACTCCATTCCCAAGTTCACCTTGCCGGAGAAGATGTTCGGGGTCTTTGCCCACAAGGTTGTCGACCCGCGTGTCCCGCTGGTCCGCGGTTTCGACGATGTCTTCCTGGCGCCCCATTCGCGCCACACCGGCACCTCGCGCGCCGATGTCGAGGCGTGTCCGGACCTTGAGCTGCTCTCCTACTCCGACGTCGCCGGCCCCTATGTGGCCCTCTCGCGCGACGGCAGGAGGGTCTTCGTCATGGGTCACTCCGAGTACGACCGCGACACGCTCAAAGAGGAGTACCTGCGCGATGTCGGCAAAGGCCTGGCAATCAAGGTGCCGTGCGGCTACTTCCCCGACGACGACCCCGAGCGGACACCCCCGAAGACCTGGAGGGCGCACAGCCATCTGCTCTTCTCCAACTGGCTCAACTACTACGTCTATCAGCAGACGCCCTACGATTTGTAGGAGAAATGTGCCGACGCCACTTGGCGCGGAACAATAAAAATTCTACTTTTGCACTCGGAAACGCCGAAGAGGCTTCCTTTTTACGAGGCGATTCGTTAGCTCAGTTGGTAGAGCACAACACTTTTAATGTTGGGGTCCTGGGTTCGAGCCCCAGACGGATCACCCTTTTGGAGATGCGGAGCTCAATCTAGCCCCGCGTCTTTTTTTTGCCTTGCGTCCGTTAGGCAAAAATTCTTTAACTTTGTTAGCATGGGCAAAAAGGTCATATCTTGGGTGTGCGTGGTCTTGCCCCTGGCGTTCGTGGGTCTTGTCTTCATGCAGGTCAGGTGGATCATGGACGCCTACGAGCTCCGTGGCAACCAGTTCGACCAGATTGTGTTCAAGTGCATCGACAATGTCGTGGCGCGCCTGGAGACCGACGAGATTATGGAGCTGCGGATGGACAGGGGCTCGTCGCCCGCGCGCGACCCGTCGGTCTTCATGCGAAGCAGGGGAGACGGCGCCAGCGCGGCCACCGAGGAGATTGCCCTCACTTTCAAGCTCGACAATTTCGGCTTCTACAAGCTAGACGCCACGAGGGCGGGGGCGCTTATCTCGGCAGACGCCGGCGTGGTGGACGTCCGCAACGTCTTTGGAGACGACATGGTGAGCAACGCCTACATGATGCTCAGCAATGTCCTGCTCCGCAAGTTGAGATACCTGCACGCCAAGCAGGCCAAGAGCGTCTTCGAGAGCAAGCCCATAGAGGTGCGCGTCAACCCGCAGAGGCTCGACGCGCTGCTCATGCAGCAGTTCGCCGACAACGGGATATCCGCGGCCTACGAGTTCGCGGTCTTCAACTCGGCAGGGCAGATGTCGTTCTCCAGCCCCGCCTACAGGTCGGCCGCCGACAACGCCAAAGTATACGAGAAGAGGCTCTATCCCAACGATGTGCACGCCCGCTCGCACTTCGTCAGGGTCTACTTCCCCGAAAGCCCCGACATCGTGAGCGGACTCGCCGCGCTGATTGTGCCGACGCTCTTCTTCGGGCTCGTGGTCTTGTTGCTCTCGACTTTCACCGTCGTCACCGTCTTCAGGCAGAAGAAGCTCGACGACATAAAGAACGACTTCATAAGCAACATGACGCACGAGTTCAAGACGCCAATATCCACAATGTCGCTCGCCGCGCAGATGTTGCGGGACCTGGCCGACAGCGTCAAGCCCGACTTCATACGGCGCAACACCGCCATAATCATCGACGAGGGCAAGAGGCTGACCTTGCAGGTCGAGAAGATTCTGCAAATGGCGAGCTTCGACAGGGGCAAGGGGCGTCTCAAGATGGAGCCCCACGACGTCAACGAGATTGTCGCCAAGGTGGTCAACAGCTTCAGGGTCAAGGTCGAGAGCGTCAATGGCGAAATCAACGAGAGGCTGGAGGCGGCACCCGCCGTGGTCAATGTCGACGAGCTGCACTTCACCAACGTCGTCTTCAACCTGCTCGACAACGCCTTCAAGTACAGGCGCGACGCGCCGATGCTCAACGTGTGGACCCACAACGCCAACGGCGGGGTCGTCATCTCGGTCAAGGACAATGGCATGGGAATATCAAAAGACGACCTGAAGAGAATCTTTGAGAAGTTCTACCGCGTCTCGACGGGGAACCGTCACGACATCAAGGGCTTCGGCCTCGGACTGGCCTACGTCAAGAAGATTGTCGAGGACATGGGCGGGAAGATTTCTGTCGAGAGCGAGCTTAGCGTGGGAACTAAATTTGATATATATTTGCCTTTAATAAAGTAACAGATATGGACGACAAGAGAAAGCATAGGATTCTTCTTGCCGAGGACGACAGCAACCTTGGGGTCTTGCTGTGCGAATACCTCCAAGCAAAGGAATACGCCGCCGATCTGGCTCACGACGGCGAGGAGGCATACAACATGTTCATCAACGACAAGTACGACCTCTGCATATTCGACGTCATGATGCCCAAGAAAGACGGCTTCACGCTGGCCAAGGAGGTGAGAATGGCTAATGTTGACGTGCCCATCATATTCCTCACGGCCCGCAACGTCAAGGAGGACGTCTTGCAGGGCTTCAAGCTCGGAGCCGACGACTACCTCACCAAGCCGTTCAGCATGGAGGAGCTCATCATGCGCATCGAGGCAATCTTGCGGCGCACGTCGGGCGAGAGCCCGGTTCTCGACGTGTACAAGCTCGGACGCTATAAGTTCGACACGCAGAAGCAGCAGCTCATCGACGGCGAGGACGTCATCAAGCTCACCACCAAGGAGAGCGACCTGCTGAAGCTTCTGTGCGCCAACGCCAACAAGGTCTTGGAGAGGGACTATGCCCTAAAGACCATTTGGGACGACAACAACTATTTCAACGCCCGGAGCATGGACGTATACATAACCAAGCTTCGCAAGCACCTCAAAGACGATCCGACGGTAGAGATTATAAACGTACACGGCAAAGGCTACAAACTCGTCATGTGAGCCGCTACCGCCGTGCGCCGATAGGCGCTCGGCGGCGCGGCCGCCCCGGCGACGCTCGCCGGGAGGGTTTATAGATTTTTTGCCGGCTCCTTTCCCGCTGTGGCGGCCGATGTCCATGTCCTTGGAGTCGGCCGCCATTTTTCTGTCCCCGTCTGTGTGGGCTTCAGAATGGTGTCGGGGGGGGCGACGACAAACCACCCCGGGCGAGACTTGCCCCGGGTGGTTTTCAAATGCGGATTATGGCCGGAACTTAATTCCCCGCCCTCAGTGCATCCGCCGCCCTATTATGCTGAAAAACTCCTCGCGGGTCGCCTTGTTGGTCAAGAACGCCCCCGTGAAGTCAGAGGTCGTCGTCACGGCGTTCTGCTTCTGGACGCCGCGCATCTGCATGCACATATGTTGCGCCTCAATCACCACGGCCACGCCAAGCGGGTTCAGCGTCGTCTGGATGCACTCCTTTATCTGCGTCGTCAGCCGTTCCTGCACTTGCAGACGGCGCGCAAAGGCGTCCACCACTCGCGGGAGCTTCGACAGGCCTGTTATGTGGTGGCGGGGGATGTAGCCCACGTGGGCTTTGCCGAAAAACGGCAACAGGTGGTGCTCGCACAGCGAGTAGACCTCGATGTCCTTGACAACCACCATCTGTTGGTAGTTCTCGCGAAACATGGCCTGCCGCAAGATTGCCTCTGGGTCCTCAGCGTAGCCTTTGAGCAAGAACTGCATGGCCTTGGCCGCGCGCGTCGGGGTCTTCTGGAGCCCCTCGCGGCTTGTGTCTTCGCCCAGGGCCCCGATGATGCCCGTGTAGTAGCCCGACAGGAGGGTCGTCTTTGCCTCGTCGAATACGCCGGCGTTGTCTTGCTGTTCCGATGCGCTAGCCACTTGTGCCATATTTTTTCTGTCTCAGGTGCTTTTTGTGTCTTGTCTACAGGTGGCAAAGTTACGAAAAGTAGCCGATAGCCCCCATGAGGTGTGAAGCGGCGCTCAACCGGGGCGCGACTCCTTTGCCGTGGCCCGCAAGCGCATGGCCCCCCCAAAAAAACAAATAAACAGGCGGAACGGCCCTATACCGTCCCGCCCGATGTGCCGCGACTGTTGCGGCTCTTCGTGATCCCGTTGGGATTCGAACCCAAGACCCACAGCTTAGAAGGCTGTTGCTCTATCCAGCTGAGCTACGGAACCATCGCTTTAGCTCGGCAAAGGTAGTGATAATTCCCGAATTATGTTCATGCGGACGCATGTCGCGCTTAGCCTGTCGAACTCGCGTAGCGCGAAAGCATGACTTGGTCGTCTGTGGGGGCTTTTGGCGGGCATGGTCTGTACTCCTGCGGCCACCCCTAGCCCCAACGGGGCGGCATGAGACAGCCTAGGGCGTGAGCCCTAGGGCAACTTAAACGTATTGACGCCCCATAGGTGCCCCTTTGGGGCTTTGAGTGGCGTGGCGTTTCCCTCCACGGTCTTCCCGGTCGGATGTCAATTGTCAATTGTCAACTGTCAATTGGTCTGTTGTCTTCCTCTCCGCCCTTGTCCTAGGGCTCACGCCTTGTCATATGTCGCCCCTTGTCATATGTCGTGCATTGTCCTAGGGCTTACGCCCTAGGCTGACACATATCGCCCCTTTGGGGCTTTGAGTGGCGTGGTGCCCCCCCCGGTCGGATGTCCATTGTGCATTGGTCTGTTGTCTCCCTCTCCGCCCTTGTCCTAGGGCTTACGCCCTAGGCTGACACATATCGCCCCTTTGGGGCTTT
>CAZHOT010000008.1:0-160363 GCA_964534235.1 uncultured Marinilabiliaceae bacterium
CGAAGACCTCCTCCAGCTCGCCGGGCGTGATGCCGCACAGGGTCTCGTAGCGGGCGTCCATGCTGACGTCGTTGAGGCTGTTCAGCCCGCTGAAGACGCTCACCTGCGCGAACTTCGTCACGCCCGCAAGCAGGACGAAGCGCAGGTTGCGCTCCTGCTTCTTGAGGACGGCGTAGAAGCCTTTGAGCGTCGTGCGGTTGAAGTCCTCCAGGCTGCGCACGTCGCCGTCCACAGTGACCTTAGCACCAACTCCCAACACGTCGAGCAACGGCTTATCATACTCGTCGATAAGGACTACCACGCCGCGGTTGTATATCTTCTGCGCCGCCTCGATAATCTCCGAGAACTGGAGATCCGGACTCGATGCCGTGGTCTCTATCCCGAACTCCCTCTTGCACTTCGTCACGAAGAGGGTGAGCTGCTCCTCCAGCTTGCTGACGCGCGTATAGTCCCCGTCGCCGAAGTCGAGGTGCAGGACGATGTGCTTGTCCCACGCGGTCTCCAGGCCCTCCATCGCCAGGCCCTCGAAGAGGTCCCTGCGCCCGCTGAAGTACGCGCCGAGCGTCGAGACGAGGAGGCTCTTGCCGAAGCGCCGCGGGCGGCTGAGGAAATATGCCTTGCCGTTGTTCGCCAGCTTGTGGACGAGGGCGGTCTTGTCCACGTATGCGTAGCCGTCTCGGCGAATCGTCTCGAAAGTCTGTATGCCTACCGGGAATTTCATGATTGGGCTTTAGAGAATTGGTTCGCCCGCTAAGTTAGCAAAAAAGACTACGACGCACGCGCCGAACGGTCTGACGACGCAGGGGTTCTCCACGCAAAATAGGGACGGCGGCGGCGCAGCTACACTTTCGTTCAGTGCAGCACGTAATCGTGATTATTTTCTATACCTTTGCGCCGACAAAAAAATCAACTCTCGCGCCTAGCCGGCGGCGTTGGCAACGCGTCGGCGATGGCGTTAATCGTTTTGCAATGGATTTCTTAGTAGACCTGTTCACGGGCAACGGCATAGCCTCTTCGCTGTTGTTCATCTGCCTGACAGGTTTTGTCGGGTCTGCCCTCGGCAAACTGAAAATTGCGGGCGTGAAGCTAGGCATTGCCGGCGTCCTCTTCACCGGCATCATCCTGGCTCACTTCGGGGCCCGCGTCAACCCCAACATGCTCCATTTCGCCCAGGAGTTCGGACTGATCCTCTTCGTCTACGCCATCGGCATCGATGTCGGCCCGCGCTTCTTCAGCTCGTTCCGCAGCGACGGCCTGCTGCTCAACGGCCTGGCCGTGGCCATCATCCTCATGGGCTTCGGCATCACGCTCTGCTTCCACTACTTCGGGGGCGTGGACGCCAACGTGGCGGCCGGGATCATGTGCGGCGCCGTCACCAACACGCCGGGCCTGGGCGCGGCCAAGCAGGTCATTGCGGACTACAACGCCGCGAACCCCGGCAGCATGATAGACGACTCGGTCCTCGGCTCGGCCTACGCCATGGCCTACCCGCTTGGCGTCGTGGGCATCCTGCTCACCATGATTGTGATCCGCCTGGTCTTCCGGATCAAGATCGACAAGGAGGTCAAGGCCTACAACGACAGCATCAACACCGGCGACCAGCTGGAGAGCGTCGTCGTCCGCGTCACCAACGAGAACCTCTTCAACCGCACGATTGAGTACATAAGCGACTTCGTGGACAAGGAGTTCACATTCTCGCGCATCGAGCGCAACGGCGAGCTCCTGGCCTGCACCGCCAACACCGAGATCAAGCGCGGCGACATCATCCACGGCGTGGCGAACAGCAGCAACATCGAAGACCTGCGCCTCAAGTTTGGCGAGGTGGAGATTGGGCAGAAGCGCGAGGTGGACGGCGACCTGGCCATGCAGCGCTTCATGGTCACGAACCCCCGCATGGCGGGACGGACCATAGGCCAGATCGGCATCTTCCGCCGCTACCCGGCCAACATCACGCGCATATACCGCACCGGCATGGAGATTATGCCGACCAAGGAGACGACGCTGGAGATTGGCGACGCCGTGCGCGTGGTCGGCAAGCGCGAAGTGATGAAAGAGATAAAGAACGAGCTAGGCGACTCCATCCACGAGTGGTCGCACCCCAACATCATAGCCCTCTTCCTGGGCATAACGCTCGGCCTGCTCGTCGGCTCGATACCGTTCTTCATCCCCGGCCTGCCCGCGCCGGCCAAGCTGGGCCTGGCCGGCGGCCCGCTCCTGATTGCCATCCTGCTGGGGTGGAAGGGCCGGATCGGCAAGTTCTCGTTCTACATGAACACAGCGGCCAACATGATGCTCCGCGAGATGGGCATATGCCTCTTCCTGGGGTGCGTCGGCCTGGGCGCCGGCGGGACGTTTGTCAACACATTCGTCAGCGGCGGCTACTGGTGGGTGCTCTATGGCGTCGTGGTCACTGTCGTCCCCATCCTCACGGTCGGCATCGTCGCCCATCTGCTCAAGGTCAACTACCTCAAGATATGCGGCTTCATCGCCGGCTCGATGACCGACCCCCCGGCGCTTGAGTTCGCGAACAGCATCAGCCCCGTCCAGGCCCAGTCTACGGCCTACGCCACGGTCTACCCGCTGACAATGTTTCTGAGAATTCTTTTGGGGCAAACCCTAATACTTATAACTTTGTAGATTAATTATCCGCACGGCGGCATCACTTCAACCCTAGGCGAAAGCGGGGTTGGAGTGTTGTCCTGTCAAGGAGTCTGTGCGTCACGGCATTGGCGGGCGGCGACTCCGCGACGAGCGAGTAACAATGATATTTGATGGGATTGGCATACGACAAGTTCCTGGCTCGCCAGGAGAAGCTGGAGAAGCAGTATAACGACCAGTACTACGAAAAGCAGCACAATCGTGGCAAGCTGACAGCCCGGGAGCGTATACTGATGCTTTTCGACGAGGGTTCGTTCGAGGAGTTCGACGCGTTCGTGCCGTCGGCGGGCTCGACGTTCGGCAAGACGAAATCGGCAATGGGCGACGGCGTCATTGCGGGCTACGGCACGATTGGCGGTCGCCAGGTCTACGCCTACTCTCAGGACTTCAACATGATGGGCGGCTCTCTTGGCGCCATCCACGCGCAGAAGATTGTCAAGGCCCACGACATGGCCCTCAAGACGGGCTGCCCGGTGATAGGCCTCATCGATTCGGGCGGGGCCAGGATCCAGGAGGGCGTCTCGAGCCTCAACGGCTACGCCAACATATTCCGCCGCAACGTCCTGGCTTCGGGCGTGGTGCCACAGATTTCGGCAATCATGGGCCCGGCGGCGGGTGGCGCGGTCTACTCGCCGGCCATGACCGACTTCATCTTCATGACCGAGGGGACGAGCTACATGTTCGTCACGGGGCCCGACGTGGTGAAGCAGGTGCTCAACGAGGAGGTCACGACCGACCAGCTGGGCGGGGCCAAAGTCCACAGCTCGAAGTCGGGCGTGGCGCAGTTCGTCTACTCGGACGACGCCAACCTGATTCTCGGCATCAAGAAACTCATGACCTACATCCCGTCCAACAACATCGAGAACGCGCCCTACGTCCCCAACGACGACCCGACCGACCGCATCGAGCCGAACCTGCGCGACATTGTGCCGGAAGACCCCGACAAGCCCTACGACGTGCGGGACGTCATCAAGCTCGTCGTCGACAAGGGCCGCTTCTTCGAGGTCGCGGAGAATTTCGCGCAGAACATCGTGGTGGGCTTCGCTCGCCTGGGCGGCTACACCATCGGCGTCATCGCCAACCAGCCCAAGGTCATGGCCGGCTCTCTCGACATCGACTCCAGCGTGAAAGGCGCGCGTTTCATCAACTTCTGCGACTCGTTCAACATTCCCATCGTGACGTTCGAGGACGTGCCCGGCTTCCTGCCCGGCACCGACCAGGAGCACCTGGGCATAATCCGCAACGGCGCCAAGCTGCTCTACGCCTACACGCGCGCCACAGTCCCGAAGCTGACAGTTATCTTGCGCAAGAGCTATGGCGGCGCATATATCGTCATGAACTCCAAGGGGATTGGCGGCGACTTCAGCTTTGCGTGGCCCACGGCCGAGATTGCCGTCATGGGTCCCGACGGCGCTATTGCGGTCCTCTATCGCAAGGAGCTGGCCGAGGCTGAAGACCCCGCCGCGCTGAAGAGGGAGCTCGTGGCGAAATATCGCGAGGAGGTGACGAACCCCTACATAGCCGACGAGAAAGGCTTCGTCGACGAGGTCATCGACCCCGCCTACACGCGCATCAAGCTCTACCGGGCGCTGAAGAGCCTCGACAAAAAGTCGGTCAGCCTGCCCCGGCGCAAACACGGCAACATCCCGCTCTAGGCCGTCCGAGGCGCAGCTTCGCAGCCCCCCGACGAGCGGACAACCATAGTGTCTTTTCCCGCCCCAATCGGGCGCCGCAGGGTCTCGCCCATAGGCGAGGCCCCGCGCACCACCCGACCGCCCATGCCGACGCGCGAGCGGAGAAGCGGCGATAAAAACCATATCGATGATCAAGTCGTTACTTATTGCAAATCGTGGCGAGATAGCAATACGCATTGCCCGGACGGCCAAACGCATGGGCATCCGGACTTACGCCATACGCACCAAAAAGGAGCCCAACGCCGTCTACCTGCAAAAGGTGGACCGCATCCTCGACTTCCCCAACACCGGCAGCTCCATCCCGGAATTCCTCGACATCGAGAACCTGGTCAAGTTGGCGGTGGACAACAACATCGAGGCCATGCACCCCGGCTACGGCTACCTGTCGGAGAATCCCGACTTCGCCGCCGCCTGCCGCGACGCCGGGATTGTCTTCGTCGGGCCGTCTCCAGAGATAATCCACGCCATGGGCGACAAGATTGTCGCCAAAGAGATTGCGAGCCGCAGCAACGTCCCGATGCTTGGCGGCACCCTGGGCGGGATTCCGACCGCCGAGGCCGCCATCGCGGAGGCGAACCGCATTGGCTACCCCATCATCATCAAGGCCGCCACTGGCGGTGGCGGACGCGGGATGCGCATCTGCCGTGAGGAGGCCGAGGTCCGCACGAACTACAACCTCTGCACCCACGAGGCGCAGACGGCGTTCAACGACCCGACGGTCTTCATCGAGAAATATCTCGAGAACCCGAAGCACATCGAGGTGCAGATTGTGGCGGACAAGTTCGGGAACGTCGTACACCTGGGCGAGAGGGAGTGCTCCATCCAGCGCAAGCACCAAAAGCTCATAGAGGAGGCCCCGTCGCCGGCACTCGACGACGCGTTGCGCGAGAAGATAACCTCCGCGGCGGTCCGACTGGCCAAAGAGGCCAAATATGAGAGCCTGGGCACCGTGGAGTTCCTGCTCGACAAGGGCGGCAACTTCTACTTCATGGAGATGAACACTCGGATTCAGGTCGAGCACCCCGTGACCGAGATGATTACGGGCCTCAACCTCGTCGAGCTTCAGCTCCTCATTGCCTCTGGCGAGCGCCTGCCTGTGGAGCAGTCGGACATCAAGCTGAACGGGTGGTCGATTGAGTGCCGCATCAACGCCGAGGACGTCCAGTCGGGCTTCACTCCGAGCATCGGCATCATCAAGAACCTGCGCCTGCCGTCGAACAACCGGATCCGCATAGACTCCGGAGTGCGCGTCGGCACGGAGATAACGCCTTTCTTCGACTCGATGATTGCGAAGCTCATCGTCCACGGCGAGACCCGCGAGGAGGCCATCGAGACGGCCCTCCACTCGTTGGGGCACTTCGTCGTCACGGGCGTCAAGACCACAATCCCGTTCGACAAGGCCGTCCTCCACAACGAGGTCTACCGCAAGGGCGACTTCAACACCTCGTTCATCGAGACCTGCATGGACAGCCTAGTGTGGCACGAGGACCACGAGGAGCTCATTGCCGCCCTGCTCGCCGTCTCGAACTACAACCACGACAGCGACTTCTCTGGCGACACCACGGAGCAGCCCGAAGCGAACGTAGACCCCTGGGTTCTGCAAAAACGCATCCGCCACCTCTAAAAGAACAGGCAAGAAATCATGGAAAACAACAGCGTAAACATCCAGAACCGCACACTGATAGCGGTGGGCGAGAATGGCGAGCAGAACTACGAGTTCCAGGTCAAGAACCAATATGAGTTCAGCTCGAAGGGGCGCAAGCTCAAAGTCGAGATGATTGAGGAGGCGGACGGCATCACCCTGCTGAGTTGCGAGGGCGTACGCTACCCGGTGGAGGTCGTCTCGGTGAAGCAGAACACCTATGAGGTTGTGGTGAACGGCGTGAGCTACCACTTCACCGTCGAGACCCCGTTCTCGCTCAAGCGCCGCCAAATCCTAGCCGCCAACAAGCCCGCGAACGAGAACGAGGAGCTCAGGGCCCCGATGCCCGGCAAGATAATCTCCGTCCACGTCCGCGAGGGGCAGGAGGTGATGGCGGGCGACCCGCTTCTCGTGCTGGAGGCCATGAAGATGCAGAACACGCTGAGCTCCACGACGAAAGGCATCGTGGTCGCGGTTGGCGTGCGCGAGGGGCAGAACGTCAGCAAAGACGACCTGCTTGTCGAGATAAAGAAAGCCTAAAAAGCCACACACACTCAACTTATACGCATTCCACACACGGCGGCCCGGACTAGTGCTAACTCGTCCGGGCTGTCGGTTGTCTTGGCGAGACCTCCCGCGGCAACTGACAGCACCCTGTTGGTTGCCACGTCGGGCGAATGTTGGCGTTTTGCGGAGCCACAGCGGCTTCCAAAAGGCGCAGACGGAGTATTTTCGCGTTCGTCAAGACTTCAGTCAACACACATATGGCAAAGAAAAGCACAGGCGAAGTGCGGGCATCGGACTCCGCGGCGGCCTTCGCCTCCCTCGGCGGGAAAGTCCCTCCCCAGGCTCTGGAGTTTGAGGAGGCCGTCCTGGGCGCCATCCTGCTCGACAAGGACGCCATGCAGAACGTCGTCGAGATTCTGCAGCCCGAGCACTTCTACACCGAGGCCAACCAGCGCGTCTACAGCGCCATGCTGCGCCTCAACGCCCGCATGGCCCCCATAGACATGCTCACAATGACGGAGGAGCTCAAGAAGTCGGGCGAACTCGAAGCCGTCGGCGGGCGCGTCTACATCGCCAAACTGACCAGCCGCGTCGGCGCGGCGGTCAACATCGAGTACCACGCGCGGATAATCTTCCAAAAGTACCTCCAACGGTCGCTGATCCACCTGGGCGGCGACATGATTACGAGCGGCTACGACGAGTCGAAAGACGTCGAGGACATCATGGAGGAGGCCGAGAACAACCTCTTCACCCTCTCGCAGGGCAGCATGAAGCGCGACGTCATCCAGATCAGCTCCACCATCGACGAGGCCATAGAGCAGATGAAAGCCGCCGCCAAGCGCGAAGACCAGCTCAGCGGCCTGGCCAGCGGCTTCCACGGCATCGACGAGATAACGCTTGGGTGGCAGCCCGCCACGATGGTGGTCATAGCGGCGCGCCCGGCCATGGGCAAGACGGCGTTCGTCCTCTCCATGGCCCGCAAGATGGCCATAGACCACAACACGCCCATCGCGATGTTCTCGCTGGAGATGAGCAACGTCGAGCTCGTGAAGCGCCTCATGACGGCCGAGACCGAGATTACGTCGGAGAAAATCAAGAGCGGACGCCTGACCGGCGACGAGTGGAACCACTTCAACAGCAGCATAGGCCGACTGCGCAACGCCCCGATATACATCGACGACACGCCAGGCCTCTCCGTCTTCGACCTGCGCTCGAAAGCGCGCGTCTTGAAGAAGAAGCACGACATCAAGTGCATCATCATAGACTACCTGCAGCTCATGACAGCCTCGGCAATGAAGCCCGGCAGCCGCCAGGAGGAGGTCTCGATGATCTCGCGGTCGCTCAAGGGCCTGGCCAAAGAGCTCAACATCCCGGTCATAGCCTTGAGCCAGCTCAACCGAAACGTCGAGGGGCGAACGTCGGAGAAGAGCGCCATAGACAGCAAGAGGCCCCAGCTCTCCGACCTGCGCGAGTCGGGCGCCATCGAGCAGGACGCCGACATGGTCTGCTTCATCCACCGCCCGGAGTATTACGGCATAAAAGACGACGGACGCGGCAACTCGCTCATCGGCATGGCCCAGTTCATAATAGCCAAGCACCGCAGCGGCCGCGTGGACGACGTGCTTCTGCGCTTCCGCGCCGAGCTTATCCGCTTCGAGGAGCCGGAGGCGGGGAGCGCCCTGCTGAGCTCGGGCGACGAACCCGCCTCGTCGCAGACATTCCTGGGGGGAGGAGACAAAAATTTGATCGACAGCGGGAGCGGAATGATGAGCCCAGAGGGCAACGCGGGGACTGTCCTTGCCCAACAGCCCGGCAACGACCTCCCGAACCTGTCGAACAGCGACGAGGTGCCGTTCTGACCCCCGCACAGGGCCGCCCGAATGTGCGTGCCATACCTAAAAACTTAAGCGATTCACGTAAATGAGCGGCCTTTTGCCCGACGTTAGGATGCTATGGAGTAATTTAGCGTCGTAGGAAATACGAACGAATAACCCACACAACACATAGCAGTTATGGCAAACATTGAAGCAGAGGTCAATGAATTCATGACGAAAATCATCGCCAAGAATCCCGGCGAGAGCGAGTTCCACCAGGCAGTCAAGGAGGTCGTCACGTCGCTGATGCCCTACATCGACGAGAACCCGCAGTATAAGTCGGCCAAGATTCTTGAGCGCATGGCGGAGCCGGAGCGCACCATCATCTTCCGCGTGCCCTGGATGGACGACAAGGGCAACATCCAGATCAACCGCGGCTTCCGCGTCGAGATGAACAGCGCCATCGGCCCCTACAAGGGCGGCCTGCGCTTCCACCCGACGGTGAACCTCGGCATCTTGAAGTTCCTGGCCTTTGAGCAGGTCTTGAAGAACAGCCTGACGACGTTGCCCATGGGCGGCGGCAAGGGCGGCTCGGACTTCGACCCCAAGGGCAAGTCGGACGCCGAGGTGATGCGCTTCTGCCAGAGCTTCATGACCGAGCTTCAGCGCCACATAGGTCCCGACACGGACGTCCCGGCCGGCGACATCGGCGTTGGCGGACGCGAGATAGGCTTCCTCTTCGGGCAGTACAAGCGTCTGCGCAACGAGTTCACCGGCGTCTTGACGGGCAAGGGCCTCGGCTGGGGCGGCTCGCTGATTCGCCCTGAGGCCACGGGCTACGGCGTCGTCTACTTCTGCACCGAGATGCTTGCCACCCAGGGCAAGGACTTCAAGGGCAAGAGAGTCCTCATCTCCGGCTCGGGCAACGTGGCGCAGTTCGCTTGCGAGAAAGCCAACCAGATGGGCGCAAAGGTCATCACCCTCTCAGACTCGAACGGCTTCATCCTCGACGAGGAAGGCATCGACGCCGAGAAGCTGGCCTACGTCATGGAGCTCAAGAACGTCAAGCGCGGCCGAATCAAGGAGTATGTGGCCAAGTATCCGAACGCCAAATATTTCGACGGCGAGCGCCCGTGGGGCGTCAAGGCGGACATCGCCCTGCCCTGCGCCACTCAGAACGAGATTGACGAGAACGACGCCAAGAAGCTCGTGGCCAACGGTGTCTTCTGCGTCTGCGAGGGTGCCAACATGCCCTCGACCAACGAGGCCGTCAATGTCTTCCAAGAGGCCCGCATCCTCTACTCGCCGGGCAAGGCGTCCAACGCCGGCGGTGTCGCCACGTCGGGCCTGGAGATGACCCAGAACAGCGAGCGCCTGTCGTGGAGCCGCGAGGAGGTCGATGCCAAGCTTCACCAAATCATGGTCGGCATCCACGCAACGTGCGCCACATATGGCAAGCAGAAAGACGGTCATATCGACTACGTCAAGGGCGCCAACATCGGCGGCTTCGTCAAGGTGGCCGACGCCATGATGGCTCAAGGCCTCGTATAGGCAGATTTTCCGGAATTGACGGAAAACGGACTTGTCCCGGGACGACGGAGCGTCGTTCCCGGGACTTTGGCGTGACAACATTTCGGCGCGCCTTTACGTAGACTTAAGGCGAACCATTCGTTTACTGACAATGAAGAAGTACACACATATCATTGCGGCATCGGCTCTCGCCATGTCGCTCCTTGCCGTTGGGTGCGACGAGGGTGGAAACAAAAAGACGGAGGAGGTGGCCCCCGAAGCCCAACTGTCGGTATCGACGGACACCCTGAGGGCGCCAAACAGCGGCGGGACGTACACCATCGAGGTGAGTTCCAACGTAGGAGTCGAGGCCACCGCCGCCGACAACTGGCTGACCGTGAGCGTCGGCGACGGCGCGCCGACAACAGTGAGCGTGGCGGTCGGCCAATATGTGGCCGACAGGGAGGCGCTGACGGGCTTCGGGCCCCGCAGCTCGCAGATAACAATCACAGCGGGCGACAAGAGCGCAAAAGTCGTCGTGAGGCAGTCGGCGGAGGACTTGCTGATGTATGACAACGACACCTACATCAACTCCGTGGGGCAGGCCTGGCACCCCAACTACGAGGGCGGCGAGCTTCTCGTCGGTTTCCAGACCAATGGAGACTACGAGGTGAGCTGCCCATGGTGGATTGTGCCGGGGACGGTCGAGCGGACGCCCGTGCAAGGCAACGAGTTTGTCTACACTGTCAAGGCGAGATTCAACGTCTTGATGAACTTCTCTGACGACCAACGCAGCGGCAGCATCGTCTTCAGCCTCGGCACGGAAAGCTTCTCAAGCAAGATTGTGGAAGACGCCACGCAATTCGACTTCAGCGGCGTGAGGCGCACGGCGCGCGAAGTTGCCCAAAGCATGAAGTGGGGATGGAACATGACCGGCGCCGATGAGAACCGCGACGCCAACGTCTCGGCACTGACCGAGTGGATGCTGGACTCGTTGGCGGTGCATGGGGCCAACGTCGTGCGGCTCACCTGCCCCTTTGTGGACAACGACGGCGCACTGAACGAGTTCCGGGTGGGGGCAGTGAAAGCCCTGGCGGAGAGCGTGGCACAAACGGGCCGAAACACAGACGGCGGCGCTTTCGCCATAGTGTCGATGGCTGTTGACGGATGGCTTGCCGACAGGGTGGCGCAAGGCGACACGGCGACACTGTTCGACACGTATGCCCGCACGTGGAACCGCGTGGCCACCGAACTCATATTGCAGGACGACCACGTCCTGTTCGAGGCCTACGACCACCTGTCGGTAAGCGAAATGGGCGCCGAGGCACTTCCCATCATGAAACGCCTGAACGAGATTTTCGTGCAGACCGTGCGCCGCAACGGTGGCAACAACTACAAACGCTGCCTCGTCATCCCCATCGACGGCGAGAGCGGCGCGACAGTCGAGATGCCCTCGAACGACGTCGTGGCAGACCGCCTCATGGCGTCGTTCCAGTTCTTCCGCCCGACGGACTACGCATGGTACGACGCCCCGAAAACATTGTGGGGCGAACCGTTCAAGTCGGGAGTAGACTGGTCGTCGTCGTATGACGAGGAGGCCGTGAGGCGGCACTTCTCCGACCTCCTCAGCCGCATTCCGAACGGCCTCCCCACCCTCATGGCCTCGTTTGGCACCATATCGCACAGCGACGCTGACAGCCTGACGATTGGCTCCGAGGCATATTATGCCAACACTGTGGCCAAGGCGGCGCACGACAACGGCGGCATAGTCCCGATTGTATTCGACGATAACAAGTCAGAGCGTGGACACTTCGGTGTGTTCCGCCGCGACCAGGACAACTTCCTCAGCCGCCGCGAATATGTCGACGCCATCGACAAAGGCTCCCGCGGCGAGCAATATGCCGTCGCCACAGAGAGCGGACAGCAGTAGGATTTACATCAGACATTGGACAGCCCGGGGGCGTGGTGGCCACCCGGGCTGTCTTTGTGTTGTGCAAAGAACTGACATCAATATTTACGTTTTGAGGGGGGGGGATAAAAAGTCCCCCCAAAAACTCGTTTCTACCGAGCCTTGCCGCGCCACACGCCAATGTCTTGCCAGATTGGGACGGAGCGCCAGGGCGGCGCAACCTTGCGGCGCACGGCGCTGTCCGCACGCAAGGCGGAGTCGGCGAAGACGCTCCGTAGGGGCCTGGGCGGCATAATGTCCGCCGTGCGCAGACTGTCGAGAGGCACGAACAGCCACGAGGGACGGGCGGCACACAACGTGTCCGCCTGTTGCACAGCACGCCGCACGGGCTGTTGAGCGGCGGCCACGCCGCACGCGCAAAACGCGCAACAGCCCACCAACGACAAGGCAATAAAGATCTTCATTCTCATCCGTTATTAAGCAGAAAGCGGACGCCGCCACGTGGACGGCATCCGCTTTTGTACTATCGACATCCTCTGCCGCCCGTCACTTGACGGTCAGCTTATGCGTCCACTTGCCACAGCGTGCAATAAATATGCCCTTTTGCGACAGTCGGACTTCGTTCGCCGTCGTCTCGACCACTTTGACCCCGGCCAGGTTGTAGAGGGTCTTCGTCTCGCCCTCCGCACCGGCAAACTTGACGATATTGCCATCGACCGTAGCCCCAAACGGCTCAATGTCAGTCTGCTCCAGGGCCGTCGTGCCAAACTTCAGCACAATCTTGGCGCCACCGACATACTCGAACGAGGTCAGCGTGTCAGACTGGACAGGGACGACATCCCCACCCATCGTTATGCTCAGCGGACGCTTGGAGTGGCGCAGGGTGACGACGCTGCCACCGTTGGCGAAGAGCGGTGCGCCAATCAGCGCGCTGTCGCCCTGCAACTCTATGTCCACCTTGTAGAGCGCCGTGCGCTTGTTCTTCGCCGAGACGGGCACTCGGTCGCCCTGCGTCCATGCGCCGGTGTATTCGCCAGTGAATCCCTCGCCAGCGAAGTTGAGCCAATATGCCACGAGGCCGTTCCCAAACTCCTCGTCGCTGAAGAGGCATTGCGCCTGCTTGAAACGCGGGCTGTTGAGGTCGACGTTGAAGCTGAGCGACTTGTTGCCACCCTCCTTGCGCATGGCCACCTTGTTCTTCCCCTGCGGCCTGTTCCTGCCGGTACACAGGTTCTGCTTTATGGGAATGAACCTCTTGTTCTTGCCGGCAGTCTGCGGGTCGTCGAGGAAGATGTAGCCCGACATCCCCAATCCGCTGTCCTCACCCACAAGCACGATGACGATGGTGGTGTCTCCCAAGGCGCTCAGGTTGCGGTCGTCGACGACGACGCATCCGCTCACGCCGACATTGTTCATGCGGCCATTGTTGAGCCCCACGAGCAGGTGGACATACACCGTGTCGTTGCTGCGCAGATAGTTGGGGTTCGTCGGGTCCACATAGAAAAGCGAATTGTTGAGCACCAAACCGTTGACGTTTCCGTCGGCATCGAGAGTGTCGATGACGCCGCCCGTCTGGAATGCAAGATTGTCAACGTTCGAGCCGTTCAAAGTGCCACGGAACCTCGGTATCGACGGCAGACTGTCCAGCACCTCATTCACATTGCCGGCCGTGAGGGTGTCAAGTTGGGGATAGAAAGGCGAATATGCCACGTCGGACAAGAAAGTGATTACGGCATCGCGATAGAAGCCCGTCTTGGCGTCGCCAACGACCTCGAAGAAGCCCTTGAGGCTGGAGGAGTCGCTTACGGCGACGAGAATGTTCCTCGTATCCTTGTCGGCCGCGACATCGACGACACGCTCAATCATGCTCGGGACGGGGTATCGGAAGTCGCCCGCCTCTTTCGAGTGTTGCGCCCCGACATTGAAAGTCCACTTCGTCGGGTCGTCGAAGAGGTAGAGATTGGCATCGACACCCCACCACGCGCTGATTGAGTCGTTGACCTCCAGTCCGGTCATGCCGCCGTCGTGCCACGCACCTTTGAGGCCATGTCTCTGCATCATCTCCCAATTCAGCATCGACCAGGATTCAAAACCCAGGTCGACGCCCTCGGGTTCCGTCTCGGACATAAACGGCGCGCACAAGACGGCCGAGGGGGCGTCGCCAGTGTTGCCACCCACGAGATAACTTGCCCCAAGGTCCATACCGGCATAGGATGCCGTGTCGCTAACATAATTGAGGACGGTGCCTTGGAGCGAGATGGGCCTCGACCTTAGCTGCCCGCCAACGACATTGCCGACATAGCAGTCTTTGACAATTCCGCTGTTGAGGCCCGCGACGCCCGCCACATGGAACGAGCTGAGCACGCCGCCAGCAACAATTATGGTGTCGCCCTCGTGCTCCATACCATCTATGGCTGCAGAGACGTGAGTGGAGGTTATGGCCCCACTGTTGCGCCCCACCAGGCCACCTATGGCCACCTTGCCGACACTTGCGGAGTCTTCAGCCATGCTGGCGTTCAAGACGTCTTCCAGGCCTAGAGACAGACTGACATTGGCAAGCACCCCGTCGACCGAGCCGGCGTTGACGCAAGCGAGCGTGCCAAACGTCGGAGCGCTGACGGCGACAAAACCAGACAAAGCCAAATTGCGCACAGACCCGGTCTCACCAATGGTCCCGACAAGCGGACGAGTGACGTTCTCTATCTTGTGCTTGCCGCCGTTGAGAGCCACGTCGAGCTGCACTATTGTCTGCTGGTTGTCGCTCATGGCGAAGTCGCGGGCAATCTCGATGCCATCGACGGCCACTCCGTCGGCAATGGCGTGACAAGTGGCATCCCACTGCGCCGAGTCGCGGACAATCGAGACCCCATCGACAATGTTGAGACTCTTGGCGTAGTCGAACTCGACGCCCTGCCCCATAGTCGGAATGGGCGAACGGCGGCTGTAGGCGGAATTCTGCGCCTTTGCTTGGTCGGAGATGTTGAACGTCCATTTCGACGCGTCGTCTCCAAAGAGTTTCTTAAGATCGGCTGCAATGGGCCACTCGCGCCCAATCTCTTGCATGACTGCGGCATCGTCCGCCCACTCCAAAGGCGCGACAATCTTGGCACTTTCAGCGTCGCTTCCGTTGACGATGAATCTCTCCAACAAGACACCGTTTTGATAACGGTAGTTCCCCGAAGTGGCGAATGTGCCCTTTGAGCAATATATGTTGGTCAGCGTGCCGTAGTCAATGCCAACGGCAAGACCTATGGCGTTTTGGACGGTCTCGCCCGTAAATGTTGTGTCCGAGACGTATACCTCCGCCTCGGTTGAAGAAGAAACCACAAAGCCTAGCCCCTGCCCGACCACAGCGCCGTCGTCCGCCACATCGTCTTCCACAACATCGAGCACGCAGTTCTTCATCGTGTCGGAGTTCCGCCCGGCGAGACCACCGACGTAGACCCACCACGGGCAAACCGCGCTTCTCACATCGCACCGCAAGTATACTCGCGCATTTGAATAGACATTGCTAATCGTGCCGTAGTTTGCGCCGACAATGCCTCCAAGCGCGACTTCACTTTCATTGGAGTCGATATTAGCGAAAGACTCTACGAACGCCGAAGAGAGGGAGCCCGTGACGCACACGGACTCAATCGTGCCAAAATTCTCTCTTGCCAACAAGCCATCGACAGGCTCGACAACGGAGATTGCCTCGCCCTCGACGCGCAGGTTTCGCACCGTGGAATTCTCGCCAACAGCGTCAAAGAGCGCAGCCGACGACGCGGCCTCGAACGAGACGGTATGGCCGTTACCCTCCAAGGTGGGGCCTGCTCCCACATAGGTGACATCGTCGAAATTGCGCACAGGGAAAAGCCGTGCGTTCAAAGTGCCATTGATGTCGGCAGTCAGGTTGACAGTCTTGACGACGCCGCGCTCCAAAGCGTCGGAGAGGTGATTCCACTGCTCGCCGTTGTCTATATTCACAACTCCATCGGCTACAGCCAATCCGCCGAACGACGGCTCAGCCCCCATGAGGGGCTCGGGCGCACGATAGTTGATGGGGACGTAGCTGGCAGTGTCCATGTTGTAAAACGAGTAGTCGAAGCCCCAAGCGGAGTTGTCCGCAAACTGCAAGTCGTTCCACGAGGGCACACGGGAGTCAAGTTCCGTCATGACATCCCTCTCCTCCTCCACCTCAGAAGAGAAAAGGACTATCCCAACCCTGTCGTTCATGACATCAACCCTAGGCGCACCCTCATAAGCGACGTTGCTCTCCCGCGCCAAAGCGTCAAAAGTCCCTTGAGGGCAATAGATTCCGGAGACCGTCCCCCCATCGTCCATCGCCACGCAAAGCGCATAGCGGCAGATGGGCTGTTCTGTAGTGGTTGTGTCTTTGATGTTCATGGTGAAATTGCTCCCGGAGAAGACGTCGCCGCGCATGGCGTTGCCGTTGGCCATGGCCGCGTTGAAGAAGCATTCCGTCATGCTTCCGGCGTTGTAGCCCACCATGCAGCTTATGTAGACGCCATCCGACGGATACAGGTAGCCGTCCGTCTCGGTGTTTGACGGGCTTTCCATATATATGCCCGTATTGAAATGGCATCGGGAAATCTCGCCATAGTTCTCGCCGACCACGCCACCCATGGCCACCCTACGCTTGTCGGGGTCCAGACCGTAGCATGCGCCCTTCAGGTCCACTTGCAACGTGCCGCGGACGTAGCAATCGGTAATCTTCCCATGGTTGACGCCGGCCACGATTCCACCGACGCTACGCATCGCCGCCAACACACCCACGTTCGATTTTGAAATAGGGGAAATGCGCAGGTTCGCCACACTTCCATTCGCCCCGATTGAGTCGAAAAGCTGGTATCCCAACTTCTCAAACGCCACCATATGCCCCTTTCCGTCGAGCGGCAGGTTGAGGTTGATCCCCAACGACTCCGACACGACAATGGTGTCCGCGTCGACCTCGATGGAGGTGACGTCGGCGAACTCCGGCGACCCCAGCTCGGCCAACTTGGCCCAACCGTCGGCATTGAGGACGTGGAAGACCCCGCCAGAGACAGAATATCCGACACCGACGGCGTCGTCCGCCCCGACTGCCTTTGTGGTCACCCCCCGGGGCGAATATTCAAAAGCGCCAGCGTCGGACACGCCCTGTGGCCTGCCGCCCGCGGCGCTCCCGGCAATTGCCAACGCCGCCGCCGACAAAAGGAAAATGAAAGAGGATAGTTTCTTTTTCATAGTAAGCCGTGGTATTTCTTGATAATATCTTCGCAGACTTATACGGCAGAATGCATTTTTGGTTTTTGCGGCGACAAAAGAGAAGGGGCGCACCACGCGTGCGCCCCCTCCCGAAAGCTATTTGCCCTTGAAAGAGAAAGTCTCGTAGTTGGGGAGCGTCCCCCAAAAGACGTCTTGCTTGTAGGCGCCAAGGAACTCCTCGTCGACATGGACAACGAGCCTCTTCAAATCGACACCATAGAGAGGGGACTCAATCATCTCTGGCGGCCTGACCGCCGGGACAACCAAATGGGCCAACGCCCGGCAACCGTTGAAGAGGCGCGGGGGGAATGTCTGTATGTTCTCGTTGAGGGTCACGGCAGAAAGCGAGACGCAATTCTCAAAGACCCCTCGGCCCACATAGCGGAGGTCGGCGGGCAAGACGACCTCCTGCAATGCGGAGCAGCCCTGGAAAGCGTAGCTCCCGATGGAGTCGAGCACCTCGTTCAGCTCAAGTGTCCTGAGGCTGGTGCAGTTGGCAAAGGCGAATGGGTCTATGGCCACCGCCTCCTCTGGCAGAGAGACGCTAGCCAACGAGGAGCAGGCGGAGAAAGAGTACTGCCCCACCCTGCCGAGCCCCGGCGGGAGCTGAATTTTCCTCAACGACTCGCACTTGAAAAAGGCATAGGGCGCAATGAGCGTCACCGACTCGGGCAACGACAGCGCGCGCAGGGCGACGCACTCCGAGAAAGCCCCGCGGCAGATGCTGTCGAGAGCCTCCGGAAGCTGAACGGTCTCCAGCCTGGCGCACTTGTGGAACGCACCTACCCCAATCGTCCGCACGGAGGCCGGCAACTTGACGGTGCGCAACGACGCGTTGGAAGCGAAAGCCTTGACGCCTATCTCCTCCACACCGTCGGGGACAGTGTAACTCTCGTCCTTACGCCCCTGGGGGTATGCAAGGAGCGTCTTGCGGTCGACCGAAAACTGGACACCATCGACTATGGCATACGCTTCGCCAGTCACGGTGATGTATATCTCGGAGATGTTTGGGCAGTTGGCGAAAACGTGCAGGCCGAACTTCTCGAAAGGCTGATATATTGTAATCTTCGCAAGAGCCTCACAATCGGAGAACGCGCCATTGCCGATGCTGTCAACGCCCTGCGGGAAGACGACCTCCGTCAGACTCTTGGCGGCGAAAAACGCCCCCTGCGACACCTGCCTCACACCGTCGGGAATCGTGTAGGAGTCGCCCGCCCGCATCGAGGGGTAGAGCATGAGCCTCGACCTGTCTTTTGTCATCAGCACACCTCCGGGAGCGTCGTAGTAGGCATTTCCGGCGGCCACGCTCAGCGTCTGCAACGAGGGGCAGTCGGAGAACGCCGTGCCGTCGACATATGCCACCGATGCCGGGATTGAGACCGACGCCAAACTCTTGCACCCCGCGAAAGCGAGCGCCCCCACGGATGTCACGCCCGCCGGGAGCGACGCGTCTGCAATCCCCGCGCAACCTTGGAAGCACCCCGGGGGGATTTTCCGCACCTTGGCCGGTATGGGCAACGACGCGAGCGACGAACAGCGGAAAAAAGCGTAGTCTCCAAAACGGTCTACAAAAGACGAGAACGAAAGACTCCCCAACTTGGAGCATCCATAGAAAGCCCGCCTCCCTACGCGGTTGACGTAGCGCGGGATGTTGATTGTCTCCAAATTGGAGAACAGCGCAAAAGCGTTGGCCCCGATGCTCGTGACGCTATCGGAGAGGACGACCGTCCTCACGTCTTTGGCAAATGGGGCATAGGGGGCGTCGTAGGGCGTCGGGAAGTTGTCCATGGGGCCAAATCCCCTAATCTTGAGGACTCCCTCCTCATACTTCCAAAAGAGGTGGCGTCCACAAGAGCCGAAATCGAGGATGTTCTCATAGACTTTCCCCCGCCTTGGCTTGGCATCAGCCCCGACCGAGGCCACCAAAGAAGCAAGCAGCGTCACAAAGACCATCGCCGACCTGCAGGCGAAGAACGAACGGCAAAACAACATGACGGCAAAAGTAGCTCAAAAAGTCGATACCGTAGAATCAGTTGGCACTCAACAAAGATAAAACAAGTCTTGGAAAAAAGCACGGAAGTCGCTACTTTCGCCGCTTGGAACGCATGGGAGCGCGCCTTGCGGCAGGCGGCGGCGAGCCGCCCACTTTCCGAGGTTTTAGCGCCCCCGGCGGGAGCACCGAGAACAATAATTTAAAAATATCGGAAATGATTATTGAGAAAATCTGGGCCCGCGAGATACTCGACTCTCGCGGCAATCCTACGGTGGAAGTTGACGTGACGCTGGAGAATGGCGTCGTTGGCCGCGCCGCCGTGCCGTCTGGCGCATCGACTGGCGAGAACGAGGCCCTGGAGCTTCGCGACGGCGACAAGGGCCGCTACCTTGGCAAGGGCGTCCAAAAGGCCGTCAACAACGTGAACACCGTGATAGCCCCCGCCCTGAAAGGCTTCAACGTCCTCGGGCAGCGCGAGATCGACAACAAGATGCTCGCCCTGGACGGCACCCCGACGAAGAGCAAGCTCGGCGCCAACGCCATCCTCGGCGTGTCCCTGGCTGTCGCCAACGCCGCCGCCAAGGCTCTCAACATCCCCCTCTACCGCTACATTGGCGGGTGCAACGCATACACGCTGCCCGTCCCGATGATGAACATCATCAACGGCGGCGCGCACTCCGACGCCCCCATCGCGTTCCAGGAGTTCATGATTCGCCCCGTCGGCGCTTCGAGCATCAAGGAGTCTATCCGCATGGGCGCTGAGGTGTTCCACAACCTGGCTAAGCTCCTCAAGAAGCGCGGCCTCTCGACGGCCGTTGGCGACGAGGGCGGCTTCGCACCCGCTCTGAACGGCATCGAGGACGCCCTGGACAGCATCGTCGAGGCCATCAAGGCGGCAGGCTACGTCCCGGGCAAGGACGTGACCATCGCCATGGACTGCGCCGCATCGGAGTTCGCAGTGCAGGAGAACGGCAAGTGGTTCTACGACTACAAGCAGCTCAAGAACGGCAAGCAGAAAGACCCCAACGGCAAGAAGCTCAGTGCCGAGGAGCAGATCAAGTTCCTCGAGGAGCTCATCACGAAATACCCCATCGACAGCATCGAGGACGGCCTTGACGAGAACGACTGGGAGAACTGGGTGAAGCTGACCTCCGCCATCGGCGACCGTTGCCAGCTCGTGGGCGACGACCTGTTCGTGACGAACGTCAAGTTCCTCCAAAAGGGCATCGAGATGGGCGCCGGCAACTCCATCCTCATCAAGGTGAACCAAATCGGCTCTCTCACGGAGACTTTGGACGCCATCGAGATGGCACACCGCCACGGCTACACGACCGTCACGTCGCACCGCTCTGGCGAGACCGAGGACACGACCATCGCAGACATTGCCGTGGCAACGAACTCCGGCCAGATCAAGACCGGCTCGATGAGCCGCACCGACCGCATGGCCAAGTACAACCAGCTCATCCGCATCGAGGAGGAGCTCGGCGCCAACGCCAAGTACGGCTACACCAAGCTGAAAAAGGCTTAAGCTCAGCCAACACAAAGAGAGAGGGCGCACCGACGTGCGCCCTCTCTCTGTTTTTTGTCTCACCGAATGTAGTGAGGCGAAACGAGAACCCGCTATCTTCTGATGCCCCGCCGCGCACGCGCGTCGCGGGCACCCCTGGCCCCATAGCTATATCCCATGATTGGCTCCGAGCACGGCACAGGCTTAATCTTATAGGTGCGCTTCTTCACGTCGTCGGGCAACAGACGGAAGATGAGCGATGCCTCGTGCGCGCCGTTGCCGAACGAGCTGAAGTCTGACACTGTGAGGTCGTAGCTATAGCCAATGCGAAACGGCCCAACGTTGATGCCCAAATTGGGAATCACAGCGTCGGTGTTCGACTTCTCGCCCGCGACGCTGAAGAAGAGGCCGCGGTAGCTGACACCGACCTCAATCGGGAAATAGTACCAAGAGACGCCGACCTCCAATTGGTTGAACTGGTACTGGTGCTTGTAGTTGAGCGAGAGCGTCACTGTCTTGGGCTCCGAGCCTCGGTAGCTGCCCTCGTAGGTCAATCGGTAACCACCAAAGACGGTCGTCTTAAGCCCCACCTTGTCCTTGGTGTCGGTAAACGACATGTCGGGCTGCACAAGATGGTTGAACGTCACGCCGGCCCACCAATCGTCGTTGTAGACCATGAGCGACGCCGAAGCGTCGAACTTCGAGACCCTGGTCCGCTCAATGTTCAGACTCGAGCCCGCCCCGCCCGGCGTAATCCGTCCGTCGCTGTCGATGTCCGTCCACGTCACGAGCTTGTTACGGTCCACGGAGCGGTTCTTGAAGTCGAACGAAATGCCGGGACGCAAGAAAATATCTCGCGAGATTGGCAACTCATACGCATAGAGGAGGCTGATGAGATGGTCGAGCAGGATTCCTTTGCCAGCATTGTCGCACACCCACGAGAGTCCTATGCCGCTGTGAAAAAGGTTGAAAAAGTGGTCTACGGAAAAGGCGTAATCCTGATATGCGCTACCGACACCCGGCCACTGGTTACGATAGTTGAATCCGAAGCGCGTGCCGTTCGTCAGACCCGTGAAAGACGGACTCAGATAGAGTGGCGCCTGATAGGTTTGCGAGAATTGGGCGTCTTGCGCCTTTAGTTGCTGAGCCGCGAGCACAAGCAGAGCGACCCCTGCGAGCAAATGGCGCAACAGAGCCGTCCGCAATATGTTAATCTTGTGGTTCATTGAATCTTCTTTCGGATTCCCGGCGGCGGCCACGCACATGGCCGCCGCCGAAATCCGCCTAAACGCAGGAGACGAAACCCGCATTCTGTCCCTTATTCGTCTGGAGATAAATAATTGTTTCGCCATCAGACCGATGGAATAGGAGCAGGACATCGCGTCCCACTACCTTATCACGAATATCTGGCCCGACTTGGTGTACTCCTTGCCGCTCAAGAAGCGTCCCTTTGCCACCCACGTGTAGACACCCTCCGGCACTATGGTGCCGTTGAACCGGCCGTCCCAACCCGAATTGATGTCGCTGGTCTCGTAGACCAACTG
The DNA here is from genome assembly GCA_964534235.1 of uncultured Marinilabiliaceae bacterium. Taxonomy (GTDB): domain Bacteria; phylum Bacteroidota; class Bacteroidia; order Bacteroidales; family Marinilabiliaceae; genus W3P20-009. Next base: position 22,025 of record CAZHOT010000008.1, read on the forward strand.
GCCCCAACGGTTGAATATCTGCAACGCGAACGTCTCGACATCCTGGTAGACAGGACGGAACGAAGCATTGACACCATATATGCTGTTGATTCCGGAGATGTCGGCACGCGGGGCGAAAGTGTTCGGGAAGATTATGAAGCCGCCTCGGCGCGCCTCGATGAAGCTCTCCTTCACCGTGTCGGCCTCGCAACCATACTCGTTCCACACTTTCAGACTGACGGTGTAGAAGCCCTCGTTCTTGTACGTGTAGAGGGGGTTCTTCTCCGCCGAAGTCGTGCCGTCGCCAAGATTCCAAAGGAACTCCGTGGCCCCGGTGCTTCGGTTGATGAAGTGCACCTTGTCTTCCGGGATGTAGACCAACTGCGGCGCTGCGTCGAAGCTGGCCACCGGATGGTCGTAGACGGTTATGTACATCGAGGTGTCGCTCGACAGTCCGTCGGGACCCGGGACCACCAACTTGACCTCGTAGTTGCCAGGCAACTGGAACGTGTGCGTCGGGTTGCGTATCGTCGATGTCGTGCCGTCGCCGAAGTCCCAATTGTACTTCGTGGCGTTGAGGCTGGCATCGGAGAAGCGCACCGTCAGAGGGAAGCACCCGTCCTCGACGTCGGACGAGAACCCGGCCGTCGGAACAATCTTGTAGGTGATGGAGACCTCGTCGTAGACCTTGCAGTCTTGCGTCTCGATGACCCACCGCAGTGTGTTGACGCCGCGGCGCAGACCATAGACGTAGGTGTTGTACTTCGTCTTGTCCTCGAACTCAATCTTCGTGCCTCCATATGCCGAGTTGTCGGCATTGCCAAGCACCTCCCAGTAGCCGCTGAGGCGGCCCGGGTTGCCGGCGTTGAGCTGGTAGGTGTCGGAGTAGGTCACGTCGTTCTCGCCGGCATATGGCTCAGCCTTCTGACTGTATATCACGACATCGCTGTCGGTCGTGCAGTCGAGGTAGCTCACCGTCCACCGCAAGATGTTCTCGCCATAGGAGAGGTTGACGACCTGCGTATGGGCATTGGACGTGTCGAGAATCTCGCCCTCGCCCTGGATGATCCTCCAGTGGCCCACGCCATACTTGGGTACGTTGGCGTTCATCACCGTATGGTCCATACAGATGGTCTGGTTCTCGCCAGCGACAGCCTGGTCGGGCACACGGTAGTTGATTGTGACCGAATCAATGCTTATGCACTGGTATGCCTTGCCGTTCAAGACTCCCTCGTTGACAATGTTCCAGTGGAAGACGTTGTCGCCAAAGATAAGGTTCGAGACGATGGCCTTGGGGTCGGAGGGGTCGGAGAACGAGAGCTTCTCCGAGCCGTCGGGGGCAATCGTCGAGTAGTTGCCCGACGCCACCTCCCAGTGACCCTTGCCGATTATTGGCGTGTTGGCGTTGAGCTGCCACTCGCTCTCGCAAATCGGCACATTGGGCCCGGCCTCGGCCTCGGTCGGCTTCATGTTGTTGACATGCAGGACAGCCGACTTCGGGCACTGGTTGTTGACCGATATTGTCCACTTGAACTGCGTCTCGCCAAAGGCAAGGTTGGTCACGCTACTGTTGTGCGCATATGGGTCGGCAATCTTGCCACCGCCCTTGCCGTCAATCGTCCACAGGCCCTGGCCGAAAGTGGGCTTTGTTGCCGGCAGAGTGAAGCTGTCGTCGCACACCACCACCGTCGGGTCGTTGCCGATGTCGGGGTCGCTCGGGTTGAGGTTGTGAATCACGACATCATCGTAGAGCACGCATGTTGTGGTGCTTATGACGTAGGTGCTGTCGGCCTTGCCGTCGTAGGTGCGAAGCATGATTGGCACAGCGTTCCTCTTCTCGACATACCACCGGAACGTGTTGTCTCCCTTGCCGATGCGGACGTGAGCCTTAGGATTGAACATACTGCTGTCCACTGCCTGTGCCCAATCGTTCGTCCGGTCGGAATACCACACCCTGGCGGGGTCGTCGGCGGGTATGTCGGCGTCAATCTTGGCTTTCTGCGCCGCCGTCCACTTCTCTTTCTCCGCCTCGTTGAGGAGCCACCGCTGGTCTACAAAGGCCGTGGTGTCCTCGCCCCAGTTGGCGGAACCCGACATTGTGACCCAGTGGCCGATGCCAAGCTCTGGTTGGCGCGCACCAAGCGTCACCATGTCCTGATTGGGACCCGACGTGACGCACACGTCGTCGTCGCTACCTGCATGGGGCGCACTCGGATTGCCATTGTAAATCTTCACCTCGTCGGAGGTCTCGCAACCCTTGTACTTGATGGTCCACCGCAAGACGTTGGCCCCCGTGGCAAGCCCAGTCACCTGGGTAGTCGGATTGCCGGCATCATCGAACTTGCCGGCGCTCGCCGCACCGACAATAGACCACTCACCCTCGCCCGGATAGGGCGACGAACCACGCAGCGCATAGTTGTCTCGGCAGATGAGGTCGTCGTCGCCGGCGTCGGAGTCGATGGTGTAGTTGTATACAGCCCTCGAAGCGTAGTCCACACAGGTGAAGCTGTTGTAGGTGCGCCGCACGACCCAATTGTACCTGTTGCCCTTGATGTTGAACGGTACGTCGGTGATGCGCGTCGTCGAGCTGTTGGGGCTCAAGATGTTGCCGGCGCCCTCCGCCACCTGCCACTCACCATACTCGTAGGTGTTGGTGCTCGGATCGAGATTGGCCAGCGTGCTGCCGACAAGCACAGTCTCGTCGGTGCCGCAGAGTGTCTGGTCACCACCTTGGATGACAGCCGGCGTCGGTCGGTTGTTGAGCACGACCACCGTATCTGTCGACGGGCACTCCAGATAGTTGACCGTCCAGACGAGTACGTTGTTGCCCATTCCGAGCTCTCGCACAAAGGAGTGCGGGTCGTGCGGGTCGTCGAAGCTGCCCCGTCCTCGCCCAGCGGCAATGCTCCACAGTCCGACACCCGGCGACGGGTTGTTGGCCTGTAGCTTGACCGAGTCGGTGCAGAGCGGCTGCACCTTGCCCGCCACGGCCTGGATGAAGATGTTGTTCAGCACCGTCTCGTCGGTCGAGCGGCATACGTGCTCGCCCTCGCCGTTCTCAATGACCCAACGGAAACGGTTGTTGCCAAAGGCCAAGCCGTTGACCGTGAGGTTCTGGTTGTCGGTGCCGTCTCCTCGGCGCAATAAGACCCTGTCTGTCAAGATGCCGAGACGCCTCTCGGAATACGTCTGGTCGCGGTTGTGGTCCTGACGGGCATAGAGAGAGCCGTCGGGCATATAGAGCCGCGTCGTCGTATACTGGATGGTCTGCGACACCCCGCCAATCTTAATCTCGGCGTTCTCGGTGGTCGTGCGAGCCGTGAGCTTGATGCTCTGCGTCATAATCAAGTTGCCGAGCGTGTCCTTCGGGTGGTAGAAGTACTCGCCGGTCTTCGGCGTGTACCACATGAAGAACGTGCCGTTGCTCTCGTAGTGATTGTAGAAGCCCGTGGCGTCGTCGTATGTGACGCGCGTCACCTCCTCGAACTTGATTACGGTCATGTCGACACCCTGCGCATCTTTCTTGACGAACTGGCCGGCACCCTCGACAAGCTCCCAATAGGCTTGGGTGTAGTACATCGGCTTGTTGCCAGAGAGGACGCTCTCGGAGCCGCAGACCGTCAGCGGGTCGTCGGGCCCGGCATCGGCCTCGGTCGGGGTGTTGTTCATGACAAGCACCTCGTCGGACGTGGTGCAGGCCCCGCCTCTCGACGTCGAAATCTCCCAGACGAGCGAGTTGACGCCCGGCGCCAAGTCGTAGGCGTAGTTGCCGCTGAACTTGGCCGAGCCGCCGCTCGACACGCGCCATGCGCCCGTGCCGTAGGTCGGCGAGTTGGGGTTGAGGGCTATGGTGCCGTCGCAGGTGTAGAGAGTATCGCAGACATTGTTGACACCGCAAGCCCAAGCGTCGTCGGCGCGGTCGTTGTAGACCACGACGGTGTCCGCACTAGAGCATACGTCGTTCGTGATGCGGTAGAGGAACGTGTTCTCGCCCTGACGCAAGCCCTTGACGGCGGGGTTGCGGGAGAACTGGGCGAGCTGCTCCTCTCGCTTCTTGTAGTTGTCATATGCATCCTTCTCGGCCTGCGTGCACTTGTCGGGGTAGCCAGCGGGCATGGGCATGAAAGCGAACGTCTCACGCGCATCGGCATCGACAAGCGTCGGGGCCCCGTCGGCATCGAGCATGACAGGCTCAGAGTCCTTGTTGAGCAAGAAGTTGCCCGAACCGGAGATGAGTAGCCACTCGTGCTTCGTCTTGATGGTCGTCGTCTGACCATTGACGGTATAGGAGTAGTTGCCCTGCTTGACGTCGTTGCCCTGGATGGTTATGCTGTCGCCGCATATCGACTCGTTGCCCGTGCGGTCGCTGCCGGCATAGGCCTCCGTGACGTCCATATTCCATATCTGCACGGTGTCGGATGTCGAACCGCTGTTGTATGTTATCGTCCAACGGAACGTGTTGCGGCCCTTTTGCATCCCCGAGACCTGCGTCGTAGCCTCGCGCGGGTTCGAGAACGTGCCGCGCCCATAGACCACCGACCACTGGCCGACACCGTTGAACGGCCCATTGCCTCGCAGAGTGTAAGTACCGCCGCAAAGGTTGTAGACATCGACACCGGCGTTGGCGTCGGTCGTCTGACCGTTGTCGACAGTGTAGGTCCCGACCACGCGGCAACCGTTGTTGACCACAATCCACTTGAACGTCGAGCGTCCAAGGCTCAAGTTGCTCAGCCTCGTCGTGACGTTGTTGGGCGTCTCCACAGTGCCGCCGCCCACGCCAAGCTCCCAGTGGCCCGTGCCGTAGCCCGCACGAGGCGCAGCGCCGGTGATGACGGTGCTGTTGGAGTGGTCGCTGCTCTGAATCTTCTTGTACCCTCCGGTGACCCATATGATGCTGTCGCCCGAAACGGTCGCCACGTTGGAGTCTTCGAGCTGCGGCGTGTTGTTGGTGACGAGGACGGTATCCGCCGATGTGCAACCAAGATACGTCACCGACCACACGTAGCGGTTGATGCCCGGATTGACACCACCGACCCACGCGCGTGGGTTGCTCAGATCTTCGCCCGAAAGGTTGAACGTCGAGCCGGAGACGGCTTTCCACTCATAACGCGCGTTGGGCAGACCCGTGGTGCGCGCGTGGAGCTGCACCGTGGTCGTGCATATCGAAGTATCGTTGCCCGCGTCGACGTCAATGGAGTAGTTGTTGACCACCACGGTGTCGGAGCTGGAGCATCCGCCCTCTTTCGACGATATTGTCCAAAGGAAGACGTTCTGCCCGCGCTCAACGTTGCGCACCGTCGTGAACGGCAGGGCGTCGGCAGGGCTTGTCACCCAGACCTGATTGCCATTCTTGTCGAACTTGTAGACGGGCTCGCCGTTGGCGTCGACCTTGGGCTTACCGTTGGCATCGAGCTCATAGTCGTAATGGCCGAACTCGCCGTAGCCCTTGATGATGGACCACCGCCCGGTCTCGTAGTCGGTGTTGACGTTCTTACGGACACGGAGCTGCTTCTCCTCGCCGTCGCATATCACCATGTTGCGCTCGGTGACGACAGCGGGGTCTACCTTGTTGTTGGTGATGGTGATGGAGTCGACGCTCAAGCATCCCTCGACATCGACAACCCACCAGAACGTCTGCTTGCCGTGGCTCAAGTCTGTCACCGTGGCCGTCGAGCTGAAAGCGTTGTCGAAGATACCGGTGCCCGTTATGCGCTGGTCTTTAGCCAACGGGTTGTAATTGTACCACTTGGCCACAGCCCCTGCGGGGATGTCGGTCGTCGAGGCGTTGAACTGGAACGACGCGTCGCACGTCGAGGCGTCCTTGCCCGCCGTGAGTGTCAGCTTGCCATAGTAGAGGTTGAGGGCAATGGTGCGCGAGCAGTTGCCATTGCGGACAACATAGTTGATGACATTGTCGCCCCACGTGAGGCCTGTCAGCTCGATGTCCGTAACCGTCATGTCTGCCGAGCTGAACGTCCCGCCTCCGGTCACCTGCTGCCACTCCACGGTTTGGTTGGCGCCGAAGATGGCATCGGAGTTCCCCTTGTTGGTGTTAATGGGGTCGATGTAGTGGGCGCCGTGGAGCTTGACGTCGGGATGACAGACCACGAGCCTGTACCACCCGTTCGCCTCGTCGTAGGTCAACCGCCCGTCACGGCGCGCCCCGTCATAGACGTCACTCACCGAGTAGTTCCCAGCCTCGTCGGGATTGTAGGAGACGGTGATGACGGGATAGTCGGGCTCGTTGTTGGTGATGGTGAACTCCGCGAAAGTCGGGCACGTGTTCGCCATGACCGTCCAACGGACAGTGAGGTCTCCCTTGTTCATGTTGCGGATTGTCGTGATGGGCTTCGACGCATCGTCGATGACGACGCCCGCATGACGCCCGCTCTCGATTGTCCAAAGGCCGGTGTAGGATATGCCGTCAACATTTTCGGGCAGCGCCGAGGCGCCAATCTCCGCGATGCCGTCGCAGATGATTGTCGTGACGGGCGCCGCCGCCACATTGACATCGAGGTTGCGGATTACCACCTCGTCGGATGCGGCGCAACCTGTCTGGGTGTCCTCCACCGTCCAACGGTAGACGTTCTTGTCTTGCGTGAGCGACGAGTTGAGAACAGTGATGCTCTCCGCCGTGCCGACATAAGAGCGCGTGCCGTCGGCAAACGTCGAGCCACCGCCGACAACCTCCCACGTCCCGACATAGTTGCCGCCGAGAGCGGACAGCTTGGTGTTGGGCGTGATTACGAGGTTCGCCACGTCGTATGCGGGGCAATATGTCATGTCCTTGCCCGCATCGACCTTTGGCACGGCGTTGATGGTGACCGCCAAGGGGTCAGACCACTCGCCGTCTCCACAACTGTTCTTGGCGCGCACCTTGACCTCGCCACGCAACGGCGTGACATACTCCTCGACGTTGACCTGGATGCTGCTCGTCCCGGCACCGTTGATGATGCGCATTCCCGACGGCAAGCTCCACTCATACTCCGAAGCGTAGGAGATTTGGTCGATGGAGAAGCTGATGTTCTGCTCGCCCTGACAGAAGTTCACCCTGCCCTCGCTACCGACGAAGTTGCCGGCACTGTGGACGGTTCGCAGCTCCTTGCCCGTGGCGTCGGTTGCGAACTTGGGCAAGTAGTTGGCTGAGACGAGCATGGTGAGCTTGTCGCTCTCGTTGCAGTCGTTGAGGGCCTGCACGGAAATCTCGCCGCTGTCGAAATTGCGTCCCACCTTGATGGAGATGGTGTTCGACCCCTGCCCGGTGACAATTGTCAGCCCATCGTCCTGCCCGTCGTTGGGGACAGTCCACTTGTAGCCCGTAGCCGAAGCCACACGCGGCGTGGTGTAGACAATGCCCGAAGCACCCTGGCAGACAAGGTCGTCTCCCTCGATGGCCTGCGGACGGGTGGCCTTCTCCTTGACGTAGATGGTAACCACATCCAGATAGGCGTTGAAGCCGGCCGGCGCGCACGACTTAGAGTCGACAATGCCGCCGATGTGATACTCCGTCGTCATGGTCGGGCTGACTGTCTGCTCAATGAGGTATGACCCGTCGGGTTGCAGAGCGCCAGTCTGAGCCGTGATGGTGTTGGTGACGCGGCGGAAGTCCGTCGGGTCTTCGTAGTAGTATGTGACAGTGAACGGCGCCGTCCCGTTGTATATGCGGAACTGGAGCTTGGCGCTCCCGCCCTGGCATATCGTGGTCGAACCCGTCATGGAGACCGTCGGCAAACTGTTGACCGTCACCTCGGCGACACCACGCAAATCGACACTCGTGGCGGCGCAGTTGGCGTCGGAGACACCGAGCAGACGCAACTGCGTCGGCGCACCACCCTGCGTCACGTCGCGCGGCACGTAGGTGTAGGTGTAGGGCGTCTCGCGGACAACTATGGTCTCTTCAACCACGCCGTCGGTCAGCGTCACGTGCCACGGGGCCGAATTGCCGTCGGAGGGCGTGAGGTCGATTGTTGCCTCTACAGAGCCTCCGAAGCAAATCTCACTGTTGCCGTGGATGTAGCCAGTCGGACGCGGACGATACTCGACCATGGTGGCCTCGGTCGGGAACGTACCCCGGCCGCACGCGGCGTCGTCCTCATAGAGGTTGACAATCCGGAACGACGTCGTAGCCGACTTCTTGACACGGAAGATGTACGGACTCTCGGTCACCGTGTGGATTATGTCGGTAGACGTGTTGGCATCGATGTCCGCCGCATTGTAGTCGGTCGGCGTGCCAACGACGTCGTTCTCACGGACAACGACCTTGAGCGGCCTAGTGGCGAGGTTATATCCCCAGTTGGAGACGACGAGCTTGAGCTCCACCTCCTGGTCGGCGCAAGCATAGAACGTGCTGCTCGTGTTGACGCGGCTAAGCTCCACGTGCGCCTCCGGCTGGCGTATGACGATGGTGTCCGTCAGCCAGCAGTCGTCGTTGAGGTTGAACACCCCGTCGGCAGTGTAGGTGTAGCTACCGCTGGCCCCGCTCGGCGTCCACGTGGCGATCGCCCCGCCGTCGATCACGGAGACGTAGTACGTCCCTGCATGGAGGTTCGAGTAGGTCTTGCTCGTCACATCGGCATTGGTGGTGAAGCCATTATTGCCCGATGTAGCGACATCATAGTAGCCGTCGGGACCCGTCACGACAACCTGATAGCTGTTGAGAGGCTTGACCCCGTTTCCGTCCGTCACGTTGGTACCTCCCGCCACGCTGAGCGAGAACTGCCCCGTCTGGGCGTCGTAGCACTTGACGTCGGCCCCGCGCGTCTTGGTCAAGACAAGCGTCTCGGGCTCAATAATGACGACAGTCTGCGCCGGGAAGCTCACCCCGTTGGCGTCGGTCACATTGATTGTGTAGTGGCCGGCCGCAAGGTCGGTGACATTGAGCGAGCTATGGTTGAACGTCTCCTTGACGAGACGTCCCTCGCCGCTGAGGCAACGGATGGTGTATGGAATCTTACCGCCGTGGACGTCGATGTCGATTGTTCCATTGTTGGCGCCCTTGCAGGGGCCGACATTAGCATACTTAATCTTGACATCGAGCGCCTCGCCCGGCTCTGCCACATGGATTCTCTCGACAGAGACGCGGCACTGGTTCTCGTCGTTGACAACCACGGTGTAGTCTCCAGCCGTGAGGTTCGTTATGTGGCTGCGGTTCTGCGCCCCGGGGACAAAGACATAGTTCGGGTCTCCGTCTTTCGTCCACTCGTAGGAGTAGGACCCCGTGCCGCCCTGGACTCTGACCGTAATCTCGCCGTCGGAGCCACCATGAGCCTTGACGTCGACAATCTCGTCGTTGTCCACCGTGGCCGTGAGCGTGTACTTGGGTTCCTTGACTTCGATGTCTCTCGACGTCACCTGACATCCCACCTTGTCTGTCACTGTGACCTTATAAGTCCCGACCCTCAGGTTGCCAACGCTGCTGCTGTTGCCAAAGTTGACCCCGTCTCCACTCCAAGCGTAGGTGTACGTCCCCTCGCCCGTCTGCGGGTCTGTGCCTACAGGTATGCCACCCACGGCGTGGACAGAGATGCGGCCATAGTTGAGGTCGGACGTCGAGCCGGTGTTGTCCTTACACTTGATGTCCTCGACAGTAATCTTGTCAATGAGCAGAGCCTCGTCGGCGCCGCCGACAGTGTAGGTCTCCGTCACTTGGCAACCATAGACCCGGTCGGTTATGGTGACGGTGTATTGTCCACGCGTCAGCCCCGACTGGTTGCGCTGCGTCGGCTTGAGACCGTCGGCGGTGCCAATCCACAGGAAGTCGTATCGTCCCGAACCACCGACAATGTTGGCAAGGTCGATGGCGCCGTCGGTGCCACCCAGGCAACGCACGTCGGAAATCTTGGGATCGATGCGGATCTCGCGAGACTTGCCCACCACAATGTCGGCAATCTCGACCTTGCACCCCTTGACATTGGCTGGGTCGGAGGCGTCGTAGTCCGCCGACATGACGGTGAAGTGGTACGTGCCGGCCTTCAATCCCACCTGGTTCGCGCTCGTCGGACTCAAACCAGCACCGTCTGTAGTGGTCCACAGATAGGTGTAGGGCGTCTTGCCCCCGCTGATGGAGACCGAAATTGTGCCATCCATCTTGCCGTCGCAAGTCTCTGCGGTGATATTATCCACCGTAGCCTTGATTGGCGTCTGGAAGTCGTAGCTCTTGGTCAGCGAGCAAGAGTTATGCCCTGGCGCGGCATCCGTCACCGTGACGCGGTACGTCCCAGAATAGCTGCTCGTCAAGTTCTTATAGGACAAGACGTTGCCGTCGGCATCCTTGTTGCCCTCGTTTTGCGAGAGGACAGCCTCGCCACTCCATACAATATTGTACTTCGGCGTGGCCGCCACAAGCTCTCCCGTCGCGGCATCGACCGTCCACGCCCAACCGCCCGCGGGCGAGCCGGCCGTGAATGTGCCCAGGGCGTCGGTCGTGCCAATCTGCAACTCACCGCCCGTGCCGTCGCAAGTGACGTCGCTCGCCACGTTGATGTCGAAGCGAATCTCGTCGGGCTCCTTAACATCGAAAGGCTTCGTCGCCTTACAGCCGTTTTTGTCAACGACCGTGACGGTGTATATTCCCTTGGCGAGGTTCGAGATGGTGGCCCCGTCCTGGCCGGCAATGCCCCATTCGTATGCAAAGGGAGCCACTCCGCCCGTGACAGATATAGCCACCTGTCCGTCACCCGCCGCGAAACACGAGAGATGCGTCACCGTGCCGGAGATGCTGAGCGCCTCGGGCTGCACCACCTCGTACGTACGCGAGATGAACGTTTGCTCATTGGCGGACTTGGCGAACTCCGGAGCCGTGCTGTTGTCTGTCACCCTGAGGGTGTAGAATCCGGCCTTGAGGTTGGAAATCTGAGGCTTGTCGGCATCCTGGATATTGATTGCCGCCCCATTGCCGTCGGCCTGCGTGTTGCCAGTCCAGGCATACGTATAGCTGCCCGAGCCGCCGGCCACGACGGCGGCAATCGCGCCACCGTCACCATCGTGGCAGATGACATTCGTGACCTGCGCCGTGAGCGACAGCGGGTCGGCCACAGTGATGCTAGAGGAGACGCGGCAGTTGTGCGCATCGCGTATGGTGAGCTGATACTGACCGCCCTTGTCGGCATAGAGCTCCTTGACAACATCCGAACCCGCCGATGGGACATCGACCCACGTCATGTTGGAGGCCGCCCCCGTGGTGTACCAGACGTAGCCGCCCGCGCCGCCACCGACAGTGGCGGTAATCTTATGACGGTAGTAGTCTGCATCGGCCTCGTTGGCCGCCACTGTCTCGTCGACGAGCTTGATGCTGATCTCGGCAGGCGCGGCGGGGACAACGACGTCTTTCGTCACCTGGCAACCCGTCGCCGGGTCGGTCATGATGAGGTTGTAGCTGCCACTGGGCAGACCTGTCAGGTCGCGCTCACTGCTGTTGAATGCGTTGCCGCCCGTCCAAAGGAACGTGAGGAGGCTCTCGTCGTCCACACCCGTAATCTTACGGATGAAGACAGCCCCGTCGTTCTGACCATAGCACTGGCTGGCCTGCGCCGTGAGCTCGACGATTATGTCGTGCTTGAAGTCGAGGTGGAACTCACGCTCGACTTGGCAATAGGTCGTCGCCGTCCCGGTGGTCGTGGCCCTGCCCCTGTCGGAGACCGTCACCTTGTAATCTCCGGCGGTGAGCGCCGTGACATTCTGCGCCGTCTTGATGTCGTCGGCCAGATCAACCCAATTGCCGTTGGCATCCTTGGCTTGCCACAGATATTCGACCTCGCCCTCGTTGCCGCTCACCGTGAGGTTGATTCGCCCATCGTTGATGCCGTCGCACGTCGGATTGGTCAGCTCGCCCTCAATGTGGACATTGGAGAGGATTATCGTGGCAGTCTTCTGGCAACTATTGACATCGGTCGAGTTCCTGTCCTTGACCGTCAAGACATACGTACCCTCCTGCAAGGCTTCGAGGGAGTATGCCCCCGTAGCCGCATCGTGGGCAATCTTCATCTTGTCGTCGGTGGCGCTGGCGCTCCAACTTCCAAGCGAGTTGCTGCTGTTCGCAGGACCCGTGATCACGATGTCATACTCAGCGCTGGCAATGTCCGTCCACGTCGTGCCAGAGAGCTTCTTCTTCATGCCTCCCTCGACCTTGAACGAAATCTTGCCGTCGGCATTCTCGCAGTCGATGCTGCTCAGCAAGTCCACAATGCGCAACTCGTCGGGTTGGGCAATAGAGATTGGGTTTGTGACCTTGTTCGCATCGTTGGGTACAGCCTGGCAACCATTGGCGTCCGTCACGTCGAGCACGTAGCTGCCCTTGACAAGCCCGCCGAACGTCACGGTGCTGGCACTGAGCCTCCTCTCGTCTTTCTCCAACGGCAACGCGGTGTTGTAGAGCGACACCACATAGGGCTTCTCGCCTCCCGTGACGCGCGCCGTGATCTGTCCGCTGGCGTCACCGTTGCATGTCGTGACATCGTAGACCGTGGCACGAACCGCAATGGCGTCGGGCTGACTGACAACGAACTGCTCGTCGACAGCACACGAGCTGTCGGCCCCATCGAGACGAATAGCCCTGTCGGCATTGTTGCGCGTCACCGTGAGCTTGTAGATGCCCGCCCTGAGGTCGATAAGCATACTGCTGCCGTTGTCGGCAACCTGCTTCTTATATGCGTCGAGCTCCGCGGCATCAGTAATGCCCATGACGGTCGTGGCCTCCCACAGATATTGCGGATTGGCGGCGCCGCTGACGGAGACCTCTATGGAACCCGTGTTGGCACCATTGCACAGCACGTCGGTCTTGGAGACCTGGCGCACCTCCAACTCCTCATATTGCTCAATGTCCACAAACTGAGTGAGACGGCAGCCGTTGGCATCGGTCACAGCAAAGTTGTAGCGATTGATGTCGAGACCCTCAAAGAGATATTCAAACTGCTTAGAGTCTTGCAAATCGGCGTTTGCGACCTTAGCGTGGTCGGCCGAGACGAGCTGATAAGTCGCCTGCCTTGTGTCGTTGTTGCACCGAACCTGGTAATACCCCTTCGTTGCATCGTTGGCGTCGGCGTCGAACGGCGTGCCACCACTGATGCGGACGAGAGCCTTGGCACCCGTCGCATCGCCATAGCAGCCCTTATCGACCTGCAAGACGTTCCAAGCGAGCTGAGCGGCGGGCTGACGCACTTCGACAGATGTTGTCTCGGTGGCACCCTCACTGTCGGTTATGACAACAGTGTACTGCCCTGCGGGGAGACCACGCTTGCGGAACGTGCCGCCCATGAACTCCGTCGTCTCCGTAGCGCCATTGATGGCAATGGTGTACTTGGGATGACCGCTGGCGAACGTCACCTTGATGACGCCCGACTGGTCACCATAGCACATGACGTGCGACTCGACCTCGACAGCGACGCTCAGCGCGCCGGCATCGGTGACGTTGACCACATACTCTTTCTCGCACTGGTTAGCGTCCTTGATTGTGAACTTATACGTCCCTGCGGCAAGACCGGAAGCTGTATACTGGTCGGTCGGCGCGGGCGCGAGCGGGGCGTCATTGGCGTCAGTCCACGAGATGGTGTAGGGACGCGTCCCGCCCTCGACATTCGTAATGCGTACCTCGCCCGTCTTCTCACCCTTCTTGATTATGTGGGTCTCCTCGTGGACGGCCACAATGTCGTCGGGTTGGGCGATTGTGTAGTCTCCAGAGACGGCGCACCCGAACTTGTCGGTGACCGTGAGGTGGTAGTTGCCCGCACCGAGATTTGGAGCGGACGCACCTTGGGCGTCGACGGAGGCGTAGAGAGTCGTCCCTGCGACATTATAGTCCACGGTGCGCACGACCCCGTCGTGATTCCACGTGTAGCGGAAGTGGCTGGGCGTAGTTGTCGTCGCGCCGGTTCCCGGGTCGGTCACCGTCGTAGCGTCGTAGGGCGTGCCGCCAATTATGGAGACCATAATCTGCCCTTGAGTGTCGTCGTGGCACTTGTTGTCGGTTATGGTCGGCGTCCCAAGCGTCAAAGGCCGTTGCGACCCCTCGACACGCGCCGACGCCGTGGCCGAGCACTGGTTGTCGAGGTCGACCACCGTCACCTGGTAGCTACCACGGCTCAGCGCCATCTGGTTCTGCTGACCGCTGACCAGCCCCTGCCCGTCACCATACCAGCTGAAGCCGTAGTTGCCCGAGCCGCCCGCGACAGTGACGAAAATCTGACCGTCGCGGCTGCCGAAGCAAGTCTCCTTGCCGTCGGTGGCATTGACGAGAAGCTCAACCTTCTCACCGACACGATAGGGGCCGCCCGTGACGCTGCACATCTCTGCCGGCGTGGCGTGGCTCTCCTTATTGTTGTCGGTAATTGTGACGAAGTAGTACGCCGCCTGCAAGCCGGCCTGGTAGCCACCATTGCGGTTGTTGACTCCGCTGTTGTCAATCTTGGAGCTTTGGACAGGCTTGTCGTCGTTGTCCACTTGCGAATATGCCGTCCACTCGTAGGTGTAGCTGCCCGAGCCGCCCGTGACGGCAATCTGCACCGTCCCCTCGTGGGCGCCGGAGCAACGATTGTCCTCAATCCGTGTCTGCGTCTCGTCGATGGCGAGAGGCTGCGTGAACGAGTATTGGCGAGTGACGTAGCACGTGGCGCTCTGACGGATTGTGACCGTATGTGTGCCGGAGCGGAGGTCGCTCTTTGTCAAGACGTCAGACTGCGGGGCATCTGCCGGCCCGGTCCAAAGGATCGAGGCGTAGTCCGTGCCTTTCGTCCACGTCGGGGCGGCAGAGCCATCGGGCAACATCATGCTCAACTCGCCATTCTTGCCGTCGCAATCGACATCTTTGGTGCGGCTGAGGATGAAGTCGATGTTGGTAGGTTGCTTGACTGTGAAGCTCTGCTCCTTGATGCAACCGTTGCCGTCGCGCACGGTGACGTAGTACGTCCCATCGGCCATTCCGGAGATTCTAGGCTCCGTAAGCTCAAGGACACTCGAACCCGTGTTCCATGTGTAGGAATAGGGCCTGACGCCGCCAGCGACGCTCACCGTTATGACCCCATCGGCAAGACCGTAGCACGAGACATCCTGCGCAACGCCGGTGATGGTAATCTCGTCGGGTTGGGTGAGGGTGAACCGGAAAGCATATTTGTTGGAGCAGTTGCCCGCACGGTCGGCATCGGAGATGACAACAGTATAGTCTCCTGCCGCAAGGTTGTTGACATCTTGCGCCGTGCCGCCAAGCTGCAGCTTGTCATTATCGGTGGCCTCGGTGGCCGTCGGAGCGCCTTGGGCGTCGAGACGGACAATCTTGCCGTCGGCAGTCACGTCGAACTGGCCGGAATACCACTGATATGTGTAGCGGCCATAGCCACCCGCAGGCTCAATGTCGATGGCGCCCGTGCTCTCGCCGTGGCAAAGGATGTCGGTGGTCGAAGCCGCAACGGTCACGGTCGGGCTGACCGAGAAAGGCACCTCTTGCAGACAGACGGTCGGGAGGGCGTTGCGGTCGTATGCGCGCAGGGTGTAGTCGCCGGCGTCAAGACCGGCAACGAGGACGCGCCCATTGTCAATCGACACCCCGACGGTGGTCTGCGGCAGCGTGTAGACATAGCTGTACCTGTTGTTGGCGCCAAGCGTCGCGGCGGCTTGCAGGTTGAACGTCCGCACGAAGTCATTGCCAGCGACGGTGACGACATACTCCGCCAAGTTGTTGACGAGCGTCCCGCCCGTCACGGCAATGGCCACAGCCCCGTCGGGGATGCAGTGAGCATCGACATCGGCATAGGCCGTCGCCGTAGCCACGACTTTCACCGGGCTGTAGAGGGTCAAGCGTCCGTCGGCGTCGGCATCGTCGGTGGTGGCAGTGAAGCTGGAGACGCAACCATTGGCGTCGACAACGCTGACTTGATATTCCAACCCGCCCTGCTCGACGGAACGCGCCGCGAGATTGTCGAACCAATAGTCTCCCGAAGCCGAAGAGACCTCGACGGGCGCGGCCCCGCCACTGAGCGTTATGGTGTAGGGCGCAGTGCCGTTTGTGACCAAGACTCGGACTCGCCCATTGGAAGCGTCGTCGCAACCTGTCGGGTCGGTCTTGTAGACATAGGTCGCAAGAGCCGCCGCGGGCTCACTGACCACAATGTCGTCGAAGCTCTTGGTGCACTGGGCGACATCGTTAGGACGCGTCACCTCCACCCTATAGGTGCCGGCGGCGATATTGGTCAGACGGCTCGTCGTAGCCGTCGGGTTGACAGTCTCGTCAATCTTGTCGTAGGTCGTCCCATTGCTCCTATACCACTGGTAGGAGGGGTTGACGACCCCGCTGACGCTCACGCCTATGGCGCCGTCTGTCCCGGCGTTGCACGACACGTTGGTGACGTCGAACTGAGCCTCAATATCGTCGGGCAACGTAATGGTCTTCGTCACCTCACAGCCGTTGGCATCCGTCACCGTGAGCGAATAGAGGCCGCCGCGCGAAAGCTCGTTCGTGGTATACCTCTTGGCCAAGTCGGCCTCGCCGACGACACCAAAGGTCGTAACCTGCGACGCTCCCGACCAACGATAGTTATAGTAGGCGTTGGTAACGACCCCGCCGGCACCACCTGTCGTGCTTGTGAACGGCGTACCACCAGAGATGTAATCCTCCGGCTTAGCGTTGGCAGGATCGACACTCGTCGGCAGACGGAAACTTATCGTACGCTTGTAGTCTTGACAATCGACAAGATTGCTAGTCAAGTTGAACGAAATCTGCGAAGCCGCATTGACGAGCTTGTTGGCCGTCACCTGGCATCCGTCCTCGTCGGTCACGACAACGGTATATTGCCCGGGTCGCAAGTTCGAGATGTTCTGTTGCGAAGCCGTGAACCCATAGGGGCCAATCCACCTGTAGGAGAGACTCTTTGCGGGGTCGGCACCCTGGACGACAATGCTAATCTCGCCGTCGTTGGCGTTGTAGCATTTCTCGTTGACATCGGCGTCTTGCGGCAAGACGATGGAGAGAGTCCGCTCATAGGAGAGGCTGAACGTCTTCTCCAACACACCGGTCTTGTGCGGCGCACTGTTGGCGGACTTGTCGCCCTCCATGTCGGACACTTTGAGTGTGTACGTGCCCGCGTCGAGACCCGTGATGAGGCTCGTCCCCTCCGAAATCTTCGCTGCACCGAGGTACCACTCATATTTGAGGAACCCATTGGCACCCGTGACCGTGACGTTTATCGAGCCGTTCATGAGCGTCTGGCAGTCGGGGTTGGTCTGGGTCGAAGTGAGCGACAACTTGTTGAGCACGAACTCACCCTGCGCCGCGCAACTGCTGCTTGCGGCGTTGGCGTCGCGGACTGTCACGAGATAGGAGTCTGGCGCAAGCCCCGTGAACTTGACATCGACGCTCGTGACGTTGTTGCCGGCGTCTTTGTTGACAGTCACGCCCGCAGGCAGAGTTGCAGCATCGGTCGAGATGTGCACGCTCTGCGCCGTGCCGCTGGTGGCTCCGGAGAGCGTCACCTCGTAGATGTAGTTGCCGGCGTTGGCCACGCCGCCCTCAATGGAGATCGAGGCGTTGCCTGTGCCGTTCTCACTGTCGTCCATGACATACTCGCCAATCGACATCCGTACCTTGGCGTAGATAGGCACCGTGACGAGAGCCGGATTGCCCGAATATGTGCACCCGCGGCTGTCGGTGAGCGACAACGTATGGCTGCCGGCAAGGAGACCAGTATAGTTATAGTCGCCGGTCTCGGTTGTGACGATGTTGGCGCCGTCGAGCGTCAGCGTGTAGGGCGCAGTGCCTCCCTCGGCTCTGACCACAATCTGCCCATTGGCGACAGTGTTGTCGCAACTCGTCACCGTGATCGGGTTCGTCGTGAGGGCGAGCGCACGCGGCTCCGCCACCTCGACAATGGTGCCGAAGAGCTTGCAACCTGCCGCACCGCCCACTCCGCGGTCGGTCACGGCAACGTAGTAGAAGCCCTTGCCGACACTCGTGAGCGTAGCGGAGCTAAAGTTCTGGTTGTCGGTCTTGGCGGCAAGACCCGCCTCGGCGGCCGCATGAGTGTCGAACTTGCTCCAACTGTAGGTCAGCCCCGAAGCACCCGAAGCCGCGACGGACAGAGTGCCGTCGTTGCCATTGGCGCAACTGACGTCGGTGGCGGAAGTGGAGAGCGTAAGGTGGCTCTGCACAAGCGTGAACTCGTCGCTGTAGGCCTCGCAGACCGTGGGCGAAGCGTTGTTGTCAATCACGTGCAGACGGTAAGTACCCTCCGGCACATTGTTGAACTTACGCTGGTCGTCGGTCGAAAGCTCGGTTATGGTGTTGCTGATTTGGGTCTGGTTTGCACCCTCAAGCCGCACAGTGTAAGAGTATGTGCCATTGCGCGCCACACCACCGCTGACAGAGTAGGAGACAACCCCGCTGTTGGCCGCGAAGCAGTCGATGGAGGAGGCGGTGAGCTTGACAGAGAGCTCAGTCCCCTGGTTAGCAATCTCGACACGCTGGACAACGGCAACGCCCTTGGCGTCGGTGACGGTGACATAGTAGTTGTCGTTTTCCAGGTTCTCGAAATAGTATATGTCTCGCCCATCGACGCCCGTAAGCGTACGGCCGCCCTTGCCGGAGAGCTGTATCGTATAGGGTGCCGACCCATTGGTTATCGCCACCGAGATTTGACCACCGGAGGCCCCAAAGCAAGCGTTGTCGCGCTTCTCGACTTGGAAGAAGAGTCCATCGTCGGGCACAGTCACCGTGCCCGTGGCCGAAGTACAGCCGGTCGTGGTGGCGTAGTCGCTGACGGTATAGGTATAGTCGCCCGGGGCGAGCTTGGTCAGCTCCTGCTTGTTTTCCGCGGCCGCGGCATCGAAGCCCGCCGCAGTGCTTGTCCACGAGATCCGATAGCGCGGCGTGCCGTTGGGATTGGGATTGCCGCCGGTGATGCTGAGCGTGATGCGGCCATCGTCGACACCCTTGGCAGAGATGGGGGTCACCTGAGCCGACACCTCTATGGGGTTGGGACGAGTGATGGCCTGGTCGGCATAGGCACGGCATCCGCCCATGTCGACAACGTCGAAGTGGTAGTCGCCCGCCGCAAGGCTCGAAAGCCCATTGGCCACACCATGGGCAAAGATGTAACGGTTGCCGTTGTTTGCGTCGGGACGCACCTTATGCTCCTGCGCAGCGCCATTGACGAAGACGGAGTAATATTGGCCAGTGGCATCGGTGAACGGCGTGCCGCCAGTAATCTCCAACGTGATGTTGCCGTCGGCACCGTCGGGACACTGTATTTCCTTATGCGCAGTGACCGTGGCGCGCAATGCGGCGTCTGGGCTGTCAATCTTGAGGTTGGACTGCGTGACGGTGCAACCCAGCACCTGATCGGTCACAACGACGGTATACTGCCCTCGTCCGAGCGAGGCCTGGTCTTCCTGCCCATCGACAATGCCATAGCCCGTGCCGCTCCAATCGAACGAGTACTGCCCCGAACCGTTGAGGACGGTGAGGTTGATGGCGCCATCCTGGTTGCCGAAGCACGACACAGCACTCATCGCCGCCGTGACACGGAAGTCGCGTTCCGTGCCGACCACGATGTCCGCCATGTCGACGGAGCAGGGCGTGCCGCCGTCGGTGCGCACCTCTGTCACCTTGACGGAGTATGTCCCGGCTTGGAGCTTGACCTGATGCGGGCCGTTGTCGTTGCTGACGTTGATGCCAGTCCACTCATACTTGTAGTTGCCCGAGCCACCAGAGACACTGAGCGTTATCTCGCCGTCGTTGATTCCGGCGCAGGTCTGCGGGACGACATCGTAGGAGACGCTGATTGTCTTCGGGATGGCGACCGAAAGGACCACGGCGCACTTGTTGGCCTTTGTCATAGTGACCCTCTGCATCGTCCCGGCCTTGAGACCCGAAGCTGTGGCACCATTGACGCCAGCTTGCCCAGCCCATGCGATGGTGTAGCCGCCATAGGTGGCATTGGTGTTGTCGAACGCCGTCTTTTCACCCTTGCGCACAATGGTAGCCTCGGCATTGTTGCCGTCGCAGTCGGGACTCTTGGTGAGCTGCAACTCGAAGTCGTAGGGCTCGGTAATCGTTGCGCTGAACGACGCGTCGGAACACCCGCGGGCATCGGCGACACGAAGCAGATAGGTGTCTTCGGAGAGATTGTCGATGGCGTTGGTCGTCGAAGCTAACTCCGTGCCGTCGGCGCGTGTCCAGGTGTAGGTATAGGGCATAGTACCCCCACGGACCGTGACAGAAATCTTGCCGTCGTCGGCACCGTTGCACGAGATGTCGTTCTTAAGCGTCTGCGAAACCGAGATGGGCTGCGGCTCCGCCACATATATGACGTCGCTCGTCACGGGGCAAGTCTTGCCCGCCGCCACCTGGTCGGTGACGGTCACCTTGTAGTATCCTCCACTGATGAGTGTGATGTCCTCCGTGGTGAGCTTCGTGAACTTGGCATCGGCAGTCTTGCCGTCGGCGTCGGTGAACTTCTCCCACTCGTAGGAGAAATTGCCCGTCCCACCGTCGACGGTGATGTCCACCGAGCCGTTGCTGGCATCGGCACAGGTGACGGGCGTAGTGGCAGCCGCAATGGTGAAGCGTGGATATTCCGTCACGTCAGCCGAGGCGGAGACGGAGCATCCGTTGTTGTCGCGCGCCGTGAAAGTGTAAGTCCCGGGCGCAAGGTTCTCGACGGAATAGTCGACTCCGCGGTTGACGGTGTATGACGCGCCGGTGCTAGCCATGACGACGGTATAGGCGTTGGCATTGTTCGCCGTGCCGCCCATGACGTTGAGCTTGAGCGTGCCTTTGCTCGTGCCGTAGCACTGCTTGTCGGCCTCGGCCACAGAGAGCGCCAACGGGCTGTCGGGCTGCTTGATGGCCTCGTTCCGGGCGTTAGTGAACTCGTGCGAGACTTGCCCACCGGCCGCATCGACGATGCGGACAGTATACTCGCCCGCCGGGCGCTCAATCACAATCTGCGCGCCACCACGGAAGCCCGTCTGGACAGGCACCTCGTTGACGTAGATGTCGAACGGTGCCGTGCCGTTGAGAATAAGTGCCGTCAGAGTGCCGTTGCCACCATAGCAGGAGGCGTCGGTATGATTCCACTCGACATCGAGAGCCCCGGCGTCGGTGATGCTGACGACATATTGCGCACTCGAGCACCCATTGGCGTCTTTTGCCGTGAGGCGGTAGACATTCTGCCCCACCCCATTAAGGATTCTCGTGTTTCCGGTCACCGTGGTCGCCCCCTCGGTCTTGCCGACAATGCTAGCATAGCCGCCCTGCGCCCCGGCATCGGCCTTCTCCCACTCGACGGAGTATGGCGGCTGCCCGCCCGTGATGCCCGTTATGGTTATCCGTCCGTCGGAAGCACCCTTGACCGTCGGGTTGACAACCTCGTAGGTGAGATCGACAGGTTGAGGTTGCGAGATGTTGACCTCGACGACCTCGAAGCAACCATTCTTGTCTTGGACGTAGAGCAGATGCCTGCCCGCCTTGCCCGAGAAGTTGCCCGCCGCCTTGTTGAAGCTCGTCGTGCCGGCCGCCGTCATCACGTTTGCGCCATTGGGGGCCGTCGGGACGTTGGCGTCGTCGACCGACCAGTAGTAGGGAGCCACACCGCCCGAAATGGAGACCGAGAAGTCGCCGTCCTCACCGTCGTAGCACTTGACGTTCTGCGTCACCTGCGTGCGCACACCCAACGGCTGCGTCGGTCCCTCAATCTTTACGGTGACCTTACTCGTGCAACCCCACTGACGGTCGCGCGTCACGACGGTGTATACACCGGCCGAGAGACCCTGTTGGACGCTCTGGTTGTTTATCAGCCCCTCGCCCGTGCCGCTCCAGGAGTAGGAGTAGTCGCCCGAGCCATTGAGGACATTGATGGAGATGAGCCCGTCCTGCTCCTCGAAGCAGGTTACGTCGCGATGCTCCTCGCGCACCTCAAAGCCGTTGGCGGAGACAAGCTCAACCTTAGTCTCAGTCGTCTTGCATGTCTCGTCGGGCTTTCCGTCGCCGTCGGCATCGCGGGTCTGGGTGTCTTCGACAGTGAAGTAGTAGACCCCCTTGTCGAGACCACTGCGCAGTGCGAGCCCGTCGACCTTGTTAATCTGGTTGTCTTGCTCGTCTTTCTGATACCAATGGTAGTTATACTTGCCCGAACCGCCGGTGACGGAGACAAGAATTGAGCCGTCGTTGACGCCATCGCACGTCGGGTCTACCTTGGTGAACGAGACGCTCATCGGAGCCACGAGCGTCACCTCATCGGAGATGTCGCACGCCCCGGTCTTCGTCATCTTGAACCGCACAGTGCCGTTGATGGGGCTTGCAGGCACCTGGGCGCTACGGTCGAGCGCCAGCGTCGCCTTACCGTTGCCCGACGCCGCCTCGGTGGCATTGAGGTTCGAGCCCGACCAGGTGACAGTATATCCGTCGAGGTCGGTTATCGGCGTGCGGCCGCCCTTGGTGTCGACAATGGCGAGCTCCGCCTTAGTCCCCTCGCAGTTGATGTCTTTGACCACGCCCATATAGAACGTCTTGGGCTGCGTGAGCGTGACGGTGAGCGGCTCGGAGGTACATCCGTTGGCGTCGGTCACGGTGACGGAGTAGTTGCCGTCGGCAAGCCCTGTCTGCATATTCGTAGCACCGCTGAGCAACGTGCCGTTGGCCCGCCGCCACGTGAAGCTATAGGGGGCCGTGCCACCCTTAGGATTGGCCACAATCTGCCCATCTGCCAAACCGAAGCACGACGGGTCGACACGGTCGACCTCAGCCGCCGTCAGCGTCAGAGCCTCGGCCGGCTCGACAACGTGGAATGTGAACGCCTTCTTGCACCCGCCCGAAGTTATGGTGACCTGATAGTCCCCACCGGGGATTTGCGAGATGTTCTGCACATTGCCCACGCCGGCCGGCGCACGGAGCGACGTCACAGTCTCTGTATAGTCCGCTGCAGCCGCATTGGCTTTCTTCTTCCACTCGTAGGAGTATGCCCCATTGCCGCCGCTGACCATGTAGGTTATCGACCCGTCTTGCGCACCGTGGCACTTGACATCGCGCACCACCTGCGAGCCAATCGAAATCTCGTCGAGGCCTTTGACCTCAACCTCCTTTTGGACGCGGCAACCATTTTGGTCAGTAACGGTTACGACATACACTCCCGCACCGAAGTTCTCGCTGTTCTGCGCACCCGGAGCCGAGGAGTAGAAGCTGTTGAGATTCTCCTTGTTGTTGAAGTTCTCCTTGGTCACGGCGCCTGGCGAGACAGTATACCTGGCGTAGGTAGTGCCGTTGGGCGCACCACCGGTCACGGTCATCTCGATTGTCGCGTCTTGGCTTCCGTAGCAGACAGCATCTTGCCCGGCAGGATAGGAGACGACGGTCGTGAAGTCGAGAGGCGCACTAGCGTTGTTGGCATACTTTATCTCGATGGGTTTCGCCGTTATCGACGCACCCGAAGCGTCGGTGACGCGGACAACATAGTTGCCCACCCCGAAGTCCTCCAACAGGACGTCGGAGCCACCTCGGAAGTTGGAGACGCGCAAGACATCGTCGACGTAGACACTGTATGGCGCACGCCCATTGACAATGCGGACCACGAACGAACCCGTCTGGTCGCCAAAGCACTTGACATCCTGCACCTCGGAGACCGGCACGTCAATCTGGAGCGCACCATTGTCTGTGAGCGTTATCGCGGTCACATCGGAGTAGCAGCCGTTGGCGTCGGAGACGCGAGCGTAGTAAGTCCCCTTGGCGAGGTTTCGCCGCGTATACTGGTCCTTAGTGTTGGCGTCCGCAGTGAAAGTCTTCGTCGCGGCATCATAGCTTCCCCACTCCAGGGTGTAGGCCGGCGTGCCGCCCTGCACGTCAAGAATCGATATGGAGCCGTTGGAGCCTCCCGAGACCGTGACGTTGGTCGTCGTGAAGTTGAACGTTATGGGGTCGGGCTGACCGACAACGACAGTCTGCGCCTTCTCACAACCGTTGGCATCGCGGACGGTGATGAGGTATGAACCGGCGGGCCACTCGTCTTGGAGCGTAGCCCCGTTCTTGTACTTAATCTTGACAGGCTGCACGGCCGAGCCGACAACGGTCTGCTCCCACTGGGTCATGTCCGCAGGCCAGGCCTGCTCGTTATACTTGTAGTAGTAGACCCCCATCTGGCCATTGACAGTGGCCGACGTCCCGCCACTGACAGCGAGGGAAATCGTGCCATCGACATTGCCGTTGCACTTGACATCGGTATGCTGCGCCACGACGGCTAGCTCTGCCGCCGGGCCGGAGATGGTCGCCTCCTGGGCGACGGTGCACCCATAGTCAACATCGGTGACCACGACACGATAGGTGCCTGCCGAGAGACCGGTCTGGTTGTTGCGGTTGCCAGTGGTGTTGAGACCATTGCCCGCACCGCTCCACTGGTAGGTATAGTTGCCCGAACCACCGGTGACGGAGACGTTGACCGTGCCGTTCTGCGCCTCGTAGCAGGTGACGTCGGTCTTGGTCAGCCCGACACTGAAGTTGTAGGAGTAGGGCACAGTGATCTCCAGCCACTCCGTCTCACTAGGATAGTAGCAGAACTCTTTCTTGGTGGTGGTGGCGACCGACGCGCGCGTGTCGCGGACTCTCACCTTGTAGGTCTTGCCGCCCGTCAGGTTGGCGCGAGAGTTGATTGCGGAGTATGTGGTCCCGCCAAGGTCCTCCCAACAGAACGTGTACTTGCCGGCCCCACCAGAGACGTTGACTACAATCTCGCCCGTCTCCTGGCCTAGGCAACGGCTGTTCGTCACGTTGTAGGACACGGTTAGCGGCGTGACGAGCGTAACCTTGCCGGTCACGGGGCAGTTGCGCGCCCCAGTGGAGTTGAGCATCGTTATGGTGACGCTATAGTCTCCACTGACCAGGCCACCACGCTCCACGGGGTTGGCCTTGTTGTCCACAGCCGCCCCACCAGCCGCGGGGGTATAACTGTCGTCAACAAGCGCACCGACCCACGCAATCTCCATGGTGCGGGTCTCGTTGACTCCGTTCTTGACATACCACACCTGCAACTGCTTCGTGGCGGCATCCCAATGGTAGCCGTCGGGAATCGGATAGCGGCCCGTCGCGGGGTTGAGCACCTGCGTCGAGGCGTCTGCGACATTGTTCTTCAAGGCCTCGCCCAAGTTGGCATCGACAAACTCAATCTTAAGCTTGGCGTTCTTGCCGTCGCAGTCGACGTCGTCAACAGTCGTGAGGCGGAAATCGTTCGACACAGGGTCGGAGACAGAGACCGTGGCCTGTGCCCTTGCCCCCTCAGCGTCGACAACCGTTATGCGGTAGCTTCCGGCGGACTGGTTCTGGAGGTTCTCGCTCGTTGCCCCGGCAATGTCTATGAAGTTGTTACTCTCGTCGCTCTTGGCCCACTGGTACGTATAGGGGCGGTTGCCACCGTTGGCGGCGGCCGAGAGGTCGGCGTCGCTCTGCCCGATGCAGGAGACCTGCGTAGCGGAGGCCGTGACGGTGAGGCCGATATACGGATTGATGGTGAAGCTGTTGGTCAACGCCGAGCAGCCCGCCGACTTGACCACTGCGACATATGTCCCGGCCGTGAGGTCGGTGAAGATGTTGGAGACCTGCGAGGGCTTGACCGCCGTCTCGTTCTCATAGTCCGTGGCCGTCGTCTTGGCGGCGTCGTACTTATAAAGAGTGTACGTATACTGCTTGTCGCCGCCCTGCGCCGTGACGGAGGCCTCGCCGTTGCGGCTCTGGTTGATGGGCCGGATGTCGGCGGCATTGACCATCGCCGTCAACTCATCATAGAGGTCTACCGACTGTGACACGCCACAGGCGTTGGCATCGTTGTAGACGCGAAGCGTGAACTTACCACCCGACGGGATATTCTCCACCGAGCCATGCAGATAGGTGTCTCCGTTGGTGTATGCCGCGGCGTTCTTGGCATAGGAGAAGCCGGCGTTGGCCGTACGCCCCGTGCCGCTCCACTCGAACTTATATTTCGAGTTGGCAGCGGTGACGGCCTTGATGAACTCCTCACCCGAAAGCGTCACGTTGAGCTTGCGGTTTGTGGCGCAAGCGTCGTCGGGCGCAATGGAGAACTCGACCTTGGGGTCTTGCCCAATGGTGACCTGCTGCGCAAGCTCGACATAGCACTCCGGGCGAGCGCCATCGACTACACGCACATTATATGTACCGGCCGGGAAGCCAGTGAATGTCTGATTGTTGCGCGAGGGCGAGAACGGACTTTGCGCAGTCCCGCTGACGCGATACCAATCATATTGGAGCGTCGATGCCGCCACACCCGTCGAGGTAACCTGGAGCGTGACCTGCCCATCGGAATTGCCGAAGCAAGTGGCATCGAGATGCGACGCGGCAATGACGGACAGAGTCTTGGCGTAGCGCAAAACCTGCTTGGAGACAACGAGCTTGGCATTGTCGGCAGAATTGGCAATGTAGTTGTCGTAGACCTCAATCTCATACTCTCCCGGCTCCAGGTCGGAGAACGTCGTGGTGATGGACGACACGTCGGTGACGGACGACCCCTTAATTGTCTCAAGGGCAGGCGTAGCCTTGGTGTTGTAGACCTCCGTGCCGTCTTTCTTGACGACATAGGAAATTGTGCCGTGGCGTCCCTCGGTGCGGACAACGATGGATCCGTCGTTGCTCGTCACGCACGACGGATTGGTGGTGACAAGCGACGAGGCGAGACCGACGGACGCGACTTGACCCGTACAGGTGGAGCTGGAGAGGGCATTAGCATCGAAGACGTCGATGGTGTAGACACCCATGGCTAGATTGCTGAGGGTGACGTTGCCGTCTGCCCTGGCGACATCGCGGAAGTCACGCGTCTCCGACTGCCCATTGGTCGTGTTTTGGATGCGGACACGGTAGGAGTACTTATAGTCCGCGGCGGTGGTGCCCGAAGTCGGCATACCACCGGTGACGTTGAGCTTAATCTCGCCAGAGGCGGCATCTTGCGTCATCGAGACACTCTGGACGGCCACCTTGACCTGCTCGGTCTGGAGGATGTTGACATTGATGTCGTCCACGACGTTGTCTCCGTCGGTGTCCTTTCCGACATACTGACAGTTGTTCTTGTCGGTTATGACGATGGTATAGGCTCCGGCGGGGACGCTCGTGAACTCCGCCAAAGCACCGTCGGCAACATTTGCCATGCGGAAGACGGCCGCACCGACACCGCCGACAACCTTGACCTCAACGACATAGGGCTCCGTGCCGCCCTCAGGGCGCACGCTAATCGTGCCATCGACAGCCCCGGCCTCGCACGAGGTGATATTGGTGTGGGAGATGGCGGCCCGAATCTCCTTGGTCGGCAAGAAGATGTTCTTGGAGCTTTCGCACTCGTGGGTCGTGCCCGCCTCGTCTGTATAGTTGGTCTTGACCGTCACCTTATACCACCCCGTGGGTCCCGAGACGGAATAGGGCTTGGCGGCAGGCGACACAGCCTCACCGCTGAGATTGGCAAAGGTGAGAGTGGCGGGATCGGCATTAGCGTCACCCGTGGCGAACTGCCACTCATATGTGTAGCTGTATGTGAACCCGTTCTTCGTCTTGTCGAAGACGGGCGCGGCCTTAACCTCAATGTAGCCATTGGCGGCGCCGAAGCACATGACATCCCGAACCTCGACAGTCTCAATCTGCGGCTTGGAGGTGAGGAAAATCTGCTTCTGGAGCGAGCAGTCGGAATTAGTGTTGCTCGTGACGGTGAGGAGATAGCGCCCACCGGCAGGGAGTTCCGACGTGCTAGGATAGTTGAACGCGAAGTTCGCCGGGATGGAGTCGCCCGTCCACGTGAACCGATAGTTTGCATGCGTACCGTCATAGGAGAAGTCCCTGACACTCAGCTTGCGCTTGTCGGAACACATGTCGTCCACCTCAAGGTTGAAGAAGATGGGCAAAATTCCCTTGACCTTTGCCGGGAACGTGAAGACACAGTTGCCCGACGTGGCGGTGAGGGTGTAGTCCAACTCTTCGGCGGCAATGGGCTTACCATTGGCGTCGTAGGAGACGCTCGTGGGGAGCGTGGCGCTCTCCAAGTAATATTGCCCGACCTTGCCAGAGTTGCGCGCCACGCGGACCTCCTTATAGAAGCCGTTGGGGCCCGTCCATGCGAACTTGACCTGCCGAATCTGCGTGTCGGCGGTGATGGTCTCCATGACCACAGCTCCTGTCACCGGGTCGGTGACGGGCTGGAGATTGTTGTCGAGCTTCTGCTGCTGGCGGTCCGCGAAGCCCTGGAAGTCGACGAGCGGCTCGACAGTGTTGCCGTTGCCGGCACACGTCTCGACAGCCATAATCTTGTCGAACTCCTGCGCCAGGGTGATGTCCACCACATAGGCGAGGTCAACCTCAGCCTCCAGCTTGCAAGCGTCGGCGGCATCGAGAGTGGCCTTACGGCCGTCGTCGGTGACAGTGACCTTATACTTGCCCGGCGCGAGGTTCTCGATTCGGCTAGTCGTGGCGGTGCTGGCCTCGCTCCACTGGTAGGAGAGCTTGCCGACAGCGTTGGTGGTCTTGACCTCGATGCTGCCCTTGTCGCCAGTCTCGCACAGCGGGTGCACGACATCGAGATCGACCTTGAACTGAGTGAGCGTCACGGCATCGAAAGTGACGGAGCAGGCGTTGCCGTCGCCCACGTTGCCCTCGACGGAGTTGTAGTCGAAGACCCGGAGGACATATTGCCCGTCGGTGAGGTCGGAGAACGTCATGACGACGCTCGACGGATTGGCCTTGTCGACCTTATAGGCGACGCTGTTCTTGGTGTCGGTGTCGTCGGCGTCGCTGTTGAAGCGGCCGTCCTTGAAGTAGGCAGTCGTTGCCCCGTCCTTATAGAGATACCACTTGTAGTTGGGCTTACCGTCTTTGACGGCACCGCCGCTGACGGTGTAGGAGATTTGCCCCTCGCCGGCCTTGCAGAGATTGTGCTTGACCTCGCCCTTGACCATGGAGGAGACATCCTTGACCTCGATCTGCCCAGTCGTGAACTGCACACCGTTGGCGTCGACCACCGTTATGGTGTAGAAACCGGCAGTGAGATTCTCAAACTTGTGGTCGTTGCCGACGACAGTCACACTCTGACTGCCGATGGTGGCGGTATAGGGGCCGTCTCCACCAACAATGGAGATGGAGATGGAACCTCCGTTGGCGGGGTGATTGTCGTCGACACACCTGTTGTGGACGACGCTAGGAGTGACCACAAGAGCCTGGCACGGGACATGGAACGCCATGTCGAAGCGGCACCCTTGCGTATCCTTGTAGTTGAGGAAGAAGACGTCGTAGCCCGGGCAGTTCTTCACGTCGAGACCGGAGACGAGGTTGGTGTTCTTCTGCCCAATGTTGCCGGGGTTGTTGTCGGGGTCGGCGTAATTGAAGTGCCCACGGCCGCCGGCCTCGTTCGTCCACCACCAACTTGCATTGCTAGTATTTCCTCCCGTCGGGGTCGTGATCTCAATCTCGCCATCGTTGGCACCCGAATCTTGCTTAGTGCGGACGTGCACCACCTCGACATCAGCCGGTTGGACAACATGGATGTAGCCCGACTGCTTGCTGCACGCCGAGTTGGTAGCGTTGCCGCCGGGGTAGACAATGACATAATAGTAGCCCGACTTGCCAGAGGCCAGAGTGAACGTGTGCGTCGAGGCCTGGTTTGTGGCAGTCTCGACGACACCCTCGACAAAGCCAGCGTCGACGTAGTGATAGACACCCGTGCCTTTACCTTGGGCGTCGACAATCTCCTCGTAGCGAGCACGGCGCAACTCATAGTAGTGCTGATTGCTGCCGCCGAACTGCGCACCCACGGTTATTGTGGCCGTAGACTGGTTCGTCCCGTCTTCTGTGATGGGCCTACGATCACCAATCGGGTTGAGGACGGCAACATCGGCGCACTTGAAGTCGGTATGCTCCTCGCGGGTAATCTCGATGAACGGCGAGATGGTGAGTTTGCTCTCACCCTCGCAACCGACAAACTCCTTGGGGGCGCCCGAGACTGTATACTCAGCCTCGTTGACCCACTTGGCGCGATACTTGACGGTGAACTCCGTCGGTGCCGCCAGATTGTCCACAGCTATGTTGAACGTGTTCTCGCCGTAGCCCGTGGCGTTGTTGAGGGTCGGGACTGTCCAATCGTTGACCTTTGTCGCCCCATTCCACACCGAGACCTCGAACTCCACCTTGTGTCGGCGCGGGTTCTCGTTTGCTGCAAGGCCGTCCCAATGGCCACGGATTCGGGTCGAGACGGACTGAGCGCAGGGGTCGTAGACGGGCGCGGCAAAGTCGATGGCACCAGGCTCGTAGACGCTGTAGGTAGCAGTGGCCGTACACTTGGCGCCCTCGTCTTGCACCGTCAGGAGATACGTCCCCTTGGCCAGGTTCTCAAAACGCGGGTTAGTCTCGAAATCTCGCACCTGCGTATTGCCGGCGGGATCGACTTTCTCGAGCTTATACTTGTAGCTGCCGGCCGCGGCGCCCTCGCCATACGTCTGGGTGTTGCCGCCCTCCAGGGCCGTCACCTCGATGGCGCCGTCGTTCTTGCCGAAGCAGGAGATGTCCTCAACAGCCGTGCGGACAATGGCGAGCGGCTTAGCGGGCTCGGTTATGGAGAAGTCGTAGGAGTAGAGGCACGACGGATAGTCGGCATACTTAAACCAAATGGTGTAGTCGCCCGCCAAGAGACCCTCGACGGTCAGCGGATAGGTCTCCAGCTCCTGGTTGTCGGCCGAGGTGGACGCTACGGGGTTGTTGCCGTCGTAGGAGACATCGACCGAGAGGCCGATGCTCGTGACGGAGGCCTTAGCTTGGGTCTTGTAGTCGTCGACCTTACGCCATCCGGAGGCCGCCGACGTCACAGCGACGCCCCGACGCTCGATGATGAAGTTGACGTTTGGCGTAAAGGCGTGGTAGAACGCATAGCTCTGGCCGTCTTTGGTGCCGCTCTTTGCGGCCTGGCTCTTGAGGTGCGTGAAGCTGACGACAGTCTTGCCGTCGGAATTGCCCTTGCACGTCACAGCCGTCTCGACAGACGTGGCGGAGATGTCGGGCAAAGCCTTAATCTCGAACTCGACGGTGCGCTTGCATGCGTCGTTGTCCTCCGAATAGACCTCGGCGGAGTAGACACCGGCCGTCAGCCCCGTCGGCGAGGTGCTGGTCTGAATCTGCGCACCTTGCCCACGATACCAACGCACGGAGTATTTGCTCGGAGCCGTGAGCTGCGGCCCGCTCATGGTCAGGTCGCGGAACGAAATGCCGGCAGCACCGATGCCGACGCCGTTGCACGTGGCGGCATCGTCGGTGCAACAGGTGTAGCCCTGCTGGACATCGACATAGAACTCAACGGGGTCTATCTCCTTAATCTCCAGCTCGTCGCTCTTGTAGATGCACTGCGTCGAGTTGTCTACCACCTTGAGGATATACTTGCCCTTGCCCCCCGTAAAGCGGATGGAGGAGCTGGTGGGCGAAGTCTGCCCATTGAAGTTGGACGGCGTCTGACCGTCACTCATCATCCAGTCGTAGGAGAAAGCAGACGACCCGTCGGAGACGACCTGCGGCTCGTCGGCCGTGCCTGTCTTGACCTTGGTGAGCGTCTTCAGCTCAATGGAGCCGTTGCTCTCTCCCGCGCATGCGTCTTTGACGGCAAAGGTCATAGCCAGGGCCTTGTGGGTCGCCGGATAGTAGAGAGCCACATCGGCCTCGCAACCGCTCTCGCTCTTGGTGTTGACATCGGCATCCTTGATCTCGTCGGTCGTGGTGCCAACAATATTATTGATGTTGCCTCGCCCATTGAGGTCGTTGCCGTTCTTGTCGACAACGAAAATCTTCGAGCGGTCCTTCGAGAGGTAGTATGTCACGGGGAGCTTGGCCTTGAGCACCCATCCGTCTTGCGGCGTGGCAGTCTCGACCACCTTGTTGTTCGAGGGGTCTTTGACCGTCAGCTCAATCATGTCGGCATTGGTGTTCTTGCCCTGGACGAGCTCGACCGGGAAGAACGTGCTAGCGTCGTTGCCGTCGTAGAGATTGAACTCATAGTATCCGAAGAAACTCTGGTCGAGGTTCTGCTTCGGAATCCTCATCTTTGGCGTCAAGACATCGCCGTCTGGATTGTTGGCCCAATTGTCCTGCAACTTGCCGTTGTTGTCCATATAGTATGGGCAATATGGGACATCGAACTTGCCAACATACTCGTGCTTAGGCGAAACGAAATATTGCTTCGAGGCATTCTTGAAACAGCTGCGCTTGTATGCCGCCTCGGAGCTTTGGAAGATGTAGTTGACAGTATAGACACCGGGTGTAAGGTCCTTGGGCATGAAGAAGAACGCGCCGGTGGAGTCGTTGTAGACCATGCGGCCGGCCTCCGAAATCATGTCGGGAGTGACCGCAATGGCATTGTCCTTGGTGTCTCCCTTCTTGACCCAATAGAGACCGAATGTGTTGCCCGACGACGCGCCGAGCTTGACGGCCTCGAACCAACCGTAGCCATAGACCTTGGCGTTGGTCGAAGGCGAGACGGGCGCGGAACCCTTGAGGGAATAGAACCCCTCCTCGCTACGGCAGAAGACACGCGGCTCGTCGCCCGTCGCGGGGACAATCTCCACCTGGGGGTTACCGAAGTTGGAGATGAAGAAGACCTGAGTCTGGCTGAACTCGCAGAGACCCGAACGGTAGGCCACATTGACAGAATACTGGACATTGTCCTTAGGCGTCTGCGAAAGGAACTTGGTCATGTCGAGGAACGCAATGGGTCGGCCCTGCGCATCGACCTTATTATTCGGGTCGACGACGAGGACATCGTTCCTGTCAAAACCGCTGACGCTCCAAATAATCTCGTCGGGGTTGACCTGACCGCCGGTCGTGAACGTCATGGTGACGAGTGTGCGCGGCGTGTAGACCGTCATGCCATCGACGACGGACTTGGCATGGGTGCAGAGATATTGCACGCCATTGGAGTTGCCGGCCGGGTAGCCGTCGGCACCGTCGATGGTAATCTTTGCCGAAGCGTCGTCGGTGAAAATGACACGGCGGCTGAACGGGGCTCCACAGCCGACAAAGTAGACGATTCGATACTGTTTATTTGGCGTAATGTTCGGGTCGTCGGTATAGAGCTCGTAGTTCGTAGTGGAGTAAGGGAAGTTCGCATTGACAATCTTCCTCATCTTATAGACGTCGCTGACGATGCCCGCCGGCTCGACATTGGGGAGCGGGTTCTTGTTGCCATTGGCGTCGTAGAGCTCCTGGAGCCAGAACGAACCGGGAATCTGCCCATTGACATCGCCTGTCTCTCGCGGACGGAACGAGATGAGGTTGCGGACCTTCATGTCCTCGTCGAGGTAGGAGAGCTTGCGGCAGAGGTTCAAGGCGACGTCGGGGTCGTTGATGATCGACTGGTCATTGTTGACAAAGTTGTTGCCCTGCTTCCACAGCTCGTCTACGTTGAGAGATGCGAAAGTCGCACTATAACCCTTGTCGGCATAGGAGATTGGGAACTCGCCTTTGTCTCCCGCCGCAACCTGGTCGAGCGTGTGGCCATAGTGAATGGCGAACGGCTCTGTCTGATTGGAGAGGAAGACATCCCAAGTGGTGTCTATCTTGCAAGCTGCATCCTCGCCGGCCGGCGTGAACTCCCAATGGAACTCATATTGACCAGAGGTGCCCTGCTGATACTCCCACGTGAAAGTCTTCGCATTTCCATTCTGCCCAATGAGGTCGGGCCAGGTGACCCGGCCAATGCCGTCGTTGTCGAACGTAACTGTCGGGCGCTCGGTGTCTTGCGCATTGTTGGTGGTGAACGTCTTGGTGTAGGCGTCGTATGTCCTGTTGCCCTGGGCATCGATGCCGGTGACGTGCTTTACTGTTATCGTCGTCGTGCCAGCCAAGCCCTTGTATGCGTAGTCAACAGTACGGAACTCGTAGGGGTTGGGCATGGTGTTGCCGTTGACTGTCTCGGCTTGCGTGAGCGAGCGAGAGGGATAGTTGACGGAGAACGTCACCCTGTTGTCAGTCCGCGAGCAATAGTTGGACTTCATGTCCGTATAGAGGTGGCGGCTGATGACGTAGTTGCGCGAATATTCCGCCTTGCACTTGTCCTCGTTCGTCCCGCCGACGTTCTGGTGGTTACACTCGTTGCCGTTTGAGACGTGGAGAGTGATGGTGCCTTTCTTGTCGTTGCCAAGGTCTTTGGGGACAAAGTAGTAGTAGTCCACCAAGTTTGTCGTGGCGTTGCGCTTCTCCTTGACAAAATCCCCACCCGTGAAGTAGTAGTAGTAGTTCCGTGCCGTCGGGTCGTTGTAGGTGAGGAGGCTCAGCGCCTTCTTGTATGGCACGGCCCCCTTCTGCTGCATTGCGGCCTCGATGTTGCGCGCCGTGGTGATGGTGCCGTCGGGGAAAGTGTAGTATGCATCCTCGCGGATGTCGACCTTGGCACTGACCACATTTGTCCGGTCGTCACGAGAAACCTCCGATGTGATTGTGACCTCGACGCCGACAGGGCACTGGACAATGAAGTCCTTGTCGCCGAGCCAAGGGAAGTCGGCGGCTTTAACAGTAACAACTCGGCTATTGCCTGCCCCGTTCTGAGCGGGCACGGTGACGGAGTTGGTCGTCTTGCCAGTGAACTGATAGCCGGCAACGGGCGTCACGGTCTGCGTGGCGTGGTTGCTCTGGCTCGTGTGCGGCACAAGCTTTGTGCCATCGACAGCAGTGCCAAGGGTAATCTGCGGCGTATTGTCGCCATAATATTGATACTGATAGAGATAGGGCTGCAGCTTATACTCCTTGGTATCTTCGGGGCAGAGATAGTCGTCGGCCAAACCGCGCTGGAAACCCTGCGGCAGTCCGTCAATCTCGAAGAAAATCTCCTTTTGCACGGGCTGGTAGAGATAGCTCGTCTTGGAGACTGTGTAGACGCAACCGGTGTTGCCCTCCTTATACTCGTAGGTCCAGGTGACAGGAATACCATTGCCGTTGCCGCGGTAGCGCAGCGTCGGGTCGAAAGTGTAGGATATGGGGTCGCCATCGTCGGCGGGCTGGTCAAGCTCCAGGACACCATTGGCCAAGAGGCGGCCGTAGCCACCATTGTGCGGACGGTTGGGAACGCCCGTAACCGTAATAGGCTCGTCTTGGCAATAGCAGTCGTCGGCCGCGATGCTCACCTTGCCGTCGAGGGTCTTCTGGTAGACCGTCATCTCGTGTTGGGCGGTGAAAGTGGTGCAGAAATTCTCGCGGTAGACGATGGTGTACTGCGTGTGTATGCCGTCGGCACCAGGCGTCTGTGCGCAGACGGTGAAGCCCGGATAGTCCGCCTGGTTGAGACCCGTCTTGGCCCAGAAGTCGGCCGAGAGGCCCGTCGGCGTGAAGAGCTTTGGATCGAAGACTGTGGAACCGTTGACCTTGGAGGTTATGGGCAGGAGGACTGTGCGGTCGGCACAGCCCTGAATGTAGAACGTGCCGTCGCCGGGGATGAAGTACTCGCTGAGCTGGACTGGCTCTGAATCTTCACAGAGAGCCCACTCATAGTTGGCCTTGTCGCGGTTGAAGTCGGCATTGTTGGGCCTAATGACCTCCTTGAACTCAACGGGGTCGGAGGCACAGCCGCCGAGCTTGTTGTCGACGGCCTGGACATACCACGTGCGCTCCCAGTTGCCGTCGGCGTTGGTGGTGTAGGCGAAGTTGCCGTCGTGGCGCACCGACACGGTGTGCTCCTTGGCATAGTACATGACACCGTTGACCTCGGTGTCGACATCATATTTGGTACCAGTCGAGAAAGCCAGATGCCTCAGAGCCTGGTCCTGATACCACAAGAAACGCGTATTCTCGTCGGCCCCGGCGAGGTCGGCCCAATAGGTTGCCTGGCTACCCTCGCAGATAATGCCGTTGTTGGACTGCGTGTACTTGGAGTTTGGCGTGGGCCTGTCCGGCTGGGGCTTGATGGTGAACGTGAGGGGCTGAGCCTCGCATGCGCCAATGGCCCCCACGGTGGTTATGACCTTGACCTCGACAGTCCCCGTGGTCTGCTGATATTTGGTGATGTCGAGATTGAAGATGTAGTTCTGGTCGTCGACCTTTGTGATGACATCTAAGTTGTCGGACGTCTTGGCCTTCATGCCATCGTCTCGCGAGAAACCCTCCGTGCGGCCAGACCCCGTCACCTCGATTCGGAAATCGTAGGTCTGCTTGTTCCCGGCGGCGTCGGGCGCGGGCGGGATGAGGTAGGTAATCTTGATGGGCTTGCTCTTTCCGTTTTGCGCGTCGGTCCGCAGGTCGGTGATGCAATATTCTCCACTGAGGCCCGTGACCTGCGGATTATACTCGACCTTTTGGACGCGAATCTGCGTGGAGCGCTTCGACTCGCAACCTTCGTCGTTCGACGCCACGGCATAGTAAGTCCCCTCGGTGACACCCTGGAAACGATGGGTGTTCTTGCCGATCATGACCTCCTGCGCGTTGACCTGCGTGCCGTCTGCACGGTAGAGGGTGACGCGCGCCGTTACGCCGTCGGGGAGCGTCAGGAAGACGTCGGCCCCGCCGTCGCCACAATAGTAGAAAGTCTGCTCGGTGGGCGTCGGTGCGGCAGGAACCCCCGGGACGCGCACGGAACCCTGCACCGCCTGGTCGCAAGCGTTGCCGGTCGTCCCCGTGGGCCGGGCAATGGCGGTGAAGGTGGTGGTTTGCTCGGACGCAGAGTAGGTGAGCAACGTTATGTCGGTGCCTGTGCCTATCTTGCTCGCCGCGTCGTACTTGTTGCCGTTCACAGGCTCACCATAGAGATAGTAGGTGTAGCCGGGGTTCGTGGCCCCACGGATTGTTATGACGTAGTTGCACCCCGTGTGCGTCTCCTCGAGACTGACGTCGGGGGCCGTCGTGGTGTTGACAACCTGTTGGCCCGTCACCGTCTCGCACGCGGCGTTGCTCGTCGTGACGGTATAGATGCCGGGGTCGGAGACGGTCTTCGTGAACTGATGCGCCCCACCGTCGGTTATTGGCTTGAACTCCTCGACGGTCGTGACCTGGCCGCCGGCGTCGGTGCGGATGAGGGTGTAGGTGACGCCCGCCGAATATCCATTGATGGAAATCTTGTAGCTCCCGCCGGCGCAACCAGTCCCATTGTTGGCCACGGGCGTGGCGGTGAGGGTGCGCGTGGCGCCGTTGGAGATGACGAGCTTACCGCTAATCTGCTTTGTCTGGCTGCACCCCTCGCGCTGCGCCATGACGGTATATGTCCCGGCCTGTAGCCCCGTGAGATCCATCTCGTCGGTGCCGTTGTCGGCCTTACCGGTCACGGACATATTGTTGTAGGGGCGTCCGTCCCTGTAGAGGGTGTACTTGACCTTATACTCCGAGTTCTGAATGTAGAGCTTGCGCGTGTCGAGGTCGTTGGTGCAGTAGTTGTGCGTCCCGATGGTGGTGCGCTCGTTGTAGTCGCGCACCTCGAAAGAGCCGGTCAGAGTGGCCTTAGTCCCTCCGCACTCTGCCTGGACGGTATAGACACCGGGTTCGGAGACGAAGAAACGCAACGGCTGATTGCCCGGGTTGCCGACAACGGAATAGACCTTGCTGCCGCCGGCAGTGGTGGCAAACTGATACTCCTGCCCGTCCTTGTAGACGCGGTAAGTGACCCCCTCGTAGGAGCCGGAGGTCTGGAGGTGGGTGTCCTGGTCGCCGGCGCAACCGTACGTGCCGTTGGCGGTGACGCTGTGAGCCCTTATCTGCTCCTCGGTGGGGCAACCGCAGGGGTCAACGTCCTTAGTGGTGGTGAATGTCGGAGTGAGACCTGCGACGAGCTTATTCAAATCGTCGAACGTGACCTGCGCACCGTTGTTTACTGCATCAGATGCTTGCCTCCCTAGATTAACTGCATAGTAACCAGCGAAAGCCCCATTAGTCTCTTTCTTGGCAACAGCATTTGTGACAATATCGATGACTGGCCCGCCTTGAGCATTGAACGACTTAACCGTTACTTCGATTGTTTGGTTGTCATTTCCATTGGTTACCTCCGCCCCATCCTTATAGAGCTTGAAGTAAACCGTGCCGTTGACATTGCCAACCTTAAGCAGCACCCCCTCACAGTTAGCGCTAGGCGGCAAAGCGGCCACACTAGGCAACCCAAGAGGCGCCACGCCCCACTCTGCGGCGGAAGCCAAAGACGCACCGGAGACAACAAAAGCCGCCACGGCGCACAAGACGCCCCGACGGAGTGAACTCAAAGCGAGCTTCATATCTTGAACCTTCATAAAGTGTCTTATAGAGGTCGCGCGGCCCACAAGGGCTACGCTGGCGGGAGGCACAGCCTCTCGTGTATATCTTACGTCGTCGACGGAAGCGATGTTGCCGTCTCTGTCTCGTTTCACCATCATAGCGTCTTAAATCAGCAAACGATAACTATTCCCGGGCATGGACTTGACGATGCCGGCAAACTCCATGCTGAGAAGCTCTACATTGACCGTGGCAATGGGCAACCGCGCCCTCTGACCGATGAGGCTCGCCGTGAGCCCGTCCTCGGCGCG
Organism: uncultured Marinilabiliaceae bacterium; assembly: GCA_964534235.1. GTDB lineage: Bacteria > Bacteroidota > Bacteroidia > Bacteroidales > Marinilabiliaceae > W3P20-009. The sequence continues at coordinate 60,458 of CAZHOT010000008.1, forward strand.
GAGGGCGGCGACAATGGCCTCCTGCTCCGGGCCCTGCGGCTCGACAAAGAGCGACGGCTGCGCAGAGTGCGCCTGGCGGACGGCGGCGGGGACATCCCACGCCATGGCGGCGTCGACATCGTCGGCCGACGTGACGAGAGCCGCGACATTGCGCCGAATGAGGTCGTTGCACCCGCGGCTGAGCTCGCGCCCCGGGAAGCCGGGGACGGCGAGGACCTGGCGGTCGTAGTCGAAAGCGCAACGCGTGGTGATGAGGCTGCCGCCCCGGGGAGCCGACTCGACAACGAGCGTGGCGTCGGCCAGGCCCGCAATGACGCGGTTGCGCGCCACGAAATTGTATGCCTCCGGCCGCACGCCATAGGCGAACTCCGAGACCACGGCACCCGCCTCGCGCTCCATGCGCACGGCCTCGTCGCGGTGCTGAGCCGGGTAGAGGGTGTCCAGCCCATGGGCCACGACGGCCACCGACGGACGCCCCATGCGGAGCGCGGCGCGGTGGGCGGCAATGTCGATGCCAAAGGCCAGGCCGGAGACGACGACAAGGTCGGGGTGACGCCGGCATAGGTCGGCCACAAGGGCGTCGCAGAGGTCGCGTCCCTCGTCGGAGGGGTGGCGAGTGCCGACGACGCTGAGAACCTTGGCGGCCTCGAAGTTGACCCCGCCGCGGACGAAAAGGACAGGCGGAGCGTCGGGACACTGCGCAAGGCGGGCAGGATAGCCCTCGCCCCCCACGCAGAGCATCCGCACCCCGTCGCGCTCGGCCCTCTCGACCTGCCCATCGGCAAAGGCGAGAGCCGCGTCGCGCCCTGCGACAATGGCATCGGCCAAAGCACGAAGCGACGGCGACGCGCCTGGGACGCCCTCCGCCACATGGGCAAAGACCCCCTCCGCCGAGCCATAGCGCGAGAGGAGCTGCCGCAGAAGAGCAGGGCCAACCCCGGCTATGGAGCTAAGAGCCAACGTATGTCGGAAATCCGCCGCCAAAAGAAACAGTGTAGCAAAAGTTTAAAACACCTGTTCGGCTTCAAAAGCCTCTGTTCGGGCATAAAAAATAGCCCTGTTAGGCCGTAAAGGTATGAAAAAAGCGAGAGACTGCAAGAGCGGATGGGGACAGCTTTCGTCGCCGGAGGCAAAAAACGATGGACGACAGACGGGCAAACGACAGTTGACAACGTACAATTCCGTCCGCCCAAAGAGGTCGAAGAAGCCATGGAACAGGCAAATAGATGGCGACCGACTTGCGCAACAGGGCAAGAGGGGGGAGGGCAACAGGCACGTCAAAATTCACACAATGGGTAAAAAAAGACGCACGGTTCATGCGTCGCTAGATGGCACATCTGGGGGACTAAAGGGCGTGAAATGGCCAATTGGGGGGCAATTGCGTCCAACGTCCGCTTCCAATCCGCCCCCCACTCCCCCACGTCCGCCATCCCCCCGCACGCGTCCGCCATCCTCCCGCACGTCTGCGCGTCCCACCACGTCCGCCGTCCCACCACACCCGCGTCCGCCGAGCCCCCCCACATCTCATAGCCCCAAAGGGGCGGCATATGATAGCCTAGGGCGTGAGCCCTAGGATTTGACGGGGGAGGCGGGGACACAAAACATATATTATTCACGCGTGGATATTTAGGGGGCACGCGTGGATATTTAGGGGGTGGCACGCAGAGATATTTTAGGGGGGCACGCATAACCCTAGGGCTCACGCCCTAGGCTGCCTTATGTCGCCCTTTCAGGGCTTTGAGTCGCTCCGGGGGGGGGGAGTGAGGGGCGGGGCATTTTTTGGGGGGAGGGGGGAAATCATGTGGGGACGCACAAAAATGTGGGGACGCACATTTTTGTGCGTCCCCACATGACGATACATATAATGCAATGGCCTATTTGGCGGTGAAGCGGAAGACGTGGAACGTCTGAGCGTCGAGGCGCAGGTCGAGGGCCTGGCCGCCAGGGGCAAGTTTCTCCTCGACAACGGGGACGACAGCCTCAGGATTGTCGAGCGTATTGTCGGCCGTCGGATTGTCGGCGTGGAGCGTCGTGACGGAATAGTCGCCAAGCGACTGCTTCTTCTTCAGCCCGCTGAACTGCAGACGGACATCCTGCGCGCGGTCGGAGGTGTTGGCAACCTTCACGACATAGGCGCCGTCGGCGGCGTCGTAGACCGCCGAGGCGAAGAGGCCGTCTTGCCCCTCGGCTCCGGTGAGCGCCTTGCCGTCCATCTGGAGCCGGAGGACATTCGTCCCGCGGTTGTGGGCGTAGAGCTGCTGGACATAGTAGGAGGCAGTCTTGACCGAACGGGTGTTGTCGAACCATATCATGTCGGGCCTCCACTGCCATCCCTCGACGTGGGCGAAGAGCGGTGCGTAGGTGGCCATGCGCACGACGTCGGCATTGCGCTCCAGGCCTGTCATGAATGCGGCCTCCAGGAGCGAGGCGTGGAAATGGTTCCACTTCTTGCCCGCCCCGTGGCACGCATACTCGCCGGCGAAGACCTTGGGGCCGCGGCGGTCGTAGTTGTCATAGCGCGCGCCTTGTGCCAGGAACCAGGCCTCGGGGCGATAGAAATGCTCGTCGACGAGGTCGGCCCCGAGCTTCTTCATCTCCGGCCAGAGGAAGTCGAACTGCGCCCCCTCGGAGTCGGGGCCCGAAGAGCCAACAATCTTAATCTCGGGATGCGCCTTGCGTATGGCACTGACAAAGAACTTCAGACGCTCGGGATAGAGAGCGTCCCACTGCTCGTTGCCGACGCCGATATACTTGAGGTTGAACGGCTCGGGGTGGCCCATCTCTGCGCGCACCTTGCCCCACTGGGTCGTGGGGGCGCCATTGGCGAACTCGATGAGGTCTAGGCAGTCCTGGATGTAGGGGTCGAGAGCCTCGGCCGTGGCGGGGACGTGGGCGTGGGCGTCGTCGTTCTGGAACTGGCACGCCAGGCCGACGCTGACAATGGGGAGCGGCTCGGAGCCAATGTCCTCGGAGAGGAGGAAGAACTCGTAGAAGCCGAGACCGTAGCTCTGCCAATAGTCGGGGAAGAAGCGGTGCGGGAACGTATAGTGCCAACGGTTCTCGTTGAGCGGTCGGTTCTCGACGGGGCCCACGCTGTTCTTCCACTGGTAGCGGCTCTGCAAATCCGTCCCCTCGACAATGCACCCTCCGGGGAAACGGAAGACGCCCGGGCGGATGTCCGCCAAGGCCTGCGCCAAGTCGGCCCTCAAACCGTTCTCGCGCCCTCGCCACGTCTCGGCGGGGAAGAGCGACACGTGCTCGATGTCGCACACGTCGCCGGCAAGGAAGACGCGGAGCTTGCCCTTGACGACGTCGGCGTCGGCCTTGATGGTGGCGGAATATTTCTTCCACTCGCTCCCCTCGACGGCGACCTCTGCCGCCCCCAGGACTTGCGTCTCGCCCATTGCCGCGGGGTCTGTCAGCTCGACGCGGATTTTGCTAGCCCCACCCAGCGCCCTCGCCCAGACGGAGAAGCGGTAGTCGCTCCCCTTGCGGACGCTGACGCCAAAGAAGCCCTCGTTCTGAAGACCCGTCCGCTTGTGCGGATGCCCCGCGGGCGAGAGGCGGACGTAGTGCGGATTGCGGTCGAACGGCGCCCCGTCGGTCCTCACCTCGACATTGCCGAAAACCTCCCACCCCATGAGGGCCTGGGGGAACTCGAAAGAGCGGTTCTTGACCATCTCGGCATAGAGGCCGCCGTCGGCGGCGTAGTTGATGTCCTCGAAGAAGACCCCATACATGGTCTGCGCCACGTCGGCACCCTTGGCGGGTTTGGCCACGTCGAGGACGAGCGTCTTCTGCGCCGCCGCCGAGACTCCCACAGCCGCGGCGAGGAGGGCAGACGCTATCTTTAAGTTATTCATTGTGTTGCAAGCATTAACGTGAGACAAAAGGGGGACGCACACAGGGTGCGCCCCCAAAGCAGAAAGCGGAAAGCCTATTTGACGGCAAAGGTGACAACCGACATGGCCGGCATCGTGACCGTGACGACCCCGTCCTTGCCCACCTTGGCCCCGTCGAAGCCCGCAAGCTCAATCTTGTCGGGGTTCTCGAACGTGTTGTAGTCGGCAATGTTCTTGGCCGTGACGACCTGCGCATCGGCAACGGCCTTGGCCTTGAAGCCGCGGACGTCGACCTTGACCGTGGCTTTCTTGTTGAGGTCGAGATTGGCCAGCGATACGTGGATGACGCCGTCCTTGTCCCGCGAGGCGGAAGCCGAGACCTGGTCGGCCTTGAAAGCCCCGTTCTCAATCTTTGGCGTAGTGGTGGACGACGGGAGCAGCGTGGCGTCTTGGTGGACCTTGTACATATCGAAGATGTGGTAGGTCGGCGTGAGCATCATCTTGTCGCCGTCGGTGAAAATGATGGACTGCAAGACGTTGACAATCTGCGCCAGGTTTGCCATTCGGACGCGGTCGGCGTGCTTGTGGAAGATGTTGAGCGTGACGGCGGCAATGAGCGCGTCGCGCATGGTGTTCTGCTGGAAGAGGAAGCCGGGGTTCGTCCCGGGCTCGACATTATACCACGCCCCCCACTCGTCGACGACGAGAGCCACCTTCTTCTCGGGGTCATATTTGGTCATGATGGCGTCGTGGCGCGTGATGAGCTCGTCCATGTGGTATGCGCGCTCCATGGTCTGGACATACTGCTCGTCGGAGAACTTGGTGGCGCTTCCCTTGTTGTCCCATCCGCCGGGGTGGACGTAGTAGTGGAGCGAGAGGCCCCACATCTGCCAAAGGGGGACGTTGCGCATGAGCGTCTCAGTCCAATTATAGTCGTCGACATTGGGGCCGCCCGCCACCTTGAGGAGGCGGTTGTCGCCATAGTTGCGCGCGAAAGTCTGATAGCGGCGGTAGAGGTCGGAATAGTAGCTTGGCGTCATGTTGCCGCCGCACCCCCAGCTCTCGTTGCCAACGGCGAAGAAGTTGACCTTCCAGGGCTTCTCGCGACCGTTCTTCCGGCGCAGGTTGGCCATGGGGCTCTCGCCGTCGAACGTCATGTACTCCACCCACTCGCTCATCTCCTCGACGGAGCCGGAGCCGACATTGCCGCAGATGTAGGGCTCGGTGCCAATCTCCTCGCACATATTGAGGAACTCGTTGGTGCCGAAAGAGTTATCTTCCACCACCCCACCCCAGTGGGTGTTGACCATCTTGGCGCGGTCCTCCAGGGGGCCTATCCCGTTCTTCCAGTGATACTCGTCGGCGAAGCATCCGCCCGGCCACCGCAGGTTCGGAATCTTGATTTTCTTGAGCGCATCGATGACATCCTTTCTCACGCCGTTGACATTGGGAATCTTAGAGTCCTTGCCGACCCACAGGCCGCCATATATGCAGTGGCCGAGGTGCTCGGAGAAGTGGCCATAGATGTGCCGGCTTATGGTGGTCTCCCCCAAATCGGCATTGACCACCACCGTGGCGTCTTGCGCGAGAGCAAGTGGGGCGGCGGCACCCGCGATGGCCAGCGCGCCGAGAGCTTTGCTGAATAGATTCATAAAAAAGATATTTGCGTATTATCACTTGTTCAGACAACGCGCACCAAACTTTGGGTTTGCGGTCTCGAATGCAAATATCTCGAAATTACGGCTAGGCGAGGTGGACAAAAAAGTCATTTAAGGGTGAAAGAATGTTCCCCACCCCGACAAAAGAGGCGCTAGAGCGGCACAACCCGAAAACGCTCCGCCCACACTGCTCGCGCCACGTCGCCCGAGCAGTGGAGCAGCGACCACGCCCCGACATAGCGGCCGGCGACGGCCACCGCCACGGCCTCGACCTCGCCGACGGGCCTCCCGACGAGATGCAGACCGCCGACGAAGCGGTCCACCCGCCTCCGCCCCAAAGGGCCGAAGACAAAGTCGAGCAACATCGGCACCCCGTGGTGAGTGCACCCGCCGAAGAGCCACTCCTCGCCGCCGTCGCGCACCAGGGCGAAGACCTCGTCGGAGAAAGCATCGGGCGAGACCCCGTCGGCGGCCAAGAGCCGGGGGTTGGGCGGCGCGGCCTGCGGCAAAGTGAAGAGCGTCAGCGCCTCGGAGACCTCGACGACACCCTCGACACGCCGGACGTCCAGAACGTCGAGCAACTCCGGGGCTGGCATCCCAATCTGCTTGCGCATGGCCCCCGGGGCGCCATCGGGCCCGACCTGCACCGAGAAACGCCTCCGCCCGGCGTCGGGCCCGACGAAGACGGGGCATCGGACGCCGGCATCGACAAGCGCCCGGAGGCCGCCAGAATGGTCGTAGTGGCCATGGCTGACGACGACCGCCGCCGCCCCGGCCAAAGGCAAGCCCAGGCGGCCAGCGTTGGCGGCAAAGACCGCCGGAGACTGCCCGACATCGAGAAGCAGGGCGCCGCGCGACGTCTCGACCCACAGCGACAGCCCATGCTCGCGGGCAAAGGGACGCGGCAACGCGTCGTCGACAACGACCGAGACACGCATCTAGAGCAAATCCTTGCGCCGGAAGAAGAGCGAGAGCAACACGCTGAGCAGGAGCGACGCCGCGATTACGATGAAAAAGGCGTAGCGGTTGTTCTCCATGTAGTTCGAGACGTTCATGCCATAGAGGCTGGCGATGAGCGTGGGGAGCATGAGGATGATGTTGATGCTCGTGAGCGTCTTCATCGTCCCGTTGATGTTGTTGGAGATGACCGACGAGTAGGAGTTGCTCATGCTGTGGATGATGTTCCGGTAGATGCTCGTCGTCTCCTCGGCCTGCTTGAGCTCGATCTCGACGTCCTCGGTGAGGTCCTCGTCGCAGGCTTCGCGGAAAGTCTTGGAGTGTACGAGCCTGTAGAAGAGGACGTCGTTGCCCTTGAGCGACGTGACGAAATAGACGAGCGAGTTCTCGATTCGCTGGAGCTTCAGAATCTCGTCATTGTGGACCGTCTCCTGGAGCTCCGACTCGGACCTCATTATCTGCACGTTGATGTTCTTCAGATATTTGAGGAACCAGACCGACGTGGAGAGCATGAGGCGCATGGCCAGCTCGAAATGGTTGGCCACGGTGATTTTCTTGCGTATGGAGTAGACGACGAAATCGTCGAGCAGGTCGGTCTTGTAGTTGCAGATGGTGACGCAGACGTCGTCCTTGATGATGATGCCGAGCGGGACCGTGGTGAAGTCTATCCTGCTGTCGTTTCGGCGTATGGGGATTCGCAGGACTATGAGCTGCCAGCCGTCGTCCTCCTCGTCGCGTCGCGGCCTCTCGTCGTTGTCCTCGATGTCGGAGATGAAAGACTCGGGGACCTCGAGCCCCGAGATGAGGAAGTTGCGCTCCTCGGTGGTGGGGCACTCGAGCGACGTCCAGCAGTTGGGCTGCCACTTGTCTGTCACCTCGAACCCCTTGTTGTTGATATAGAAAGTCATCATGGCCTTGTTGCTTGTTTGTTGTGGGTTTTGGAGTGGCGGAAACAGGAGCCTCCGCTTCTTCTGCACCCAAGGCCATGGCCTCCGTCGCGGCGACGCGCTAGCGTGCTTCAGCTAGGGCATCCCCTCCGCGCGCGGAGACGAGACGAGGGCGCAGACAGCGCGACTCAGTATTCGCCGGAGGGTAGTCGTCCATATAAAGGCGTTAGATTGAACATTGCGGGGGAGATCCCCCGCCCGAAAATTCCGCCGCAAAGATAATCCAAAAAGGGTAACAAACGCGTATATTCGCGGGCGTTTTGGGAGAGAAAGCCCCGATGGTGGAATGGTAGACACGAGGGACTTAAAATCCCTTGGCCGCAAGGCCGTGCGGGTTCGAGTCCCGCTCGAGGCACGACAGCGCGATGCAAAACCGCTTGATAATTCGCCGCATTTGCTTATATTTGCGACATAACGAAGTCGCAACGCCGTGGCAAAATATATCAACCCATTCACAGACTACGGATTCAAGAGAATCTTCGGGCAGGAGGCCAACAAGGAGATCCTGTTGGATTTCTTGAACAACCTGCTCCTGGGCGAGAGGCGCATAGTGGACCTCACGTTCAAAGACAAGGAGCGGCTAGGGCTGAAACGCGGCGACCGGGCCCTGATATACGACATCTACTGCGTCACGGACACCGGCGAGCACATAATAGTGGAGATGCAGAACCACTCGCACGCCAACTTCCTCAGCCGCATGCTCTACTACAGCTCGAAAGCCATAGCCGAGCAGGGGGAGCGCGGCCAGACCTGGCAATATGACATCAAGGCGGTCTACAGCGTGGCTTTCATGAACTTCACCACCGAGGAGCTGAGCGGCTTCCGCACCGACGTCGTCTTGGCCAACAGGGCGACCGGCGACACGGTGAGCGACAAGATTCGGATGACATTCCTGCAACTGCCGTGCTTCACGAAGAGCAGCCCGGAAGAGTGCGACAACGACTTTGAAAGATGGATATTCACCCTCAAACACATGGATGAGATGGAGAACTTGCCCTACGCCGCACAGAACGCGGCATTCCAACGGTTGGCCAACGTCTCGGCGATTGCCGGCATGACGTCGACGGAGCGCAGGCGGTACGAAGCCGCCCTGAAAGTGTACCGGGACAACCTGGCAGTGAAAGCCCAGGAGGAGATTGAAAAAGAAAAACGCGAAGCGAGAGACCGAGCCTCCAGAGAGGAGGCGTGGGCCGGAGGAAGAGCTGAGGGAAGAGCCGAGGGAAGAGCTGAGGGAAGAGCCGAAGGAATGGCCGAAGGAATGGCAAAGGGAATGGCAGAAGGAATGGCAAAGGGAAAGGCCGAAGGGATGGCCAGAGCGAACAGGGAGACCGCTCTAAGAATGATGGCCCTCCAAATGCCAATAGAGAAAGTGGCGGAAATCCTCCAAGTGACGGAAGAGCAGATTGCCGCCTGGATGACCGTCCAAAAGGGTGAGGCGTAAAAACGACCTATGGTATGGAGCTTATGCCCTACGCCGCCCAAAACACGGTCCCCCGGCATCTCGCGAGGAAATCGGCACTGGGCGGGCTTGACCCCGGCGGAGCGCAGGAGCTACGAGGCCTCCTTGAAAGCATATCGGGACAGGCTGGCTATAAAAGCCCAAGAGAAGATTGAGAGGGAAAGACGCGAGGAGAGGCTCAGAGCCATCCGGGAGGAGGCGTGGGCGGCGGGAATAGCTGAGGGAATAGCTGAGGGAAGAGCCGAGGCTGCCATGCAAATAGTCACAAAAGAGGTGGCTCTAAGAATGGTGGCCCTCAAAATACCCACGAAGGAAGTGACGGAAATCCTCGAAGTGACGGAAGAGCAGATTGCCGCCTGGTTGGCCGAACAGAAGGGCGAGGCCTAACCCCGACGCCTCGCCTTGCGGACTGAGAAGCCGAAGCGCCCCAACTGGCGCCCAAGGGAGTAGTACTTCCCATGGCTGTAGCAGATGAGGCCGACGCGCCCGAGGTCCAGCTCCCCCGACGACGGGTCTACGAACCTGTCGCGCACCCTCACTCCCAGCACGTCGGCAATGAACATGTCGTGGCTGCCGAGCTCGACGACCTGGCGCACCCGGCACTCAATCGACACGGGGCTCTCGGCAATAGACGGCGCCGCCACGGACTGCGAGGCCAACGGCGTGAGCCCCATGGCCTCCCACTTGTCGACGTCGCGCCCGCTCTTGACTCCGCACCAGTCGGTGGCGAAGACCAGCCCCTCCGTGGTCAGGTTGACGACAAACTCCCCCGTGCGGCTGATGATGGCGTGCGAATGCCGGCTCTTGCGCAACGAGATGCTGACCATGGGCGGCGAGGAGCACACCGTCCCGGCCCACGCCACGGTGACGATGTTGCGGCTTGCCGGGCTGTCTCCGCAACTGACCATGACGACAGGCAGCGGATAGAGCATATTGCCCGGCCTCCAAAACAAATCGGACACTGGCCCGCCCCCCCTACTTGATGACCATGTGCTCCTCGGTCGTCACTTTCTCGCAATAGTGGCATTTGAGCTCGAGCGGCGACTTGCTGACGACGAAGAAACGCGTGCGCACGTCCTCGTGGTTCGTGACGCACTTGGGGTTGAAGCACCGGACGTAGCCCGCAATCTCGTCGGGGAGCGAGACCTGCCGCTTCTCGACCACCTTGTAGTCTCGTATGATGTTGAGCTTGGCCTGCGGCGCGACGAGCGCAATCTTGTTGATGTCGTCGTCGGCGAAAAAGCGGTCCGCCACCTTGATTATGCTCTTGCGCCCCAGCCTCTTGCTCTCAAGGTTGGTCCCGAAAGTTATGGCGTTCTGAATCTTCTCCAGCCCGAGGATTGAAATGACCTTGAAGAGGTTCTGGGCGGGGATATGGTCGATGACGGTGCCCTCCTTGATGGCGCTGACCTTGAGCTCCTTGTTGTTGTTCTCCACAGCTAAAACGTTTATTATCCTACTTGACCCCCAGAATGGCGGCAATTATGGCCATGCGTGTGAACATCCCGTTGCGCGCCTGCTCGAAGTAGTATGCCTTGGGGTTTTGGTCCACATCGGGCGCAATCTCGCCCACGCGCGGCAGCGGGTGCAGAATCCGCAGGTTCTCTTTCGTCACCCCGAGCATATTGTTGCGCAAGACGTAGACGTTCTTCACCCTCTCATACTCTATGAGGTCGGAGAAACGCTCCTTTTGCACCCTGGTCATGTAGAGGATGTCGGCTTCGGGCAAGACATCGGCCATGTCGTGGTGCTCCTCGAAGGAGATACCTTTCTTGGTCAAGAAGTCCTTGTACTCCTGCGGCATGCGCAGCTCGTCGGGCGCCACGAAATAGAACGTCGGGTTGAAATAGCTCATGGCCATGATGAGCGAGTGCACCGTGCGCCCATACTTGAGGTCGCCCACCATTGCAATCTTCATGTTGTCGAGCCTGCCCTGCGTCTTCTTGATTGAATACATGTCGAGGAGGGTCTGCGTCGGGTGCTGGTTGGCCCCGTCTCCGGCGTTGACAATCGGCACCGGGCTCTGCTCCGAGGCGTAGCGCGCGGCGCCCTCCAGGGGGTGGCGCATGACGATGAGGTCGGCATAGTTGCTGACCATCCGGATTGTGTCCTTGAGGGTCTCTCCCTTGGTTGTCGAGGTGGCGTTGACATCGGAGAAGCCTATGACGCGCGCTCCGAGCCTGTTCATTGCCGTCTCGAAGCTGAGGCGCGTGCGCGTGGAGGGCTCGAAAAAGAGGCTCGCTATGATTTTGCCCGTGAGGAGCGGCTGGTCGGGATTGGCCTCGAAGTCGGCCGCCAGCTCCAAGACCCGGAGCATCTCCTCTTTGGTGAAATCGTTGATGGAGACTAAGCTCTTATTCTTTATCATCGGATTCTTTTGTGTTATGCCATCGGAGTGCAAAAATAGTGGTTTGACGAAAAATCACTATCTTGCAAGGCCTATATCTTTCGCCACTTCAACACAACAGCAATGAAACGTTGGATAACGATAGGCCTCTGCGCGCTGGCCTCCGCCCACACGTCGCCAGGGCAGGTGTGGTCGGCGGCCGACATACCCGTGCGGACAGTGGCGCTGGGGCGCGTCTCGCCCCCGGAGCAGGCCACGAAGCAGTCCGCCAGCCAGTTCGCCTCGCTGGTGGAGATTCCGGCCGGAAGCCGCGAGGTAGACCCGGCGGACGTCGCCGCATTGGCGGACGGCACCGCCACGTGGGGCATGGCGTTCCGCTCCGTGGGCGCCAAGAGCATGAGCCTCTGCCTGGATGACATATCGCTCCCGGCGGGCGGCACCCTCACCGTGGCCGACACCCTCGGCGAGACTGCCGCCGAGGTGTGGGTGGCCCCCGGCGGCTCGCAAGCCATGACGCCCACCGTCTTCTCCGACGCCATAGTCTTGCGCTACACCGGCCCGGCGCGTCCACTGCCCCGCTTCCGCATTGTCGGCGCCAACTGCGGGTTCCGCTCGCCGATGCCGGCCGCGCGGGGCAACAAGTCCACCCCCGGCGACTACAACTCGTCGGCCTCTTGCGAGGTGCCCGTGGCGTGCCGGGAGGACGTCGCCAACGTCTCCATGTTGCGCCGCGGCGTGTGCCGCCTCATCCTCAACGGCCGCTTTTTTGGCACCGGCACCCTTGTCAACAACACGGCGCAAGACCGCGCGCCGCTCGTCGTGACCGCCGCCCACGTTGTCGGCTCGTCGCAGCTCACGGCGTGCGAGGCCCTTTTCGGCTTCGAGGAGCCGACGTGCGCCAACGACCGCGAGCTGTATAACCGCGGGACGGAGACAATCGTGGGCGGGACGCTCGTGGCCTTCGACGCCGAGACCGACATGGCCGTCATCCGCCTGCCGCAAACGCCGTCGCTCACGTCGCGGCCCTACTGGATGGGGTGGAGCCGCACGGCGGTGGCCCCGACGGACGGCGACGTCGTATGCGTGCACCACCCCTACGGCGACGCCAAGAAAATATCGGTGTCGCCCACCGCCTCGCCCGACGCCACCTACGTCGGCGACCAGAACGCCACGGGCGGCGACTTCGCCGCCAACTCCCATTGGTACGTCTCCCGATGGGCCAGCGGGGCCACGGAGGGCGGCTCCTCGGGGGCTCCGCTCATGACGGCCGGCGGCAAGGTCATAGGCTCGCTCACCGGGGGCGCCGCCACGTGCCGCAACCCGGTGCAGGACTACTTTTGGATGTTCTCCAAGGCGTGGGGCTCCTCGTCGGACGGCTACCAGACGCTGGGCGCCACCCTCGACCCCGGCGGGATGGACCCCATGTCGCTCGACGGGCTGGACTTCCTGGTGGGCAACGGCGCGACGGGGCAGGTCTCGACGTTTTCGGCCTCGGAGAGCGACACGGACGGCCAGAGCGAGGCGGAGCCGCTGAACGACAGCAGGACGGCCTACGTGCAGCCCATAAGCCCGGCCCCAGGCTCGACTACGGCGCGCTCCTATTGGGCCGTGACGCTCTACGCCTCGGACATCGAGGCCTGGCCCTACCTCAACGCTGGCGGCGCGCGGGTGGAGGTGGGCGTCTCCACCGGCCTCACGACGGCCCCCGCCGAGACGGCCTCGGTCTTGCTGAGCCGATTCGGCACAGGCGGGGCTGTGACGGTGGCGTTGCCCAACGCCGTCGCCGTCGGGGCGCGGAGCACGGCCTACGTACACGTCATGGCGTCGGGCTTCGCGTCGGGCAACTCACTGACGCTGATGGACGTTGCCGCCCAAAGCGACTATAAAGTCCAAATCGTGTCCGGCTCGCGGCAGACAGTGGCCGGCAAACGCCTGATGCTCTCCGCCATCGTGACCGAGGCGACCGACACGGCCATGCCGACCGTCGTCTCCGACAGCGGCATACGCCTGAAAGTAGCGGACAGGGTCGCCACGGTCTATGGCCCCCCGTTGCGCCTCGTGGCGGTCTACGACCGCGGCGGCCGCCTCGTGGCGCAGACGCAAGCCGAGGGGCGCACCGAGGTGAGCCTGGACCTGTGCGGGCACGCTTCGGGGCTGTACGTGGTCCGGGCGCTGGCCGAAGACGGCGCTAAATCGACATTTAAACTTCTCAACTACTGAAAAATGCCTCTGAAAAGACTGCTTTTCCCAATCCTGGCCGCCGCCTCCACCCTGGCGGCGACGTCGTGCGCGCACGGCGGGGACAAAAACTACAGAGTGGAGATAGAGACGCCATATGGGACAATGAAAGCCCGGCTCTATGACGACACTCCACAGCACCGCGACAACTTCATCCGCCTCGTCGAGCAGGGCGCCTACGACTCGCTCCTCTTCCACCGCGTCATCCGCGGCTTCGTCATCCAGGGCGGCGACCCGACATCGGCCCACGCCCCGCGGACGGCGACGCTGGGCGAAAACAGCATTGGCGACAACATCCCCGCCGAGATTGTCTACCCCGCCCACTTCCACAAGCGCGGGGCCCTGGCGGCGGCGCGCCAGCCCGACAGCACGAACCCCGAGCGGGCGTCGAGCGGGAGCCAGTTCTACATAGTGCAGGGGCAGAGGCAGAGCGTCGAGCAACTGGGCGAGACCGAGACAATCCACAACAACAAGGTCAGAGCGCAAATCTATAAGGAGATAATCAAGTTCTACTCCGACTCCCTCCAAGCCCTGCAAGACGCCGGCAAGGCGGAGGAGATGAGCGAGCTCCACTTCCGCATTGTCGAGAAGGTGGAGGAGATTGGCAAAGACCGCGGCGAGATTCGCACAATCCCGGACGACGTGAAGCGGACATACATGGAAGAGGGCGGCCTGCCCCATCTCGACATGGAGTATACCGTCTTTGGCGAAGTCTACGAGGGGCTGAACGTCATCGACTCCATAGCCAGCGTCGCCGTCCGCCCCCCGAGCATGCGCCCTGGGCAAGACATCTGGATGGTCGTCAGGCCCTTGCAGGAATAGAGGCACGAGTTACACACAAAGCAGAACAACCCAAGAAAGACAATGCGCCCCACAACACTCTTGCTCCTCCTCGCCACAACCATCGCCGCCACCCGTGCCGCATCGGCGCAGACGGTGCGTTTCGAGATTTCGACAAACATGGGCGTCATGCGCGGCCACCTCTACGACGCCACGCCAGGCCACCGCGACGCCTTTGTCAAGCTCGTCAAGCAGAAGCACTTCGACGGCACGCTCTTCTACAGGGTGGTGAAAGACTTCGTGATTCAAGGCGGCTCGTCGGACAGCCGCGACGCCCGCCCCGGGCAGCACATAGGGTATGGCGACGAGGCCGTCAACATCGACTCGGAGTTCACGCCCAAATGCTACCACAAGCGGGGCGCGCTGTGCGCCCCCCGGCAGCCCGACAAGGTGAACCTCTTCAAGACATCGGACGTCTCGCAGTTCTACATCGTCCGCGGGCGCGTCTACGACGACGACTACCTGACCAAATATGAGAAGAGCATAAACATCCCCATCCGCAACAACCTGCACAAGCTCTACTACACGCCCTACAAGGAGGAGCTCGCGGCACTGAAGACGACCGACCCCGCCGCCTACAAGGCGCGGATCCGCGAGATACGCGACCGGATCGAGATGGAATATCGCATCTCGAACTACAAGAAATTCACCGACGAGCAGCGCCGCGACTACACAACCATCGGCGGCGCGCCACAGCTGGACAACGAGTACACCGTCTTCGGCGAGATCACCGAGGGGCTTGACGTCATGGTCAAAATCAACAACATGAGGGTGGACGCCAACTCGCGCCCGCTGACCGACGTCCGAATGACCGTAAGGATATTATGAAAAAGAGACCTGAGTTCCCGATGCCGCGGGTGGTGCGCAAGAACGATGACGACACCGTGAACATCGGGAGGGTTGAGCCACTGAACTGGTGGGTGGGAATGGCCGAGCCGACGCTCACCCTCACGATATGGGGGCGCAACGTGGCCCTGACGCGTCCGTCGGTGCGCGGCGAGGGCGTGCGCCTGCTTGCGTCGCACGCTACCGACAGCGCCAACTACCTCTTCGTCGACATCGCCATAGCGGCCGACGCCCGCCCCGGGAGCTTCTTTGTTGACCTCTCGCTCGGCGGCGACGTCGTGGCGTCTGCGCCCTACGAGCTTCGACAACGCAAGCAGGGCTCGGCGGAGCGACGCGGCCTCACGGGCGCCGACATCGTATATCTCGCCATGCCCGACCGCTTCGCCTCGGCGGGCGAAGACGCCGCGCCGACGCGCGAGAAGCCCGACCGCCGACGCCCCTATGGGCGGCACGGCGGCAACCTGCGCGGCATCATGGCGCACACGGACTACCTGCACGCCCTGGGGGTGACGGCCCTTTGGCTCACGCCGGTGATGACGTCGGACATGGACAGCCAGAGCTACCACGGTTACGCCACGACAGACTACTACGGCGTGGACCCCCGCCTCGGCACCCTGGCGGACTACCGCCTGCTCTCGGCCAGCCTGGGGCAGTGGGGCATCAGGCTCGTCATGGACATGGTCTTGAACCACTGCGGGACGCGCCACCCGTGGATGGCGGACGCCCCCGGCTCGCAATGGTTCAACAGTTGGGAGTGGAAACCGGAGCTGACCAACTATGCGCCCGGCGTCGCCACGGACATCCACGCCTCGGCCTATGACCGCCGGCGGACGGTGGAGGGATGGTTCGACGTGACGATGGCGGACTTGAACATGGGCGACCCCATGGTGCGCACATACCTGGCTCAGGCCGCCATATGGTGGGTGGAGACGGCAGACCTTGGGGGGCTTCGCATCGACACCTTCCCCTACGCCGACCGCGCGGGGATGAACTGGTGGGTGGAGCGCGTCTTGCGCGAATACCCGTCGCTCTCTGTCGTCGGCGAGACATGGGTGGGCAGCCCCGCGCTGCTGGCCGCATGGCAACGCGGCGGCGAGCGCGGCGGCGAACAGGCGTCGTCGCTCCGCACCATCATGGACTTCCCCCTGCAAGAGGCCATAGTCCGCAGCTTCACCGAAGATTTCGGCTACGGCACGGGGGCTAGCCGCCTCTACGCAGCCATTGCCGCCGACCGCGTCTACGCACGCCCCGACGACATGATGGTCTTCGGCGACAACCACGACACGGGGCGGATGCTCTCGCGCTTCGGCGGCGACACGCAGGCCCTGCGGCTGGCGTTGGCTTTCATCCTCACGACGCGCGGGATTCCACAAATATACTATGGCACAGAGATGCTGATGGAGGGCGACTCCGACCGCGGGCACGCCGAGATCCGCCGCGACATGCCCGGCGGGTGGGACGGCGACAAGGAGGACTGGTTCGCCCTGGCCACCAGCGACACGGCCGACAGCAAGCCAAGGGACGAGGCGCGCCGCCAGACGTTCCTGTTCGTCGCCAAGCTCGTCGCGCTCCGCAAGAAGAGCCGGGCGCTGGCGTATGGGCGCCTGGTCCACTTCCTGCCGACGGACAACACATACGTGTTCTTCCGCGTGGCGGACAACGGCGAGAGGGTCATGGTGGTCCTCAACCTGTGCCACAAGGCGGCCTCGCTCAACATGGAGCGTTTCGCCGAAATAGCGGGGACGACGCTTTCGGGCCGCGACGCATTGAGCGGCAAGCGATTCAGCGCCGCCACACGGATAAGGGTCGGCGCAAGGACCCCGATGGTGATAGAGCTCGGCATACCACTTCCGACCCGCCCAAATACCACATGCGGGCTATAGCGCCGTCTGCCGCGGCGGAGTAAATTTGCACCGTTGACAAAAACCTACAGACATGACAAAGATTGCATCGAAGCTGACAGACCTCATCGGCAACACCCCCCTGCTCCAAGTGAACAGCTACATGAAGAGCAAAGGGCTGGAGGCGAACCTCATTGCCAAATTGGAGTATTTCAACCCCCTCGGCAGCGTCAAAGACCGCATAGCCCTGGCCATGATTGAGGCCGCCGAGGCGGAGGGTCGCCTCAAGCCCGGGACGCTGATTGTCGAGCCGACATCGGGCAACACGGGCGTGGGCCTGGCGTTCGTCGCCGCCGTCAAGGGCTACAAGCTCATCTTGACGATGCCCGAGACCATGAGCCTGGAGCGCCGCAACCTGCTCAAAGCCCTCGGCGCGGAGCTGGTGCTGACCCCCGGCGCCGACGGCATGAAAGGCGCCATTGCCGCGGCGGAGCGGCTGCGCGACGAGCACCCCGGCTCCTTCATCCCGCAACAGTTTGAGAACCCCGCCAACCCCGCGTTCCACGTCCGCACGACGGCCGAGGAGATTTGGCGCGACACCGACGGCAAGGTGGACATCTTCGTGGCCGGCGTCGGGACGGGCGGCACGGTGAGCGGCGTGGGCAAGGGACTGAAGCAACACAACCCGGGCGTGAGAGTCGTGGCCGTGGAGCCGTCGGACTCCGCAGTCTTGTCGGGCGGCAAGCCCGGCCCTCACAAGATTCAAGGCATCGGCGCCGGCTTTGTGCCTAAAATTTTCGACCGCACCGTTGTCGACGAGATTGTCAGCGTGGGCAACGACGACGCCATACGGACAAGCCGCGAGCTGTCGAAGACCGAGGGCCTCCTGGTCGGCATCTCGGCGGGGGCGGCCACGTTCGCCGCCACGCAAATTGCGCAACGCCCGGAGAACAAGGGCAAGAACATTGTGGTCCTCCTGCCCGACACGGGCGAGCGCTACCTGTCGACGGTCCTGTACTCGTTCACGGAGTACCCACTGTAGCGATTGGCCCGACAGGCAGTTGACAGCCGATTGGAAAGACCAGGCGGGAGAGCACCGCAAAGGGGGCGTACGAATCGTGCGCCCCTTTTTTATCATGCTTCCGCTTCTAATCGTTGGGGTTAGGTTGCATCGTCCCAGGGCAGTTAGATTGTCCTAGGGCTTACGCCCTAGGCTGCCGTATGCCGCCC
This sequence comes from uncultured Marinilabiliaceae bacterium, assembly GCA_964534235.1. Lineage (GTDB taxonomy): Bacteria > Bacteroidota > Bacteroidia > Bacteroidales > Marinilabiliaceae > W3P20-009. Next base: position 78,663 of record CAZHOT010000008.1, read on the forward strand.
CGTTGGGGCTATGAGTTGACCGCCGCCCCACACATGCCCCAATTGGGGGGCGAATCAAATGAAAAGTCGGGCGTAGGCCAGGAGCAGGGTCTCTCTCAAGCTCTTGCGCCTCAGTGCCTCACGCGCCGCCCGGAGATCTTCGCCCAGCCCCATCTTGACGAAGAGCTTCAGATTCCGACGGTAGAAGTCCTGCCGGCATTGCCCTTTCAACGCGGGATCGAGGCCGTAGTGGTCTATGAGGCGCATCTGGGTGTCGAGCAGACTGCGCTGCCTCTCCAACATTTTGGGCAAGTCGGCCCGCGAACGGCTCACGCTCTCGCGGAGCAGGCGACGGACGCACGTTACATCCATGGACGCCCATACGCGGGTGGTGCAGAGAAAATGCGTGAACCAGACGAACGTGTAGTCGAGCGACTTGAACTCGCACACGCCGCGGAGGGCGTCTCGCCTCAAGACCCACGACGCCACGCCCGCATAGCCCATGGCGCGGACGAACTCGGCGGGCGAGGCGTAGTCCTTGCGATAGTTGCGCCGACTGCGCGAGAAGAGCGAGCGCACAACCTTGCCGGAGTCCTGGAAGAGGAGGTCGAAGTTGGTGTAGGACATGCCGCAGTCGGGGTTGGCCTCCATGTAGCCGACCTGCTTCTGCAACTTGCGGGGGTCAGTCCAATAGTCGTCGCCCTCGCATATTGCGAGATAGCGCCCCCTGGCGACGGGGAAGACGACATTGCGGAAGATGTCCCTCTCGCCGCGCGAATAGATGTTCTCGCGTTGGAGGATTAGCCGGACGCGCCCGGGACAGGCCTCGGCATAGGAGCGCAGGATGTCCGCCGTGCCGTCGGTCGAGCAGTCGTCGTGGACGACAATCTCAAAGTCGAAGTCCGCCTCCTGCGCCAAGAACGAGTCCATGGCCTCGCGGATGTATGGCGCATGGTTGAAAGTTATGCAACAGACGGAGACCAGGGGCGTGTTCATCTCGCCAACGGCATGGGCGGGGGGCGCAGGGCGGCTACTTGCGCCGCCCCCCTTTCTTGCCGCCCTTTTTCGATGTTGTCTTCTTGGCTTTGCGCCTGTCGATGACGCTCTTGGGCGGGACGCCGCCGCTGTCGCGCCGGCCACGCCCGTGGCCGCTCCGGCCTCCCCGCCCGCCGGCCTTGGGCTTCGGGGCCTCGCCGGCATGGCTCAACGCCGCCTCGCGTTGGATGGCGGCAAGGTCGCCACCTTGCGCCAGCACCTTCTGGTTCTGCCTCTCGATGCTGGTGAGCGGCGTCCCCGCAATGGCGAAGTCAATCTGCCTCCTCTCAAGGTTGGCGTTGGCGATGCGGATGCGGATGGGGTCGCCGAGCTGGAACTTCTTGCCGGTGTTGTGGCCGACGACGCAATAGTTGTCCTCGTCGAAGAGATAGGTGTCGTCGTCCATGTCGCGGAGGGAGATCATCCCCTCGCACATGTTCTCGTTGATCTCGGCAAAGAGCCCCCACTCCGTCACGCCCGAGATGTGCGCGTCGAACTCCTCGCCAAGCCTGTCGAGCAGGAACTCGCACTGCTTGTACTTGATGGAGTCGCGCTCCGCCTCGGCGGCCATGACCTCCTGCTCGGAGCAGTGCTTGCACCGGTCCTCGTAGAGGTCGGCGTTGGCGCTCTTCTCCCCGTTCATGTATCCGAAGAGCAGCCTGTGGACCATCATGTCGGGGTAGCGGCGGATGGGGCTGGTGAAATGTGTGTAGAAGTCGAACGCCAGGCCGTAGTGGCCGATGTTCTTGGTGGTGTATACGGCCTTGGCCATGGTCCGCAGCGCCAAGACCTCCACAAGGTTCTGCTCTCCCTTGCCGCGCACCTCGTCCAAGACGCGGTTGACGGCGTTGCTTATCGTCTCCTGCTTCCGCGGCATGGCCTCGTAGCCGAAACGGCGGATGAAAGTGGCGAACTTGCCGTAGCGCTCCTCAGACGGCTTGTCGTGGACGCGGTAGACGAACGTGCGCGCCTCGCCGCCCCGCCCCTTGGCAATCTCGTTTTTGCCGATATACTCCGCCACCCTCTTGTTGGCCAGGAGCATGAACTCCTCGACGAGCATGTTGCTCTCTTTGGCAATCTTGAAGAAGACGCTGAGGGGCTTGCCGTTCTCGTCGATGGTGAAGCGCGGCTCGGCCCTCTCGAAGCCTATCGCCCCATGCTCAAAGCGCCTCTTGCGCATCTTCTGGGCCAGGTCGTTGAGCTTGAGGACCTCGGCGCGGAAGTCGCCCTCGCCCCCCTCGATGATGGCCTGCGCCTCCTCGTAGGTGAAGCGGCGGTCGCTCCGGATGACGGTCTTAGCTATGCGGGTGCTGAGGACTTGCGCGTCGTCGTCCATCTCGACAATGACCGAGAAGGTCAGCTTCTCCTCGTCGGGGCGCAGCGAGCAGAGGAAGTTGGAGAGCCTCTCGGGGAGCATCGGGACGACGCGGTCCACGAGGTAGACCGACGTGGCCCGGTCGTAGCCCTCCTGGTCGATGATGGAGCCCGGGATCACGTAGTGCGTGACGTCGGCAATGTGGACTCCGACCTCCCATCGGCCGCCCTCGACTTGGCGGATTGAGAGCGCATCGTCGAAGTCCTTGGCGTCGGCGGGGTCGATGGTGAACGTCGGTACGCCGCGCATGTCGACGCGCCGCGCCACCTCGGCCGGCGTTATCCCGGGGTCTATCTTCTCGGCCTCGGCCGCCACCTCGTCGGGATAGGAGCAGGGCAGCCCATACTCTGCCAAGATGGCGTGCATCTCGGCCTGGTTGTCGCCCATATGCCCAAGGATTGAGACAATCTCGCCCTCCGGGTTCTTGTCGCCCTGCGGCCATTTCGTGACCCTCGCTATGGCTTTCTGCCCCTTCTCGGCGCCGTTGAGGGCCTCGCGGGGGATGTATATGTCATATCCTCCCGTCTGCCTGTGGTTGCAGACCAGGAAGCCGGCCTTGTCGGTGACGTCTACGATGCCCACGAAAGTCTCCCTCTTGCGCTCCAAAATGTTGACAATCTCGCCCTCCGGCTTGCGCCCCGCCCGGCGGCGGAAAAGCGCCACCTCGACATGGTCGCCGTGCATGGCCGAGCCGGTCTTGGAGCGGTCGACGAAGATGTCGTCGGGGTTCGCCTCCTTGTCGTCGGGGACGACATAGGCGGAGCCGCTCGCCGTCATGTCCACCACGCCGCAGACGCGGCCGGGGCCTTCGCCCGGCATGGCGAACTTGCCCAACGCCACCTCGCGCAGCCCGCCGTCGTCGCTCATCCTGTAGAGCGCCTCCTGCACCTCCTCGCGGTCTCTCTTGCCCTTGTAGCCGATGCCCTCCGTCACCTGCTTATAGTTGTAGGCGCCGTCCCTGTTCTCTCTGAAGAATCTGACAATCTTCTCCTTCAGAGCCTCGAAGTGCTGCTCCGCCGCCTGTCTTCTTTTAGCCATTCTTGTTATGCCGTTCTTGTTCGGGATGTGAATTTAACACTTTTTCCTTTCGCCACCTCGCCGCGGCCCTATTTAGCGGCGGCCAACCGCCTGGCTACCTGGCGCGCAATGGCCTCCTGGCCCGCCCTGGTGGGGTGGCCGCACCGCTTGTCGATGTCGTAGAGGTTGACATACGCCACCCCGTAGTGGTCGGCAATGGACATCATGGACTCGGTAATCTCGCTGCGGAGCTGGCTGTTGATTATGACGACAATCTCGGCTTGGGGCTGCTCCCGCCGCAGCCCGGCGAGGAGCATCGACATGGCGGGGCGGAAAGTGTAGAGGCTGTCGGGGGCGAAGGCGGAGTGGTCGTAGCACCCGACGGGCGCGCCGGCCCAGCTGTCGTTGGTGCCGCCGAAGACGAAGATGTAGTCCGACTTGGGCAGGTTGCCCTGGCGCGTGATGAAGGAGCGGTCGGAATAGTCGGCCCCGTCGTATCCGCGGTTGCACACCGTGGCGCCAGAGAACGAGTTGTTCTGAAGCATCCGCATCCCCAGGCTGTCGGCCAGGATGCTCCACCACATCTGCGAGGCGGAGTCGACGTCGGTGTTGCCGCGCCGCAGCTCCTCGGGGGTGTACCACACGTAGTTGGTGTCGGGCGAGACCCTGCCGACAAAAGTGGAGTAGGAGTCTCCCAAGACGGAGAAAGTCCTGCCCGCCGGCGCCCTGTCGGCGCACGACGAGAGGCCAAGGGCGGCGAGGCCCAGGGCAAGAGGTCGCAATATGCTCATTGTCTTTGTGGTATATCTGTTTGATGATGTCTTGTCGGCTCGCCGCCTCAGCCCAAGATCCGGCTCACGACGTCGACGAGCATGTCCCTGCTCGACGTCTCGGGCCAATTGAAGCCCTTGGAGCGCATGTCGTAGTCGGCTATGAGCGCCGTGATGCGCATGCAGTCGGTGGCCGTGTAGAGGCGCGCGGCGGGGCCGAAGCTCTTCGAGACGACATAGGGGCTCCTCTCGCCGACGGCTATGGCCGCCTGCACGGCGGCCTCGTCGCTGCGCGTCTTGGCGCGCGTGTAGCAGTAGGTGAAGAGGTGGTCGAAGCCGTTGTAGAGCGCCGCGAAGATGGCCTGGACGGGATAGGCTTTCTCGTTCTGCCCGAAAGCCTTGACGATGCGCATGGCCTTGGCGCGGTCTTTCCTGAAGAGGGCGTCGCGGAGCTCGAAGACGTTATACTCCTTGCTCACCCCGACGTTGTCGGCCACCATGTCGACCGTGATGGTCTTGAGCGACGCCCCCACGGCGGAGCGTATCTTGCCTATGGCCGCCGCGGCGTCTCCCATGCTCGTGCCGACGAACTCGGCGAGGAGGTCGGCGGCGCGGTCCTCGATGGCGAAGCCCTGCCGAGTGGCAAAGGAGCTTATCCAGTGGGGCATCTGGTTGTCATAGAGGGCCTTGGTCTCCATGATTGCCCCGCCGGCCTTGTCGATGGCCTTATAGAGCCTGGTGTTCTTGGCCAGGAGCTTATATTTGTGGCAGAGGACCAGCACCGTCGAGGCGAGGCAGTGGGAGACGTAGCCCTCCAGGTCGGCCAGCCCCCCGGCGGCCTGGGCCTCGCGGACAATGACGACCCTGCGCTCGGCGAAAGTGGGATATTGGTCGCACTCCAGCCCGATTTTCTTGCCCGTGGTGTCGCGCCCGTAGACCACAACCTGGTTGAAAGCCCTGTCGGCCTCCGGCATGGCGTTGGCCTCGATGTAGTCGCTCACCACGTCGATGGGGTACGGCTCCTCGCCCATGAGCAGGTAGACGGGCCTGTAGGCCCCTTTCTTCAGCTCCTTTATTATGTCGTCTTGCGAGAGCGTCGGCATCGTCTAGAACTTCAAGTGCTTGACGGAGTGGCCGTCGCGGCGGATGTCGAGCAGGGCGGCGATGCCGATCTCGAGGTGGGGGCGTACGAACGACGCCGTGACCCTCTTGTCGCTCTCGGAAGTCTTGACGCCCTCCGGGATCATCGGCTGGTCGCTGACGAGGAGCAGCGCCCCGGTCGGAATCTCGTTGTGGAAGCCCACGGTGAAGAGCGTGGCCGTCTCCATGTCGACCGCCATGGCCCTCATGGCCTCCAGGCGGCGCTTGAACTCGTCGTCGTGCTCCCAGACGCGGCGGTTTGTGGTGTAGACGGTCCCGGTCCAATAGTCATAGCCGTGGTCGCGTATGGCCCCGGAGACGGCGCGCTGGAGCGAGAACGCCGGCAGGGCCGGGACGGCGGCCGGCATGTAGTCGTTGCTCGTCCCCTCCCCGCGGATGGCGGCTATGGGGAGGATGAAGTCGCCAAGGTTGTTCTTCCTCTTGATTCCGCCGCACTTGCCGAGGAAGAGCACGGCGCGGGGCCTGACGGCCTGTAGCAAGTCCATGATTGTCGCCGCGTTGGCGCTGCCCATGCCGAAGTTGATTATTGCCACGTCGGAGGTCATGGCGTTGGGCATGTTGCCGCCAACAATGGGGACATCGAACATCTCGGCGAACATCTCGACGTAGTTCATGAAGTTGGTCAGCAAGACGTAGCGCGGGAAGTCCGCAATGGGCCTGCCAGTGTAGCGTGGGAGCCAGTTCTCAACAATCTCCTCTTTTGTTTTCATGGGCATGAACAAGCATTTTGGCAACCAAAGATAGCAAAACCGCGTCGGGCGGACAAGTGCGAAAAGATTAACTTTGCACAGAGCAAACGACAGACAAACCAAGCCATGGCCTCAAAATCATTCATAGACACTCCGCTCATGCGCCAGTACATGAGCATCAAGGCCAAACACCCCGACGCTCTGCTCCTGTTCCGCGTGGGCGACTTCTACGAGACATATCTCGACGACGCCCCCAAGGCCGCCAAAATCCTCGGCATCACGCTGACGCAGCGCAGCGGGACGAACCCCGAGCTCGGCGCCCTGGCCGGATTCCCCTACCACGCCCTCGACACCTACCTGCCCAAACTGGTGCGCGCCGGCCTCCGCGTGGCGGTGTGCGACCAACTCGAGGACCCCAAGACGGCCAAGGGCATCGTCAAGCGCGGGATAACCGAGCTCGTGACGCCCGGCGTGGCGGTGACGGACGGGGTCCTGGTGACGGGCGAGAACAACTTCCTCTGCTGCGTCAACTTCACGCCGGCGTGCGTGGGCCTGGCCTTCCTGGACATCTCGACGGGCGAGTTCATGATGGGCCAGGGCGACGTCCACTACGCCGACCGCCTCCTGGCGACGTTCCGCCCCAACGAGGTTCTCTTCGAGAAAGGCAACAAGCAGACCTTTGTCGAGGCCTTTGGCAACAAGTGGACCACCTACCCCTTTGACGACTGGGCCTTTGCCGCCCCGTCGGCCCACGAGCGGCTGCTGAAGCACTTCGGCACCCAGAACCTCAAGGGCTTCGGCGTGGAGCACCTGACGGCGGGCGTCACGGCGGCCGGGGCCATCCTCTACTACCTCGACGTGACGCAGCACGACGGGCAGTCGCACATAAGCCGCCTGCAGCGCATCGACGAGCAGGACTACGTGTGGCTGGACCGCTTCTCCATCCGCAACCTGGAGATTTTCAACGACGGGCGCGACGGCACGAGCTCGCTGGCCGACATCGAGGACCGCTCGACGACGCCCATGGGCTCGCGCCTGCTCAAGAGGTGGCTCGTCATGCCCCTGCGCGACGTCCGCGCCATAGGCCGCCGCCTCGACATCGTGGGGCAGTTCGTCGGCGACGCCCAGCTCACCGCCGACGTCGGCGAGCTGCTGCGACAGGTCGGCGACATGGAGCGCCTCGTGGGCAAAATCGCCTGCTGCCGGATCTCGCCGCGCGAGGTCATAATGCTCAAAAAGGCCCTGGAGGCCATCCCGGCCCTAAAGGAGGCGACCAGGCGGGCGGCGGGCGGCACGCCCCTGGAGAGCCTTGTGGCGGCGCTCGACGACTGCGCCGAACTGCGCGACCGCATAGCCCGCGACATCGTGGCGGAGCCGCCCACGACGATACAGAAGTGCGGCGTCATCGCCGGCGGCGTCTCGGCCGAGCTCGACGAGCTGAGGCAAATCTCGACATCGAGCCGCGACTACCTGGCCTCGCTCCAAGACCGGCTGGCGGCCGAGACGGGCATCCCATCGCTCAAGGTGGCGTACAACAACGTCTTCGGCTACTTCCTCGAAGTGCGCAACACCCACAAGGACAAGGTGCCGCCCGACTGGACCCGCAAGCAGACCATGACGAACGCCGAGCGCTACGTCACCCCCGAACTCAAAGAGTATGAGGAGAAAATCCTCGGCGCCGACCAGCGCATAGCGGCCCTGGAGGCGCAGATATACGCCGACCTCATTGCCGAGCTGGGCATGCGGCTGGGCACCATGCAGGCCGACGCCACACGGCTGGCGGAGGTCGACGTGCTCCACACCTTCGCCCGCAACGCCGTGGACTTCGGATATTGCCGCCCCGCGGTGGACGACACCGACGCCCTGGACATAGCCGAGGGGCGCCACCCCGTCATCGAGCGGCTCATGCCGGAGGGCGAGAGCTACGTCAGCAACGACATCCACCTCGACAAGGAGAGCCAGCAGATTGTCATCGTCACGGGGCCCAACATGGCGGGCAAGAGCGCCCTGCTCCGTCAGACGGCCCTCATCGTCCTCCTGGCGCAGTGCGGCTCGTTCGTGCCGGCCCGCAGCGCGCGCGTCGGCGCCGTGGACAAAATCTTCACCCGCGTGGGGGCCAGCGACAACCTGTCGCTCGGCGAGAGCACCTTCATGGTCGAGATGACCGAGGCGGCCAACATCCTCAACAACGTCACTCCCCGCAGCCTCGTCCTCTTCGACGAGCTGGGGCGCGGCACGAGCACCTACGACGGCATCTCGCTGGCGTGGGCCATCGTCGAGTTCCTCCACAACAGCGAGCGGGCCAGGGCCAAGACGCTCTTCGCCACCCACTACCACGAGCTCAACGACATGGAGAAGATGTATGACCGCATCAAGAACTACAACGTCTCTGTCCGCGAGGCCGGCTCTAAGGTTATCTTCCTGCGCAAACTGGTCCGCGGCGGCTCGGAGCACAGTTTCGGAATCCACGTGGCGCGGCTGGCGGGGATGCCCCGCGCCGTCCTGGACCGCGCCAACGAGATCCTGGCCAAGCTGGAGCGCGAGCGCGACGGCGGGGAGGCGGGGACCGACGACAAGGAGCGCAAGGGGTTCAAAAAGACTGCCACGAGAGACGAGGGCCCCGTCCAGCTCAGCTTCTTCCAGCTCGACGACCCCCTGGTCCGCAGCATACGGAGCGAGATTGAGGGGCTGGACATCAACAACCTGACGCCCCTGGAGGCCCTCAACAAGCTCAACGACATCAAGAGGCTGCTGGGGCTTGGCGCCTGACGGCCTCCTTTTGCCCGAAATTAGTATCTTTGCCGCCAACAAATGATTCAAAAACAAAAGGCATTATGAAGAGAATCGTCCTCATCCGCCATGGGCAGAGCGCGTGGAACCTGGAGAACCGTTTCACGGGCTGGACCAACGTAGACCTCACGGAGACCGGCATAGCCGAGGCCACCAAAGCCGGCAAGACGCTCAAAGAGAAAGGCTTCACTTTCGACATTGCCTACACCTCGTTCCTCAAGCGCGCCGTCAAGACCCTGAACACCGTCTTGGACAACATGGACCTGGACTGGATTCCCGTCGAGAAGACGTGGCGCCTCAACGAGAAGCACTACGGCAACCTGCAGGGCCTCAACAAGGCCGAGACGGCGCAGAAGTTCGGCGACGAGCAGGTTAAGATCTGGCGCCGCAGCTACGACGTGGCCCCCAACCCCATCCCCGACGACGACGACCGCAGCGCCACCAAAGACCCGCGCTACGCGCAATATGTCCCCGACGCCGAGATTCCCCGCACCGAGAGCCTCAAAGACTGCATCGAGCGCACGCTCCCCTACTGGAAGAGCGTCATCTTCCCGCAGCTCAAGAAGGTGGACAACATCGTGGTCGTGGCCCACGGCAACTCGCTCCGCGGCATCATCAAGTTCCTCAAGGGCATCAGCGACGAGGGCATCATCTCGCTCAACCTGCCTACGGCAGTCCCCTACGTCTTCGAGTTCGACGACGAGACGCTGGCGCTGAAGAACGACTACCTCCTCGGCGACCCTGAGGAGATCAAGAAGCTCATGGACGCCGTTGCCAACCAGGGCAAGGCCAAGTAGCCACCGAGCGTCACCACGCAGAAGCCCCCGGCGCCTTTTGGCGTTGGGGGTTATTATTGTTACCTTTGCGTCTGTTTTCGTAACTTATCAAACGGTAAAAGTCTAAGTAATGGACAAAATTCTATTCTACCTTAAGAAGTGCTTCAAGCAGGACTTCGCCAACTTCAAGGGCCGCGCACGCCGCGAGGAGTACTGGTATTGGATTCTGGGCTATTGCCTCGTGAGCATAGCGCTCTCGATCCTCACGTTCTGGTCGAGCTCGTTGCGGCAGGGCCTGAGCGGCCTCTTGAGCCTCGTCTTCCTCGTCCCCAGCTTGGCTGTCGGCGCGCGCCGCCTCCACGACACGGGCAGGAGCGGGTGGTGGCAGCTCATCTCCATCGTCCCGGTCATTGGCAGCATCGTCCTGCTCGTCTGGTTCGCCACAGCCGGCAAGCCAGAGGAGAACAAGTGGGGCGCGAACCCCAAGCTCGGCGCATAGGGCGACACGACACACAAGAACAGACGCGGGGGCGGGGCCGGTTGCGCCGCTCCCGCATTTTTCGTATTTTTCGGGCATAACTAAAGCTTCACTAAGAATGATTCTACTGGACTATTTCAAGCTGTGCGTCTCGCAAAAATTCGCCACATTCAGCGGCCGCGCCCGTCGGCAGGAGTATTGGCTCTTCTACCTCGACTGCATCATTGTCTCGTCGGCGCTCAGCTCTCTGAGCCTCTCCCTCGTCCACGACATCGTGGCCAACGTCATCGTGACGACCATCTCCGTGGCGTGGACCCTCTTCATCATCATCCCCAGCCTGGCCGTGCTTGTGCGCCGCCTCCACGACACGAACCGCAGCGGCTGGTGGCTCCTGCTGTACCTCCTCCCCGTCATAGGCGCCATAGTGCTGTTCGTTTTCACCCTCTTGCCCGGCACCGTGGGCGAGAACGACTATGGCGACGACCCCAAGGCCTCCGAACTGCAGGCGGCATGATTATTTGCATCTTTTAGCCTTGCCTATTTGCGCCCAAGCACTACCTTTGGGCGCAAAACAAACAAAAATACGGCACAAAAAGCTAGAGTCCCGCCCCGCACGGCAATGATCCCGCCCCGCGGCGGAGCGTGGCGCAAGGTTGGCTGCAAACAATTTTCCAAATCATACAACATGAAAAAGAGAATCATTTTCGCGGCGGCGGCCCTGACGGCCGCGTTGTCGCCCTCGTGCTCCGGCGGCGGCAACGCCGGCAGCGGCTCCGCGCAGGAGCAGACGAAGAGCGCCGAGGCCACGCCGGCAAGCTACGCCGGGACATACGAGGGGACAATCCCCGCCGCCGACGGGCCTGGCCTAGTCACCACCCTGACGCTCAACGCCGACAAGACCTATAGCCTGACGCAGAAGAGCGCCGCGGACAGCACGACGGTCGACGAGGCCGCGGGCGTCTTCGAGCAGGGCGAGACCGGCGTGATAGCCATCGTCCGTCCGTCGGACGGCGAGCGGACGTTCTTCAAGGTGCGCGACGCCCAGAGCGTCGTCATGACCGACTCGGCCGGCAACGAGGCCGAGGGCGAGACCGCCGAATTCTACGTATTGACAAAAAAATAGAGATGACACCCAGGCTGCCACACTTCGGCAAGACACTCACGCGCCTGGCGCTCATGGCCGCCGGCATCGTCGGCGCGGCCTCCGCCTCGGCGCAAGACGCGTTCTCCTTTGCGACCGACAGCTTCTACGTCCGCGCCAACCGGCGGGACGACCTGCGCATCGGCGTCCGCGGCGACTTCCGCCTCGTGGCCAACAGCTGGCAACACAAGATGGAGGTCAACTTCTACGACGCCGGCCGCCTGCCCGACGGCTACACGACCGGGATCCGCCCCCTGTGCGACCCCGACTTCGTGGTCAACGACAATCTGACCGAGATGATTGTGGAAGACGCCGGCGAGGGGCGCATGGTTGGCAACGCCCTGCGCAACGCCACGGGCGACGTCAAGGTGGTCGTCTTGCTCCACGACGGCAGGGCCTCGTTCACGCTCCCCGCCCGTGACGTGCGGACGCTCGCCGAGGTGCTGAAGAGGCGGTAGCCGGACGAGAACAGGGAAAGGCACGCGGCCCCCCCGACGGACGGGGACGCCCGCGGCAAGAGAAAGGGGGGCTATGCCGATTGGCACAGCCCCCCCTTTCGTCTGTCCCGGCGCGCCCAGCTCAGAGAAGCCCGAGCTCGAGCCGCGCCTCGTCGGTGAGGTTCTCCTCCGACCATGGCGGGTCGAAAGTGACGTTGACCTCGACGGAGCCGACGCCCGGAATGGCCTTGACGGCCTCCGTCACCTCCTCGGGGAGGCTGTCCGCCACGGGGCAGTTGGGCGCGGTCAGCGTCATGAGGATTCTGATGTCGGCGGCGGTGGAGACCTCCAGCTTGTATATCAGCCCCAAGTCGTAGATGTTGACGGGGATTTCGGGGTCGAAAATCGTCTTGAGCCGCTCGACGACCAACTGGTCCATGGTCTTCGCCCCGTCGTCCATGGCCCCGTTCATGCTCTCACACTCTTCCATGTCTTCTTCGCGTCTAAGCCTTGCTCGCGGCCTTGGCGGCGTAGGCCATGGCGTAGAGGCGGATTTGCTTGATCATTGCGAGCAGGCCGTTGGAGCGCGTCGGCGTGAGGTTCTCCTTGAGGCCAATCTGGTCGATGAAGAAGAGGTCGGCCCTCTCGATGTCCTCCGGCCTCTGCCCGTCGACCACCCGCAGGAGCAGCGCCACGATGCCCTTGACGATTATGGCGTCGGAGTCTCCCTTGAAGGAGAGCGTCCCGTCGGCGTTCGCCTCGCAAAAGATCCACACGGTGCTCTGGCACCCCTCGATGACGAACTCCGGCCTGCGGAACTGCTCGGGGTATGGGTCCATGTCGTTGCCCAGCTCAATCAGCAGGGAATACTTGTCCATCCAGTCGTCGTAGGCGGCGAACTCCTCGACAATTTGGTCTTGAATGTCTTTTATGCTCATCTCTAACGTGACGTGAAACGACTGCAAATTTACCTCTTTGCCGAATCTTTTCCGCCGCAAAAACCGCATTGTTTGGAGAAATATGGTTAAACTTGTGGCCATAAACAGTTTGACACGAGATGCCTAAGCGCCAGAAGCTCCAAATGGAGGAGATGGGACGTATGACGGCCGACGAGTTCCACAAAGCGGAGAAGACCCCTGTGGTCCTCGTGGCCGACGAGATAAGGAGCCTGAACAACATAGGCTCGCTGTTCCGGACCGCCGACGCTTTCCGCCTGGAGGGCATAGTGCTGTGCGGCACGACCGGCACCCCCCCCCACCCCGAAATCCACAAGACGGCCCTGGGCGCCGAATACTCCGTAGAGTGGAGCCAGAGCCCCACGGCGCTGGAGGCCGTGCGGAGCCTCAAGGGGCGCGGCTACGTCACCCTGGCCCTGGAGCAGGCCCGCGGCAGCGTGAGCCTGGAGCGTCTGCCCGTGGAGCGCGGCGGACGCTACGCCCTGGTGGTGGGCAACGAGGTGCGCGGCGTGGGGCAGGCCGTCGTCGACGAGGTGGACGCCTGCGTCGAGATTCCGCAGTTCGGGACCAAGCACTCGCTCAACGTGAGCGTCTCGGCCGGCATCGCCCTGTGGGAGCTGACGAAACGACTATTATTAACCAATTAAAATACACCAAAAAAATGACTAGAATCGTCTTAAGACTGGCCATCGTGGCTGTCGCCACCCTGCTCACAGCCGCCAGCGCCGCACAGGCGCCCTACTACTACGAGACGGACAACTTCTACATCCGCGCCACGGGCCGCGACGACATCCGCATCGGGGTCAAGAACGGCCTGCGCCTGGCGCTGAGCCGCAAGGGCGAGGCCAAGCAGGAGGTGAAGTTCTACGACGCGGCGCGGGTTCCGGAGGGATACTCGACGGGGCGCGACGACGTCTCCGACCCCGACTTCATCATCAACGACATGCGCACGGAGATGATTGTCGAAGACCGCGGCGAGGGCCGCGACCTGGCCTACGCCCTGTGGTGGCTCCGCGGGGCCGCCCGCATCGAGGTGCGCGTCGAAGACAACGAGCAGGCCCGGGCCCTGAGCCCGGCGCAGTCCAGCATGGGCTTCCGCACGGTCCTCTTCACCCTGCCCGACGCCGAGAGACGCGCGCTGCTAAAGGTCATCCACTGGTAGGGCAAGCCGGCCAGACACACCATTCGAGGCATTGCCGCGCGCCGGGACGTCCCCCGACGCGCGGCAATGTTGTTAAATAGCTACAACATAAAGATAAAAAGCGTATAGCCCATTGGCGGCAATTTGGCTATCATTGCACGACGAAAAAACAGCATCTGAGAGACAAATGGAGACAATAAAATTCACCCCCATCCACAAGCCCACCCTGTGGGGCGGCGAAGACTGGCTGATCTCGGCTGTCGGCGGCTCGGAGTCGGTGGCCCTGAACGGCAAGCACGCCGGGCGCCCGCTGCCCGACATTGTGGCGGAAGAGCGCGAGGGCCTCATGGGCGACGGCCCGTGGGAGAGGTTCGGCCCCTCGTTCCCCCTGCTGGTCAAGTTCATCGACGCGCGCCAGGACCTGTCCATCCAGGTCCACCCCGACGACGACATGGCGCGGCGCCTCCACGGCAAGTTCGGCAAGAACGAGATGTGGTATGTCGTCGACGCCCTGCGCGGCGCGTGCCTCATCGACGGCTTCAGCAAGCCCCTGGCCGAGGCGGACTACGCCCAGGCCGTGGCCGACGGCTCCATCGAGGACTATCTGAACAAGGTGCCCGTCGCGGCCGGCGACGTCTTCTACATCCCTGCCGGCCGCGTCCACGGCATAGGCGGCGGGACGTATATCGCCGAGATCCAGCAGTCGTCGGACGTGACCTACCGCCTCTACGACTACAACCGGCGCGACAGCCGCGGCAACCTGCGCGAGCTCCACACCGAGCTGGCGCGCCAAGCCATACGCTTCGGCGAGACGACGCCCGACCCTCGGGCCCACTACACCGAGCGTCCCGGCGAGCCCGCGGAGATTGTCCGCAGCCCGTTCTTCACCACGACGCTCCTGCGCCCCACGGGGCCTACGGCCCGCGACTATTCGGGCGTGGACTCTTTCAAAATCCTGATGACCCTCGACGGCTCCTGCTGCCTGACGGGGCCCGACGGGGCCACCGTCGTCCTCCACCCTCACGAGGCGGCCCTGGTGCCGGCGTCGACCAAGAGCCTGACGCTGAGCCCCGACGGGCGGGCCAAACTGCTGGAGAGCCACCTATAACCCTCACACAAACAAACAACAAGCATGAAAAGACTTCTTTCGGCGTGCCTGTGCGCCCTCGTGGCGTGGGTCGGCGCCCTGTCTCAACAGCCGGGGCTTGTCAGCGTCCGCGACGGGCACTTTGAGCGCCACGGCAAGCCCTACTACTACGTCGGCACGAACTTCTGGTATGGCGCCATCCTCGGCTCCGAGGGCCAGGGTGGCGACCGCGCCCGCCTGGCGCGCGAGCTCGACGCCCTCAAAGCCGCCGGCATGGACAACCTGCGAATCTTGGTGGGCTCCGACGGCAGGAGGGGCGTGACGGCGAAAGTGGAGCCGACGCTGCAAACGGCCCCGGGGGTCTACAACGACACCATCCTGGCGGGCCTGGACTACCTGCTCATGGAGATGGGCAAGCGCGACATGGTGGCCGTCCTCTACCTCAACAACTCGTGGGAGTGGAGCGGCGGCTACAGCTTCTACCTCGAGCACGCCGGGCTCGGCGTCGGCCCTCTGCCGTCCGTCGACGGCTACCAGGCCTACATGGAGTTCGTCAGCCAATACGCGTCGTGCGAGAGGGCGCACGAGCTTTTCTATGACCACGTGCGCTTCATCGTGGGTCGCACGAACCGCTACACGGGCAAGAGGTATGTGGACGACCCCGCCATCATGAGCTGGCAGATAGGCAACGAGCCCCGCGCCTTCAGCCAGGAGGGCAAGGAGCCCTTCGCCAAGTGGATTGGCGAGGCGGCGGCGCTGATCCGCAGCCTCGACGCGAACCACCTGGTGAGCATCGGCAGCGAGGGCCTGTGGGGGTGCGAGGGCGACATGGCCCTCTATGAGCGGCTGTGCGCCGACCCGAACGTCGACTACATGAACATCCACCTGTGGCCCTACAACTGGGGCTGGGCCCGCGCCCGCCACCTGCGGGCCGACCTGCAGCGCTCGTGCGACAACACCAAGGACTACATCGACCAGCACCTCGTCGTGAGCCGCAAGCTCCGCAAGCCGCTCGTCATGGAGGAGTTCGGATTCCCTCGCGACGGGTTCTCGTTCAGCCAGGAGGCGACGACGGCGACCCGCGACGCATATTACGACTACGTCTTCGGCCTCATAGCCCAGGCGCGGCAGAAAGGCGAGCTTTTCGCCGGCTGCAACTTCTGGGGCTGGGGCGGCGAGGCCGAGCCCGAGCACGACCAGTGGCAGGTGGGCGACCCCTACACCGGCGACCCCGCCCAGGAGGCGCAAGGGCTCAACTCGGTCTTCAGCTCCGACAAGTCGACGCTGAAGGTGATAAAGAAGTGGAACAAGAAACTGAGCGACTGACGGGGGGGACAAGTCTCCCGACAAAGCGGGGGGCGCACAGGTCGTGCGCCCCCCGCGTCTTGTTTTGCTCCATTTATGCGCATATCGCCTCGAACACGCATATCACCTAGTGGTTTGCGTTATCCTAGGGCTCACGGATAATCCTAGGGGGCGCGTTATACCTAGAGGTCGCGCATATCCTTAGGGTCCACGCATAACCCTAGGGCTCACGGATAATCCTAGGGCTCACGCATAACCTTAGGGCTCACGGATAATCCTAGGGCTCACGCCCTAGGCTGACCTATATCGCCCTTACAGGGCTTTGAGTCCCCCCACGCCCCCGACGCCTCCTCGGTCGGCGTGTCAATTGTCAATTGTTAATTATTAATTATTAATTATTAATTGAGAATAGAGCGCCATCAGCCGGGCGACGATCTCCTCCTCCGGCAGGTCTGCCGGCCACCCGTAGGCGGCCAGGACGGCGCGGTCGTTGGCGCGGTGGGCGGAGCGGAGGTCGGGTGGCATGAGCAGGTCGTCGTAGAGGTCGGCGAGGCTCGCGCCGGGGTGCGCGGCGCGGGCGGCGAGGATGGCCTGGGCAGACTTCTCGATTTTCACTATCGCCTCCGCCGAGGCCGCGGGCCATGGGAAGTTGTTGTAGACCACGTCCTTTGAATATCGGTAGTCGCTCTTGAGCCTCCCGCATACGGCGCGCATCCACGCCATGTGGGTGGAGCTGGTGAGGACGCCGAAATGGTAAAGGGTGGCGTTTGGCGTCACGAACAGCGTGTCGCCAGGGATTATGTCGCGCCCAAGGTTGTCGATAGGCACATAGCTACGCCGCTCCGACGAGACTCTGGGCAGGGCCAAGTAGTCGCTCTCGCACTCAAAGGGAGCCCCGAAAAGTGCCGGGGTCTCCGCCGTGCGCAGGGTGCCGGTCCTGTTGCTCCGTAGTCGGAATTCCCATACCGCCGCCACTCTGCGCATGACAATCTTGGACTTACGCAGTGCCGACGGTTCTGCGCCGTTCAGCCACAGGCAGTAGCGAGGGCGGCGGTCGATGAAGTCCTTGCCCGTCATATATGGACGGATAAACCGCGCGGCTTGCGGCTCTGCCGCAACAAGCTCGTCTTTCTGCTCCCTGGTCAGTGTCAGGTTGCCGTCGTCAATTGGCTGACCGCCCATGAGCATCTCCGGCACGTCGCATAGCGGCCGTGTGCGCTTCTCGATGAAGACGTCGGGAGCGTCGAGCAGGTAGGCGTTGATGTTCGCCGCGGCCCGCACATGAGGGGGGGGGGATAATTCGCTGTATATCAATCTACTACTCACACCACAGCATGAGAACCCGACAATGACCACGTGGACATGCGCCTTCTGCACCGCCTCGCTGTCCCACACGAAGCTCCGCCAGGCGAAGTCTATCTTCACGCCGGCCGCCATGAGCGGCTTCCACAGGTTGAACACCGAGCCCCCCTGCACGATGGAGTTAGTGGACACTAACGCCGTGCGGGTGGCTGGAGAGCCGGACATCATGTCGGCGGCTTTCTTGAACCAGCAGCTCACATAGTCGAGGTCGCCCACGCCCTGCCATTTCCTCCCGAAGACCGCGAGCAGGTCGTCCTTTTGCTCCCTGCTCATCATCCTCGCCCCGACGAACGGCGGGTTGCCGATGATGTAGTCTGGCGGCGCGCCGCCGCATACCTCGCGCCAATCCGTCCGCAGGGCGTCGGCGCAGACAATCTCGCCGCCGGCCGGCAGGGGCAGGAAGTCGGTCTCGGCGCCCGTGATGGCGTCGAGCTCGGCCAGGGTCTGGCTCTCGGCAATCCACAGCGCCGCCCGCGCCACGGCGGCGGCGAAGTCGTTGACCTCGATGCCCGCCACCTGGCGCGCCGAGACCCTCGGCAGGGGCAGCGTCGGCACGCCGTCGGCGTTGAGGGCCTTGACCACCTCCTGCTCCAGGCGCCGCAGGCACAGGAACGTCTCCGTGAGGAAGTTGCCGCTGCCGCACGCCGGGTCGAGGAAGCGCAGCGAGGCCAGGCCCTCGCGCAGGGCGCACAGGGCCCGGGCGCGCCGGCGGGCGTCGGGCTCGGCCAGGGCCGCGTCGAGCCGGGCGTGGAGCCCGTCGAGGAACAGCGGGCCTATGAGGCGGTGGATGTTGCCGACGCTCGTGTAGTGCATGCCGCCGGAGCGGCGCGCCGCGGGGTTGAGGGTGCTCTCGAACAGGGCGCCGAAGACGGTGGGCGAGACGCGGCTCCAGTCGAACTCCTCGCTGGAGTCCACCACCAGGGCGCGGACGATCTCGGCCGTCAGCCGCGGCACGACCACCGGGCCGCGGAACAGGTCGCCCCCGACGTGGGGGAACGCCATGAGGGCCGGCTCCATGTAGGGGTCGCGCTCGGCGGGCGGCGTGTCGAGCGCGGCGAAGACGTCGAGGAGCGCGCGCCGGGCGTCCTGCGAGTGGAGGCGCAGGTAGTCGCCGAACATCTGCTTGCGGGGGAAGACGCCGGCGTCCTCGGCGTAGAGGCAGAAGACGAGCCGGACGCAGAGGCGGTTGAGGCTGGCGAGCGTCTCGGGCGCGTCGGGGTCCCGATATTGCGCGCGGAGGGCGTCGTAGAGCCTCCCGACGCGGCGCCCGGCCTCGACGGAGACCTCCACCTCGGCCGAGACGCGGTCGTGGGCGGGGTCGGCGAGGAAGAGCAGGCGGTGGGCCTCGCGGCCCAGGGCCGAGAGCATGACCGTCTCCGGGGCCGCCGAGGGGCGCTCCATGTCGTGGACCTCGAACGACGCGAAGTCGCACGCCACGATCCAGCGGGGCTTCACGCTCAGCGGCAGGGCGTCGGCGTAGCGGCGCGCCTGGAGGTAGGGCGTCAGCGGCGCGCCGTCGCTCTGCCGGTAGGCCCTGTCGAGGCGCACGCCGAGGCTCTTCTGCTCGACCAGGACGCGCGTCCCGGGCAGGTAGGCGTCGATGTAGCCCACGCCCTCGGCGGGCTTCTCGAACTCTATCTGCGCCACGGCGTCGTCGACGCCCAAGACGCTCCCCAGGAGGTCTATCCAGAACTTCTGCGTGTCCTGCTTCTCGTCGCCCCGGCCCTCCCACCGGGCGGCGAAGTCGGCCGCTGCCTTGTTTATGGTCATGGGGGCAAATTTAGGGGATTTTTTCATGCGGGGGGGGCATCATGGGGACTCCTGCCATAGAGGTCACGCATAATCCTATGGGTCACGTGTAATCCTAGGGAGCCACGTGTAATCCCATGGTTCACGTGTAACCCTAGGGGGCACGTGTAATCCCATGGTTCTCGTGTAACCCTAGGGGGCACGTGTAACCCTAGGGGGCACGTGTAACCCTAGGGGGCACGTGTAATCCCACGAGTCACGTGTAATCCCACGAGTCACGTGTAACCCTAGGGCTCACGCCCTAGGCTGACCTATATCGCCCTTACAGGGCTTTTAGGCTCCAGGGGAGATAATCGACAAGGTGCCGGCATCGCATGAGGCGACGCCAAGGCACAATGCGCCAAACAATCGTCCGCCACCACGCCACCCCTAGCCCCAAAGGGGCGGCATAAGGCAGCCTAGGGCGTGAACCCTAGGATTGGCGTGAACCCTAGGATTGGCGTGAACCCTAGGATTGGCGTGAGCATGGATTACACATACGCATGGATTCGGCATGCAATGATTATGCGCAGCCCCCCCGCAATACTCATTTCTAACTAGCCAAGCCGCCCACGCCCCCTCCGCTCCCCACGAAAAGCAGTCATTTTTAGGTATAAATGTCAAGTTGGAATAAGTCTAACTTCGCGCTTGGTATTTGGAGCGACTCCACACACCACACAAAGAGTACACTAACGACAACGATGAACATACCACACAAAGGCGCCTTGGCGACGCTGAGCCTCCTCGCGCTCTCGACGGCCGGCACGGCGCAAGAGACGGCGGCCGCGGCCGACACCATGGGCGCGACAGCCAAAGCGGCCCCCGCGGCCGACGGCTTCACGAAGTTCCGCCTGGGCGGCTATGGCGAGATGGTCGCCTCGTTCCTCAACTATGGGCGCAACCGCTTCTATGGCGGCACAGACAACAGCGACGAGCGCCGCACGATAGCCATTCCCCGCGCCGTCATTGCCGGCGACTACCGCTTCAACGACCAATGGGCCCTGGGCATCGAGATTGAGTTCGAGGCCGGCGGCGTCGGCGTGGCTCAGGAGCTGGAGAACACCGAGAACCTGGAGTATGAGACCGAGCTGGAGAAAGGCGGCGAGGTGGCTCTGGAGCAGTTCCACATCACGCGCCGCATAGCCCGCCCGTTCAACATCCGCGTGGGGCACCAGGTCGTGGGCCTGGGGCTGACCAATTCGCACCACGAGCCCATAAACTTTTTCGGCACCGTGCGCCCCGAGGGCGAGACAACCATCCTGCCCTCGACGTGGCACGAGACGGGCCTGGGCTTCTTCGGCTCTTTCGGGAGCGGCCGCTCCTCATTCAGCTACGAGGCCCTGATTGTGGCGGGCCTCAACGCCGACGGCTTCGGGCGCGACAACTGGGTCGGCAGCGGCAAGCAGGGCCTCTTCGAGGTGGACAACTTCAAGTCGCCCGGCTACTTCGGCCGCCTCGACTGGCGCGGCGTGGCGGGCCTGCGCGTGGGGGCCTCGGCATACTACTGCCGCGACGTCACCGAGAACGCCGACAAGCCCTACAAATATAGCCTCGTCGGCGGGGCGCGCCTCGCCATATGGTCGATCGACGCCCAATATGCCAACCGCTACGTCACCTTGCGCGCCAACTACATATGCGGCGACCTGGAGAACGCGGCCAAGATATCGGCCGTCACGCTGTCGAGCCAGTCGAGCTACCACCACGGGACGGAACGAAGCGTGGCGAAACGCGCGCTGACCTACGGCGCCGAGGTGGGCGTCAGCCTGAAGAACATCTTCTACCCCGCGGCGCGCGGGCCGGTGGTCTACCCCTTCGCCCGCTATGAGTACTACAACCCGCAGGAGGACGGCGACAAAGGCCAGACGTTGGACCGCCGGTGCCAAGTGGCGAAGTGGACGGCGGGCCTCAACTGGTTCGCCTTGCCCAACCTCGTGATTAAGGCCGACGCCACGACGCGCCGGATAGGCACGGACAAGCCGTTCGGCAAGTCGGACTACCACCACGAGAACGAGTTCTCGATTGGCGTGGCATACGTGGGGTGGTTCTTCCAACGATAGAGACAAAAACAAACATAAAAAATGAACGCAAAACTTCTCTCCATTGCCGCCACGGCGGCGGCACTCTCGCTCTGCGCCACGGCGTGCGACGATGACGACAACGAAGACAAAGGCGGCACGGTCAGCGTGGCCTCGATCGACGCCACGGCGTCCAACGTCGGGAGCTTCGCCACCTACATGAAGCTCGTGGCCAAATATCTCGTGGACGACGCCACGACGCTGTGCGACGCATGGGAGTCGGCCAGCGGCGACTACCCGAGCGGCTACGCCACATACTTCAAGAGCCTCCCCGCCCTGGAGGCCGCCGAGCAGATTGTCGACGGGTGCAGCGACATTGCCAACGAGGTGGGCGAGGCCAAGATTGGCGAGCCCATAGACAAGTGGAGCGCCGGCAACAAGACCCAGGCCGTCCTGGCCGTCGAGAGCTGGTACTCGTGGCACTCGCGAGACGACTACCGCAACAACATAGCCTCCATCCGCAACTCCTACTTCGGCACGACCGACGGCACGGTGGGCGACAAGTCCCTCTCGGCGGCCGTCAAGAAAGCCAATGCCGATCTTGACGCCAATGTGGTGGCGGCCATCGAGAAAGCCGCCGACGCCATCTACGCCATCCCGCAGCCGTTCCGCAACAACATTGCCAGCTCCGAGGCCCTGGCGGCCAAGACGGCCTGCGGCGAGCTGTATGACATCCTCCGTGGCAACCTGAAAAAGGCCCTGGAGAGCATCGACGCGCAGGAGCTGAAAGAGGTGGTGGCGAACTACGTGGACGTCGTGGTCCTGCCGACCTACGCCAACCTCAAAGCGAAGAACACCGCCCTCAAGGCCGCCGTCGACGCTTTCGCCGCCTCGCCGTCGGACAAGGGCTTCGAGGCTTGCGCCGCAGCATGGCTCGCCGCGCGCCAACCGTGGGAAACGAGCGAGGCGTTCCTCTTCGGCCCCGTGGCCGACAAGGGGCTGGACCCCAACATGGACTCCTGGCCTCTCGACCAGAACGGCATTGAGAACATCCTGACCTCCGGCCGCTGGGACAACCTCGACTGGTCGGGCGACTTCGACGAGGAGAGCGAGAGCATCGCCGCGGCGCAGTCTCTCCGCGGCTACCACACGCTGGAGTTCCTGACCTTTAAGGACGGCAACCCCCGGACAATCGTGAAATAGCAGGGCGCAACAGACGCGGGGACGGGAGGGAGGCGCCAGTCGCCGTCCTCCCGCCCTCTTTGCCATCTGCCAAGACACATTGTTATCAATCAGACATGTTTCGGAGACTGAGACTATTGCCACTGCTGCTGCCCGCGGCTCTCGCGGCCTCGTGCGAAGA
This sequence comes from uncultured Marinilabiliaceae bacterium, assembly GCA_964534235.1. Taxonomy (GTDB): domain Bacteria; phylum Bacteroidota; class Bacteroidia; order Bacteroidales; family Marinilabiliaceae; genus W3P20-009. The sequence continues at coordinate 101,328 of CAZHOT010000008.1, forward strand.
GGACACCGAGGGCCTGGACGCCTTTTGCGCCAGCCACTCCCGCGACCTGGAGAACTACCACCTCTCGGCCGGGACATCTACGGTGTTCTACAACTCGGCAAAGGCGTATGACATGGAGGCCGAATGGCTGTCGGGCAAGAACGCGTCGCGCTTCCAGAACGGCAACCGCCTCTACGACAACGTGGCGGCGAACCACGGCCCCCTCTACGCCGGCTTCTCGTGCGCCTCGTGCCACTTCAACGCCGGCCGCACCATGCCCGGGGTCTGGAACCAGATTGGCACCGACGCCGACGGGACACCCGTCTACGGCTCGGGCGAGAACGGGATGTCGGCCATGCTTGTCTACGTGGCCCGCCGGAACGGCGTCTTCTTCCAGGGCTACGGGCGCGTCCTCCACGACCAGTCGATATATGGCGTCACGGCCGAGGGGAAACTGCAAGTGCGCTATGACTACGAGGCGGGCCAGTTCCCCGACGGCGAGCCCTATGAGCTGGCCCTCCCAAGCTACACAGTGACCCGCTGGTACAAAAAGATGTGGGACGGCGTCCGTGGCGACTCTGTGGAGATCCGCCCCGAAGACCTGTTCTGCTCCGTGCGCATCCCCCTGCGCCACGTCGGCCTGGGTCAGATGATGTCGCTCGACCGCTCGGAGATTGAGCGGCTGGCGGCGCAGAGCAACTACCCCGAATATGGCATCTCGGGGCGCTGCAACTACATCACGGAGCGCGGCGTGACCGGCATCGGCCTGTCGGGCAACAAGGCCCAGCACCTGGACCTGACCGTAGAGCTTGGCTTCTCGAGCGACATGGGGGCGACCAACTCGCGCTACCCGGAGGAGATATGCGAGGGGCAGACGCAGATGTCCGAGGGCTCGATGATGGGGCTTACGTATGACCGGCTCGACATCTCGACCGAGGAGATGGAAGACGTGGACCTCTACCTCCACTCTCTCGGCGTCCCCGCCCGCCGCAAGGGGAGCAAGACGACCCTGGTGGAGCTGACGCGGAGCGACGGGACGACGCTGACGCTGACCGAGCGCGAGGCCGTGGAGCGCGGCGAGAGGGCGTTTGGCGCCGCGAGGTGCCACCTGTGCCACGTCGCCACGCTCCACACGCGCCCGCGCGGGGCCCGACTGCTCAACGCCACAGAACTGCCGTGGCTCGGCTCGCAGACAGTCCACCCCTACTCCGACTTCCTGCTCCACGACATGGGGCGGGAGATTATGGGCGCGGGCCTCAACGACAACTACACCAGCGGCCTGGCCCGCGGCAACGAGTGGCGCACGACGCCGCTGTGGGGCATAGGGCTTCAGAAGAAAGTCAACGGGCACACATATTACCTCCACGACGGGCGCGCCCGCAACCTGACCGAGGCCATCTTGTGGCACGGCGGCGAGGGCGAGGCCTCGAAAAACTTGTTCAAAAACATGGACAGGGCCGACAGGCAATGCCTCGTCAAATTCCTAGAATCGCTTTAAAAATGAAGACACTATACATTGCGGCACTGGCGACGCTGACGGCGCTGACGGCAATGGGGCAAGAGCAAAGGGCGTTCGACGCTGACAACGGCGTCGTCACCATAGGCAGCGACCGCATGTTCCAAATCGAGAGCCCCGACAAGAGGTTCTCTTTCAAGCCCTACCTGATGATTCAGACCTCGGCCAGCTACAACTACTACGACGACGAGGGCCTCGACAAGGCATATAACCAGGACAACGTGGCCAACTCGGGCTTCTCCATAGCCTACGGCGTCTTGGGCTTCACGGGCAAGGCTTTCGACAAGATTACCTACAACCTCTCCATCAACGCCGCGGCGTCGGGCGGCAGCCTGCTCCAACAGGCGTGGTTCGACATCGGCGTGTGCGACAACTTCGCCGTGCGGGTCGGCAAGTTCAAGACCCCCTTCACGAGCGCGTTCCTGACGACGCTCGGCGAGACGCTGATGCCGATGATGCCCGCGTCGCTCACCTCGACAGTGATCCTGCCGCACGCGCTCAACGCCGCCAACCCGACCATGTCGACGGGCTTCGACCTGGGCGTCATGCTCCACGGCGACATCGGCACCCCGCACCTGGGCTACGAGGTCGGCGTCTTCAACGGCACGGGGGCCGGGACGAACAGCGCCACCAAGACGTTCTCCGACGACTGGGGAATCCCCTCGCTCCTCTACGCCGGGCGGCTGACGTGGACGCCGATGGGCAAGATGCCGCGCACGCAGGGCAACGCCAAGATGCTGGGCGAGAATAAGCTGGAGGTGGCGCTGTCGGGCAGCATCAACGTCGAGAGCGAGAGCGAGAGCACCAACGACACCCGCGCCGGGATTGAGGTGAGCTGGCTCCACCGCCGCCTGTTCCTTGGCGCCGAGGCCTACATGATGCACATGGGCTTCACCGACCGGCAGAAGATCGACGAGACGTTCAACTTCTGGGGCGGGTATGTCTGCGCCGGCTTCTTCGTGTCCGACCGTTGGCAACTGACGGCGCGCTACGACCTCTTCGACCGCAACGGGACGGGCAAAGACGGACTGCTGAACAGCCCCGCCGCGGGCTTCAACTTCTTCGTGCGCAATTCGGGCATCAAGCTGTCGGCCATGTACCAATATGTGGGACGGACGGGCCACGCCACGCAATTGGACCGCGACAACGACGACCTCGGCATCGCCACCCACTCGGCGCGCGTCATGCTCCAATATACGTTCTGACGCCATGCGCATCGTGAAAAGCACCATTGCCACGGCGTGGACGGCGTGCGCGCTCCTCGTTGCGCCGTCGTGCGACGACGGACACGTCGACGACCCCGTCTATGCCGACGACACAGCCACCCGGGTGGCGCACGTCGTCGGGACGTTCCGCGGCCTGGAGACGTGGGGCGAGGACTACCAGCTGGCCCTGGCGTGCTTCGAGGCCGGGAGCGACTACTCCATTGTCCAGAAAAACTTCCCCACGCGCAAAGGCGCGGCCACGCCCGACACACTGACCCTGGCGGGCGTCCCCTCCTCGGCGCAGAGCGTCGAGATTGCCGTGTGCAACATCCTCCGGCGACGCATTGCGACGCTCTACTCCACGCCGGCCACCGAGAGCCGCGGCGACACAATCGTCCTCAACCTGGGCGACGCCGACTTGAGCCTCGCCGGCGCGGTGGACAAGGCCGTCTTCCAGCGTCTGAGCTGCAACAGTTGCCACGGCGGCGACGCCCCGGCCGCGGGGCTGGACCTGACGACAGGGCGGGTCCACGCAAGCCTCGTCGGCGCGGCCTCGACACGCAAGCCGGGCGAACTCCTGGTCGCGCCCGGCGACACGGCGCGGAGCTTCCTCTACCGGGTCTTGACCGCGGGCGACGAGAACGTGCGCTACTCACACACGGTCTTCTTCGTCGAAGACGACCGTGTGCCGCTGTTGGAACTCGTGGCCGAATGGATCAGAACAATGGATGAATAAAGAGACATGAAAACATATCACGAAATATCATCTACCGAGAACGGCACCCTTGTCCGCGTGGCGCGCTTCGCCCCCGCCGACGGAGGCGTTGGCGAAGTCCACGCCATGGTCAGCGTCGAGCCGCGCGGCGACAGCTTCGCCGACCAACTATTGCGGCTGAGGGCCGCCGAGGCGGCCCTGCTGTCGTCGCCTCTGGCGGCGGGCGCCAGCGTGGTCTTCCGCCGCTACTTCCTCTCCGACGCCACAAACACGGCGCACCTCCTGGGCGACGACGAGACAGCCACCTGCATCCAGCAGCCGCCGCTCGACGGCAGCAAAGTAGCCCTGTGGATATATATGGAGCAAGGTGTCGAGGCGCGCCGCGAGGCCGGCGGCGTAGCGGTGGTGGAGCACAACGGCTACCGCCAATTGTGGCAGATGGGGCGGACCGCGGCGGGTGGCGACTCCGCCACGCAGACGCGGATTCTGCTGGAGGAATATGAGGACATGCTCTCTCGCCACGGAGCCGACATTGCCACGGACTGCATCCGCACCTGGTTCCACGTCCGCGACGTGGACACCCAATATGCCGGCATGGTGGCGGCGCGCAAAGCCAACTTCGACGCCAACGGCCTCACCGCCGAGACGCACTACGTGGCCTCGACGGGCATAGGCGGCTCGCCCGCCGCCCCCGGGGAGATGGTCCAATTCAGCGCGCTGGCTCTCACGGGCCTCGCCCCCTCGCAACGACGCCACCTCCGCGCCCTCTCGCACCTCAACAAGACAATCGACTATGGCGTGACTTTCGAGCGCGGCACGCTGGTGGAGTTTGGCGACCGCGGCCACGCCTACATCAGCGGCACGGCGTCGATAGACAACCGCGGCAACGTTGTCCACCTGGGCGACATCAGGCGGCAGACCCTGCGGATGTGGGAGAACGTCGAGGCCCTCCTGTCCGAGGGCGGGATGACGCTCGACGACACGATGCAGATTATCGTCTACCTGCGCGACATGGCGGACTACGCCGTGGTCCGCCAAATGTTCGCCGAGAAGTTCCCGCACACGCCCTACGTCATAACCCTGGCCCCCGTCTGCCGCCCCCAGTGGCTCATCGAGATGGAGTGCATAGCCATAGACGGGCGGCTCACGCCGTTTGCCAAATTCTGAGCCGCATGAGGATTGTGGCCCTGGTGGCCTACGCTGCCTTTATCTTGACGCTGTGCGCCGCCACCCTGGTCGAGTGGCGGCAGGGGACGGAGTTCGCCCAGGCGAACATCTACGGCTCGGCGTGGTTCGCCCTGCTGATGGCGTCTGTCGTCGTCCCCGGCGTGGCCGTAGCCATGCGCCGACTGCGGAAGCGTCCTCCCGCCCTGGCCCTCCACCTCTCGTTCGCGCTGATAGCCCTCGGCGCCCTGGCCACTCGCCTCACGGGCGTTGAGGGGGCAATCCACCTGCGCGAGGGGCAGACGGCGCACAGCTTCGCGGGCGCCGACGGCGTTGCGCACAAGTTGCCCGCGGCAATAGCGCTAGACTCTTTCCGCGTCTCGCCCTACCCGCACACGACGACCCCGAAAGACTACACCAGCCACCTCACCGTCGGCGGCGCGCGGCGCGCGGTGTCGATGAACCGCGTGCTGACGGTGGGCGGCTACCGTCTGCTCCAGATGGGCTACGACGCCGACCTGCGCGGCACGACGCTGAGCGTCTGCCACGACCCGTGGGGCATGACGCTCTCCTACCTTGGCTACGCCTGCCTGGCGGTGTCGTTCCTGTGGCTGATGGTCTCGCCGTCGGGGCGTTTCCGCCGCCTGTTGCGCACTCTGCCGTCCGTAGTGGCCGTGGCGGCCTCGATGCCCGGCATGACCTCGTGCGCCGGGGCGGACGAGCGTCCGGACTTCGCCGCGCCACCACAGGAGAAGGTCGAGAAGTTCGCAAGCCTCAACATCGTATACAACGGGCGCGTAGCCCCGGTCGGGACATATTGCGCCGACTTCATGCAGAAAGTGGTGGGGGCGGACAGTTGGCGAGGCCTTGGGGGCGAGGCCGTCGTCCTGGGGTGGATGCTCTCGCCCGCAGAGTGGCAGAGGGCTCCAATGATAAAAGTGAAAGACGCCGACGACGCCCGACGGATGGGGATAGAGGTGGACGAGGGGCGCACGGCGGCGCAGTGGCTGTTCGACGAGGGCGGCAACTACCTCCTAGCGCCCCACTTGGCCGCCGGCAACAAGACCGCCATCGACATTGACGACCGGCTTCAAGCCATAATAGCACTGACCGGCGGGACGGCGTTCCGCCCCACAGAGGCCACCATTCCGCCATGGCGGCGCAAGATGGAGCTGACCTACAACCATCTGCGCCCCACGTCGGCTCTCTTCAAGATTACCCTTGCGGCGGGTCTCGCCGCCCTGCTCCTGGCCATGGGCCACTGGCGAGCCGCCAGACGCACGGCCACGGCACTAGCAACCGCGTGCCTGGCCCTCCAAGCCGCGGCACTGACCGCCCGCGGCCTCATTGCCGGCTGTTGGCCACTGGGCAACGGCCACGAGACGATGCTCTTCCTGGCCCTCTCCCTGGCCTGCGGCTCGCTGTGGCTCAGCGCATCGCAACGCCTGCTCTCGGCGGTGTCGCTCCTCTTGTCGGGCTTCGCCCTGCTCGTCGCCCACCTTGGGATGGGGAACCCGCACATCACGCCCCTCATGCCCGTCCTCCACTCTCCGTGGCTCAGCGTCCACGTGGCCAGCGTCATGGGGGGCTACGCCCTGCTGACCATCGTTGCCGCCAACAGCCTCGTGGCGCTTTGCGCCGGTGGCAAGGGGCGGCAGGTCGCCGCCCTCCGCCTGTCGCACGCCCTGCTCTACCCCGCCCTGTTTCTTCTCTCGGCGGGCATCTTTGTCGGCGCCGTGTGGGCCAACGAGTCGTGGGGCCGCTACTGGGGGTGGGACCCCAAGGAGGTGTGGGCCCTCGTCACGCTGCTTGTCTATGCGGTGCCGCTCCACGGAAGCCTCGTCCCGGCGTTGCGACGCCCAGGCTTGGCCCACGCCTACCTGGTGGCGGCGTTCGCCACGGTGCTGATGACGTATCTCGGCGTGAACCTGCTGCTGGGGGGGAAACACTCTTACAATTAAGAACTAAGAATTAACAATTAAAAATTGCACGGAAGTGGCTGATGGCGGCTGTTGGGCAGGTACGCACAATCCATGCGTTCACCCCTCAGGCAATAGTTTTTTTGCCCCTGTCCTGTTCTAGCCCCTATCCTTAGGACTCACGATTATCCTAGGGCTCACGCCCTAGGCTGACCTATGTCGCCCTTACAGGGCTTTGAGAGTCTGGGGGAGGGGAGATAAACTACAAGGCTCGGCATCGTGTGGGGCGGCGCCGAGACACGGTGCGCCATAGACCAATGCGCCAAACAATCGTCCGTCGTCACGCCACCCCTAGCCCCAACGGGGCGGCATAAGGCAGCCTAGGGCGTGAGCCCTAGGACAACACACAGCCCCAGTGGTGAGACCCTATCGCCATCAGTAACCCCGATTCTGCCTATAGAGGCCCGGGGCGCGGTTGAACTGGTTGGACGGGATGGGGTAGAACTCGTTCTTCTGCGAGACGAAACGCGCCTCGCCGTAATATTGTCCATAGCGCTGCCCCTCGTAGACGCTCGCACGGGCCTTGCGGAAGAAGCTGTTGAGCGTGGCGGACATCAGCCCCCAGCGGCGCAGGTCGAAGAGGCGGTGACCCTCCATCGCCAACTCCAGCCGACGCTCCCAACGGAGGCACTGGCGCGCCTGCTCTTTTGTGGCGAAACAGGCGGACGGATAGGGCTCGATCTCGCACTGCTCCGCGGCATAGCCGATGCGCGAGGTGGAGTTCTTGGCACGGTTGCGGATGGCGTTGACAATCTGGCGCGCCTCTTCCGCCCGGTCCAGCTCTATGAGAGCCTCGGCCCGCATGAGCATGACGTCGGCGTAGCGGAAGACATACTCGTTCGTGGCGAAAGCCTGGTAGCGGTCGTTGCAGGTCTCACCCTTGGAGCGTTGCGGCACCTCTTTCATCGAGCAGTAGTAGCCGTAGACGCCGGGGTTGCGGCTGTTGCGGGCCGTGAGGGTGTATTGGGTCTCATACTTGTATGGGAACGTCGGCATCCCGACAGTGTGGAAGAGGCGCGGGTCCCACTTCTGCTCCGTCGGGCGCCCGCAGACGGGGTAGTCGTCGGTGGCGTCGTAGCCGCTGAACATCGGCAGACCGTCGCGCGTCTTGAAAGCGTTGACCAGGTCTTGGCTGGGCTTGTGGAAGTCCCACCCGCAAGTCCATATCCCCCATGCGCCGTTGAGCGTGTTGCCCCAATTGGCGCGCCCGAAGAGCGTGTTGTCCTCCCGGCCGTCGGAGTGCTGCACGGCATATATGCTCTCGACGGAGTTCTTGCCCACTGGCAGGAAGACATCGGCGAAGTCGGCCATAAGCCCGAACTTCGAGCCCGCGACCGCGTCGGTATAGTCCACGACGCGCCCCATGTGCCCTCGGTCGACATGCGCATAGCCGTTGGTCCCCTCATACCCGTCGCCATAGGCCAGCGCCAGGTGGCATTTTGCCAGGTAGCACGCCGCGGCAATCTTCGTTGCCCTGCATGGGTCGTCCTGCGTCTCGGGCAGGACGCCGTAGGCCTCGGCGAAATCGTCCATGACCTTTTGCATAAGCTGCACGTACGTGAACTCGTCGTTCGGGATTTGCTCGTGGGCCGAGGCGGCATAGACCTCCTCGTCGAACCAGGGCACCTGCCGGAACATCTGTATGAGCTTGAAATAGAAGTGGGCGCGCAAGAACCGCATCTCCGCCTCGCGCACCCTAGCCACGTCGGCGCCAAGCCTCCTCTCGCCACTGATTCGTATGGCCATGATGGCCCTGTTGCACCGGTCGACGCCCGTGTAGAGTTGCGCCCACAGCGCGTCGAGCTCGCCCTGCCCGGCCCCCATGCCGGTCCACGTCTCGACGGTGTGGTAGCCCGTGTCGGTCGTGCCGGCCCCTCCCTTGAGCCCGTCGTCGGACGCCATGTCGCCATAGGGCCACAGGTTCAAAGGGCATGTGAACCAATCGTCGCCCATAAAGGCATAGGCGGAGCGGACCATGGCCTCGGGGTTGTCCATGTCCGCCGCCTCGCCCGGAATGTCGTCGGGCGAGAGGTTCGCATAGTCGTCGCACGAGGCGAACGCCGCGACCGCCAACAAAAACGATATTTGCCAAAGCCTCATGGACATCATTCCTTAGCTTCTAGAGAGTGGAGCCCCCGCCGAGCGCGAGCCCCCCGCCGAACCGGCTACTTGCGCCAGCACGCACAGGGGTACTCCCGAAGATTCCTGCCGACAGCCTCTCACGCCGCATAGCACCTTTTTCGAGCATCGCCCCAAGATAGCAATTTTTTGCTAAACCCGATGCCGCGAATGCGCCTTTTTCGCAATTTTTATTCGCCTGACACACAACAAAGGCGGCGCAGGCATACGCCCGCGCCGCCAACCCTCAAACAAAACACAAATTAACGCCCCCGTTGGGAATCTTCATCAATCGCAATTGACTTTTGCTCAGTAGCCCCGGTTCTGCTCGTAGAGGCCTATGGTGTAGTAGAATTGGTTGTAGGGGAGCGGGAAGTACTCGTTCTTGCCGGCCTCGAAGCGCGCCGTGGAGTAGTATTGCGCATATCGGACACCCTCGTAGGAGCTCTCCTGCGCCTTGCGGAAGTAGGCGTTGAGCGTCGTGGAGGCGAGCCCCCAGCGGCGCAGGTCGAAGAAACGGTGGCTCTCCATTGCCAGCTCCAGCCTCCGCTCCCAACGCAGCGCGCGGCGTGCCTGCTCCTTGCTGGCGAAGTTCTCGGCGGGATACTCCTCAATCGAGACCTGGTCGGCGGCATAGCCGATGTGCCTCATGGAGTTCTTGGCGCGGCGGCGTATCTGGTTGATGAGGTCGCGCGCCGCGTCGAAGTTGCCTTGCTCGATGAGGGCCTCGGCGCGCATGAGCATGACGTCGGCATAGCGGAACACGTATTCGTTCATGGCGAACGCCTGCCAGGGGCTGCTGAACGTCTCGCCCTGCGACCGTTGCGGCACCTCTTTCATGGAGCAATAGAACCCATAGTCGTTCGGGTCGCGGCTGTTGGCCATCGTCAGAGTATATTGGCTCTCATACTTGTATGGGAACGTCGGCATCCCGACGGTGTGGAAGAGGCGCGGGTCCCACTTCTGCTCGGTCGGCTTCTCGTTGACGGGGTACGCGTCTGTGGCGTCGTAGTCGTCGAACATTGGCAGTCCGTCCCTCGTCTTGAAAGCGTTGACCAGATCCTGGCTGGGCTTGTGGAAGTCCCACCCGCAGCTCCATATCCCCCAGACCCCGTTGAGCGTGTTGCCCCAGTTGGCGCGTCCGTAGACGGTGTTGTCCTGGCTATATCCGGAGTGCTGGACGGCGTAGACGCTCTCGACGGAGTTCCGGTATTCGGGCAGGAAGACGTCGCCAAAGTCGTCGAGCAGCCCATGGCTGGAGTTCATGACCACGCCGGTATATTCCACCACCCGCCGGATGTCGTCGGCGTTGACGCGCGAGTATCCGTTGGTGGCCTCGTAGCCGTCGCCGTAGGCCAACGTCAGGTGGCACTTGGCGAGATATGCCGCGGCGGCAATCTTGTTGGCCCTCGAGCGGTCTTCCTGGCTCTCCGGCAGGGTGTTGTAGGCCTCCTCGAAGTCGGCTATGATCCGCCTCATGAGCCACTCGTGGGTCTGGTTGTTGGGCGTCTGCTCAAAGGCCCTGTTGGCATGGACGGTCTCGTCGACCCACGGCACGCGGTTGAAGACCTGTATGAGCTTGAAATAGAAGTGGGCCCGGACGAACTTCATCTCGGCACGGCGCAAGCGCGTCGCCTCGGCGCCCAAGACCGCCTCTCCGTAGCGCCCCAGGCTGATAAGCGCCCTGTTGGCGCGGCTTATGGCGAGGTAGAGCCTATACCACAACTCGTCGGCGGGGTTGAGCGACTGCGACGTGAGCGTGGACCACACCTCCAGGGTGTGATAGTCGGTGTCGTTGAGCTGCCCTCCGCCCTTGAGGGCGTCGTCGGAGGCCACGTCGCCATAGGGCCACAGGTTGAACGGATATTGATACCAGTCGTTGCCCAAGGCCGCATATGCGGCATAGACCATCTCGTCGGGCCGGCGCATGGCCTGCTCCTCGGAGACGACGCCCTGAGGCTGGACGCCGTCGAGGAAGTCGTCGCACGACGCCAAGGTCAGGGCCGCGACTGCCAGGCAGGGGAGGATATGTCTTGCTCTCATTGTTTTGCTAGTGTTATTTCGTGTCATGACTGCCAGTTCTGCATAACTAGAATCCCAACTGCAGGCCAAACGAGACGGTCGTGGTGTTGGGGTAGTTCCAATCGGGGTTCTCGGGGTCTGTCACCTTGAACGAGCCGCTCTTGGCCGTGAAGAGGTTGCCCGCCGAGACATAGACGCGCGCGTTGGTCATCCGCATGGCGGCCTGGGCGGCGTCGGGCAGGGTGTATCCGACCTGCAGCGAGCGCATCTTGAGCCAACTGCCGTGCTCGACGTAGTAGCTAGACTCACGGTTCTCGTTGCTGGAGCTCATTGTCGAGAGTGCCGGGATGCCAGAGCCGGTGTTGTTCGTGCGCCAAGCGTCGAGCATCCGGCTGCCCTTGTTGGACCCGGGGTCGTAGAGGGCGTAGAAGTCGGTCTGATACTTCTGGTTGTTGTAGATGTCCACGCCGAAGACGCCCTGGAAGAACATGGTGAGGTCGAAGTTCTTATATCCCAGCTCGACGTTGAGGCCCCAGTTGAGGTCGGGCACGGGGTCGAATATCCAGTCCTGGTCGTTGGTCGTTATGGCCCCGTCGCTGTCTATGTCCTTATACTTCAGCCCGCCAAGCCGCCCCCCGGGCTGGTTGTGCGCCTCGATCTCGGCCTGGCTTTGGAAGAGCCCCTCGACCACGTAGCCCGCCCTGGAGCCGTAGGCCCTCTTGCCCGAGACCAGGTCTTGCGTCGGCGTGTGGGCGTAGGCCCCGGTCATGGTCGGCGGGAGCGACGTCACCCTGCTGCGATAGAAGTCGAAGTTGAGGTTCGCGTCGTAGCTGAAGCCCGCCTCGGTCGTCCGCCGGTATCCAATCTGCATCTCCATGCCGACGTTGCGCAGCGCCGGGCCGTTGAGCCACATGCTGCCGCCCTCGCCCGTGGCGCCGAGGAAGTTGGGCTGGATGAGCATGTCCTCCAGGTCTTTGACGTAGACGTCGATGTTGCCGTAGAGCGAGTTGTCGAGCAGGGCGTAGTCGAGGCCGAAGTTCCACTGCTTCGTCGTCTCCCACTTGAGGTTGCGGTTCTCGGTCTGCGAGGCGCGGAAGCCCGAGGGGAAGATTCCGGAGCCGGCCTGCCGGATGTCGTAGGCCGTCGATGTCTCGCGCTGGGAGCCGTAGTCGGCGACGTAGAGACCGTAGCGGGCCGTGTTGTTGATGGCCTGGTTGCCCGTCTCGCCCCACGAGGCGCGGACCTTGAGGTCGTCGAGCCACTCGGCATCGATGTGCTGGCTGAGGCGGTAGCCGAGGGTGAAGGCCGGGAACGTCCCGTAGCGGTTGGCTTGCCCGAAGCGCGAGCTGCCGTCGCGGCGAACCGTGAAACTCGCCAAGACGAGGTCGCGCCAATTGTAGTCGAGCTTGCCGAAGTAGGAGACGAGGCGGTAGCCCTCGCCAAGGCCCGTGGCGCGCTGGGCCCCGGTGGAGGCGTCGGGCCACATGTAGTCATACTCCTCGATGGCGAAGCGCTCGGCATATCCGGTCATGGTCTCGGCCTGCTGGTTGTTGAGCTCGAGGCCGAGCAGGATGCTGAACGTATGCTCCTCCCACGCCTTGACGTTGTAGGTCAGCGTGTTGCTCCATGTCCACTCCAGGTTGTTGGTGTTGCTCATCGTCACGCTCGGGATGTCGTTGTTCACCACGTCGCTGTGGTAGGTGAGGGCCACGCGCCGCAGGAATGTCTGCGTGTAGTCGAGGCCGAAGCTGGAGCGGAAGACGAGCCCCCGGACGGGCTTGACGTCGAGGTAGGCGTTGCCGAAGACCCGGCGCATCTTCTGCCTGTTGTCGCGGTTCTGAAAGAGGACGCGCATGGGGTTCTCGCGGTCGGCCATTCCGCCGACGGGCCCGCTGAACGTCACGCCGTCGGTCTCGTAGACGGGCAGCGTGGGCGACATCTTCAGAGCCTCCTCCAGCACCGAGCGGCTGTTGACGCTCTCGGGCAGGTCTACCTGGTCGGTGAAGGAGAACGTGGCGTTCTCGCCCACGGTGACATACTTGCCCATGTTGTAGCTCGTGTTGACGCGCGCGGCAAAGTTTTGGAAGTCGGTATATTTGAGGATACCCTTGTTCTTCTTATATCCGAACGAGAAGAGCGCAGAATATGTGTCGGTGGCGTTGGAGAGCGAGACGTCGTAGCTCTGCGCGAGGCCCGTCCGCGAAATCTCGTCGAGCCAGTCGGTGTCGGAGAGGCGCATGGTGCGCCGCGCGTTGACGTAGCCGTCGTAGAGGCCGTCGACGGTATATGTGTTGTAGCGGTTGTTGGCGGCGTCCCACGCCGATATTGTGAACCCATTGGCGGCGTTGAGGTTGAGACCGTAGTTCTGCGCGTAGGTGACGGGGTCTATGCCGTCGTTGAGGGCCGCCTGGGCCATTGCCGTGGCATACTGGCCGGTGTTCATCAGCTTCATGCGCGTCTGGTTGTTGTAGAACTGCGCCATGATGTTGGCGCTGACGTCAATCTTGACCCTCTCGCCCTTCTTGCCCTTGCGGGTCGTGATGATGATGACGCCGTTGGCGGCCCTGGAGCCGTAGATGCTTGCCGAGGCGGCGTCCTTGAGCACCTGCATGCTCTCGATGTCGTTGGCGTTGAGCGTGTTGAGCGATGCCGTGCTGGGCACTCCGTCGATGATGTAGAGCGGGTCTTGGCTGGAGTTGAACGAGCCTATGCCCCTCATTCGGACCGTGGCCGTGCCGGAGGGCGAGCCGTCGGTGGTTATCGTCATGCCGGCCACTCGCCCCTGGAGCGACCTCATGGGGTTGCTCTCGGCGCTGTTCTTGAGCCGCGCGGCGTCGACCACGGCGACGGAGCCCGTCAGGTCGGCCTTGCGCTGCGCGGTGTAGCCCGTGACGACAAGCTCCTCCAATTGGCGCGAACTGCCGAGAAGCTCGACTCTCAGCCCCGAAGCCGCCGCCACCTCGACATTGTCGTAGCCAATGAACGATATGACGAGCGTGGCCCCCGCCGGCGCCGTGAGGCTGAAGTTGCCGTCGAGGTCGGTGGCGGTGCCGTTCGTAGTCCCCTTTTGGACCACCGAGGCCCCAATCACGGGCTGCCCCGTCTCGTCGACAACCGTCCCCGACGCCGCCACGTCCTGCCCCCGCGAGAGGGCGCAGAAGAGCATGGCCACGGTCGCGGTCAGCAGAAATCTTAGTTTGTCCATGTCCGTTGCTTTAGATAGAATTTCGTGGTGCGAAATTGTCAACGAGCCGACGACATGGGTATAAGCTAGGTCGCGCCAAATGTCATAAAAGGGGCGTGCGCGCATTTTTTGACATACAACGCGACCAAAATGGACGGCGGCGCCCCGGGGGAGCGGCGGCTCAGCCCGCCAACTTGACGCGCGTCTCGGTGGGCGTCTCGCCAAAGGCCTCGCGGAAGCACTTGGTGAAGTAGGCGGGGCTGGAGAACCCCGTCTCATAGGCTATTTGGCTCACCGTCATCTCGCTCTGGACGAGCAGCATCTTGGCGTGGTTGAGCCGCAGGCGGCGGATGAGCTCGACGGGCGAGTAGTTCGTTATGGCCTTGAGCTTGCGGTAGAACTGGCTCCTCTCCAGGCCCATCTCGCCCGCCAGGGAGTCTACGGAGAGGCTGGTGTCTCCCATCCGCTCCCTAAAAATCTTCAGGAAGTGGTTGTAGAACTCGTTGTCTATGTCCGACATGGGGAGGTCCCTCTTGCGTCCGTCGTCGGGCCTGGGCGCCGCGGCGTCTTTGGCCCTGCCGCCGCCCCACAGGTCCTTGATGACCCTGCGGCCGGCAATGAGGTTGCGCACCCTGGCCCGCAAGACCTCGCCGCTGAAAGGCTTCGGCATATACCCGTCGGCCCCGCTGTCGTAGCCCCGCACCCTCTGCTCGTCGGTGGAGCAGGCGGTGAGGATGACCACCGGGACGTGAGACGAGGCCACGTTCTCCTTAATCCGGCGGCAGCACTCCAGGCCGTCCATGCCGGGCATCATGATGTCGCAGACGACGAGGTCGGGGACGTACTTGACCGCCATCTTGACCCCCTGGCGCCCGTCGGGGGCCACGATGACGTTGTAGTCCGTGGCCAAAGTCTCGCGGAGCAGGGCCAGCATGTCGGGGTTGTCGTCTATGACCAGGACGAGGTCGCGCCTGGCGTCGGCGGGAGCGGCCTCGTCGTCGCGGTCGGCGGCGGAGAGCTCGGCCTCCACCGCCACATGGTCGAGGCCGCGGTAGGCTTCGGGCAACGCGCCGTCCACATGGCGCACGGGGATGGAGACCGTGAAAGTCGTCCCCTCGCCGCGCGCGCTCCTCACGGCAATCGTGCCGCCATGGAGCTCGACGAAGGCCTTGGAGAGGGCCAGCCCCAGGCCCGAGCCGCCCGGGCGCGCGCCCTCGCCCCGATAGAAGCGGTCGAAGACCCTCGCAAGCTCGTCGTCGGCAATCCCGTCGCCGTTGTCGGCCACAGTGAGCGTTAGCGTACGCCCGTCGGTGGCCAGGCCCAAGTCCAGCCGACCGTTGTCGGGCGTGTGCTTGAGGGCGTTGGAGACGAGGTTGAAGAAGACGCTCTCCATCTTCTCGACGTCGATGGCCATCTCGAACCGCGCCCCCTCCTCGATGGCCACCCGGATGTCGATGTCCCTCTTGCGCGCCGTGGTCGAGAAAGCCTCGACCCAGTCACGGACGACCCGCTCGACGTCGGCCTCGGCAAGCCGCAGGTCCATCTTGCCGCTGTCGAGCTTGCGGAAGTCGAGAACCTGGTCGACGAGGCGGCGGAGGATCCGGACGTTCTTGTCGGCTATGGCAACGAGCGTCTTCTGGACCCTCGTGAGGTTGGGCGACTTCGCCAGCTGCGCCACGGGCTCGGCGATGAGCGTCAGCGGCGTGCGCAGGTCGTGCGAGACGTTGGTGAAGAACGAGAGCTTCGACTGCGTGGCCTCGTTGAGCTGCTCGTTGAGCCTCCGCTGGTTGTCG
This sequence comes from uncultured Marinilabiliaceae bacterium, assembly GCA_964534235.1. GTDB lineage: Bacteria > Bacteroidota > Bacteroidia > Bacteroidales > Marinilabiliaceae > W3P20-009. Next base: position 117,003 of record CAZHOT010000008.1, read on the forward strand.
CGCTCCTCTTTGAGGAGGCCGTTCTGCGCCGTCAGCTCCCTCTGGTGGTGAATCCGCTGCCAATAGGCGCGGAGCAGCAGCGAGGCTATGCATGCCAGGAGCAGGGCTATGGTGAGAGTGGCGTAGAAGAGCGCCGTCTGCGACGAGTGGCGCGCCCAGTAGTCGTCGATTCTGTCCTTGAGGGTCTTCATGCGGTCCGTCTCCTCCTTCAGCGCCTTGTCTTGCGCCAGGAGGATGTCGGCGTTGGTCTTGTCGACGGCCGACGAGAGCGGCAGGGTCACGTCGCGGTCGTAGTCCTGCCCTTTGAGGATTGCCATTGCCGTGCGGACGAGCCTGTGGCCCTCGGTGGGGTATATGAACGTGGCGTCTATCTCGCCGTCGGCCACGGCGCGGATGCCTATGTCCGGCGCGGCGTCGATGCCTATCACCCATGTTTTGCCCGCCCTCCCCCTCCGCCGCAAGACCTCGGCCGCGCCTTGCGCCATGCGGTCGTTGTGGGCAAAGACGATGTTGGCCTCCGGGTGGCGGCTCAGCAGCGAGTCCGCCACACGCACGGCGTCCTCCTTGTTCCACAGCCCCGTGGCGCTGGCGAGCAGGCGCCCGCCGCCCTTGGCGAACTCGTCGGCGAAACCGTCGTGACGGTCCACGGCGGGGCTCGAGCCCATGCGCCCCCGGATCTCGACGGCGCGCGCCTCGACGCCCAGGAGACCCAAGGCGTAGCGGGCGGCGTGGCGGCCCAGGCCGTCGTCGTCGGAGCTGATGCGCGCCGTGTAGCTGTGGCTGAGGATGTTGCGGTCGAAGATGATGACGGGCACCCCGGCACGGAACACCTCGTCGACAATGGGCGTCAGCGGCCCTGCCTCGTTGGGTGCCACGCAGACGAGGTCGAAGCCGTTCTCGACAAAATATCGGATGTCGTCGGCCTGCTTGGCGTTGCTGTCGTCGGCGGAGCGGATCTCTATCTGGGCGTCTTCGTGGAACATGGCCTCGCGCTCAATCTCGGCGTTCATCTTGGCGCGCCAGTCGTCGCGGCTGCACTGCGACACACCTATCTTATATGTCCGCTCCTTCACGCACGAACAGAGCGCCAGCGTCAGGCATATTGCGGACAGGGAGGGAATGGTCTTCATGGTTGGCTTGTTGATGCATCTCTAAAGTTAATCAATATGTCCTCATATTTGACAGCGAAAATCTCAATAGGACGCAACTTTTTAGCATACCACAGAACAGGCACGTACACACGCATAAGCAGCATCGGCGGGCATAGGGCGCAAAAAGCATCGACAAGGCTCGAAAATTGATAGCGCACGACCAGCGCCCGATATTAACTTTGCCCAACATTGCGCCAGGGGCGCGCCTCCATCGGGCATAAACTCTTTTTTTTCATGAAGACAGCACTAACGACCTTGAGCCTCGCCACGCTCGCCGTCATGGCGTCGGCGCAGACGGCACGCACCGAGCCCATACGGATCGGGACGGACAACATCGACCTCATCTTGAAAGTGGGCGACAACGGCCGTCTCTACCAAACATACCTCGGCCCGCGGCTGCTCCACGCGTCCGACGCCGCCAACCTCGACTGGGCCGTCGTGGCGGGGTCCGACGGCTCGCTCTCCCGCCGCGGGTGGGAGGCCTATGGCACTTCGGGCAGCGAGGACTTCTTCGAGCCGGCCCTGTCCGTGACCCACGCCGACGGCAACGCCGCGACCTACCTCTACTTCCGCGGCGTCGAGACCACGCCCGTCGACGGCGGCACGCACACGCGGATAGCCCTGGCCGACGACAAGTACCCGCTCAGCGTCACCCTCCACTACGTAGCCTACGACAGCGAGGACGTCATCAAGACCTGGACGGAAATCTCGCACAAGGAGAAGCGCCCCGTCACCCTCTCGCGCTACGCCTCTGCCATGCTCTACTTCCGCTCCGGGGCCTACTGGCTGACGGAGTTCGCCTCCGACTGGGCCCGCGAGGCCCAGATGCAGAGCCAGCGGCTCCAGTTCGGCAAGAAGATTGTCGACACCAAGCTCGGCAGCCGCGCCGCCATGGTGGCCCAGCCGTTCTTCGAGCTTGGCCTGGGGGCGCCCGTCGAGGAGGGGCGCGGCGACGTCCTGATGGGGACCATCGGGTGGAACGGCAACTTCCGCTTCACGTTCGAGGTGGACAACGCCGGCAACCTGCGCGTCCTGCCCTCCATCAACCCCGACGCCTCGGCCTACGACCTGCGCCCCGGCGAGACGTTCGCCACGCCGGAGTTCATCTTCACCCTCAGCTCCCGCGGCACCTCGGCCGGCAGCCGCAACCTGCACGACTGGGCGCGGCGCCACCAGGTGAAAGACGGCATGGGCCGCCGGCTGACGCTTCTCAACAACTGGGAGAACACGGCCTTCGACTTCGACGAGGCCAAGCTGGCGGGGCTGATGCGCGAGGCCAAAGACCTGGGCGTGGACATGTTCCTGCTCGACGACGGGTGGTTCGGCAACAAGCACCCCCGCAACGCCGACAACGCCGGGCTGGGCGACTGGGACGCCAACAGGGACAAACTGCCGGGCGGCATCGGCGCCCTGGTCAAGGCCGCCGACGACGCCGGGGTGAGGTTCGGCATTTGGATTGAGCCGGAGATGGTCAACCCCCGGAGCGAACTCTACGAGAAGCACCCCGACTGGGTCATCGAGAACCCGAACCGCGAGACATACTACTACCGCAACCAGCTCGTCCTCGACCTCTCGAACCCCCGCGTGCAGGACTACGTCTTCGGCGTGGTGGACAAGATTGTCTCCGAGAACCCCGGCGTGGCATACTTCAAGTGGGACTGCAACAGCCCCATAACCAACGTCTTCTCACCCTACGCCGCCGACAAGCAGGGGCGCCTCTACATCGACCACGCGCGCGGCGTCGTCAACGTCTTCGCCCGCGTGCGCGACAAATACCCCCACCTGCCCATGATGCTCTGCTCGGGCGGCGGCGGGCGGTGCGACTACGAGAGCCTCAAATATTTCACCGAGTTCTGGCCCAGCGACAACACCGACCCCGTGGACCGCATCTTCATCCAGTGGGGATTCTCGCAGTTCTTCCCGGCCAAGGTCTTGAGCGCCCACGTCACGAGCTGGAACCGCTCGGCGTCGGTCAAGTTCCGCACCGACGTGGCGTCGATGAGCAAGCTCGGCTTCGACATTGGCCTCCACGAGCTCACGCCAAACGAGCTCTCGTTCTGCCGCCAGGCCGTCGAGACATGGCGCGAGATGCAGCCCGCAATCATGGAGGGCGACCTCTACCGCCTCGTCTCGCCCTACGACGGCAACCACTCCGCAGTGTGCTACGCGGCCAAGGACAGCGCCGCGGCAGTCCTCTTCGCCTTCGACATATTCCCCCGCTTCAAGGAGCAGCTCCTCCCCGTCCGCCTGGAGGGCCTCGACGCCGAGAGGCTCTACCGCGTGGAGGAGGTGAACCTCATGCCCGGGCAGGCGCCGACGCTCAAAGCGCACGGCAAAGCCCTCTCCGGCGACTACCTCATGAAAGTGGGCCTCGACGTCTTCACGGCCGACCGCCTGGTGAGCCACGTCGTGCGACTGACGGCGCAATAAAAACGCGGGGAGCTGGCGTCCTGTTATATTCTCCGCGACAATTATTATAAAGTTTCGCGCCATGCGCCTCTAATTTAGCGATGCCGCCCACGAGGTGTGGGCGGCATCGTCTCGTTGAACTCAAAAACGGAATCAGCATGAAAGGAGTGCCATGGAGAATCTTGTCGCTGGCGTCCCTTGCCGCCTGCGCGGGTCTCCCGCTCGCCGCCCAAGAGAGAGGCGTCGAGGTGACGCACATGGGCGAGAACAACACACTGGTGCGCGTCGTCGGGCAGGGGCGCTACCTGCTCTTGCCCGTCGAGGAGGCGGCGGAAGACGCCAGAGTCGACGTCCTGGCCGACGGGCGGCTGGAGGAGACCATCTACGTCCGCCTGGCCAAGTCGCGCACCGACTACACCGTGCCCTACGACCTGGCGCCCCTGGCGGGACGCAGCGCGGCGCTGAACATCGTCACGACGCAGAGCCGCGGCTCGGTGCGCGACCAGCGCGACGACGCAAGCTGGCGCGACATCCGCCTGAGCGACGACTTCGACACCTCGAACCGCGAGAAATTTCGCCCGCTCTACCACCACTCGCCACTCTATGGGTGGATGAACGACCCCAACGGGATGTTCTATAAGGACGGCGAATGGCACCTCTACTTCCAGCACAACCCCTACGGCTCGAAATGGCAGAACATGACCTGGGGGCACTCCGTCTCGACAGACCTCGTCCACTGGCGCCACGAGGCCGCGGCCATACGCCCCTCGGCCCTGGGCAGCATCTTCAGCGGCAGCGCCGTGGTGGACATCCGGGGCACAGCGGGCTTCGGCCCCGGGGCCGTGGTGGCCCTCTACACCTCGGCCGGCACGAGCCAGGTGCAGAGCCTGGCATATAGCGCCGACAACGGCGCCACGTTCTGCGCCCTGCCGACGAACCCCGTCCTGGCCATCGGCAGCGAGGCGAGAGACCCCAAGGTGATATGGCACGAGCCGACAGGCGAGTGGGTCATGGTCCTGGCCCACCCGCTCGTCGGCGAGATGCTCTTCTTCGGCTCGAAAGACCTCAAGACGTGGGAGGCGCGCGGCGGCTTCGGGCAGGGGCTGGGCGCGCAGGGCGGCGTGTGGGAGTGTCCGGACCTGTTCGAGCTCCCCGTCGAGGGGACGGACGAGCGGCGGTGGGTACTCCTGTGCAACATCAACCCCGGCGGGCCCTTTGGCGGCAACGCCACGCAATATTTCACCGGGCAGTTTGACGGCCGCACGTTCACGCCCGACACCGACGCCGAGGGGCGAGTCCCGACCAAGTGGATGGACCACGGCAAAGACCACTACGCCACCGTGAGCTGGAGCGACGCCCCCGACGGGCGGCGGACGGTCATCGGGTGGATGAGCAACTGGCAGTATGCCGCCGAGGTCCCGACGCGCCAATTCCGCAGCGCCAACACCCTGCCCCGCGAGGTGAGCCTCTTCCGCGCCGCCGATGGGCAGGTCTACATGGCCTCGGCGCCGTCGCCCGAAGTGGACCGCCTGCGCGGGACGGAGCCGCGCAGGGCCAAGCAGGCCGCGCTCGGCGCCAAGGCCAAGACGTTCGACCTGCCCGCGGCCAACGACGGCGCGTGCGAGATTGCGCTGAGCCTCGACGCCAGCCGCGCGCAAGACGCCACGCTGACGCTCTCCAACGCCGCCGGCGACGAGGTCGTCATGCGCTACGACGCCGCGGCGCACACGCTCTCGATGGACCGCGCAAGGAGCGGCATCGTGGACTTCAGCGAGGCGTTTCCCGCCACGACGGTGTGCCCGACGCACGAGACCGCCGGCAAGGTGGACCTGCGCATCTTCATCGACCGCTCCAGCATCGAGGTGTTCGGCAACGGCGGGCGGTTCGTCATGACCAACATCGTCTTCCCGCGCTCGCCCTACGAGCGCCTCTCGATTGTCAGCAACGGGCGGGCGCGGGCCAGCAACGTCCGCGTCTACCCCATAAACGTCAACAACTAGCCACGCCATGAACACAACACACAAAACAGCCGGCAGGCGCTTCCTGCTCAGCATAGTGCCCGTCATGTTCTGCTTCTTCGCCATGGGCTTCGTAGACCTGGTGGGGACGGCCTCGAACTACGTCCAGCGCGACCTGGGCCTCTCCGACTCCGAGGCCAACGTCTTCCCGTCGCTCGTCTTCTTCTGGTTCCTCATCTTCTCAGTCCCGACGGGGATGCTCATGAACCGCATAGGGCGCAAGAACACCGTCTTGATAAGCCTGGCGGTGACGGCCGTGTCACTCTTTGTCCCGACCATTGGCGACAGCTACGCCGTCATGTTCGCCTCGTTCTCGCTCCTGGGCATCGGCAACGCCCTCATGCAGACCTCGCTCAACCCCCTGGTGACGAACCTCATCAGCGGCGACAAGCTGGCCTCGACGCTCACCTTTGGCCAGTTCGTCAAGGCCATAGCCTCGTTCCTGGCCCCTGTCTTAGCGGCGTGGGGCGCCACGACGGCGTTCCCGACGCTCGGCATGGGGTGGAAGATGCTCTTCCTCGTCTACGCCGTGGTGAGCGTCATAGCCATCCTGCTCCTCTTCGTCACGCCCATTGCCGAGGAGGCGCCCGACAAGGCGTCGGGCTTCGTGGAGTGCCTACGCCTCCTGGGCAGCCCCATCGTCCTGCTCTGCTTCCTGGGCATCCTCTGCCACGTCGGCATCGACGTCGGGACGAACACCACGGCCCCCAAGCTCATGACCGAGCGCATGGGCCTGCCGCTGGAGGAGGCTGGCTACGCCACGAGCGTCTACTTCGTGCTCCGCACCCTCGGATGCCTGACGGGCGCTTTCGCTCTGCGCATGGCGCCCCACCGCGGATTTTTCGCCGTCAGCGCGCTGATGATATTGGCCGGCGTGCTCATCCTCTTCTGGGCGGACGACAAGGCCGCGCTCTACACCGGCATAGGCCTCATAGGCTTCGGCAACTCGAACGTCTTCTCCATCGTCCTCTCGCAGGCCCTGCTGGCCATGCCCGACGCCAAGAACGCCGTCTCGGGGCTGATGATTATGGGCCTCTTCGGCGGGACACTGTTCCCCCTCTCCATGGGTTTCGCCAGCGACGCCATGGGGCAGGCAGGGGCCGTGGCGGTGATGCTCGTCGGGGCCATCTACCTCCTGCTCCTCACGTCTAAAATCAAGAAAACAGCATAGAACTATGGAAGAGAACAAGAACTACGTGGTCGGCATGGGCGAGGTCTTGTGGGACATGCTCCCCGAGGGCCGGCAACTGGGCGGCGCGCCGTCGAACTTCGCCTACCACGTGTCGCAATTCGGGCTGCCGTCGTGCGTGGTGAGCGCCGTGGGCGACGACCCGCTGGGCGAAGAGATTCTCCGCAACCTGGCCGACAAGGGCGGCATGGAGACGATAATCGAGCGCGTCCCCTACCCCACGGGGACCGTGGGCGTCGAGATAGACAGCGCCGGAATCCCGCGCTACGACATCAAGGAGGGGGTGGCGTGGGACAACATCCCATACACGAGCCGCCTGGAGAGCCTGGCGGAGCGCACCAAGGCCGTGTGCTTCGGCTCGCTCTCGCAACGTAGCGTCGTCTCGCGGCGCACCATAAACATGTTCCTCGACATAATGCCGCGCGACGAGGGCCGCCTGGTGGTCTTCGACGCCAACCTGCGCCAGGGCTTCTACACCCGCGAGACGCTCGTGGCGTCGATGGAGAAGTGCAACATCTTGAAGATTAACGACGAGGAGCTCGTCGCCTTTGGCCGCCTCTTCGGCTACCCGGGGATCGACCTCAAAGACAAGTGCTGGGTCCTGCTGGGCAAATATGACCTGCGGATGCTCATCTTGACAGCCGGCGTCAACGGGAGCTACGTCTTCACTCCCGACGGCGTCTCGTTCCGCCCCACGCCCAAGGTGGAGGTTGCCGACACCGTCGGCGCCGGCGACAGCTTCACGGCGGCTTTCATTGCCAGCATAATCCGGGGGCGCAGCGTGGCCGAAGCCCACGAATGCGCCGTGGTGACGTCGGCATACGTGTGCACGCAAAAGGGGGCCATGCCGAAGCTACCGGAAAAACTTGTCAATTAAGAATTGAAAATTAAGAATTAAGAATTTCCGGGGTGTTGACCGGCGTTGCCCTGAGGGGCTATGTAGGGTGCGCGGCTCGTGGTGCGAACGCTAATCATAGGGGGCGCACGCAAATCACAGGGTTCGCGCCAATCATAGGGTATGCGCTAATCCTAGGGCTCACGCCCTAGGCTGCCTTATGCCGCCCCTTTGGGGCTAGGGGTAGAGCCTGACGACGGACGATTGTTTGGCGCATTGTGTTTGGCGCATTGTGTCTTGGCGTCACCCCACACAACGCCGGCATCTAGTCGATTATCTCCCAGACACTCAAAGCCCTGTAAGGGCGATATAGGTCAGCCTAGGGCGTGAGCCCTAGGGGCATACGCGAACCCTAGGATTATACGTGAACCCTAGGACGCCCCACAGGACAACAATCTCCTAGAACGGCAAACATCAGCCCCCCGGATGCCGCCAACCCTCAGTCGCTCAGCTTCGAGGCGGCGATGTCGAAATTGTCCTTTGCCCAGCCGATGAGCGAGACGAGGAACGGCATGAGCGACAGCCAGCGGCGGGTGAGGCCATACTCCACCCGCGGCGGCACGACGGGAAACACCTCGCGGCGGACAAGGTCGATGCGCTCCAGATTGCGCAACGTGGCCGACAGCATCTTGGGAGAGCAGTCCGCCATGTGGGACTTGATGACGCTGTAGCGCACCGGGGCCTCCCCGCCTACGTCGTAGATGGTGTAGAGCGTCAGGAGCGACCACTTGTCGCCAAACTGGCTGATGACCTCGCGTATGGGGCAAGCCAAATATTCGGGCTTTATCTCGCTTTTCACACCACAATATTAGGGAAAGGCGGCGGCACTTGGGACGCGCGGGGAGGTTAAAGCGCGTTAAAGCACGACGCGCGGAGGGCCTGGGGAATGGCATTTTCTACCATTTGGAAACCTGGGCACATCTTTGCAACCTCTTGCAGATTGTCCACATTGTCTCCACATTTGCATTGTCGGAAAGGGGAACATCATCCTCCCGTTCGACAGAAACAATAATAATCGACAGACAATGAAAGAAGTACTTCTGATTGGCGCGACGGGCTTCGTCGGCTCTGCAATTCTCAACGAACTCGTCTCGCGCGGCCACAAGGTGACGGCCGTAGTCCGCAACCCGAAAGAGGACACTGCCCGCGAGGGCGTCACGGTCGTCAGGGAAGACGTGGCCAACGTCGACGCCATAGCCGCCCTGGCCAAGGGCAAGGACGCCGTCATCTCGGCCTACAACCCCGGCTGGGCGAACCACGAGATTGGCCAGCTCACGACCGAGAACTACCCCAAGATTGTCGAGGCCACCAAAAAGAGCGACGTGGGGCGGCTCCTCATCGTCGGCGGGGCTGGGACGCTGTTCGTCAAGCCCGGCCTGCGCGTGGTGGACTCGGGCACCATCCCCGCCGAGATTATGGACGGCGTGCGGGCGCTGGGCGACTTCTTCCTCAACGTCCTCAGCAAGGAAGACGCCGTCGACTGGGTCTTCTTCTCGCCCGCAGGGACTTTCGACCGGCAGGGCGCCCGCACCGGCAAGTTCCGCCTAGGCAAGGACGACCTCATCGTCGACGAGAAGACCAACACGAGCCACATCAGCGTCGAAGACTACGCCGTGGCCATGGTCGACGAGCTAGAGAAGCCCGCCCACCACAAGGAGCGTTTCACAATCGGCTACTGATGGACCGCCTGGCGAACATCGAGCTCGCGATAGAGTGCCTGAAAGCGGAGAACCCACGGTTCTCCGCTCTTCAGATTGCCCCGACACTAGCGGACAGGCAGCGGCAGATGCGCGCCCTGCTCAACGTCCGCCCCCCGCGCCGCGCCTCCCCCACCCTCCTGCGGGCGCAAGACGCGGAACTGGCGGCGCAGAGGGGCGACAAGGGCGTCGTCGAGGTCGCCGGCCAGGGCGCGCGACTGTGGCGCGGCGACATCACGCGCCTCGCGGCCGGGGCCATAGTCAACGCCGCCAACAGCGCCATGCGGGGATGCTTCCAGCCGTTGCACGAGTGCGTGGACAACGCCATACACTCCGCCGCAGGTCTCCAGATGCGGTTGCGGTGCGACGAAATCATGCGGCGACGGAGCTGCCCGGAGGCGGCGCCGGGCGACGCCATAATGACCGACGGCTACAACCTGCCCGCCGCGAACGTCGTCCACGCACTGGGGCCCATGACGCCCCGCGGCATCGTCACGCCCGGCCACAGGGCGGCGCTGGCACAATGCTACCGGCGAAGCCTGGACATGGCGGCGGAGGCGGGGCTGCGGAGCGTGGCTTTCCCGTGCATCTCGACGGGCGTATTCCTCTTCCCGCCCAAGGAGGCAGCGCACATTGCCGCACGGGCCGTGCGCGAGTGGCTCCAGGCGAACGCCACGAGCATCGAGACGGTTCTGTTCTGCGTATTCAAACAGTCGGACCATGACGTATACAAATCTCTCGGCATCGCCGAAATGTAAGCAAGCGCGCCAAATCATTTCGCAAGCCGACCACATCCTGATTGGTGCCGGCGCCGGGCTGACCACCGCGGCGGGCCTGCGCTACGACGGCGGGGATTTCGAGCGCGAGTTCCGCCCCTGGATTGAGCGCTACGGCTTCACCGACCTCTACACGTCGGGCTTCTACCCCTTTGGCACCGACGAGGAGCGGTGGGCCTACTGGGCGCGCCACATATGGTTCGCCCGCTACCGCGTCGGGGCCCTGCCCCTCTACGAGGAGCTGCTCCGCCTTGTGGAGGGGCGCGACTACTTCGTGATTACGACCAACGTCGACGCTCAGTTCCTAAAGGCGGGCTTTGCCCCCGAACGCCTCTTCTACACCCAGGGCGACTACGCCTTTCTGCAAGACGCCACGGGCGAAGACCGCAAGCTATACTACAACGAGGAGATTGTCCGGCGCATGATGGCCGCCACGACAAGCGACCTGCGGATTCCTACGGAGATGATTCCGCGCGACCCGGCGAATGGGCACAAGCTGACGATGAACCTGCGCAGCGACTCGACGTTCGTCGAAGACGACAAATGGCGCGAGATGTGCTTGCGCTACGAGACTTTCGTGGGCCGCGCCGGCAGGAGCGGCGGCCTTATCCTGCTGGAGTTCGGCGTGGGCTTCAACACGCCCGTCATCATCCGCTACCCGTTCGAGCAGATGGCGACACTCTTCGACCGCTCGGCCCTCATCCGCTTCAACCCCGGCCACCCACAGCTGACAGTGGGCTCGCCCGACCGCTACATATGCTTCCAAGAGGAGATTGACGCACGCCTGCTCCGGGCAATAATGGGGAGAGGCTGACAACGGACGGCGACACACAACCCGCCAAGAGCCCCCCGCACTCGCTGGCGCCGGGGAGCATCTAGAGAACCGCCAAACGCCGTGCTAAGCCTCGAACCTCTGGGCGAACTCGCGCGGCAGGACTATGTTCCGCAACCGCGGCGCGCCTTCAGGGTAATAGGCATTGGCGGCACGCCACAGGGCATCGCTCACCTCGGCGACGCCCCACCCCGCAATGCCGCAACCGACCTTTGTCAGCAGGAAAGTCAATTCGGGGTGCGCCTCGGCGCAGGCTATGAGCTTGCGGAAGCTCTCCTCCAAATCGCCCAGCGACACCCGCCCCATGCTCTCGTCGAGCGTCGGCAGGGCGTAGCTCCTCCCCGTGAGACCCTCGCAGACGCCCCACTTGGCGCCGAAACGCTCATGCGCGACGTGCGCCGCGCCGCCATAATGGTCGCCGTCGCGGTTCGACCCGAAGACAAAGACCTCCCCGGGGCGCAGGGCGTAAATAGCCTCTGGCGTATATCTCTTCATAGACAATGTTTTGAATCTGCGCGGCTACTCCGTCAACTGAAGCGTGAAGCTGAAGCCGACGTTTATGTTGTTGGTCGGATAGGACGACGAGATGTAGGGGCGCGCCAGGCTCTGGTCGTAGTAGAACTGGACGTTGAATCGGCTCGTCATGGCATAGTCCGCCGAGAATTTGACCTGCGTGCCGAGCGTGCCGCTCGCCAACTCGCTTGTCTGCTCCTCGATGCGGCGCAAGATTGTGTATGTGTCGCGCCGCGAGAGGCCGAAATTGAGGTTGAGGGTGTTGTTGAAACCCTCCTTGGCCCTCTTGCCGACGAAGAGCCTCAAGTTGTCGAAACGATAGCCGACATTGAGCGACCAGTCGTTGGAGTAGGTCTCCGTAATCTGGTTGTTGGCAATGGACAGCGTAAGCGTCCGGCTCATGTTGCGCGCGAAGCTGGCCGTCATGTTGTTGGCAAGCGTGGCGGAGACACTCAGGAAAGGGCTGAACTGCTCAGCAATGGAGACCGACGTGATGTCGAAGCGGGGGACGTAGTTGCCGTCGATGTCGCGCACCCGGCTGATGCCGTCGGCGTCGGCGCTCCAGTCAAGATTCGTGGAGTATTGCCCCACGGCATAGCGGCTGGTGTAGCTATGCGAAATCTCGATGTTGCGCACCTTGTCGCGCAGGGCCTTGATGTTGTTCAGCCCGCTGAACGTGAGCCGCCAGTTGGGGCGCATGGAACGCGCCCGGGGCAAGGCGTCGAGCGGCACGGAGCCCGCCGACTTGCCCGTATAGGCGGCGAGGAACGCCGGAATCATGACGTCTTGCGACGTCAGCCCGTAGCCATCGCGCCCGCCGTCGTCGCGCACCCCGGTGTCGCCCCCCGACGCCCGGCGCTCGTGGAGACGCACCGAGAGGAGCGCGCGTTTGGCGAGGAAGTCGTCATAGACGGCGTAGCCCATGCTTCCCGTCTTGCGCGGCTTCTTGAAAGCTGTGCGCAAGGCCGGCAACGTTATGGACGCCGTACCCGACTCGACGGTGTTGAAGACCCCGAGGAAGCCGCCACCGCCAAAGAGATAGTATTCGCTCATGTCGCGGCTCAGACTGCGCTGAGCATTAAGCTCCACGCGCAGCGAGCGGAACAACTCTACCGACGAGCGGAGCTGGAGGTTCTCCGTGTGCGTCATCTCGTAGGGAGCGTTGAACGTCGAGTCGGTCGTCATCCAGCCGCTGCGGACGGCGCGCATGGCAAAATCGCGCTCCTGGATGCCGGCGATGAACTTGAAGCCCGGCGCGCGCCCCCCCTGCTCGCCCGAAGTCCCCAAGAAATGGCTCCCGGGCATGTAGCCCGGCAAGACCGTGCCGTTGCTCTCCGAGTAGCTCAGACTGACATTCTTGATGGACGTGGCCAACATCAAGACCATGTCTTTGAAGACATTGCGCTCCTCCTCCGCCTCCTCGACGGTCCCCGTCAGGACAATCCGGGCGTTGTCGCTGGCCATGGTGGGCGTAAAGGTCGCCGTGTTGGCGTCGACAACCTCCAGCATGCCTTTCAGCCCATGGCCGCGGTTGTCGAAAGCGCGCGCCGAGACGTCGGTCGTCTTGAGGTTGTGGGAGATTATTATGGGCTGCCCGACGACGAACTTCTGCCCCTGGAGGTTGAACGTCTGCGTCTTGCGCCCCTGTCCGGCGCGCTGCTGGCGCGTGCTGTTCGAGAGGTTGTAGTGGTCGTAGAGGTCGCGCAGGTACTTCGACTTGCCGTAGAGCGTGCCGAAGTTCGTCATGACGTTGAGCTGCTCGTTGTTGGTGTTGCGGATTGTGTTGCCCCACTCATAGTCCTCCGTCTCGCTGCCGCGCATCCAGTAGTAGACACCTTTGTAGGAGGCGTTGGCCGTGACAAAGTTCAGATAGGGCAACTTGTTGATTGGCACAGTCCAACCCAGGTCGACATTGTGCTGATAGTTCTGCACCTTGCCGAACTTCTTGATGTTGTTCCAGACGGAGTCGCGCCAATGCTTGTACTCCTCGGGATACTTGTCCCTGTTCACCGGCCCGTCGGGTTCGTCAATCCTGGTGTTGACGACGGCGTTGAAACCGAACTTCAAGTTGCGTGTCAAGTTGTAGCGGAAGTCGAAATAGCGGTTCCAATAGAACTCCTTGGCCACGCTTATCGGCACGACATATTCGGGGTTGGTGACGTTGCGCTTCTGCACCTCCTGGTAGTCGCGGTCCAGCTCCCACCGATATCCGAGCTGCGAGGGCGTGGTGTAGAGCGTCAGGTCCTTGACAATAGCAAGGTTACGATTCATGTTGCTTTGGCGGAACGGCTGCACCGACTTTCCCCCGGCCGCATAGTTGTATGCAAGGCTACCGTTGACGAGCTTCGTGAGGTCATATTCCGTCTCGGGGTCGGTCCTCTTTGTGGTGCTGATGCTGAACGACGCCGAAAGGTTCGACGGGCTTATTGGCGTGACCCTCTTGCCCGGGGCCGGCTTGACCCTCACGTTGGTGAAGTTGAGGCTGCGCACGGTCTCCGTGGTCTGCGAGATCTCCTTCAGACTGTCCTCCTCGGCCTTGGTCTGCGCCTGGGCCAGGACTGTGGACATCAGCACGTCGGTGTCGAAAGGCGAGTAGCGCGGCGTCGAGACCGTCCGGCTGACCCCGGCGAAGACCGGCAGGCTGAGGCGCAAGTTGGACCCCAGGAACTTGCCCATCTCCATGCTTGCCGAGATGTCGAACTGGCGGTTCTCGCTCATGCTCCGCTCCAAGACGCTCTGGTCTATGCTCCCGAAGCCGACGCTGGAGTATTGGCCCGACGCCTGCACCGTCCCGATGTCCGCCAGCCTCAGCGTGGCGCGCCCGCGGGCGGCCCAGCCGCCGCGCTCGTCGAAGTCGGCAAGCCTCAGCTCGTTGAACCACACCTCGGCGCTCTTCGTCCCGGCCCCATGGGCGCGGACGCCCATCATCATGACCACGACGTTGCCCACGCTGGGGTTTCCCTTGATGCGGACGCGGTTGTTGTTGTTGTCGGGGTCCGCCATGGTGTAGACGCTCTGCATCGTCACTCCCGACTGCGCGTCGCGCCTGGCCTCGTTGCGCCGCAGCTTGCACTGCGTGAACGTCGAGATTGGCACGTCGAGCTCGTTGGCTAGGGGCCATACGGCGTAGCGGTCGTTCGTACTGTTGCTTGTGTAGACGCCGTGCGGCGTGAGCGTCAGCGGAATCTCATACTCGTAGTAGTTGTCCTCGTAGTCGGAGCCGACGCGCACAAAGGCGCTCATCTGGTTGTCCGCAATGGGTCGCCCCTCCAAGGCCTCGGCGTGGATGAACATCTTGAGGCGGCGATAGTTGCGGAAGTCCATGTTGAGCGTCTTGTAGACGGCCCTGGCGTCGCCGTTGGCGAGGTCCTCGACGCGCATGACGTAGGCCTGCTCGTTGAGCTGGCGCAACTGCGGGTTCGAGGGGTCCACGACCCTGTCCACGCCGGGGGGGAGGACGTAGCTGACGGGCGTCCGGCGGTCGTTCTCCTCGATGTTGACCGTGGAGGTGGAGAACGTCGTGGCCGACGACGAGTGGCCGCCGTCGTCGACCATGTCGCCGTCATATTTCCTCCACTCGCCCTTGACCAGGTCCAGCGACGCCAGGCGGATTATGCACGTGTCCTCAAAACCCGTCAGCACCATGCGCATGAACTGCATGGAGCTCATGTCGCCCATGTCGCCCACGACCTTTTCGGGCTGCGAGATTGGAATCTTGAACAGATACCACTTGATGGTCTCCGTCCGCCCATTGCGGAGCGTCGTCGTGGTCTCCATCCGGTCGGCTATGAAGTTGCGGCCCACGACCATGCTGTCGGGGCGCAGCGAGACGCGATACTGGTAGTAGTTCTCAGCCTCGTTGAGGGTGTAGTCGTCGTTGAGGTCCTCGTTGTCGGGCTGTGTCGTGGCCGCCGTCGAATAGGCCTCGGGCGAGTACTCGCTGGGGCGCGAGTTGCCCTCCGGGTTGTTGAAGCGTTTATAGCGGTCGAGAATGGAGACCTGCTGCTGGTCGTAGTCGGAGCCGCGATAATAGTGGTAGTCGTCGGCCGCGGGGTCGGCCACGATGGCCTCGTAGGCCTCCTGCGTCAGATTCCCGTTGAGGTACATCTGGCGGATCATGTCCATGTAGGGGTACTCCGGCTTGTTGTAGAAAGACCTCTCCCGCTCCGAGTTCATCCCGTTGAAGCCGACATCCTGCGCCAGCATCGAGGCCGGGTCGGTGTTGAAACCCTTGACGAGGCTGTTCGTCTTGGGGATGTAGCCCCAAGACGTGCTGTCGACGTTGAACGCCTCGCCCGGCACCGGCAGTCCGTGCTCGAAAGCCTTTCGCGAGTCGGGCAGGACGTCTTCCGAGACCGAGCCGATGTGGAAATAGAGGTCCCCACCGCGGCGCGGGCTGTCGTCGTAGATGAAAGGGTCCATCATCCAAAACTCGACATACTCGATGTTGGCGTTCTCGAAGTCGGTCGTCTCCAGCCGCCGCTGGATTCCGGCCCACTTGGTCTCCGGCGAGTTCAGATGCCCGTCGGGCCGGATGTCCGTCGTGAAGTTGTAGGGGCCCCGCTCGTCGGGATAGTAGGCCAGGTTGAGCAGGGGGATGTTCGTGCTCTCGCCATAGGCGGCCTCGCGGTTGGGATAGAGCTCGTCCTCGTAGACCTCGCGCACGTAGTGGTTGCTGAGCTGCTGGATGTCGTTGCGGATGTGGCGCGGCGTGTTCGACATGTTGCGCAAGAAGAGCGGGTCTATGGAGTACCACGCCAGGCGTGCCCTGTCGAAGCCGGCGCTGAGGTCGTTGAGGGGCGTGTTGTCGGGGCTCAAGACCCCCGACCCCGACGGCCGGCTTGCCAGGTGCCACCCGCTCCACGCCTTGATGTCATACTTGACCGAAGACCCCTCGAAGTCGTCGATATACGCGGCATTGATGGAGTTGGAGTGCCCCGCGAAGAGCCTCGCCACCTCGCCCTCGAAGTCTATCGAGCTCTCGGCCTTGGTGCTGACCAGCGGCAGGGCGTCGAGAGCCTCGGTCAAGAAAGGCAGCGGCCGCCTGTAGCCGACGTTGAAACCTAGCATGGTGTTGGCCACGCTCTCCTCGCCATAGGAGACCTTGTTGGTGAGCGGGCGCTCCTTCATGTGGACGATGGTGCCCCCGATGTTGAAGTTGTCGTCCACCTCGTAGTTGAAGTGGGCGCCCAGGAGGGTCTGCGTCTGCGTGGAGATGGCTGCCTCGTTCTCGTATGATATGTTTATGGCCGTCCCGGAGCTGAGCAGGGCCTGGTTGAGAATCCTGACGCGGCCCAGCGAGTAGTCCACCGTGTAGTCCACGTTCTCAGCCAAAATCTGCCCCCCGGCGGAGACGACGACCGACCCTTGGGCGATGTTGTACGCGCCGAGCGATATGTCGCTGGAGTTTTGGCTTTGGAACCGCCCCCGAATCTTGAACTTGTTCTTGCGCGTCTGCTGCTTGGCGTAGACTTGCGTGCTGTCATAGAGCTCGCGAAAGGCATATTTCTCGGCCAGGCCCGGCGTGGCGCGGAGCTTGTCGGCAAGATAGTCGCCAAAGGGCTCCCGCTCGGGGAAGATGATGAGGCCGCGGCCGGTGTTGACCGTCACGCCGTCGACAAAGTCATACCGGCCGTCGGCGCCGACCTGGTTGTATGTGTTGAGGCGGTCGAGGTTGAGAATCTGCAAATATGTCTGCCCGTTCTGGCCACCATTGACCGGCCGCTCGCCCTCGTTGAAATAGTTTATGTAGGTGCTGCTGGAGTCGTTGAGGTAGACCACGTTGACCTCGAAGTCGTCCTGCTTGATGTCGTAGGCGCCCAGCGAGTAGACGTTTTTCATCATAAGGTCCCACACCTTGTAGCGCGGCGTGAACGTAGAGCCCTTGAGCAACTTGAGGTACAAGCAGTTGGGCGCATTGACCCCGCTCGACGACAGCTCGCCCACGGTGTAGGTCCGTCCGCGGTAGGTATATTGGTAGGCCACGGCCAGCACCTCGTTGTTGTTGAGGGGGCTGTTGAGCGAGATGTAGCCGAGGTGCTCGTTGAGCGTGTACTCCGACGGCGACAGGAGCCTGGCGTTCTCCACCTTCTCGAAGTCGCGCCCCGCCATCATGCCCGGGATGGCGGCAAGCGTCTGGGCCGTGGAGTTTGGGTCGCGCGCCGCGGCATACCCGCCCGTCATTGCCGAATAGAGGTTGTTGGCGCCGTTGGACGGCATGGCCTCCGTCCCGCTCCACATGGCGGTGTTCTGGATGTCGTCGCCCACCTCGCCCATGTCGGCGAAGCCCACCACGTTGCGGGCGTCGGTGTAGTTGCCGGACTTGTTCGTCACCCACACCTCGATCTTGCTAATCGAGATTCCGGAGTTGATGGTCGGGAGGCGCCGCAGGGCGTCGTCATACATCTGCTTGAAGCGGTGGCTGAGGAAGAAGTGCTTGTTCTTCTCGTAGTCCGTCACGTCGATGTCGAACTCCTGCGCCGTGACGCCGTTCTGGACAGTTATGGTGTTGCTCTCGCCCCTCTTTTGCGAGAAGACCGACGAGACGGAGAGCTTGCCGAACTTCATGTCCATCTTGAAGCCGAAGAGGCTGTGGCTCCCCTGGATGAGGGTCCCCGGGAGGTTCCAGTTGATGTTGCCTACCTCTATGTCTTGTATGATGTCGTCCTCGTCGCCGTTATACTCCAGCTTGACCTCGTTCTCGAAAGCGAACGTCACCTGGGTGTTGTAGTTGATTCCGAGGCGCAGTTTCTCGCCAATCTGCGAGTTGAGGTTGACCTGCACGCTCTGGTCGAAGTCGAAGCTCGTCGTGGCCCTCATGCGCTCCTGGAGCGTCGGGTTGTCTATGCGGTTATATTGCGCCCCGATGCTCACCTGCGCCTGCCCTTGCAGGCGCATCGTGATGTTGTTGCTCCCGAAGATGCTGGCAAAGGCGTCGCTGTTGATTTGCCACCGGCTGTTGAGCAGGCTGTTCCTGGCGGGCGCCCCGGCCCCGGGCATCCCCCGGTCCGCATTGCCGGCCTGCCTCTGCTTGCCGAGCCAATAGTCCATCATTGAGCGGCGGACGACGTCGTTGCGATAGTCGTCGATGGTCATGGAGTAGGGCAGCCGGACGTCCATCCCGCCAATCTTGCGGTAGATTGTCACCCCACCAGTAGCCGGGTCGTAGACGGCCGAGTATTCGAGGTTCTCGGGGTCGCGCAGGTCGACGGGGGCCCGCCCGCCCTGCCCCGGGACGCCCGGCACCGCGGGGACGTCTCCCTCGTCGGCCAGGGGATATGGCAGCCGCGACGTGTCGGGGTCCGCCTCGCGCCACATGCCGCCAAAGGCCTCGCGGCTCACCTCCTGCCGCACGAAGGGGCTTGCCACCCCGACGATGGCAAGCAGGCCGGCAAGCGCGGCGGGCAGGTAGCGGACGGAGCCTCTCATCTCTCTTTGGTCAGAGCATTCTGAAAGCGGCCTTGACCACGGCCTCGACCTTTTGTCCGGGGTCTTCGGCGAGAATCTTGTCTACGGCCTTGGCGGCCTGGGCCTTGGCATAGCCCAAGACCTCCAGGGCCTGGACAGCCTCCTCCTTTATGTGCGAGACGGCGGCAGACGAGCCAGACTTAGGCGCCGCGGCGGCGGCCTCGATGCCCAGTTTGCCTATTTTGTCTTTCAGCTCGACGATGATGCGCTCGGCCGTCTTGAGCCCGATGCCCTTGACGCCCTTGAGGGCCTTGCTGTCGCCGCCCTGGATGACGCCCTGGAGCTCCGCGGCCGTCATCGCCGAGACAATGACGCGCGCCGTGGCGGCCCCGACGCCACTCACCGACGTCAGCAGCCGGAACACCTCGCGCTCGCCCTCGTCGGCAAAGCCGTAGAGCTGGTAGGCGTCTTCGCGGATCACCTCGTGGACGAAGAGCCTGGCGCTCTCACGCCCCTCCAAGGACGAATAGGTGTTGAGCGAGATGCTCGCCATGTAGCCCACGCCGCCGCAGTCCACCACGGCGTAGGTGGGTGTCAGTGAGGCTATTTTGCCGGAAAGAAACTCTATCAATTAATAATTAAGAATTAACAATTAATAATTACGCCTCCGCAATACCAGGGAGAGCTATTGCTTTGACGGTCTGACGCCATCTCTGCGATTGGCGCGAGTGGTCTTAACTATCGACATCAAAAGTTTGATGAGCTCTTGGCAATCGTTCATCATGCTCTGCGAAGCAATATTGGACTTTTCAATATAGCCAGTCTCTGTCAGCAAGTCGAGCCAATATTCAGTCTCTCCAGCCTCCTTAAGAGCAATGCTCATCTTGGACACAAAATCCGCACGACTTTGCGCATGCAGAGCCTCCCTGACATTCGCACCTATGCTGGTAGAGCTACGCAACAACTGCTTAGACAAGACAAACTCCTTATGGGTTTCGCACAAGTACTGGTACAACCTCACCCCGCGCACAGCAAAAGCGCGGGCCTTGTCCCATACCACATTATTTTCACAGCCCACGCAATTATTAATTGTTAATTATCAATTATTAATTGCCAAAGGCTTTCCACCCCTGCGCCCTAAGCTCCGCCTCGTCGCCCGAAGTGGTCATCATGCGGCGGCCTTTCTGCTTGTCGCAGATGTAGCCAACGGCGTATATCTCGGGGCCCGGCTGGCTTTGGAACTTGGCGTAGTCCTCCTGCCGGATTGCGAAGAGGAGCTCGTAGTCCTCGCCGCCATTGAGGGCCGCCACGATGGGGTTGATGTTCAGCTCGTCGCAGAGACGGCGCGTCTCGGCGTGGATCGGCACCTTGTCCTCGAAGATGCGGCAGCCCGTGTCGCTCTGGGAGCATATGTGCAGCAACTCGCTGGAGAGACCGTCGCTGATGTCCATGGCCGCCGTCGGGACGACGCCTATGGCCTCCCAAAAGTCCACGATGTCGACCCGCGGCTCGGGCTTGAGCTGGCGCTCCAAGATGTAGCTATATCCATCGAACGCCGGGGAGGTCGATTTATTGTCTTTCAAGACCCGCTTTTCCCTCTCGAGGAGCTGCAGGCCGGCATAGGCGCCGCCGAGGTCGCCGCTGACGCACAATATGTCGCCCGGACGCGCCCCGCCGCGGTAGGCCAGCCTCTCCGGCCGCTGCTCGCCAATGGCCGTGACGGATATCGTGAGGCCCGTGAGGCTCGTCGTGGTGTCGCCGCCTACGAGGTCGACGCCATAGCGCTCGCACGCGGCGCGGATGCCGGCATAGAGGTCGTCGATGGCGGGGAGGGTGAACTTGCCGCTCACGCCGATGGAGACCGTGATCTGCTCGGGACGGGCGTTCATGGCGCACACGTCGGAGAGGTTGACGGCCACGGCCTTGTAGCCCAAATGCTTAAGGGGGCAATATGTCAGGTCGAAGTGAATTCCCTCCAGGAGCAGGTCGGTCGTGACGACCTTGACCTTCCCCTCCGACGACGCCAAGACGGCGCAGTCGTCGCCAATCCCGCGGAGGGTCGTGGGGCGCGATGTCCGCGTCTGCTTGGCAATGCGGTCTATGAGGCCGAACTCGCCCAGGGTCTCCAAACTTTCAGTATCCATCGGGTCACGCGTATGTTGTTGGTTTGTCTTGACGGAATCTACAGGCCGCACAGGGAGTCGAGCCGCGCCTTGAGCTTGTCGCTCTCGTCCATGAAGCCGACAATTGCGTCGTTGTCGATGGGCTCGGCGGGGGGCATCTCCACCCTCAGCGGGTCTACGGGCTTGCCGTCGCGGAGCATCCGGAAGTCGAGGTGCGGCCCCGTGGCGAGCCCCGTCATGCCCACGGCCCCGATGACGTCGCCCTGCCGCACCTGCTGGCCCACGGCCAGGCCGCGGGCGAAGTTGTTGAGGTGCATATAGACCGTGGTGTAGACGCTGTTGTGGCGAATCTTGACGTAGTTGCCGCCCCCCCTCTTGTCGTAGCCCTTGGCAATGACCTTGCCGTCGCCCAGGGCCACCACGGGCGTACCTTTTGGCGCGGCGTAGTCCACGCCATGGTGCGGGCGCCTGATTTTGAGGATGGGGTGCATCCGCCCATGGCTGAAACGGCTGGAGATTCGGCTGAAATGCAACGGGGCCTTGAGGAAAGCGCGCCGGAGGCTGTTGCCCCGCAAGTCGTAATATCCAGCCACACTGTCGCCGACGTGGCGAAAGGCGTAGTCGCGCCGGCCACCGGCCGAGACGTAGACGGCGGCGGAGATGGCCCCGGAGCCGACAACAGAGTCGCCGGCTACCCGCTCGTCATATATGACCCCGAAACGGTCCCCCCTGTCCAGCCCGAAAAAGTCCACCGTCCACGCAAAGATGTCCGAGAGGTCCAGGGCCACCTGCGGGTCGACATCCTGCTCCGAGAGCGCGTTCCAAAGGCTCGTCGACACTGTGGCAGTCACGGCGCGGCGCCGCAACACCACGGGGACGTCGCCACGCGCGACGCTCACGCTGTCGGCAAACGAGCAACGCACGTAGCTCGTGGGCGAAATCTCGTAGACAAAGTGCCGCAACGGGCCGTGGCCGGACGTGTCGGCGGCATAGAAGAAGCAGCAGGTCTGACCGGCGCGCATCTGGCGGAAGTCGAAGAGGGGCATGGCCCTGTCGTAGGCCTCGATGGCTTGCGAATATGGCACCCCGGCCCCCGTCAGGACTTGCGAAATCATCTGGCCGCGGCGGACGGCCGCCCTCTCGACGATGAACGAGTCCATGGGCAGGCCATAGAGCAAGACGGGGGCCTCGACAACGGCCGTGTCCGCCACCTCTGGCGCCGCCGCCGGCACGCCGCCGCACCCGCAGAGCGGGAGAGCCGCCACGGCAGACGACGCGACGGCCGCCGCGCACCATCGACGCGCAAGTCCGCCCCAACGCAAAAAGCAATCGCCAAACATCCTCAACAGCCTCAATTGAGCAGCCTCCCCGGCCCCAAGACAACCTGCAAGGGCAACGCCGACGCCTCGCAGGAGACGGGGCGCACCTTGTCCCTCAGCTCCACGAGCGGGATGTTGCGGCGCAAAAGCGGCCAACAGTTGCCGCAGACGCATATGACGGAGCGATAGTCGGGGCTGCCGGGCTTGAAGCCCTTGCGCAACGTGGCAAGATATTGGACGTGCGGCACGTAGTCGAGCCGCTGGAAGACATAGTCGAAATCGAAGCCGCAGATGTCGCACCGGTGCTGGAAACGGTGGTAGAAAATGGGATAGACGCCCGGCACAAAGACCAGGAACTCCGGGAGCTCAAAGAGCGTCACGGCCTTGGGCGACCGCGGTCGCTTGGCGTGCCCCGAAATGCTGTCGAAATGAGCCAGGAGATAGTCCACCCACAGGTTCACAGCCCTCTCGCCCATCTCGTCGTCAAGAGTGACGCAGCCGTCAAGCCCTTCCCAATCCACGACGGGGATGCACTTGGCGAGCTGCCCCGCGGACATGACGTCGTAGCGCTCCGTGTCGAACATATAGATGGGCTGGACGCCAAGCGCAATGAAGCCGTCGCCCGCCTTGCGGGCCGGGTGAGACAAGGCCACGACCAACGCGACCATGGCGACACCCCGCGTCTCGCGCCCCTCGCGGCGCAAGACGAAAACGGCGTCGCCGACCTCCACGCCACAGCCGCGCGGCACGGGCCAATAGTAGGCCACGAGAGCATCGTCTTCTTGGCGCAGGACTTTCTTCATCATGACGCCAAAGTCGCCAACGGAGACGTCGGACGCGGAGGGGTCCCACGTCACAAAATGCACATTCATAAGTCCAAAATTACACCTAAAGAACGAGACAAGAAAAAGAATCTCCCGCCCCACCTGTCGCAGGCCGGGACGGGAGACTACCACTCACTAATCAAAAAACCAAACTATCTGATGATGATGCGCAATATGCGCTAATATTGTTGCTCGACGTTCCAGACGAACGCCCGAATGCCGTTCTCTTTGTTCACATTGTCGAGTTTCTCGACATATTTGAGCAAGACCGGCACCACGTCGTCCTCGACGACGGTTATGACCGAGCTGTTCATCTCCGGCCACGCATGACTCGCCATGCGCGGCTCGCCGCCGTTTGTCCCGCGCCCGTAGACGAGCGGGAACTTGGTGTAGCCCGTAATCTTGAGCTGGTCGAAGACGAACTCGAGCCTCTCGGTCAGGGCCTGGTTGTATATTATGAAAACAGCCTTCATCGATTTAGAATTAAAAATGACCAATTATTAGCCGACGGTTGTCAACTGTTCAATCTTGCCCTGGTGCTCTCCGGCAAGTCTGTCTCGGCGTTGAAGTCGGACATGAAGCGATACTCCTTGCGCTCGGCCTTCTTCTTGTCGCGGCTGCCGCTCTTGTCGGTGACGGCGTAGACGGCCGGGACGATGAGCATGGTCATGATGGTCGAGAAGACCATGCCGCCGATGACGGCCACGCCCATGGGCTGCCACGTCTCCGACCCCTCGCTCGTCGAGAGAGCCATGGGGAGCATGCCGAGCATGGTCGTGAGCGAGGTCATCAAGACCGGGCGCAGACGGCTGCGGCAACTGAGGGCGATGGCGTCGTAGAGGCGCACGCCGCGCTCGCGCATGAGGTTGATGTAGTCGATGAGGACGATGCCGTTCTTGGTGACGATGCCGATGAGCATCATGGCGCCCAGGGCGGCCACAATCGAGAGGTTGACGTTGCAGATGAGCAGTGCCAGAATCGTGCCGGTAAAGGCGAACGGGATGGAAATCATGATGATGCCCGGCATGACGAAACTCTCGAACTCCGCCGCCATGACAAGATAGACGAGCAGGAGCGACAAGACAATGAGCAGCCCCAAGGCGCCGAACGACTCCTGCTGGTCCTCGTAGGAGCCGCCGATGTAGACGGAGAACTCGGCAGGGACGTCCATCTTGTCTATCACGGCCTGCGCCGCCGCGGCGATGTCGCCCATGGCGTAGCCAGAAGCGGGGGTGATGCTGACCTTCAGCATGCGCTGCTTGCTCTTGCGCTCAATCGAGGGCGGGTTGTAGCCCTCGACAAGCTCGCCGAGCTCGCTGAGGCGCACCTTCTGCCCGAAACCGTCGGTGATGAGCATGTTCTCGATGTCGGCAATCTTGCTGCGGTACTTCTCCTCCAGGCGGACGATGACGTCATACTCGTCGCCGTCCTCCTTGAATTTCGACTGGCGGTAGCCGTAGACGTAGTAGCGGAGCAGGGCGCCGACGCCCGAAGTTGTCAGCCCGTGGCGGGCGAGCTTCTCGCGGTCGAGGTGGAGCTGGAGCTCCGTCTTGTCGTCGCCGCGGCTCACGAGGATGTCCTCGGCGCCGGGAATCGACTTGAACTCCGACTTAAGCCGCTGCGCGAAGCTGCTGGTGCCAGAGAAGTCGTGGCCGAAGATCTCGACGTCGACGGTGTTGCCCGTCGTGCCGCTGTTGCCAAAGGAGACCTCGTAGTCCAGAATCTCCGGGAACTCGTTTAGAATCTGGCGCACGTCGTCGCCCATGACGAAGACAGAGCGGTCGCGGTCCTTGAGGTCCACGGTGCGCAGACGCATATTGAAGATGTTGTTGCCCGTCGTACTCATCATCGAGGCGAACGACGCCTCCTCCTCCGAGCCGTAGGATGTCGAGATGATTGTCACCTCCGGGACCCTGGCCCTGATGACGGAGTCCACCTGCATGGCTATGCGCTTCGTCACCTCGACGCGCTGCCCCTGTTGCATCTTGGCGTAGACATTGAAGTTGCTTTGATCGTTCTGCGGGAAGAACTCGGTGTGGAGGAACGGCGTGAGCAGCACCGACGCAAAGAAGAGGCACGTCATGGAGCCAATGGTTATGGCCTTGTGGCCAAGCACCCAGCGGATGAGCCTCTCGTAGAAAGCGTCGAGCCGCTCCAGCCACTTCTGGCTCCATATGTAGAAGCTGAAGCCCTTGTAGCTCTTGTCCTCGTCTTTGTCGCGGAGCTTCAGGAACTTCGAGCAGAGCATGGGCGTGAGCGATATTGCCGTGAGCGTCGACGTCGAGACGCAGATGCAGATAATCCAACCCAGCGGCTTGAAGAAGATGCCCATGATGCCCGGGATCATCGTCAGCGGGAAGAAGACAGCGATGGTGACAAGCGTCGTGACGATGACGGACGTCCACACCTCGTTGGTGCCATATTTGGCCGCCTCCTTGGGGCGCGAGCCGCGGTCGACGTGCTTGGTGACATTCTCCAAGACCACAATGGCGTCGTCGACGACCATGCCTATGGCTATGGAGAGCGACATGAGCGTTATGGTGTTGAGCGACCCGTCGGTGACGGCCAGGTAGATGAAGGCCACGACGAGCGAGATGGGAATCGTCAGCGCAATGACGAACGTCGAGCGCCAGCGGCCCAGGAAGAAGAAGACCACGATGACGACGAAGAGCAGGGCGTAGAAGAGCGTCTCCTTGAGGTTGTCGATGGCCTTGATGATGAAGTCCGAATTGTCGGAGATCAGCTGGAACTTGATGTCGGCGGGCAGCTCCTTTTTCGCCCTCTCGATCTCGGCGCGCGCCTCGGAGGCCACGGCCACGGCGTTGGCGTCGGACTGCTTGGTGACGAGCAGGACGCAGCCGTTCTTGCGGTTGACCTGCGTCTCCATGGTGATGTCCTTGAGCGTGTCGCGCACCGTGGCTATGTCCGCCAGCCGGACAGTCTTGTCGCCGCCGAGGGCTATGGAGATGTCCTTGATCTCGTCGCTCTCCTCGAACTCGCCCTCGACGCGCAGCGAGTAGTCCTCCATGCCCACCTTGACGGAGCCGGCGGAGATGTCGAGGTTCTCGGCCGTGATGGCGCCGCCAATCTGCGCTAGCGTGAGGTTGTAGGCGTCGAGCATGTTGGGGTCGAGGTCCACATAGACCACGCGCTCGGCTATGCCGGAGACGTAGGCCGAGGCCACGCCGTCCACGCGGTTGAGGTTCATGATGACCTTGTCGTCGAGAATCTTGTAGAGGCCCGAATATGACTGGTCGGCCGTGACGGCGTAGACGAGCGTAGGCATCATGGACGTCGAGATGCGCATGATTGTCGGGCGGTCTATGCCGTCGGGCAGGTTGTTCATGGCCTTGTCCACGGCGTCGCGCACGTCGTTGGAGGCGTTGTCGAGATTTATGCCCCACTCGAACTCCAGGGTCACGACAGAGAGGTTCTCATATGACGTGGAGGTCATCTCCTTGAGGTCGTCGACCGAGTTGAGCTGGTCCTCGAGCTGCTTGGTGACGTTCTGCTCGATGTCCGTGGCGTTGGCTCCCGGATATGTGGCCATGACCGTGATGTACGGCGGGTCCATCTTCGGGTACTGGTCGATGGGGAGCGTTATGAAGCTGTAGATGCCGATGACCATGACGGCCACGAAGACCATCAGGGTCGAGATAGGCTTCTCTACGGCCGTGCTGAAAATACTCATTTCGCTATTCTCTGATTTTACTCCTTAATCTTGAGCTTGCGGCCGTCGACGAGCTTGGCCTGGCCGGTGGAGACGATGAGGTCGCCCTCGCGTATTTCGCCGTCGAGGGCCTCAATCGCCACCTTGTCGTCATACCGGTTGACAATCTTGACCGAGACGCGCTTGGCCACGCCGTCGCGGTCGAGGAAGACGTAGCGGTCGTTGGAGCCCTGCACCTTGAGCACGGCTATGGACTGCACGAGAATCGTCCGCGAGCGGCCAGTGGAGAACCTCACCTTGCCATACATCCCGGGGCGCAAGTCCTCATTGGCGTTGTCGAAGAGCAGCTCGACCGAGAAAGTGCGCGTCTTGGGGTCGATGCTGGGGTAGACGATGTTGACGCGGCCGGGGAACACACGCCCCTCGCCATAGACGTCGGTGCGGAGCTCCACCCCCATGCCCTTCTTGACCTCAAGATAGTAGCGCTCAGAGATGTTGACGATGGCCTTCATGGGGCTTATCTCCTCGATGGATATGATGGACGGCTTGGCGGCCCCGCCGTAGGCGCCGCCGCCATAGAGCTCGCCCTCCTCCATATATTTGCCGGTGACGACGCCGTTGAAGGGTGCCACGAGCTTGGTGTTCTCGCTGAGGTTGGCTATGGCCGTCTTCGCCACCTCATATTGGGTCACGACCTGGTCATAGTTCTGTTGCGAGATGGAGCCCGTCTCCATGAGCTTGACGGCGCGGTTATACTCCGTCTCCAGGTTCTTGAGCTGGAGACGCTGCTGGTCCAGGTTGTTGGCGTCCATCTCGACGAGGACCTGCCCCTTGCGAATCCGGTCCCCGACCTCGACGTATATCTTCTTGATTCTCGTCCCGGTCAGCGTCGGGGCGAAATAGACCTGCTCGTTGGCCTCCAGGCTGGCCGTGTACTCAATCTCCCTGTCGACGTCGGAAAACCGCAAGGTGTCCACCCTCACCAGCACGGCGTCGTCGACGACCTCCTGTGCCTCTTGCGTCCCGCCACAGGCGGGCAGGAGCAGCGCGGCGCACAGCGGGAGAGACGGGAGCAACAAAAATCTTTTCATCAGTTCTATCTTGTTTTTTTCTTGTTCAAAAATTTGGAATTGCGGCCCTAGAGCAGGTTGTAGAGCTTCAGGATCTTCGTCTGCGCCATGAGCAGGTCCAGGCTCGCCGAGGCGTAGGAGGTCTCGGCCTGGAGGTAGTTCGAGTTGGCCTGCGTCAGGTCGAGGCTCGAGAGGGCGCCGTGGTCATATTTGTTGCGGTAGTTCTGCAAGACCCGCCTGGCGACGTCGAGGTTCTCCTTTTGCAGGTTGTATGCGTCGATAGCCGTCTGGAGGTCGAAAGCGTACTGCTCGGCGTTCTGCGCCAGGGCGTCCTCCATGAGGCGTATGTTCGTCTCGGTCTTGCGGACGTCTATCTGGGCCTGCTTGAGCTGCGAGTGGCGCTGGAAACCGGAGAAGATGGGGACGCTGAGGACGAGGTTGCCAACATGGTCGAAGTTCATGAAGCCGCCCTTGATGGCATTGGAGTACTGGTAGGAAGCCGTCAGCGTCGGGATGTAGGCGAACTTGCGCAGCTTGACCGTCTGCTCGCCCACCTCCCTGCTGGCCAGGAGCTGGCGATACTCCACGTTTTGCGAGATGTCGAACTTGGCGGAGTCCACGCCCATGTTGACGGCAAGAACCTCGTCCAGCGTCTGGGCGGTCGCGACCTTCGTGGCGATGTCCACCCCCATCTGCAAGACCAGCAGCCTCTTGGTGCTCTCCAGCCCGCGCTGGAGCGAGAGGACGGTGTTCTGCAACGTCGAGACGTTGATGTTGATCTGGTCGACATCGGTCTTCTCGACCGTCCCGGCGTCGTAGCACTGGGCGGTGTGCTCGGCTATTTCCCGCATGTCCTCAAGATTCTTGCGCACAATCTCCAGATTGCGCTCGTAGACGAGCACGGCGTAGTACGTGTCGGCCACGTTGGCCTTGACGTCCAGCTCGGTCTGCTGGACGGAGAGGTCGGTGAGCCTCTGCGCGATTTTTGCCACCTTGACCGAAGCCACCTGCTGCATGGCGAACGTCCAACTGGCCGTTGCGGCGAGCGTCAGCGAGTTGGGCATGCTCATCTGCATCCCTCCGAAGTCGAGCGCCTTGTTGAAGTAGGTCGTCCCCGTCAGCTGCGCATTGACCTGGGGCAGCCCCATCGAGCGCGCCTCGCGCACCTTCTGGTAGTATGTCTCGCGGTCTAGCGCGCTGGCCTGCAATTGCTTGTTGTGGCTGACGGCGTTGTCGATGGCGGTGGACAAGTCCACCCTCATCTCGCCTCCGTCCTGCGCCGAAATGGCCTGACATACAGCCAGGGCCAAAGCCATCGGTGCTAAAAGGGCTTTCATCTCTAAATCTCTATCTTTTGTTTTTTTGTCTCTTTCTGCGTCTCCGCGCTCACAATCCGCCCCAGGGCGTCGTCGATCACCCGTATGCCGCTCTCCGTGGCCATCCCCCGCAGGAAGATAGCCACCAGGTCCCGCATGACCTCCTGCAGCGTCCAGCGCCCGCTCTCGACAACCTCCTGCAACCCGCCCCTCCTGTTGCCCAGGATGAGCATCGCCATAAGCTCCGAGTCGACATCGCCGCGTATGTGCCCGTCGCGCTTGCTGCGCTCGATCATGTCGGCTATCCGCTGGCGGTAGAGGGCGATGTCGTTGTCGAACTTGAGCTTGACGTTGACGTAGTTGTAGCGCGTCAGGTCGGAGAAGAAGACGGGGTTTATCCTGTGGAGGAACGACATGGCGTCGTACGTGCAGCGGAGCATGAACTCCATGAACGACATGTCGCGACCGATGTAGTCGTCCATCTGCCGGCGGTGCGCCTCGGCCATGTCGTCCACACACGACATCAAGAGCGTGTCCTTGCTCTCGAACGTCTCATAGAGCGTGCGCTTGCTTATGCCCACGCTCTTGGCCACATCGTCCATCGAGACGGCCTTTATCCCCCTCTCGAAGAAAAGCTTCATCGACGCCGCGACAATCCTACCGGCCAGTTCCATCAACCCTCCACTTTTGGTCGCTAAGTTAGCCCCAAAACCACAAAACGCAAAACCGTTTCGAGGTTTTAAGTTTTATTACCCCCGCGGGCCGACATTGTTAACGAACAATAAAGAGGCGGCGCGCCGGCCGGGAGGCGACACCCCTGTTGCGGCAAAAGGTTATATTTGCGAAAATTTAGGCAGATGACAAAAGGGAAACTACTGACAGCCCTCTCTTGCGCGGCATTGGCCTCCGCCCAGGCCCTGGCCGACGAGGGGATGTGGATGCTGAGCCTGCTGAGCCGGCACAACATAGAGGTGATGCGGCAAGAGGGATGCCGTCTCACCGCGGAGCAGATATACAGCGTCAACCACGGCTCGATAAAAGACGCGGTCGTGATTTTCGGCGGCGGGTGCACCGGCGAGATTGTCTCCGACCAGGGCCTGCTCTTCACCAACCACCACTGCGGCTACGGCGCCATCCAGCAGCTCTCGTCGGTCGAGCACAACTACCTGCGCGACGGATTCTGGTCGCGCTCGCCGCAAGAGGACCTTCCCGTCGAGGGGCTCGAGGTGCGCTTCCTCCACTCGATGGACGACGTGACGGCGCGCGTCCTCGAGGGCCTGGCCGACGACATGAAGCCCGAGGCCCGCATGAACCTCATCAAAAGCCGGTGCAAGGAGATTGAGCAGGAGGCCGCCGACGACAAGTATGAGGTCAGCGTCGAAAGCTACTTCGACGACAACCAGTTCTTCCTCATCCGATATAAGGTATACACCGACGTGCGCCTCGTCGGGACCCCGCCCGAGAGCATCGGCAAGTTCGGGCACGACACCGACAACTGGCAGTGGCCCCGCCACACGGGCGACTTCTCCATCTTCCGCGTCTACGCCGGGGCGGACAACGAGCCGGCCGACTACGCGGCCTCCAACAAGCCCTACAAGCCAGCCCACCACCTGCCCGTGAGCCTCAAGGGCATGAAGACCGGCGACTACGCCATGACCATAGGCTACCCCGGCTCGACCGACCGCTACGCCACCTCGTGGGCCGTGCGACTGACGCGCGACGTCGTCAACGCCAGCCGCATTGAGCCGAGGGACATCAAGCAAAAAATATGGCTGGAGGACATGATGGCAGACCAGGCCACCTACATCAAGTACGCCTCGAAATACTCGCGCAGCACGAACTACTACAAGAACAGCATCGGCATGAACCGCGGCATAGACAACCTCAACGTCATAGGCCGCAAAGAGGCCGAGGAGGCCGAGTTCGAGAAGTGGGCAAAGCAGAAAGGCACGAAAGAGCAGAAAGGGACTCTCAAGAACCTGCGCAAACTGACCGGCAAGCTCGAGCCCTACGCCAAGGCCCAATACTACTGGATTGAGTGCCTATACAGCGGGCCAGAAATCTTCCGCTTCGCGCAGAGCGTGAGCTCGAAGGTGGCGGACGACGACAAGGAGGGGCTGGACCAATATGTCCGCGCGTTCTTCAAGGACTACAGCCCCTCGACCGACCGCAAAGTGACGGCGGCAATGCTCGAATATTACGCCGCCCACATCGACAAGGCGTTCCACCCCAAATTCTTCAAGGGGCTGAAAGGCAAAGCCGGCTTCGAGGCTTTCGCCGCCGACCTGTTTGCCAACAGCATCATGGCGGACTCCGCCAAGCTCCTGGGCGCCATAGCCGAGGGGCGCTATGACGACATCAAGGCCGACCGGGCGGCGACGTGCGCCGACGACATGATGGACGTGCGCTCGAAGCGGATTGTGGACAAGACATCGGCCCTGACCGACGAGCTTGCCGACGCCAAGCGGGCCTACATGGCCGGCAGGATGCAGATGCAGCCCGGGCGGGACTTCTACCCCGACGCCAACTTCACCATGCGGCTGAGCTACGGACAGGTGGGGGGCTACTCGACGGCCGACACCACCTACACGTTCTTCACAGACCTCGACGGGGTCATGGCCAAAGAAGACCCGACGAACTGGGAGTTCGTCGTAGACCCCAAGCTCAAAGAGCTCCACGGCCGCGGGGACTTCGGGCGCTATGCCGACCCCGACGGCAAGATGCACGTCTGCTTCGTCACGAACAATGACATCACGGGCGGCAACTCCGGCAGCCCCGTCATCAACGGCGAGGGCGAGCTCATCGGCCTGGCCTTCGACGGCAACTGGGAGGCCATGAGCGGCGACATCATCTTCGAGCCGGGCGTGCAGAGATGCATTTGCGTCGACATCCGCTACGTCCTCTTCATCATCGACAAGGTGGGCGGCGCGCGGAACATCATCGACGAGCTGACAATCAAGGCATAGCCGACAGCGGCCGCGACAAAGGCGCGCCGGGCGGGGGACAAGGGCAAGACGCCCCACCCGCCGGCGCGCCTCGCCGTCCCCCCCCCCCCGCGCATGCGCGCCACACACCTGCCACCGGCACAAAAAAATGGGAGGCGGGAGGAGTGGAAGCGACGGCGGAAATGCTTACATTTGGACATGAAGCACACATTCATAGCGGGCAGCCCCGAAGAGATGGACACACTGGCGCCCGAGATCCTCAAGGCAATCGGCACCAGCCGCGTCGTGGCCATGGACGCCCCGATGGGGGCGGGCAAGACGACCCTCGTCAAGGCGCTGTGCAAGGCGTTGGGGACGACGAGCATCGTCAACAGCCCCACATTCGCCATAATCAACGACTACGAACTGCCGGGGGGCGACTCGGCGTTCCACTTCGACCTCTATCGCCTCGGCGACGTCGCCGAGGCGTACAACATGGGCTTCGACGAATATTTCTACTCGGGGAGCTACTGCTTCGTCGAGTGGCCGGCGGTGGCCGAGAGCCTCCTCCCCGCCGAGACCAAGAGGCTACGGATCGAGGTGGGCGCGGGAGGCGAGCGCAAGATAACGGTGGACTGACATGGACAGCCAGCTCACACCCTGCGAGGAGAGGGTGGTGCCGACCGAAGGCCGCCGGCGGCTCACCATCGGCATCCCCGCCGAAGACCCCGCCGTCGAGACGCGCTCGCCACTGACGCCACAAGGCGTGGAGATTCTGACATCGGCGGGCCACAAGGTGGTGGTCGAGAGGAGGCGGCAAGCCACCTCGCGCTTCACCGACGAGCAGTATGCCAGGGCCGGGGCGCAAATATCCGACAGCAGACAGGCCACGCTCGACGCGGACCTGGTGCTGAAAGTGGCGCCGCCAGAGGTCGCCGACGTGGCGCAGATGAGGCAGTCGCCCACCATAGCGTGCTTCGCCGGCCGCCACAAGACGCCGCCCGAAGTCTTCCGGCAACTGGCCGACAGGCGGGCCACGCTCATCGCCACCGACAGCATGACCGACACCCCGGGCTCGTGGCCGGTGATAGACAGGGCGCTGGGCGAGATGGAGGGCCAGATGGCCATAACGACCGCGGCCCACCTGCTAGAGGAGGGCTGCGGCGGCAAGGGCATCATTGTCGGCGGCGTGACGGGCGTCCCCCCGACGGAGGTCGTCATTGTCGGCGCCGACACGGCGGCATTCTTCGCCGCCCGCGCCGGGCTGGCGCTGGGGTGCAGCGTGAAAATATTCGACACTAGCCACAGCGCCCTGCAGTCTGTCGCCATGCGCCTCCCGCACCACGTCTTCACCTCAATCCTCCACCCGCAGGCCATGACCAAGGCCCTGGGCTCGGCCGACGTCATCATAGGCACGCGCCACGCCGGCACGACGCCCGGCTACGCCATCCCCGCCGAGCACCTGGCGCTCGTCAAGCGCGGCGCCGTCGTGGTGGACCTCGACGCCTCGAACGGCGGACGCACCGAGCACTCCGCGCCGACGTCCATCGCCGCGCCGACCTACAAGATGGAGGGACTGACGTTCCACTGCCTGCCCGACATCACGACCCTGGCCCCCCACACGGCCACAATCGTCATTAGCGACACCCTCACGCCGCTAATAGCCCGCCTGGCCGAGGCCGGCGGCACGGCCAGGGCCGCCCTCCACCACGCCGACGTCCAGAGCGCCATAGCCATGTTCCATGGCTGCTTCACCAACCAGCGCCTGGCGCGCGCCGCGGGGGCGGAGTATTTCGACATAAAACTCCTGCTCGTATAACCTTTTAATATTTTTTTACTCAGGCGTTTCGTCAACGATTTGATGTCGTTCGTCACCACCCAAGCGCCACTCGTCACGCAGAAGTGCGCCAAGTGTTGATAATTTGACAAAAGGCGCACATCCTCAAAAACTGCGGGGAACAACTTTCGCCGCCAACCGACGTAACAGGGGGAAAAAGAACAACGGCGGGCGAGCCGCGCCACTCCCCAACAGACAAGTGCGGACGCCCGGCAAGACAAACAAAAACACCCATCTTTAAGTCGGAAGAAAATGAAAACTTTGGCGGTCACATTCATATCGGCATTGGCTATAATCTGCATAGCCATTTCCTACGACAAAACGACGGCGGCCAACGACAGCGGCAGGGACTTCCTTGTCGGCAAGACCATTGTCACCCACGACTCGCAAGGCCGCCCGGTGAGCGAGCTCACCCTCACGGCCCGCGGCAACTCGTGGGACGAGACAATGATGAAGCGCACCAGCTACGACGGACAGGCCATCGAGTCGGTGGTCTACACCAAGACCAACGACGGGTGGAAGGCCACGACGAGGCAGACCTACGTCAACACGGGCGGCGTCCTTGTCTGCACCTCAATATCGCGCATGGCCTCCGACGGCGAGTGGGACGTGCAGATTGCCCGCGACGTCGAGGACCTGAGCGACGGAAACGACCACCTCGACGACATGGAGTTCGACAGCCGCGGCAACCTCGTCATGAAAGCCACCTACGTCTACAACGGAGACAGCCGGGTGGGCCTGCAAAAAGAGGAGTACGCCTACGACGGCGGCAAGATGAGCCAGACGACAAGCTACTCGTGGGACGGGGGCTCGTGGCAGAAGCAGATGGTCTCGAACCTAGTGGAAGAGTAGGCGCGACGTGCGGACTGAAAAACGGCATTGGCGAAAAGCCGGGCAGGACACCCCAGGGGAGGGGCGCCGCCCGGCTCTTCGGCGTTGACGAAAAGTAGAAAAAGGCGGAACAAAAGTGAAAAGTATCGTCAATCTGCCGCAAAGGCATACGAGGGAAACTGAAAGTTTGAACACCGAGGGTACACTTAGAGAAAAAATAACTATGTTTGCGGTGGAGGTAGGGACGACAAGAGAGCGACAGACAACAACAGGGAAGACCGCCACAAGAATGATGCCTATGCGGCAAACCGCCAGCGTCGGCGCAGAGGGCCAGACAGAGACTCCTACCCGGGCCCGCGCGACGACGAGGAGAGGCGGGGGCCGCAGAGGGTTGCGTGTGCATATACGCATACGAACAAGTATGCGCACCGCACGGGCCCGAAGCTGACTTTTCGTATCTGTTAAAGAAACTAAGATTATGAAATACATTGAGTTTGACAGCAAGGTACTCCCGAACCTGGAGTACTCGCTCTTCAAAGAGATATTGCAGACCAACCGGGCCGGCGCATATCTTAGCACCTCGATTATCGGCTGCAACACTCGGAAATATCACGGACTGCTGGTCTGCCCCATCAAGGAGTTTGGCGGCGCCAGCTACGTGATGCTGTCGTCGTTGCAGTGCAGCATCTCCTCCGGCGAGAAGCCGTTCAACCTGGGCGTGCAGGAGTACAAGGGCGACTTCTTCGAGCCCAAAGGGCACAAGTACGCCACGGGCTACGAGGCCTCGCCGACCTCGACGACCACCTACCGCGTGGGCGCCACCGTCATCAAGCAGCAGTTCATCCTCTCGGCCAACGAGAACCAGACCCTCGTGCGCTACACCGTCGTCGAGGCCCCGGAGAAGTTCACCATGCGGCTCAAGCCGTTCCTGGCCTTCCGCGGCATCCACGAGCTGACACACGAGAACATGGACGCCGACACCCACTACACCGAGATAGAGAACGGCGCGTCGTTCCGCCTCTACAAGGGCTTCCCGCCCCTGTGCATACAGGGCAGCAAGCCCATGGAGTTCGTCGCCATGCCCGACTGGTACCGCGACGTGGAATATCTCAAAGAGCGCTACCGCGGCTACGGTTTCCGCGAAGACCTCTACGTCCCGGGCTTCTTCGAGATGGATATGCAGGAGGGCGAGTCCATCGTCGTCGCGGCGTCGCTCGCCCCGGCCAACCCCAAGCAGCTCAAGGCAAAGTTCACGCGCGAGGAGAAGAGCCGGCCGGCAAAAGACTCGCTGCTAAGCTGCCTGGTCAACGCCGCCCAGCAGTTCACCGAGCGCGAACCCGACGGGCAGCTGATGCTCAAGGCCGGCTTCCTGTGGAAAGACCCGCAACTGCGCGACACGTTCCTGGCCCTGCCCGGACTGATGATATTCCAGGACGACAAGAAGGCCTTCGACGAGATCCTGCACACCTGCCTGCCCAACCTGCGGAGGCTCTACATCGAGCAGGCGTCGCTCAACAACACGTCGATAGACATCCCCCTGTGGTTCTTCCGCTGCCTCAACGAGATGGAGCGCTTCAGGGCCGACGGCTTCGACACCGCGGAATATTACGACACGATGCGGAGCCTGCTCGACCACTACTGGACGGGCGTCCCCGGCAAGATGCACCGCCAGGACGACGGCCTCATCTACGCCCGCAACGAGGGTCACCCCCAACAGTGGATGAACGCCCAGACGAGCTACGGGCACATGGTGACGCCCCGCTACGGGTGCACCGTCGAGGTCAACGCCCTGTGGTATGACGCCATAGCCACGACGCTGGAGGTGGCGGAGCGGATTGGCGACGGCGCATTCGTCGAGACGTGGAAGCCCAGGCTCGAGCAGGTGGGGCGGTCGTTCCTCGCCACGTTCCTCAAACCCGACGGGACCCTCTACGACCGCACCGACGGCGAGTACCGCTCGCCCAAGATCCGCGCCAACCAGGTCATCGCGGCCGGGCTGAAGTTCTCGCCCCTCAGCCGCGAGCACAAGAAAGCCATAGTGGACCAGGCCACGGCCAAGCTGCTGACCCCCTACGGCCTCCGCACCCTCTCGCCCGAAAGCCCCGAATATCACGGCGCCGTGGACGGGGACGAAGACGAGCGCGCGATGTGCGCCCACCAGGGGACGGCCTACACGTGGCTCCTGTCGTTCTACGCCGACGCCCTCATGGCCGTCCACAAGAACTCGTCGGTGGCTCAGCTCCGCCGCATCGTGGAGGGCTTCAACGACGTCGTGCGCCAGCACGGCATAGGGTCCATAAGCGAGACATATAACGGCAACCCGCCCTACACGGGCCGCGGGTGCATCTCGATGGCCATAAGCGTGGCAGCAGTCCTCAAACTCATAAAACTCATCGAACCAAAATAAACACACAGCAACAACATGAAAGTACTAATGTTCGGATGGGAGTTCCCGCCCCACATCAGCGGCGGGCTGGGAACGGCCAGCTACGGCATCACTCGCGGCCTGGCGACCATCCCCAACCTCCAGGTGCTCTTCGTCGTCCCCAAGGCCTTTGGAGACGAGGACAAGAGCAAGGTTGAGGACATCATTGGCGCCAACACGGTGTCGATAAGCAACAAGCGCGTCCGCCACTGGCAGGAGTCCAAGCAGCTGGACTACATCGAGGTGGACTCGAAGCTCGTCCCCTACGTCGACCCGGAGGAGTATTACAAGCTCCGCACCCTCAACATCGGCGACGGCTTCCGCTACTACCAGACCGACAAGGAGGGCAAGTTCCACTTCTCTGGCGGCTACGGCGCCGACCTGATGGAGGAGATACGCAACTACGCCGTCATAGGCAACGTCATAGCCCAGGAGAACAAGTTCGACGTCATCCACGCCCACGACTGGCTGACCTACCCCGCCGGCATCGCCGCCAAGGAGGCCACGGGCAAGCCGCTCGTGGTCCACGTCCACGCCACCGACTTCGACCGCTCCGGCGGGCGCGTCAACCCCGTGGTCTTCGACATCGAGAAACGTGGCATGGAGGCCGCCGACAAGGTCATCACCGTCTCGAACCTGACGCGCAACACCGTCATCGAGAAATATGGCATCCCGGCGAACAAGGTCGTCACCGTCTACAACGCCGTAGACCCCATCCGCAGCGACTACAACAACTTCGCCCACAAGGGACTGAACGAGAAGATTGTCACTTTCCTGGGCCGCATCACGATGCAGAAAGGCCCGGAATACTTCATCGAGGCCGCCCACAAGGTTCTCCAGAAGATGGACAACGTCCGCTTCGTCATGGCCGGCAACGGCGACATGATGGAGAAGATGGTGCGCCGCGCGGCGAGCCTGAAGATAATGGACAAGTTCAGCTTCACGGGCTTCCTGCGCGGGCAAGACGTCTACTCGATGCTCCGCATGAGCGACCTCTACGTCATGCCGTCGGTCTCGGAGCCTTTCGGCATCTCGCCGCTGGAGGCCATGCAGAGCAACGTCCCCGTCCTGATCTCCTACCAGAGCGGCGTGGCGGAAATCCTGACCTACGCCATCAAGACCGACTTCTGGGACGTCGACGCCATGGCCGACGCCATGTATGGCGTGCTCAACTACCCGTCGCTCGGCAAGATGTTCGCCAAGTACGGCAAGGAGGAGGTAGACTCCCTCAAATGGGAGAACTCCGCCAAGCAAATCAAGAAAGTATACGATTCCGTCGTTCGCTAGCGCGGCCCAACCATAAAAAGAACATAAGACAATGAAAAATATCTGCTTATACTTCCAGCTCCACCAGCCGGTCAGACTGCGCCGATACAGGTTCTTCGACATTGGCAACGACCACTACTACTACGACGACTACGCCAACGAGAGCAACATCAACAAGTTGGCCCACACGTGCTACCTGCCGGCGAACAAGATCCTGACCGACCTGCTCCGGCGCTACAAGGGTAAGTTCGGCGTGGCGTTCTCCATAAGCGGCCCTATGCTGGACCAGCTCAAGATCTACGCCCCCGAAGTCATAAGCAGCTTCCGGGAGATGGCCAAGGCCGGCGACGTGGAGTTCCTCGCCGAGACGTCGTCGAGCTCGCTGGCGTCGGTGCGCGACGCCGACGAGTTCAAGCGCCAGGTGGCGGCGCACGTCAAGGCCATCGAGGAGACGTTCGGGCAAGTCCCGACGACATTCCGCAACACCCAGCTCATATACTCCGACGAGATTGGCGAAATGGTGTCGCAGATGGGCTTCAAGGTGATGCTCGCCGAGGGCGCCAAGCAGACGCTGGGGTGGAAAAGCCCCGACTTCCTCTACTGCAACGCCATAGACCCGCACCTCAAAGTCCTGGCGCGCAACTACCACTTGAGCGACGACGTGGCCCTGCGCTTCTCGAACCAGAACTGGTCGGAATGGCCGCTGACGGCGCAGAAGTTCAAGGGATGGCTCGACGGCCTGGCCGAAAACGAGGAGGTGGTGAACCTCTTCATGGACTATGAGACGTTCGGGGCTGTCCACTCGCCGGAGACGGGCATCCAGGAGTTCCTCAAAGCCCTCCCGAGCATCTTCCTCGAAGACAAGAACTACGCGTTCGTGACGCCCTCCAAGGCCGCCGCGAAGCTGCAGCCCGTCTCGGCAATCAACGTCCCGTCGGCCACGAGCTGGGTCGACGAGGAGCGCGACCTGACGGCATGGCTCGGCAACGAGATGCAGGCCGAGGCCGTCGACAAGCTCTACGCCCTGGCCGACAAGGTTCGCCAGTGCGACGACACGGCAATACAGAAAGACTGGCAGTATCTCCAGGCGACGGAGAACTTCTACTACATGGGCACGAAGTTCTTCGCCAACGGGATGTCGCACTCCTACCAGTCGCCCTACCCCACCCCCTACGAGGCCTTCATCAACTACATGAACATCCTCAGCGACTTCGCGGAGCGCCTCCAGGCCGCCGTCCCCTCTGCCGAGACGAGCGAGGTCAAGAGCCTCAAGGCCGAGAACGACAAGCTCCACGACCAGGTCTCCGACCTCCAGAAGCAGCTGGTCAAGGCCGGCGTCGAGGTGGGCAAGAAGACAGTCCGCCGGTCCGCCGCCAAGAAGCCCGCCGCCAAAGCCGATGACGACGAGCAGAAAACCGCAAAAAAGACGTCGCGCAAGAAAAGCGAACCAAAAGAGCAGTAACTCGTAAAAACCGCTTGTGCTGACGTATGTGAATCTGCATCCTATGGCAACCTAAATGGCGACCTCGCCCGTCGGACTGCCGTCTGGCGGGCGGGGTCGTCTGCGCGTCGCCGCAACCGACGCCGGCCTAGGCACAAGCAAATGGCATACACATAATCAAAAACCTACAATGGACATCAAACAAAACTTTGCGCCCTCGGCCGAGCCGATGTGGAAGTCGATAATCGTCAAGTCGAAGCTCCCGACCGAGTTGGCGTGCCTCCATGAACTGTCGCGCAACATATGGTGGGTGTGGAACTATGAGGCCACGGAGCTGTTCAACGAGATAGACACCGAGCTGTGGCACCAGGTGGAGAAGAACCCCATCCTGCTCTTGGAGCGCGTCTCCTACACCCGCCTCAACGAGCTAGCAAAGGACGTAGACTTCGTCTCGCGCCTCAACGGCGTCTACGCCAAATTCAAGTCATACATAGCCCAGCCTTTCGCCTACGAGCCGTCGATTGCCTACTTCAGCATGGAGTATGGCCTGAGCAACATCCTCAAGATATATTCTGGCGGCCTCGGCATCCTTGCCGGCGACTACCTCAAGGAGGCCTCCGACAGCCGCGTCAACATGACCGCCATCGGCCTGCTCTACCGCTACGGGTACTTCAAGCAGAGCCTGTCGGTCAACGGCGAGCAGCAGGCCGTCTATGAGGCGCAGGAGTTCCAGAGCATCCCCGTCGACGAGGTGCGCACGGCCGACGGCAAGCAGGTCTACGTCCCCATCAACTTCCCCGGGCGGCAGGTGCAGCTCAAGGTGTGGCGCGTCAACGTGGGCCGCGTCAGCCTCTACCTGCTCGACGCCGACCACCCCCTCAACAACGCCGAAGACCGCACGCTGACCCACACCCTCTACGGCGGCGACTGGGAGAACCGACTCAAGCAGGAGATCATCCTCGGCATGGGCGGCGTCCGGTTGCTCAACATCTTGGGCATCAAGAGCGACATCTACCACTGCAACGAGGGCCACGCCGCCCTGCTCAACATCCAGCGGCTCATCGACTACACCGACAACGGCCTCAACTTCCAGGAGGCCCTGGAGGTTGTCCGCGCGTCGTCGCTCTTCACGACCCACACCCCCGTCCCCGCCGGGCACGACAAGTTCGACGAGAGCCTCGTCGGCAAATACCTCGGCCACGTCCCCGAGCTTCTCGGCATCTCCTGGCAGCAGTTCATGCAGCTGGGCCGCGAGAACGACGGCAAGTTCTCCATGAGCGTCCTGGCCGCCTACACGTCGCAGGAGATGAACGGCGTCAGCTGGCTCCACGGCGAGGTGACCAAGAACATGTTCAAGCACCTGTGGCCCGGCTTCACCGCCGACGAGCTCCACATCAACTACGTCACCAACGGCGTCCACTACGGCACGTGGACATCGAGCGAGATGCAGCGCTTCAACAAGAAGTATCTCGACTCCGACCTGCTCAAAGACGTCTCGAACAAGTCCTATTGGGAGAAGATCCAGGGCGTCGACGACGCCGCCATATGGGACGTGCGCCGTCAGCTCAAGAAGAAGCTCTACGACTACATCCACGCCCGCAAGGAGCAGACGCTCTACACGACCAACGACCCGAGCCGCGCCATGGACGTCATCGAGGGCATGAAGCCCAACGCCCTGACCATAGGCTTCGCCCGCCGTTTCGCCACATACAAGAGGGCGCACCTGCTCTTCTCCGACCTGGACCGCCTCGCCAAGATTGTCAACAACCCCGAGCGCCCCGTCCAGTTCATCTTCGCCGGCAAGGCGCACCCCGCAGACCAGGGGGGGCAGAACCTCATCAAGAACATCGTCGAGATTTCGCACCGTCCGGAGTTCATCGGCAAGATTGTCTTCCTGGAGAACTACGACATGGAGCTTGCCCACCGTCTCGTCTCGGGTGTCGACGTGTGGCTCAACACCCCCACCCGCCCCTTGGAGGCGTCGGGCACGTCGGGACAGAAGGCGGAGCTCAACGGCGTGGTCAACTTCTCCGTCCTCGACGGATGGTGGTTCGAGGGCTACAAGAAGGGGGCCGGATGGTGCCTGACCGACAAGCAGACCTATCAGGACAGCAACTATCAGGACGAGCTCGACGCCTCGACGATATACTACATGCTGGAGCAGGAGATCATCCCCCTCTACTACGACCAGCAGGACGAGATTCCGCACCGTTGGATCCAGGTCATCAAGAACTCCCTGTGCCAGATTGCGCCCGAGTTCACGACCAAGCGCATGATTACGGACTACTTGAACCGCTTCTACATCCCGCAGGCCAAGCGTTGCGCCGTGCTTCGCGAGAACGGCTTCAAGGCCGCCCGCGACCTCTCGGCGTGGAAGAGCAAGGTGCGCAACATATGGGACCGCATCCAGGTGGTCAACGTCGAGATGCCCGACATTGCCAAGGAGCAGCTCGGCATTGGCGAGACCTACCCCATAGCCATCACCCTCGACAAGGTCGATGCCGACATCGACCTGGGCCTGGAGATGGTCTTCGCCAGCGGCGCCGACGAGAACGACATGAAAGTTGTCCACGCCGAGCCGTTCCAAGTGGCGGAGCGCAACGGTTCGCAGGTGACATACAAGGTGTCCCTCTCGCTCAACTATCCGGGCGTGTTCCGATTCGGGCTCCGCATCTTCCCGTCGAACCCGCTCCTGCCCCACAAGCAGGACTTCCCGTTGCTGAAGTGGATTTAGCAATTGTCAATTGACAATTGACAAATTTGGCACCCCGAGGTGGGGATGCATCATGAAAGGGGACGCACGGTTCGTGCGTCCCCTTTTTATTTTTTTGGGGGGGGCGTATATCGTATCGCCATAGGGAACACGTCCTAAGGGATGCGTCCTACGGTCGGACGCGCCCTAGGGCTCACGCCATGGGCTGACATATGCAGCCGCTTCGGGGCTACCCCCAAAAAACGCCTCCCCGAACTCAAAGCCCCAAAGGGGCGATATAAGATAGCCTAGGGCGTGAGCCCTAGGATGATGAGGAGGAGGAGGAGGAAGAAGAGGGAAGAAAGCCCCCCAAAAAACGCCCCATGCGTCCCTACATAAGCCCCCAAAAACGCAACCACCAACACCAGGAATTTGCCAATCGTCAATTGTCA
Organism: uncultured Marinilabiliaceae bacterium; assembly: GCA_964534235.1. Classification (GTDB taxonomy): domain Bacteria; phylum Bacteroidota; class Bacteroidia; order Bacteroidales; family Marinilabiliaceae; genus W3P20-009. The sequence goes on from CAZHOT010000008.1 coordinate 160,080, forward strand.
ACTAATCATGTAGTCCCACACATCTTCCTAGGGTTTACGCCCTGTCATATGTCGCCCCTTGTCCTAGGGCTTACGCCCTAGGCTGACACATATCGCCCCTTTGGGGCTTTGAGTGGCGTGACGTCACCCCCGGTCGGATGTCAATTGTCAATTGTCAATTGTCAATTGTCAATTGAGAAGTTGTCAATTTGAGGAGTCCGTCGGTCTCACGCCTTGTCATATGTCGCCACTTGTCCTAGGGCTTACGCCCTAGGCTGACACATATCGCCCCTTTGGGGCTTTGA
>CAZHOT010000009.1:0-135705 GCA_964534235.1 uncultured Marinilabiliaceae bacterium
TTCCCGGAAGCGGGTGCAAAGGTACAAACAATTGACAATTGGCAATTGGCAATTGGCAATTTATTGGGGGAATTCCGGGTATTTGGAATGGGTCTAGATGCGCACACGCGTTACATACATTGATTAAATGGGGGGGGTGTTGGGGGAGTTCTTCTTTTTTTTTTTGGGGGGGGGGCTTACGGGAAGTCTTTGGGCCTACGGAGGAACCCTAGGGCTCACGCCCTAGGCTGACGCATGTCGCCCCGTTGGGGCTTGGAGCCGGGGGCATCGGAAATTTGTCGTCGTTCCCCTGCCCGTACACGGCGCCGGAGCCGCCGTCGCCGTCCTCCGTGCCGATCTCGGCGTCGCCCTCGGAGTAGGGGATGAGGGCGCTCTTGAACACCACGTCGCGGTAGTACCACGACGTCTGGAGCTCGCAGTTGTAGTCCTTGACGCACCCCAGGGCCGCCCAGTGCTGCGAGGCGGGGTACGTCCCGCCGCGCATGGAGCCGGAGAGGGCCAGGTTCGCCACGGGCCTGTCGAGGTGCGTCGGCTGGTAGCCCAGGGCGGTGCGCAGGGAGTCTTTCGAGGGGGAGCCCAGGTAGACGTCGGAGCGCATGCCCGCCACGCGCCATCCGTCTATGTCCTTCCGGACGATGACGCTCGGGGGTTCACGGTCTCCCACGCCGGGTGGTACCTGCCGTCCTTGAAGTACTTCATGGCCCTGGCGAAAGGAGACAGCTTGGCGTGGCACAGGCCCTCGGCGCGCTCCTTCTCGCAGTATACCGTCGGCACGGCGAAGCCCTGCATCCTGTAGCGCGCCTGGGAGGGGTCGAGATAGGCCACGACGGGGCGCACGGCGGCGGCCCAGGGGTGGGCGGCCAATATCTCCCCCACGGCGTCGGCCCCGGCCATGAAGAAGGGCAGTGCGTGGCAGCGGCGGTCCGCCTTGGACCCGTCGAGGGCCGCCTTTGGGGGGAGCGTCATCTCGTGGAGGCATGAGCCGTCCTTGTCCGTGACGGGCACGACGGCGCCCCAGTGGCCGCACTCGTCCATGAGCTGTATGCCGAGGGCGTACTTCTCGCCGCGCTTGAAGTGCCCGACGGTGTAGCTGTCGAGCGCCAGCTGGGGGGAGTGGGCGGCCGCCTGGCCGTTGAAGTCGTCGTCGCCGAGGCGCTTGGCGTAGCCGCCGCGGCTGTCGGCCTTGTAGGCGGCGGCGACGTCCATGGCGGCGGCGTCGGGGTCCTGCCCGGCGGGGTAGCCGAAGCCGCCCATGAAGAGCAGGCCGTCCTTGTGCGCCAGGGCGCCCACGCCCACGGGGCGGCGGCGGTTGAGCATGCGTATGTGGTCGGGGTCGGCGGCCTCCTCGGAGCCCGTGAGGACGGCCGAGGCGCGGAAGAAGCATATGTCCGTCGTGCCGCCGTGGTGGTACGTCGTGACGTCGCTCACGGCCAGGGCCACCTCGGACCTGACGGCGACGGGGGCGCCGTCGTCCGTGGCGCGGTGGACGGCGTAGACGACGAGGTAGTCGGCGCACCGCCACAGCCGCATGGGGTGCGAGGGGTCGGCGTCCTCGTCGGCCCTCTCGAACCTGCCGGACGACACCTCGACGGTGAAGCTGTTGCCGCCGTCGGAGGCGCCGGGGTCGAAGGCCCGGCCGTCGGGGCGGCGGCAGTAGTGGAGCGGCGACTGCCACAGGACGTTCGTCTCGTTGCCGTTGATGACGGCCGTGAGGAACAGCTGGACGGTGCCGGAGCGGAAGCCGCCGTTGTGGCCGACGCTGACGGAGACGCCGCACGCCGACATGGGCGGCGCCGGCGGCAGGGCCGAGAAGTAGCCGGGCGGGATGCGGCGGCGGCCGCCCTCGGCGCAGAGGCGCATGAAGTCCACCACGCGGAGCTCGTGAACGCCGTCGGCCCAGTAGACGCGCACGGAGTTCTCCGCCTCGACGCTCACGACGCTCTCCACGCGCCGCCCGGCGGGGACGTCGCGGAGGCCCAGGTCGGACCCCGAGCCGGAGCTGTCCCAGTGCCAGTACTCGCGCGCCTCGCCGCCGGAGTAGCTGTAGACGGTGATGTGGCTCACCTCGCCGCCGCCACCCGACGCCTCGTAGGAGAGGACGCCAAGGTAGCCGTCGGTTGCGAAGGCCCCGACGGGCACGCCGCGCACGGCCACGCCGAGCCGCTCCGTGCCGCGCTCGGACGTGACGCACAGGGCGCCGTTGTCCCTGTCGCCCGCCACGACGCGGACGTTCATGCTCTCGAAGCTCAGCCGGGGGTCCGAGGCGCCGCGCGCCGCGTCGCGCCCCATGCCGCCCACGCGCGCAGTGACGCTCCGCCTAGGCATGGGCGCGCCCCTCCATGGCGTCGAGGTAGGCCAGGCGCGAGTCTATCCACGCCCGCGACAGCTCCACGAAGCGGGCCACGGCCGCCGTCTCGACCTCGCCGACCCACACCTTGACAGTCCGCCCGCGGCCGTCGACGAGCACCGTCGTCGGCGCGTCGCCCACGCCGTGGCGGCGCATCAGGGCGCACCCCTCCGGCGTGGCGGCGTCGACGCGGCGCAGGGGCAGCGGGGGCGGGTTGCGGGCGTACTCCTCGCCCTGGCGGCGGCACGAGCCGCAGCCCCGCGAGTGGAACCATATGAGGGAGAGACCCCTGTCGTCTGTCATGTGCTTGCGGTTTTCAGTCCCCCGCGCCGGGGTCCCGCCGCCCCGCCTCCCAGTCCATGAGCCTGGCAGACGGCGCGCGGCGTGGCACGGATTCGCAAATATAGCAATAATTGGCAGAGGATTTTGCTGGGTCGGAATGGAGGGCGCGCGGGCGGCGAGAAAAAAAAGTCGTCGGCGGCGGCGCGGCTCTCGCGAAGATTTCGCAAATTTGGGGATATGGTCGAATTCATCAAGCTGTCCAACCTGTTCTCCATCGACGCGGAGGTCACCCTCGACCTCCGCGCCGCGCCCTCGCGCTCCAACGCCATGCGCAGGCTCGTCGGGAACACGTTCGAGAGGGGGGGCCAGCAGGTCCTGAAGTCCGTCGGCATCTTCGGCGCCAACGCGGCCGGGAAGAGCAACGTCCTCAACGCCATACGCGCTTGCGTGGACATAATTCTGCACTCCCACGCCAACAACGACGGCGACAGGCTGGGGTTCGCGCCTTTCAAGTTCGGCGGCGGCGGCAGGCCCAGCTCGTTCCTCATACGCTTCGAGACCGGCGGCACGGCCTACGAGTACGGGTTCACGATGACGACGGATGGCTTCGAGACCGAGGCGCTGAGCCTCGTATCGACGAGGGGGAGGCGCGTGAGCGTCTTCGAGCGCGACGAGAGGCGCGGCAAGGGCGCCGCCGCCTACAAGTTCGGGGCGGGAATCGCCAGGCCGGCCGACGTGGCCGAGAGCACGCCGGGGAACTGCCTGTTCCTCTCGCGCGCGAGCCAGATGAACCGCGACGCCGTGAAGCCCGTCTACAGGTTCTTCCGCGACGCCTTCGTCCTGGACTACTACAAGACACCGTACGCCGAGCTCGTGAGCGACAGGCTGGAGCGCTACAAGGGGTGGATGCTCGGCGCCATGGCGGCGGCGGACATGGACATCGTGGACGTGAGGTGGAGGATGGAGGCCGGGAGGCTCGTGCTCACCACCTACCACCGCAACGACCCGTCGGTGCCGTTCGACTACCACACGGAGGAGTCCGGCGGGACGCGGACGCTCTTCAACATGATGCTCTCGCTCGTGTCGCTCGCCGACGGTGACGGCAAGTTCGTCCTCGTCGACGAGATCGAGGCGGGGCTCCACTACCGCCTCGTCGAGCACGTTATAAGGATGTTCCACAGGAGCGCGTCGTCGCAGCTCGTCTTCACGTCGCACGACCTCATGCTGCTCGACGCCGACGTGCTCCGCCGGGACCAGGTGTGCTTCGCCAACAAGCTGCCGTCGGGGGCCACGGAGCTGTACTCTCTCTTCGACTTCGACGGCTTCAAGGACGGCATGGACATGCGGAAGTACTACCTGCAGGGCAGGTTCGCCGCCGTGCCGTACGTCAGGGAGGAGGAGTATGGCGCATAGCGGCAGGAAGCCGACAGGCAAGGTCATGGTTCGGACGTTCTTCGTCTTCTGCGAGGGGAAGACGGAGGCGGAGTACGTGAGATTCCTCATGGGTGAGTGCAAGTCACCGGTGCAGGTCGTGCCCAAGCCGGCCAAGTCGAATATCTCGCGCAAGTCCATCGACCACGCGCTTCAGAGGTTCGGGTGGACCCCGGGACTTGACCGCGTGTTCCTCATGTTCGACCTCGACGTGGAGGGCATGGCGGACAGGCTCGACGCCATCGACGACGCGACGCCGCTCCTGTCGAACCCGTGCATCGAGCTGTGGTTCCTGCTCCACGCCGAGGACGTCCGGGCCGAGCTGACATCCAAGGCGTGCCTCGACAGGCTGAAGTCGCGCGTCGCCGACTACAGGAAAGGGCACATCGACGCAAAGCTGATGGCAGTCCTGCGCGACGGAATGGAGACAGCGGTAGCCCGCGCCAAGTCCCTGCGCGGGCGGGGCAACCCGTCCTCGACGGTGTACCTGCTCATCGAGGCGCTTGGGGCGACGGGTGGGCGGGACGATTCTGCCGCCGGTGTATTTCCATGACATTGTGACAGAGGAGCTAGTGGTGGAGACGGAGGACACCGCCCAAAAAAACAACGCCTTGAAGCCCTAGGGCTTCAAGGCGTTGGAGAACGTGTGGCGGGAGGCAAGCCGGGCGGCTCCATATCCGTCGGCGCGATATAGTCGCCGGCGTCCCTGTCCACGCCCGCCTCGCGGTCTTTCCGCCTCTGCTCATCCAGCCACTGCGTGAGGCTCTCCGGCGTCTCCGCCGCGAGGGCGTCCTCCAGCTTCCTCCACAGTTTGTCCAAGTCTAGCATGGCGTCAAAATTGCCCGGCGCCGCCGGCAACAGTCGTGACTCTCAATAGCCCCCCCCCCCGCGTCTCCACATGCCCCTACAGATACCAGTCCTCCCTCTCGTTGCCGCCCACGCGGGCCAGGACCCTCCCCTCGTGGCGGATGCGCTCCGGGGACGCCTTGGGCATAGGGCCGCCGTTGGCGTACAGGCGGGTCCGCTCCGGGACGCCCTCGGGCATGGAGTAATATTTACCTGGTCGATAGTTTTCCCGAAGAAAGTTGGTCACTCTGTCAATGTCGTCATTGTTTATACGACTCTTAATTGCATAATCACCATTGCTTCCCATGAAACCTGACACAGCCCTCATGAGTTTGCTCTCCGGCTCCCGGAATTTCATTCCCCTTATCCTATAAAGGGCATCGGGTCCAATTCCATCGTAACCGTTGATTCCGACACTGCGCAACTCGTCGTCAGTCACACCATACTCACGGAGTGCCGCTTGCAGTCCATTTAGTATTTGGTGTGCTCGGACGTTCCGCTGGCTCGGTTCTGGAATGTTTTCTATGTCATCAAACCTTAAGTCTGGACGACTGTAACCGAGACCGTTTCTAGTCACTAGCGGTGTGAAATACCTAGTGGGATCATCCCCATCAGGAACTATGGCATAGTTGTCATAGTCTTTCGTTTCTACTAGAGGAGTATTTTCGTGTACTCTACGGAAAGAACCCATTCCAACATCATGCCCGCTGTCGTGCGCCCAAACGGAATAGCCCCTCTTCGGATACTTTTGACCTCGCAATGCGGGGTCTTGACTGTTGCGGCTCAATCTGCCTTCACGCATTGCACGGTCAGCCGCCTGGCCGCGTCCGAAATTCGTTTGCGTTTCATACGCAAGTCGTTGCGACTCTGGCATACTGGGGACTGCAATGGCATTGCTTGCCCATCCCTCGCTAACAGGTAGCATCGGCTGTAGCGGTTGCAAGTATCTCAGGTATTCTTCTTCTTCCATAGTCTATGATTTGCCGCTAAGATATAAAAAAATCAAACCGACTGGTCACCCATTCGGTTTGATACGTTACGCTTACCGCAATTCTATATCTTTATGATGTAGGAACACGCTAATTCTTGCCCCATGAATTTTGTGTCACCCTCCCAATACTCATCACACTCAACAAACTTATAAGACAACTTTTTCGCTTTCTTGATTTTCTTCTCGAAGAGCTTCTCTATCACGTCAGACGGCATATTCACATGTATAATAATCTGCTCATGCTTTGTGTCGTATATCGCCGTTTCTGCACAAGAGTATACGAAGCGCTCGTCATCCCGCAAGTTATAGAAGTAGTCCCCATAACCAAACAGCTCATTAACGACTCGCGCCTTTATATCCTTTTCGTCATATTTTGCGTAGCTGTTATCAACCCATTCTTCATCGCTCCCCTCGAAATTGCAACCTTCTTTCATTCCCAACAGAGGCAAGCAAAGTAAAAATGACAGCAGAGAAATCACCCAACCCTTCATAACGCCCTCCGTTTTTTAGTTTTTGTTATATAATGGTTTACGCGGGTCGCCCCCGTTTTGTTTCACCCAGGGGGCAAAAAATGCTGATTTTTTTTCGGGGGACGGTCACACCCGACCTGCAATTATGCCTACCTTTGCCACAAAACTAATTATGCCACAAGAATTTACAGAAAGCTCAATCAGAATCCGTCTCTGCCCGGACGGGCCGATAGACCTATTCAAATTCACGACGGGACTGAGGGCGATGGGCAGCAACTTCTCGTCATTCGCCAGGGACAACGGAGCGCAAGCCGGCAGGCTGTGCCTGAAAGGGGTGGACAAAGGGTCCGTGCTGATAGACCTTGTGGCGACGATGGCGGCGGTCACCCCGGCCATAACGTCCGCTGTGCAGGACTACGTGCCATACCTCAAAACGCTGTATGACAAGCTAATCAACGGTCGGAAAGACGAAGTGTCGCCAAAGGAGGCGGCGGAGTTCAAGAACATTGCCGGCATAAACGTTGGGGAGAATTCCAAAATGGAAATCAGTGCCATAGCCGATAACGGGAGCGTCATAAACAACGGAGTCATGATACTGACCGGCGCGCAGTGCGCCAGGGTGGCGAGCATGGTCGGCTCAGCCCGGCCCGAGGACTGCGAGACACCAAGGCTGATGCAGCTGCTGGTCTTCACACAGGTAAAGAAAGAGGGGGGCAGGATAGGCGGCCGCGGCAGAATTGAGAACATCTTCCCGAAGCCGCTCCCCATTGTGTTCATAAACGACACAGGGGAGCTTTTGGAGGGAGAGGAGAACCCACTCACGAGGGGCTACCATGTCGATGTCGTCGTGCAGACGAACAATGGAGCCCCAGCGTGCTACAAGCTGCTGAAAGTCCATGGGTCGATAGACATCGACGAGGAAGGCCTGTAGGCTCCTATCTACGTGTGGCTGACGCGGCGGACAGATTTGTCATATAAGGAGAACTGCTCAAACCACTGCCCGCGCGCCGGGGCTATGCGGGGGTTGTGGCCGGCGTCCGCTCCTCGATGCTCTTAAGGAGCAGGTCCACGAACAGGGTGTAGAACCGCCTGGTGACCTCCTCCGGAATCTCGGCGTTGACCCCAGGTATGTACGACTGCCGCCACGGCGTGCCGTCAAGATGCAGGATGTCCACCAACTGCCCGGCGGAGACACCACGGTAGCGCTTCCACACGAACTTTATGGTCCTCAGAGCCCTGTCGCCCTCAATCCGCGGCGTGGCGAACTCGCACCGCCCGCCGTCCTCGCCCACCATGGCGACGGCCATGTCCTCACGCCGTATCGGCTCGTCGCGCCTGTGCTTGAACGAGTGGTAGACCGACGGGATGACCGGGCCGTAGCGCCACGCCTCGACCTTGTCGAAGCGCGGGTCTATCATGGGCTCGCGCGGCGCCAGCACGAGCCCGAAGGCGTACGACAGGTACGTCAGCTTGACGAGCTTCAGGAGCGTCAGCTCCACGCCGTCATTGTCGGCCAGGTCTATCAGCTCGTTGGCCACGCCGAGCGCGTTGTAGTTCATATGACTAATCGCCGTGTGGCGCAAATATAGCCATTCCCGCCGAGACCGCCGAGTGGCGCGGATGTAGTACCTTTACGGCACGAAAAAAAACTGTGAGGACATGGACGAGATTACAAGCGGGGGCGGCGGGCTGTCGTTCGAGGACTTCAAGAACCAGAACGGCATGACGTTCTGGTGGGCGTCGGAGGTGTGCCTGATGCTCGGCTACAGGGACCTGAAGTCGTTCGAGCCGGTGCTGAGGCGGACGGAGAGGGCGCTGCTGTCGCTCGGCGCCGACATCCACGACAACATCCGCGCGCATGAGCGCGGCGAGGGCGGCAGCCCCTCGCGCGACTACAAGATGACGCGCTTCGCGTGCTACCTGGCGTCGATGAACGGCGACCCCTCGAAGCGGGAGGTGGCGGCCATGCAGGCGTACTTCGCCGTGCAGACGCGCCTCCTGGAGAGCCAGTGCGGCGAGCGCGGGCAGATGGAGCGCCTCATGATGAGGGACGAGATATGCGACGGCAACAAGTCGCTCTCCGCCGCCGCGAAAGACGCCGGGGTGCAGGACTACGCGAGGTTCCACAACGCCGGGTATATCGGAATGTACAACATGATGCACGGCGAGCTGGCCCGCCGCAGGGGCGTCGACGCCAAGCGGCTGTTCGACACCATGGGCCGGACGGAGCTGGCGGCGAACCTATTCCGCATAACGCAGACCGAGGAGCGCATAAAGTCTCGCGGGGTCAGCGGGCAGTATGCCCTGGAGGAGACGCACAGGAACGTCGGCAAGGAGGTGCGCGACATGGTGGTGCGCAACACCGGGGTGACGCCGGAGCAGCTGCCGCAGGACGTCAGCCTCCCGACGGTGAGGCGCGCCATAAAGGACGGCGGCAAGAGGCTGAGGCGGCTCGACGAGTAGCCGAACTAGCGGCGCGTGCGCCCCAAGCGCGCCGATGCCGGAAAAACATCCTGGCTGGCGCTTGCCGGGTGCGGACAATCTCGTACATTTGCGCGACCCATAGGGAAACGGTGTTAGAAATTGCTGGCTTCCGCAACGGCGGGATGTTAGTTTAGTCTGACTAGTGTAGCAGAGGCCGCCCACTCGACGCGACGTCGAGCGGGCGGTTTTTTTTCTGTTACGAGCGTATTTTCATGGCACATCATTGCGCCGATTCGACAGAAAGCAGTATCTTTGTGTTGTCCGAGGGGAGCGAGGGTTTGGCGGACGGCGGATTTTAAAGTCAGATTTCACGGCCTCCTCACAGGACGCGCCACGGGTTGGCGCAAAAATCCCCGGCGGTCTGCGATTCCGCCGGGGATTTTCTGTGTGGGGATTAGCATTGACTTTCCGAAATATTCGTACCTTTGCGTTGTACTCGAGGGTACGGTGCCGCTTGCCACAAGCTGGCAGGTTTGCACCTAAAAAGGTTTTTATCAGGGGGTTGCGTACAAGCTGCGCAACCCCGATTTTTTTTTTGCATTTGAGACCTTATGGCAGAAGTCGCAACAACTATTGAAAGTCAGATTCAAATTCTAAAAAGTCGAGGAATGCTCATAGACGATGAGCAAAAAGCCAAGGAGGTACTGGCGGACATAGGTTATTATCGTCTAGGATTCTATTGGTATCATTTCGAGAAAATCTTAACCAATCCGAGAAGCCATGAGTTTTTGGAGGGAACAAGATTCATGGATGCTCTAAAGTTGTACTACTTAGACTCGGACTTGCGCCACATACTTTCAAAGTACCTATACAGGGTTGAAGTTAACTTTCGGACGGCTGTCATATACACTGCAAGCCTAAAATACTCTCAACATCCAACATGGTTCGCAAGTGGAAAATTTGTCCAATCCGACTTTACCGACGAGTTGCTAAACCTCTATACGAAAACTGTAAGACGCGCGCATGTCATACAGGAGCATCATAAACATCATGTTTGCAAATATGCGCCTGCATGGAAAACATTGGAGTTTATGCCATTTGGTAGCGTTATAAGGCTATACAGCAGCTTGCGCGACGAGGAGCTTAAAAGTGATATATGCAAGAGATACGGAATCCGCAATAATAAAATATTCCTGAACTACATGGAATATCTCCGTTACCTGCGAAACCTATGTGCGCACGGAAAGCCATTATTCGACATTATTGTTGGCAAAATGATAAAATCATCACCCGCAGTCAGCATCAAGGCTTACATGAGCAACAATTTGAGCGGAATGGTGGCCGTATTGCTTGCCATACTTGGTAAAATATCAGCTAACAGGGCTGAAGAGTTGCGTAATGTGTTGCTCGCGCTGTTGCCAAACGACGACGAGTTGAGGACGTTGCGTGCGGACGTACTTCTAAACCTGCGTCGCAGTCTAATAGAAAACAGATAGAGTCAGCCGCCAAAATACTCCGAGAGGAACAGCGGCATGGAGCTGAGCACCGACACGCGGCACTCCCCCGTGTTGACGTACTTGTCAAGCTGGCATTGGAATATCCTCGACTGGCCCGGGGAGGCCTCGCCGCAAATGTACGCGGCCTTGTCCTCCGTTATCTTCTTCAAGGCCTCCCAATTGCCTTTGGCCTTAGCCGCCTTTGAGGCTTTCTTCTCCGGCGACTCCCCATCGTTTTCCGACAGAAGGAGGTGCGAGAAGCCATCGTACCGCGGGAGACCGCGCGCCAACTTCTTGAACCCGTCGTCCTTGCACTGCCGGCGCGAGACCGCGTAGTCGGCGTACTCGCCTTCGGGTAGTCTGCTGGCGAAAATCAGAGCCTCGACCATGGGGTAGTTCACGTAGAGCTTGCCGTTGCCCGTCTCGTCGTCGAAGTAGCTGAGCATCTCGGCCAAAGCCCCGTTGTTCTCCTCCAGCGAGCCGAACTTGTTCTGGAAGTCGTAGTCGAAGAACAGGTAGGTCTCCGAGATGTCCGACGCCGACAGCCCCGACAGTCTCACGGCCTCCTCCGCCGTGGCCTGCCCTTTCAAGACGGCCAGCGTGTCAACGCCGCCCTCGCAGTCGAACACGTCCAATTCCCGCATGGCGCGGTAGAGCATGTATATGTCCCTCGCGTGCGTGTAGACGAAGACGTCCTTCCGCCCGCCCCAGTACAGCTCCCGCAGGCTGTCGAAGATTCGCCTCTCCGTCTTGCCCTCGACAATCAACAGTATCATCGCCCGAAAGCGCCGCCCCTGTACAGCTTCTCGAGGTTGTGGCCGAGGCGGAGCTCCTTGTCGGTGAGGTCGCACACGGGCCGGACGCCGCCGTCGGATAAGACGAAGTAGCAGTCCGGTCGGAGAAGGTCGTTGGTCATGAGGAACGTGTTGTGCGAGGTGAGGAACACCTGGCAGTCGAGGGCGAACAGGCGGCGGCAAACCTCGCGCGAAAGCTCGAAGTGGTAGAACGCGTCGAACTCGTCGATGAACAGCAGCGACGTGCCGTCCAGGTGCTTGATCCAGAAGTAGAGCAGCTCCAGCGACTTAGTGCCCGTCGACGCCACCTCGAAGAACGGCGCGATGCCGTCGCCCATCTTGCAGTAGATAATCCTGCTGTCGCCCGGCGGCGTCGTCAGCTCGAACCGCTGACCGCCCACCTCCTCGAGGAACTGCCGGAAGTCGTCGAGCAGACCGGTGCCGACGATGAAATCCTCAATCATCGTCGGCACCGGCTCCAGGCCGATGAACTCGCGCTCGTCGAGGCACCGGAACCACAGCATGGAGTCCACGAAGTCCGACAGCGCCAACAGCGGGTGCCCCTCAGGCAGCGGGTAGGACGACAGCAGGAAGTTCACGACCGAGACGCTGTTGGCGTTGCTGCCCAGTTTCTCCTCCACGGCCGGGAGCATGGGGAACTGCGCGCCGTCGAGCGACAGGCGGCCGTCGGCCCTCTCGAACATGGGCGAGCCGTCGACCTCCATCCGCTCGCTGACGAGCTCGCCCCGGCGCCCCTTGGCGTAGGAGTAGCTGACGTCCCTGCCGCCGAGGCGGAACGAGTACTCGAAGCGCACCGGCTCGTCGGGGGCCGCAATGTTGGCGAAGTTGACGTAGTAGTCGCGCTTCTTCCACTTGTGCGACAGGTGGTTGGCTATGTCGAACACGGCGAGGCTCAGGTTGCTCTTCCCCGAGCCGTTATGGCCGTATATGATGCCGTCCTTGACCACGCCGTCCTTGACGGCGAAAGTGCTGAAGTTGTAGTTGGCCGGTCGCGACAGGTCGAGCTCGACCCTCCCTCTGAAGCCACGGTAGTTGGTCACCGCGAATTTTGTCAGCATGGCGCATCTTGTTTTTTCGTCGGCAAATTTACGAAGAACGCCCGGAGCGCCGTAATGTTTTTACGGCAAAAGGAGGATAAGGGGGGCGTCGTTTCGGCGACGCCCCCTTTTTTTTGCGTTCCCTCCGCAACTTGCTGAAAAACGGCCGAAGTGAGAAACCCCGCTTCGGCCTCCTACTCCGTGTTGTCCATCTTGTCGGTCGCGCCGTGCCTCACCTCCTTCAGCTCGCACTTCAGCTTGCTCCTGAACCTAGCCTTGGCTTTCTCCAGACAGGAGTTGCCGGCGTTCGACGGGACCCTCCTCGACACTATGCGGGCCAGCGCGCGCCGCGGCGCGAAACCATTGAACCGCTCGTGCGACATCGTGCTCTCCAACTGCTTCACGGCGTGCTCGAAGTCGGACCCCTTAAGCTCCACGAAGACGGCGTGGCTCACGACCGACCGCATGGAGACGCAGACGAGCTTGTCGCACCTCGGCACGCCGGGCTCGTCTATGACCCCGCCGTCTACGCGGTACGCCGCGCAGTCCGCCGGGCGGGCCAGGCTCAGCCTGTACCTCACGCCGCGCTCCCCGACGGAGAACTCCGTGCAGCCCCGCGCCTCCTTCTCCGGCTTGAAGCTATTCGGGAAAACCGGCGTCGCCATATATCATGTCGTCAAGTTTGGCGTCGGCGTCCTGCAGGAAGTCCGAGATGGAGTCCAGGTAGTCGCCCTTGATGAAGTGGAGGCCGTGGTCAACGATGTCCTCGAACGTCCCCTCCTCCGTGATGCGGTACGCCGAGAAGCTCCCCAAGGGGAGCGCGGGGACGTCGACCGCGTGCCCCGCGGCCTTGGCCACTGAGGCCCTCATGAGGTGGTTGAGCGACGTGAGGACGTATGGGCTGTGCGTGGTCATCACCGCCCCGCTCGGCCCCCCCAGCCCCGTCGGGCCCGGCCGTCCGCGCTATCGAGCCGACGATGAACCTCACCATGTCGTATTGCGACGCCGGGAACAGGTTGAGTTCCGGCTCCTCGATGTAGAACTTGACGCCGCGGTACGTGTAGGCGTCGGCGAAGGCCTTGGCTATGGAGGAGCGCTCCCCGCCCCCGCGGTTCCCGGCGAGCATCAGCTCCTTGACGAGGCTCGATATGTCGCTCACGCTCTTGGCGGGCTGCCTCCCGACGAGCCTTGACGCGTAGTCGACGAGCACCGTGAGCGGTATCGCCGACTGGAGCCCGCTCGACGCGTACGCCGCCCGGAGCTCGCCGCCCGCGCGGCCGACCACCACGCGGTCGTCGTCCGAGGCCTCGTCGTAGTAGTACGACACGTCGCCGTCGAACGGCATCGGCAGGGGGACGCCCCTCCTGTAGTGGGTGCGCGCCTCCTGGTACTCCAGGAAGTAGTTGAAGATGACGTCGAGGTGCTGCGACCTGTACACCCGGTCGAAGTTCGGCATGACCGTCGCCACGTTCCTCTCCGACGGGATGAAGCACAGCTTCGTGTTGTGGCGAGCCGCGCCGGGCCTCCTCTCAATCCTCACGTTCCTGCCGCCGCCATACTTGATGCCCACGGCAACGCCGTCATACTCTATGGACGACCTGTCGGAGAAGAAGCTGTCGTCCAGCCGGAAGAACGACTTCAGCTCCTTTATGAACCTCCCATAGTGCGTAATGGAGTACAGGAAGTCGGGGTCGCCCGCCATCAGCTTCTTCTCGACCCACTGGCACATGCAGAGCACTTTCATGAACGTGCTCTTGCCCGAGGACTGGCGGCCCACGACGAGCGTCATGGGCGTGACATTGACGGCGCCGGTGTCGGCGATGGCGCCAATGCCCGTTATTCTTATCGTCGGCATATCATCAGCAGAAGCGCGGCGCGGAGGCCGCCCCGGCGAAGATAGCGCGTATCGGCGAGACCCCGAAGCCGGGGCCCGCCTTTTTTCACCCGTTGTGCGCCCTCCACCTCTCCCTGTCGCCGAGGCCGGCGAAGCCGCGGGCGTGCTCGTCGGAGCGCTGGGCGAGCTGGCGCATCTGCCCCAGGAGGCTCTCGGCCATGCCGGGCGTGAGGCGCCGCGAGCGCGTGTCGCACTGCCCGGCGCACCAGGCGTACTCCTGCTGGGCGTTGGCCAGGGAGGCCTGCGAGACGCGGCCCATGTCGAACAGGACGGTGAACCACCGCACCTTGACGTAGGCCTCCATGGCGCGCATGGCCACGGCGTCGTCGGGGATGAGGGGGAAGCCGTCGTCGTCCTGCAGGACGGCGCGGTAGCGCACGCTGACCTCCCCCTCCGGGAGCGACGTGTGGATGACGCCGCCCTTGACCATGTAGGTCGGGCCGTCGGAGCCGCGGCAGCCGTCGTCCTCGGCGAAGGCCGCCGTTGCCGCCCGGTAGGCCTCGCCCCGCGGGCCGCGCACGGCGACCTCCTCCAGGAAGTCGCACGGCAGCTCTCCGCGGTGGCACTCTATGCGGACGCGCGCCGTGCGCTCGCCCAGGAGCAGCGGGCACGCCATGATGCGCATGAAGTCCACGACGTGGCGGACGACGGTCTCCTCCGGGATGCCGCGCATCATGGGGTGCGCCGAGATGTTGTCCATGAGGACGCGTATCGACACTGGCCTGTCCCTCATAGCCTGTCCCTCCTCCTCTCCCACCGGAGCTTGCGCACGGCGTAGCCCACGCCCTTGTTCTGCTCGGCGTACTCCTTGGTCTCGGCCACGAAGCGGCGCAGGGGGCGGAAGCGCATGTCGACGCCGGCCATGGCGGCCCTGGGCGCGCGGCCGTAGACGGGCATGAGCGTCGTCTTCCTGGACGTGTCGTAGAGCTTGCGGCGGGCCTCCTAGCCAACGCAGGCAAGGCGGGCGTCGCGCAGGAGCAGCGTCCGGGTCGGGTCCTTGACGCGGACGGCGAAAGTCTCGCTCATTTCCCAAATAAAAGTCTCGCCATTCCCCAAAATACATGATTGGTGGTCGTTGTGGTTCGCGCCGGTGAAGGGGTTGCGGAAGCCGTGCGACGGGTCGCCGAGCGGGCCCTTGATGCGCATCTTGCAGATGTTCTTGTCGCCCTCGCCGCCGAGGTCGAGCACGCAGAAGGTGCGGCTCTCGACGGTGCCGCCCTCGGGGTGCATGAGCTTGTTGCGCACGGGGTCGTCGAAGATGTTGTTGACGAACAGCGTCACGTGAATGTTGTTCGGGGCTATGTACTCCGTGAACTGGTAGCCGGCGCGCAGGGCGTTCCTGTGGATGTCGCTCTTGGCGCGCGACAGGACGCCCAGGGTGTCGCCGTTGTATTGGAACGCCGTCCAGCCCGACACCTTGTCCTGCACGGCCTTGTTGAACAGCTTGGCGCCCCACCGGCCCGTGTGGACCTGGATGTTGCTCTCGGACATGGGGTGGTTCCCCTCGGCGAAGATGCGGTCTATGATGTCCGTCAGCATGTCGATGTCGAAGTCGTTGTAGTAGTGGACGTGGCCGCCGTAGGACATCTGCTCGAAGAGGCCCGCGCCCGTCTCGATGACGCCGCCGCTCTTGCCGTAGTTCTTGAACTCGCCGTTGGGGTTCATGTTGCTCTGGCCGTAGACCAGGGCCTGGTTCTTAAGCTGGGCGAACTGCTGCTCCGCCTCCCACAGGACGTACTGCGCCCAAGAGCTGACCTCCTTCTCGTGGCGCTTGCCCGTGGCCTTGTCCAGCACGGTGACGGGTATCTTGCACCGCATGACGGTGTATATCTGCTTGCCCGACATCTCGGCCTTGAAGCGCATCCGCGTCCAGCCGGTCCGCATGGCCATCGGGGACGAGAGGCGCACGTTGCCCACGCCGCGCGAGAACTCCTTCTCGACGTAGGTCCCCTCCAGCGAGAAGCGCTCGCCGCGGAGGAGGCGCTCGCGCGGGATGCCGCCGTCGATGCGCCCGTTGAGCACGACCTTGCACACCGACTTGTTCCCCTCCTTGTAGGAGGCGATTATCTGCATCGGGTACGCCTCGTTGAGGTTGCCCACGACCCACTCGCCCTCCTCGAAGTACTCGTCCTCGAAGACGAGGTAGAACGGCGAGCCGTTGCGCCCGGCGTTGTCGCCGTCGGCGTCGGAGATGACGCCGCCGTCCTCGTCGCGCGCCTCCACGAGCGGGATGTTGCGCAGCGACGAGCCCGGCACGTTCCACCGCACCATGGTGTCGTCTTCGTACTCCTCCACGCCGAAGTCGTTGAGGACGCCCTCGAACGACGGGAACCCATGGTTGGCGCTGAAGAGACGGACGAGGTGGTTCGACGCGTTCTGGGCGTTTTTGTTGAACAGCTCCGAGAGGTACAGGGAGCTGTTGTCGGTGAACGGGCCCTTTAGCTCGATGGACCTGTTGCTCAACCTGTAATGGCCTAGTTGTCCTGCCATGCCTTTTTCTTTATAGTGTGTCCTTGTTTATACCTCGATCTGCCAAAACACTGCGATTTGACGCCGAGGGTGACCTTGTACTCGCCCGACGGGATGGCCGTCGAGCCGGGCACCTTAAGCTCGGCCACGCGGTCCTCGCCCATGGACTGCTCCAGGCCGCGGTCGGCGTCCTCCAAAGTGTGCAGACGTAGGAGCCGTTGACGTGCAGCTTGCCCGAGGTCCAGCCGGGGAGCCGTTTGAGGCGTATGACCTCTATCATCATGTGGCTTGCTTTTTTTGCGAATATACGGACGCCTGGGCGTCCCGCAAGTGGGGTCGCGGAAATGCGCGACCCTGGGCGGAGGCACGCCCGCGCGCACTATCTTCGCACGAAATGCTTCAACACAGATGAGGAGACTCCGATAGATAGAGGCTTGCGACCCACGCAGCGTCTAGGCGGCCACCGTGACACCCTCCTCGAACGTCCCCCCTTGGGTTCATGTGTCCAGCGCCTCTGGGGCGCCGTCGGTCAGCGCCGAGACGAGTCCGTCGGCGTACGCCCTGGCGTCGTCCCTCGCGGCGGCCGCCCTGCCCACGGCGTCGGCCTTGGCAGCCGCGGCTACTATCGACGCCTCCTGGGCGGTGCGCTCCTCGTCGGTCAGGCAGCCGCCCTGCGCCGCACCCCCGGACAAGACCTCGCGGCCACTCGCCGCCTATCGACGCCAGGAGTCTGTAGCGGCCGCCATCGAGGCGGAACCACAGGCGGTCGGACGCCAGCGGAAGAAGGCCGGCCTCTACCTCTCGGAATCTCCTCATGTGCGCTCGCTTTGTCGCAAATATAGCGAGTGGGGGGCGACGCCGGGGCGGCGTTACCGCGGCGGGTAACGCCCCCCCTCACTTGCGCGACCCGATGACGTGCCACTTGTTGGACGTGCCGTCGCGGTAGCGGCGGAACATATAGGACATCCACCCGCGGACGCCCACACAGTCGTTGAATATGCGCTTGTAGGCCGAGCGGCGTCTCTCGCGGTCGTCAACGGACGCCTCGGCGCAGTAGAAGGCCTCGGCGTCCTCACGCGTCCAATCCCAACATGTGCGCAGCATCTCGCACATCGCGCGGGCCGTGGCGATGTCCACCTTGTATGCGCGGCGGGTGATGCGGGCGGCCATGCGCTTCAACCCGCCCCACCGGCTCTCATACCGCAGCCACGGCTCCCTGTATGACCTCGACATATGACCCGAAGATAGACATTTCCGGGCGCCCGGCACAATAAATCGCCGCGACCCGCGTTATATTAGCAGAACTAAAAACTTACAGCGTATGAAGAAGACACTCTTGGTGCTCGCGGCGATGCTGATGGCGGCAGCGCACATGGCCGGGCAGAACCTTGACCTGGGCAACCCCGACATTGTGCTAGCCTGCCAGGACAGGGTAGACTCGTCAATCGTCTACGACCCGAGCTACCGCACCATAGGCTACCCGATGGGCGACGTCCCCGCCAACGTCGGCGTCTGCACGGACGCCGTGATAAGGGTGCTGCGCGACTGCCGCATAGACCTGCAGGAGAAGATGCACAATGAAATACTGCACGACAACAAAGTGAATGGCGGCAGGCGCTACCACATCAAGAAGCCAAACACGAGCATTGACCACAGGCGGGTGTGGAACCTGAAGAAAATGTTCGACCGCTGGGCCGGCAACACCGACGAGGGCACGTGCTGCGCGTTCATCGTGAGCAACATCCCGACCGAGGGGAAGTACGGCAAGGGGTTCTACCCGTCCGGCACGATAGTGGTCTACGAGATGTGGCCGGGGCAGGGGCACATAGGCATCGTCATCGACAGCGACAAGGACCTCATCTTCCACCAGGTCGGCTACGGGCAGGTCATCGACGCGTCACTGCACAGTTGGAAGATAGTCGGGGCGTACCTCATAGATTTTTCCACGACCAGCGCGCTCGGCGTCCACAGGTGGGATGATTTGATGAAAAAGCAGCGGGGGTTATGACCCCCGCTTTTATGAGCGCCGCGCGCCGTGAATGAAATCATCATCAAGTGTCCGAGTTGCGGAGCGGACAACTATTTTTATCCGCCAGAGATAGTCAGAATAGGCTATTTCAACTGCATCAGGTGCGGTAAATTACTACCTCTCGCGCCTTTCGACGGACAACCACCTCACGGCCGTTGATGACGTAATGGGTCGGGAGGCCGACGGTGAGGCCTTCGGCCTGGAACGTCACGAAGTCCACCCACTCGTCAAGGCGGCGGCCCTCCGGCTCGTCGCGGAAGAAGTCCTCTATCTCCTTGCGGCCGTGAAGCTCCACTGTGCCCGCCATGTCACTTTGCGCGTTTTGCATGCGTTTACTGATTTTTCACCACCACTTTCCCTCGGACGACACCCCATCGGCCAATATCCCGTCGGTCGTTGATGACATGTTGGGTTTGGGGTGCGGGCCCGTCGTGTCGTTTACCGCGCTTTGTATTGATTTGTAGTTTTTACTCCACATACTTCCCCAACTCCCCTATTGCCCAGAAGTACCGCGGGTCGCGGTAGAAGTCGGAACTCACATATTTGTCATAGTCGGCGTCCTTGCCCTCCAGGAAGTAGGCGTAGCGCCCGTTGTCAAGCATGACGGGGTAGGCGCCGCCCTCGCGCTCCAGGAAGCCGTTCACCATGTCCCGCTGGGCGCCGGTGAAGTCCGCTGCGTCGTTGAGGAACATGGCGTTGCCGCCCGGCGACACGAGCAGGCTCTTGAACTCGTCGCCGTAAGGCGGCAGGTGGACGGCGCTGTCGCCCTCGGTCTTGTAGACGTTGGGGCGGTTGTAGACGTCGTAGTAGTACGCCGAGGAGTCCTTGTATGCGGGGTTCGACGTGGCGTCGTGGAGGTCGTCGTATTTGAGAAACGCCGAATAGGCGCTGTCACGCTGCTCGTATGGCGCACGGCTCTCCATTCTGCGCACGAGCGCCGTCTTGTTCCACACCGGCACAACCTCGTCGTCGTCGTCGAAGTCGTCAATCTTGCCGATGCGGAGCTTCCCGTCGCGGAGGCCCATGAAATACCTTATGCGGCTCAGCGGAACTTTGCGGTCGCCAAGCAGGGTGTCGGGCGGCGAGTCGCGGAAGTACTTCGCCGGGCGCACGGTGTTATGGTTCTCCTCCTCGACAAACTGGTTGCCGAGGATGGACTTGACGTTCTTCGTCTCGGGCGTGATCCTCGCCAGGTAGGAGCCGGAGAGATCCTTGACGTACGCTCCCGACTCCTCCCTCAAAAAGGGGGATTTGCGGATGACGGCCTTTGAGACGGCAGTGGCGGCCTGTCTCCCCCTGCGCAGGAGGAGAGGCAGACGCTGAGCAAGATTGCGGATATACGGGATGTCATGGCCTGGCGCTCTTCGTTTGACTAATATGCTTTTGACTTGGTTGCCGCGGTTGGCCGTGGCCGTCACCTCCGGCAGGACGGCATAGCCTGCGGCCGCATCGTCGCTATACACATTGTACGGATTTGACGCATAGATAGTTGCGTCAAATCCGCTGTCATTTTTGTGTCTGTCCAGATAGCCGCTGTAGTAGTCGCCAAGGCCGGCTTCGTCAGCGACAGGCGGGCGGGCGTACGCCACGCCTCACCCGTCGCCGTACAGCCTCGCGGCGCCGTCGGGCCCGAGGGCCTCGCCTATGCCGAGCGGGTCAAGCATCGCCGCCCCCTTTCAGCCTCTCGACCTCCTTTATCAGCGAGTCCTGGCGGTGGCGGAGCATGGCCACCTCGTCGCGCAGCTTGGCGTTCTCGCCGCGCAGCCGCTCGTTCTCGTCGCGCAGGGCGCGCAGGCTCTCCTGCAGCTCATCGAGCCGCTTGCTGTTGTCGT
The DNA here is from genome assembly GCA_964534235.1 of uncultured Marinilabiliaceae bacterium. Lineage (GTDB taxonomy): Bacteria > Bacteroidota > Bacteroidia > Bacteroidales > Marinilabiliaceae > W3P20-009. The sequence goes on from CAZHOT010000009.1 coordinate 20,364, forward strand.
CGCTGATGTCCTTGTAGAACTCGAGCATCTTGTTGTAAGTCTCGAAATGCTCGCCGACGGCCTCCGCATCGCTCTTGCGGATGGCGGCCATCTCCCTGCGGCGCGTCGTGAGCCACGTCACCAGGGAGCTGACTGCCGCCACCGGCGGCGCCGCCGACTTCCCCGACCCAGGAGCAGGCTCTCGACAGGCTCTTCATCGGCAACGTAGACGACAACCTCGACATAGCCGTCGAGGGCCACACGGACAACGTCCCGCTCCGCGGGCAGATTGTGTGGGACAACTGGGACCTCTCGGCCAAGCGCGCCACGTCTGTCATGCGGATACTGATTGCCGGCGGCGTCAGCCCCAAACGCCTGCACGCCGTGGGGCGCGCCGACACGGCCCCGGTTGCCGACAATGCCACTGCCGAGGGGCGCGCCAGGAACCGCCGCACGGAGATTGTCCTCTCGCCCAAGGTGGACAAAATCTTGGAGGCGCTGTAGGAAAGAACAGGAGCCCCAAAAGAATGGAAGGGCATGAGCGAGGAATATTATAAGAAGAGGCTCATAGACCTGCGTGCGTCGATGGCAAAAGGGAAGGAGGCGAAGAAAAGGGACAACGAACGTTTCGCCATGCTCGTGAAAGGGGCCGCCTCCATCTCGACAAAGGCGTCGTACCGGCTGCAGAAGATTGACGCCGCGGCGCGCCACGGCCGCAACATAGAGAGCTACAAGCGACAGATTGAGAGCGCGCAGAGAAGCCTGAAGAGCGCCAAGTAGGGCAAAGCGCGGGGCGCGCCGCCCCGCGCCCCCACAAGCCAAGACGGCGGGCGGAAGTCTATTCCGCCCGCCGCCGCGCTTTGTCGCCCGACTTTAGCATGTCAGTTTGGGCTCGCGAAGTCTGCGCGTATGTTCTCGATGTGGCGGAGACGAACCGCCTCCGAGTCGCCGTTGCGCACGGCCTCCCTCAAAAGGGCGACGACACCCCACTTATCCGCGTATTCAGCAGGAGGCTCGTTTTGCAAAAGCCGGCTCAGAATGCTGACGACTTCGTCCGGGTACGCAACAAACGTCGCCGGCGGGATTTGACTTACATTCATCAAAGTGCAACCGCCGTAGAACACGACTACAGAGAAAAACGGCACAGCCGCACACTCTTTCAGCTTGTCTCGCAACGCGACAATGTGCGCCCGATTCTGAAGCACCGGATTGTAGAACCTATATTTGGCATTGCCGTAGGCAAGCACTTGCGTCCAATGTCTTTGGTCTCCACGACCAAACAACCAACCGCCATACTCCTTGACCTCGAACACCACAATCCCGACCCTCGTCGCCAACACAGCGTCAACCTGCGAATAGCGCCCCGGGCCCGTCTCCACATACAGGTCGTGGAAGAGGGCGGACGGCTTGAAACCCGCCTTGAGCAACTCCAATATCAAGCGACGCTCAGACCTTGTTCCGCGTCCGACGCTCGTGACAGTCCGCAGAAGCCTGACTTCCCGACGCCACTTGAATAATCGCAGGACGACATATGCGACACCAAATGCTGTCGCTCCTCCAACAATGACCCACTCAAGGACTGTCATCATAAAGCAACCAGCCAACCAAAAGCAGAGAGGGGGGCACTAGCGCCCCCCTCCAAGGATTTACAAATCGGACCCGTCGTCGCCGCTGTTGTACTCGTTGTCGTAGTACATCATGATACGGAAGTCGGTGGTGCTGTTGCTGTACCTGGACACCGTGAACCACACCGGCCGGTTTGCCAATTCACCGACATCCCCCTGCCGCATGTCCGCCTCCGGGGCGGTGTCGGGCGCGGCCGGGTCTTTCTGGTAGAAAGTCGCCTCGTAGCGCTTGTCATATACCGTGACTTCATAGGAGACGTCCTCGTCGTCGGGGATGGTCTGGTCGTCGCGAAGCGGCACATATTTCTGATTGTTCTTGAACTGGTAGCACAGCCTGTTGAACCGGCTTACGATCTCCGTCTTGCTGCTCTGGAAAGCGTCTCCAACCATTATGCGCCAAACCACATCACGATTGGTGACGACGAAGAGGTAGACACTCCTGCCGTTGAACTCCCCCTCCAGGTCGCCGACCGTCGACGCACGGAAGCCTTTCTCTTGCAACTTGCTGAGCATCTCGGTCTTGGCGCCGTCGACGGGGATGCCGAGGAAATGGGTGACGTAGCGCTCCTGGGCGCGCGGGGCCACGGAGAAGAGCAGGAGGAGAATCAAGGATAGGAATCTGTTCATAGAACTACAGTGTTATGATTTTCTTTGCGTAAAAAGCCGACGTGCAAAAATGCACACGTAAACACGTCCAACCATCATGGCCGTCTAGCCAAACCCGCCCACACGGCCGCCTAGCCGCCTTTCGGACAGACACAAAAAAGGGACGCACCAAACGTGCGTCACCTACACAGTTTTCGGGGGTGTCTTCCAACAATCGTCAACCTCCTTTACCCTATTCCCATTCGATTGTGGCGGGCGGCTTGGAGCTGATGTCGTAGACCACGCGGTTGACGCCCCTCACCTTGTTGATTATGTCGTTGGAGACGCGCGCCAGGAAGTCGTAGGGCAAGTGGACCCAGTCGGCCGTCATGCCGTCTGTCGATGAGACGGCGCGCAGTGCCACGGCGTTCTCGTATGTCCGCTCGTCGCCCATGACGCCCACCGACTGGACGGGGAGGAGGATTACGCCGGCCTGCCACACCTTGTCGTAGAGCCCCTCGGCGCGCAGGGCCGAGATGAAGATGTCGTCGGCCTCCTGGAGGACTCGCACCTTCTCCGGCGTCACGTCGCCCAAGATGCGGATTCCGAGGCCCGGACCGGGGAAAGGATGGCGGCCGAGGAGGTTGGGCGCGATGTCGAGCGCCGCGCCGACGCGCCTCACCTCGTCCTTGAAGAGGAGCCGGAGCGGCTCGACGAGCTTGAGGTTCATCTTCTCTGGCAGACCGCCCACGTTGTGGTGGCTCTTAATCTTGCACGACGGGCCGTTGACCGACGTAGACTCTATGACGTCGGGATATATGGTCCCCTGGCCCAGCCACCGCGCGTCTTGAATCTTCATGGCCTCGGCGTTGAAGACCTCGATGAAGTCCGCGCCGATAATCTTGCGCTTGCGCTCGGGCTCGGTGACGCCCGCCAGGTCGGCCATGAACCTGTCTGTGGCATCGACCCCGATGACATTGAGGTCCATGCCCTTATATTGCGCCAGAACGCTCTCGTACTCGTTCTTGCGGAGCAACCCGTTGTTGACGAAGATGCAGGTAAGGTTCTTGCCGACGGCCCTGTGGAGCAACACGGCGGCGACGGTGGAGTCCACGCCCCCGGAGAGGCCGAGGATGACCCTGTCGCTCCCCACCATGCGACGGATGTCGGCCACCGTCGTCTCGATGAACGAGACGGGAGTCCAGTTCTGGTGGCAGCCGCAGACGCCGACGACGAAGTTGCTGAGCATCTTCGACCCCTCGACGGTGTGGTAGACCTCGGGGTGGAACTGAATCCCATAGGTCTCCTCGCCGTCAATCTTGAAAGCGGCGTTGCGCACCGTCTCGGTTGAGGCCAGGAGGCGGAAGCCCGCCGGCATGGCCGTTATGGTGTCGCCGTGCGACATCCAGACCTGGCTCTGCTCCGCCACGCCGACGAAGAGCGGCGAGCCCGGGGCCCCGACGGTCAGCACCGCCCTGCCATATTCGCGCGTGGCGCTGGGGGCCACCTCGCCGCCGCCGGTGTGGACGAGGAGCTGGGCGCCATAGCAGACGCCGAGCACCGGCACGCGCCCGCGGACGGACTGGAGGTCGAACCGCGGCGAACCCTCCTGACGGACCGACGAGGGGCTGCCGGAGAGGATGACGCCCCGGACGTCCTCATCAATCTCGGGGCACTTGTTGTAGGGGTGTATCTCGCAATAGACGTTCAGCTCCCTGACGCGCCGCCCTATGAGCTGCGTATACTGAGAGCCGAAGTCGAGTATTATTATCTTCTCGCGCATGAACTCAATGGTCTAAATCAAATTGGCGCAAATATAGCCATTTTGCAAGCATAAACCCCAAAGATTAACCCATTTTCACCATGACAGGCCGCGGCCGGCTTGCGCGACTGCGTGGCGAATGCTATCTTCGCCCGTCAGGGGGCGATTGCCCACCCAAAAATGGAGGGGAACATCAGCCCCCCGCACGAGCAAACAACTGGACCACCATGGCTACTTGGCCCCAAATTGCGCAACCTACGGACAGCGGCGCCGTGGCGCGGATGGCCGCGCCCGTCATAGTCTCGGCGAGCCGCAGCACGGACATCCCGGCGTTCTACGCCGAATGGTTCTTCCACAGGCTTCGGAGGGGCTACTCGGCGTGGACGAACCCTTTCAATGGGGCGCGGTCCTACGTCTCCTACGCCAAGACGCGTTTCATTGTCTTCTGGTCGAAGAACCCGCGTCCGCTGCTGCCCCACCTCGACGAGCTGGAGGCGCGGGGCGCGGGGTGCTACGTTCAATACACGCTCAACGACTATGAGTCTGAGGGCCTGGAGCGCGGCGTCCCGAGCCTGGGCGAGCGCATCGCAACGTTCCGCACGCTCGCGGCGCGGCTGGGCAGGGGTGGCGTGGTGTGGCGCTTCGACCCTCTGATCTTGACCGACCGCATATCGGTTGGCGACCTGCTCCGCAAGGCGCGGGGCATTGGCGACCGCCTGTGCGACGTCGGCGAGCGCATGGTTTTCAGCTATGCCGACATCGGCTCCTACCGCAAAGTGAAGCGGAACCTGGAGGCCGGCGGCGTGGCCTACCGCGAGTGGACGGCGGAGGAGATGGAGGAGTTCGCCGCCGGACTGTCGGCCATGAACGCCGAGCGGGGATGGGGCCTGGAACTCGCGACGTGCGGCGAGCAGATAGACCTGACCCGGTTCGGCGTCTCCCACAGCCGGTGCATCGACGGCGACCTCATCGTCCGCCGCGCATGGCGCGACGGCGAGCTGATGGACTTCATGAAAGTGAAGATCGAGACCCTCCCGCCCCCCACCCTCTTCGGCGTCCCGAGCCTGCCCGCCGGGGCCGTAGCATTGCCCGACGGGCGCTTCTTCGTCAGCACCCACAAGAAAGACCCGGGGCAGCGCACGTTCTGCGAGTGCATGGCGGCCAAAGACATAGGCGAATATGACACCTGCCCCCACCAGTGCGAATATTGCTACGCCAACACGTCGAAGCGCGCGGCGCAGGGCAACTGGGAGCGCCACAAGGCGAACCCCCGGGCGGAGACGATTGCGGGCCGATGAGCTACGCGGAGGAGATTGAGGCCTGCGAGCGCCTCACGGTGGAGGACATGGTCCGCATAAGCGTCAGCCACCTGCCGCAGGAAATGCGGAGCCGGCCGTGGATATTCCTGAACCACGGGACCGGCATCTTGGAGGAGGAAGAGCTCTGCAACGCCTACATGGCGGCCTACGGGCTGTGCCACCTGGCCAAAATGCGCCACGCCATTGCCGGCATGGGAGCCAACAGGCCATACCAATGTGCGTTCCCATGGGGGGAACTGCGAGACGGGTTCGAGATTTTCGACTACGGATGCGGGCAGGGCCTGGGCACGGTGGCCGTAGTCGAGGGGTTGCGCGCACACGACCTGCTGCGCCACCTCCGGCGCGTGACCCTCGTGGAGCCCTCGGACGTGGCGCTCGGCAGGGCCCGCCTCCACGTGCGGCAGGCCCTGGGGCAGGACTGCGAGGCGACAATAAGGACGGCCAACAAGCCCCTGCCGGCAAGCCGCGACGATGCGGAAGCGTACACCGCCGCCGACGCCGAGGCCGAGGCGAAGTGCGTCCTGCACATATTCTCAAACATCCTGGACATACAGGCGGTCGACCTGCGCAAGACCGCCGAGATGATTACGACGCCCGACAGGAGGCACATAGTGCTGTGCGTCGGCCCGACCTCCCCACAAAACAAAAGCAGGCTCCAGGCCTTCTTCTCGTACTTCGCCGACAACTCGACGACGTTCGCCGATTGCGACGAGATGCAATTCGGGAGACACGCCAACGGCAAAGAATTCACTTGCCTCATAAAGGGCTTCACATTCGAGGGCCTCGGCGCCCACGAGATTCTTCGCAAAGCATCGTGCTATGCGCCGGCGCGTTGTTTCGCCAGCTACGCCCGGGCGCCGCACGCACCTGTGGGCAACGGCCACGCGTTCGACCTGCTCGCCCCCTTTGACTTCACCGTGCGCCGCGACGTCCACCCCGTCTACGCAGTCATCAGCAACCTCATCTCGCGCGGCCACTACACCCTGCCCACGCCGCGGGTCGCGGCGCGGGCGACGGACGACGCGTCGCTCATTGCCGCCGCGCGCCTCCAAAAAGCGTTGGCCGAGCTGCTCATGACCGGGCGGCTCGACATCGGCAAGGCGGCTTGGCGGATTCTCGTATTGGGGGACGAGGCGAACGTGGCCGCCAGCGCTTTGGAGGACTTCCGCGAACTGCACGCGCACCTGACGGCCCTGAGCGAAGAGTATGACAAGATGCCGATGCCGCAGATTGAGCTGTCGGCAAACGCCTCGCCCGGCACGACGTACGACGCCATATTCGAGCTGGCCCCCCACGGCCGGCTGTGACACCGGCGCGACGTTCGCGCGCCACAAGGCCTACAACGATTGCCACGTCATAATCCGCCCGCTGACGACACCGGCTAGCGGCCGCCGGCAGATACACACCACCCGGAGAATCCGCGACAAACCCCTGGTCGAAAAAGACGGGCAGGGCTACTACCACAAGATTGAGGAGAACGCCCGGCATCTCCGCTACTTCCTGCGGCTGCTGTTTCAGAAAGAAGACTTCCGCCCCGGGCAGTTGCCCATCTTGAGCCGCGCCCTGAGCCTGCAAAGCGTCATAGGCCTGCTCCCCACGGGGGGCGGCAAGTCCCTGACGTACCAATTGGCGGCCATGCTGCAACCCGGCATCACCATCGTGGTCGACCCGCTGAAAGGGCTGATGAAAGACCAGTATGACGGACTGCTGAAGACCGGCATAGACTGCGTCTGCTACATAAACAGCGACCTCCCGTCCGCCGAGAAGATTGAGCGGGAATATGAGCTGGTGCGCTCGGAGGCTCAGATAGCATTCCTGTCGCCCGAGCGCCTGTGCATCCACAGATTCCGCCAGACGCTCAAGGCCATGAAAGAGGCCGAGACCTATTTCGCGTATGGCGTGATAGACGAAGTGCACTGCGTGTCGGAGTGGGGGCACGACTTCCGAATATCATACTTGCACCTGGGGCGCAACCTCTACAACTACGCCCAGCCCCAAGGGTCGGACGACGAGCACATATCGCTCTTCGGCCTCACCGCCACCGCCTCTTTCGACGTCCTGGCCGACGTGGAGCGGGAGCTGTCGGGGACGGACGCGTACTCGCTGGACGACGACGCCATAGTCCGCTACGAGAACACTAACCGGCTCGAACTCCAATATTACGTCCACCCCATCGACGCCCCCAACGCGCACGACAAGCGAGACGTGGAGAAAACGAAAGAGGAGCAACTGCTGGACGTCATGGCGGACGCCACAAGGAAACTCGCCGAAATCCAACAACCCGAAGCTGTCGCCACTATTAAACGGCGATTCCTGGAGCGCGAGAACGTGACCCACGACGGCAAGCGCGCGGCGGTAAACTCTGCCGACTTGCGGACAACGGCACCCCCGCAATGGTTCGAGACCCTGGACAACGACGTGGCGAGCATAGTCTTCTGCCCCCGCGCCAACGGCGGACGGATGAGCGTCGGCAGCGTGCAGGGCCAATTGCAAAAGCGCGGCGTCCGCCACACCACGACATACCGCGGCGGCGCACCAATCAAACAGCAGGACGAATTTCTGAGCGGGGCGAAGAACGTCATGGTGGCGACAAAGGCCTTCGGCATGGGCATAGACAAACCTAACGTCAGGCTGACATTCCACATGAACTACCCCGGCTCGCTCGAGTCGTTCGTGCAGGAGGCGGGGCGCGCCGGGCGCGACAAAAAGATGGCGCTCGCCACGATATTGTACTCGCCGCAGAAATTCACGTGCCGCAACGTCCGCAAAGGCACGACGCAACAGCTCTCGGCGGACTACGACACCAACAGGTACTTCTACGACTCCAACTTCCTTGGCGAAGAGTTCGAGCTGTACTCCATGGACCTGCTCCTGCACAGACTGACAGTCCGGATCAGCAACGAGGAGTTCGAGGGCGTAAGCACCCCGACCGAGAGCCGGACGCAGGGCATCGTAAAATTCATAGACCGATATGCCGTCGGCAAGAGGCTGACGTTCTACGTGCCGTATGACGAGCATGTGCAGCCCCTGGACGACTTCAACGCGCACCTGTTCGACCGCAGGCTGCAACTGTTCAAGACCGACTACGCCCAAACGGTGACCTGCGAGACGGGCGTCTACTCCAACATATACGGCATCACAGACTTCAAGCCCGCTCTCCAGAAAGCCATATACCGGATGTGCGTCATAGGCCTCATCAGCGACTTCACGGAAGACTACGCAAGAAAGGAGTTCCGAGTGACCATCGAGTGCAAGGAGAGCGAGAGACACTACGACTACCTGCGCTCCTACTACCGCAAATACTACTCGGAGGAGAAGACGGACAAGATGATTGCAGAAGTCCGCGAGATGGCCGCGACGGAGGGCGTCGTCATGGCCAGCCTGCGTCATCTGACGCGGTTCACATACCGCAGCATAGCCACCAAAAGGGCGCAGAGCATCCAGGACATGGAGCACTTCTGCGACACGGCACTCCGGCCGGGCAGAGACTGGAAAGAGGCGAACGAAGAGCTGAAAGACTACATCTACTACTACTTCAACTCCAAATATGCGCGGAGCGGCTTCGCCACGCACGACGACGCCACGGGGGCAGACATCCCGTTCTCGCTCAAAGACGACACCGACCCGGACATGCACAACGAGAGCGAAATCACGAGCTTCGACCTCGTTAGGAAATACGCTCGCGTGGTGGACGCAGACATCGTCGGGAACGACTCGCAGATAGACAACGTCAAGCACCTGCAGGGCGCCGTGAGGCTAATCCGCAGAGCATCGACCGACAAAAACCCCGCGCTGAGTCTTCTCAACATCTTTTGCATCTTGTTCTTGCAACAAGATGGCGGCGCCTCGCAGGAGGAGGAGCTGTGCGAAGACTACGAGGCCGCCATGTCGTTCTACACCAGTGGCGGGCGGCGGACCATCATGGACGAATTTGCCGACCTGCTCGTGGCTCACGCGGTCGTGACGCCCGAAAAGAAAGGCACACTGGAGAAGCTGTTCGACTACGTGCAACTGAAGAAGCACCTGAACAACCTGCAACTCCTCACATCGAAATACACCAACGAATGATTGACGAAAAGATAAACGAGGCACTTGCCGAACTCGCCAAAAGCCTGAAAGACCTCGACTCAGCGCGCAGACAGGTAGACAGCACCGTCGAGGCGTATGGGCAGCTGAGCGAAGCCACGACAGAATATGCCGCCAACATGGCCTCGGTGCAAAAAAGCATAGAGACGCTCGTCGCGACCATAGGCGACAACTACCAAGGCGACGTGAACAGGCTAAAGGCAAAAAGCGAAATCGTGATCGCCTCTTGCAAAGCAAAGCTGGACCACGCCGCGACCACATTCGCCAACAGCGTCTCGGCAACGAAAAACGACTTCGGCAACGCATTGGACAAGATGCGCACAGAATATGAAGACAACATCGAAGGGCTTGAAAACGAATGCAAGAGGAGCGTCGAGGCATTCAACAACACCCTGGGGCAGGTGGCGACAGCCCTAGGCGGCACACTGAACAAGGTCGGGGCAGAGCTAGAAGCCAACAACAGCAGGCTAGAAAACGAGCGCAAGAGGAGCATCGAAGCATTCGACAACTCGCTGAAAAAGGCCACGTCGGCATTCCAAAACTCAATCTCGACAACTAGAAACGACGTTGACCACACGCTAGGACAGATCCGCCACGAATATGACAACGCGGCCGGGAATCTGCGGGAGGAATGTGAGCGCATTGTCAAGAATCACAACAGCACACTGGGAGACCTTTCGGCGGCCACCGAACAAACGAAGACCCTATCGAAACGGATGGACGCGGCGATAAGGATGCAGAGGATTGCGCTTGCCGCCAACCTGGCCTTTATCGCCGCCGCCGCCCTCCTCGCCTTTCTGAGATAGGCGCCCCGCCAGCCGCGCCCACGCCGCACTAGGAGGCCGCGCGTCACGATATTTTTCGTACATTAGCCGAGAGAAAACAACAGGCGATGATAAAAATAGGCGTATATGACAGCCACCCCCTGCTGTGCTCGGCCCTGACGCGGCTCATTGCCACGTCGGACGACGAGTTTGAGGCGCAAGAGGTGGGGCGCGGGCAGGTGATGGACCTCGGCACGGTCAAGACCGACAGGATAAACATCGTGGTGGTGTGCGTCCACGGCGGCGAGGAGGCCCCGCTGGAGTACGTCCGCAGCCTGGCGCGGAGCTACGAGCGCGCACGGAGCATCGTGATGCTGACGGAGCCGACGACAAACGTCGTCACCATGGCCATCCGCAACGGGGCCAAGGGCATAATGGCTACCGACGCGGATCCGCAGGAGCTTCGCCAGGGCATAATGACGGTGCGCGGCGGGTTTGAATATTTCAGCAAGTCCATAACCGACCTGCTCGTGGGCAAATATGTCGACGGCGTCATTGCCCACGACGCGCGCGCCGACAGCAAGCCCGCGGCGGGCGCCGCCACGCTGAGCGCGCGCCAGGTGGAGATTCTGCGCCTGTGGGGCAACAACATGAGCAACAAGGAGATTGCCGACAAGCTGTTCTTGAGCGTCCGGACCGTCGAGAGCCACAAGAACCACATCATGCAGCGTCTGAACCTCAAGACGACGGTGGACATAATCCGCTACGGCATCCGCAACAACATCATAGACCTGTAGGGGCCGCCGGGGCGAGCGCCCACTCGTCGATGAGGCGCCGCGCTATGCTCATCTTGTCGGGCAAGGCCGGCAGGGCGCCGCGCCGGAAGAAGCGCGCGTCGGTCAGCTCCTCCTCCTGCACCCTTATGTCTCCCCCGGCATATTGGGCCACGAAGCCCACCATCAGTCCCGACGGGAAAGGCCAGGGCTGGCTGCCGGCGTAGCGCGGGGCCGAAATCTCCAGCCCCACCTCCTCGCGCACCTCGCGGCGCACGCACTCCTCCAGGCTCTCGCCAGGCTCGACGAAGCCCGCCACAAGCCCATAGTGGGCGCCGCGGAAGTTGCGGGCGCGGACCAGGAGCACCTCGTCGCCGCCGCGCTCGACGCGGACAATGATGGCGGGCGAGATGGGCGGCCACGTCTCATGCCCGCACGAGGGGCAGACCTTGGAGATGTCGGAGTGCGGGCGCATGGGCCCGCCGCAGACGGGGCAGAAGCCGCTCTGCTCGTCCCAATAGGCAATCTGCTTGGCTTTGCAGCAGGCGGCGAAGAGGGCGGCATCGAGAAGCGAGAAGAGGGGGCGGAACTCGACGGCGCGCAGCCCGGAGCCCGGAGGCTCGTCCCAGGCCGGGACCCTGGCGGCATGGAGACCGCCGACGGAGTGCACGGGGATGACCTTGACCCCGGCGGGCAACAGGGGCCTGGCCTCGTCGAGGGTGGGCAAAACAGGGGCGGCGGCGACGCCACATGGCATACGTACAACCATCTGACGGCCACCGACGAAGATGCATATTCTTTCCGCTTGACACATAACTAGTTCCCACTACGAAGCGAGGCCGCCCGCGCCCGGCTCGAGCAGACGCGGACGGCCTCCGCCATTACGTTGAGGCCCGGGGCCTAGAAGAGCTTGGCAGGATACTCGCCTGCGTCGACAAGGGCCTGAATCTTGTCGACCACCCCCTGCCTGTCGGCGGCGTAGGTGACCCCGAACCAATGGCTCGTGGTGTCGAGCACCTTGACGGTCGAAGTCTTGTCGCCAATGAGCTTGTTGACCATGAGCGGGATGAAGAACTCGGCCTTGAGGTTCCCGATGTTGGCAGGGTCTGCCAGGAACTCCTTGAAGTAGGCCTCGCTGTGGGCGAAATAGTCGGGCGTGAAGCCCCACACATTCATGGAGACGGGCGTATTGTCGGCCACGGGGACCCACTCGCCTTTCTCGTCCTTGTAGCAGACGGGGCCGTCGACGCGCATAATCTCGGTGCGCTCGACGACTGTGGTCAGGTGTCCGTCGGCGTCGGTGGAGCATATGCCGCGCGCCACGGAGCCGCTGTCGGAGAGCGTGTTGCCGACCCTGAAGCCGACCATGCAGTAGTCGTCGTGGGCGTCGGCGGGCAGACTGGATAGGTACTTGCCGATGACGGCGAAAGTGTCGCGGCCGTAGAAGTCGTCGGCGTTGATGACGGCGAACGGCTCCCGGATGACGTCTTTGCCCATCAGGACGGCGTGATTGGTGCCCCAAGGCTTCTGCCGCCCCTCGGGGCAACGGAATCCCTCCGGCAGGTCGTCGAGGCTCTGGAAGACGAGCTCGGTGGGGATGTGCCCCTCATATTTCGAGAGCACCTTGTCGCGGAACGCCTCCTCGAAGTCCTTGCGGATGACGAAGACGACTTTGCCGAAGCCGCCCCGGATGGCGTCGAAGATGGAGTAGTCCATGATGGTCTCCCCGTTGGGGCCGAGCCCATCGAGCTGCTTGAGCCCGCCATAGCGGCTGCCCATGCCCGCAGCCAGGACAAAAAGAGTTGGACGCATATCAATTGACAATTAATAATTAATGATTAAGAATTAGGGGACGAGGGGCGACGCCTTCGCCGGCTCTCCGCTCGGCGGGGACACGCGCGCCAACGATTCCGCCCTAATTTGGCACTGTCACCCAAAGAGGCCTCCCGGCGCGGCGACCCGACGCCTGGCCACGAGCTTGTCGCCCTCGGCGTCGACATCGAGCCTGTCGCCCTCGGCCGAGCCGCCGAAGAGCAGAGTCTCCATGAGCGCGGGCTTGAGGAGGCGGCCTATGGCGCGGTCCATCTCCCTGGCCCCATACTGTGAAGAGAATCCGGCGTCGAGCAACGCCGTCCGCGCCCGGTCTGAGAGGTCGAACTCCACGCTGCGCTTCTTGCGCAGCAGGGCCTGCAGCTCCCCGACCTTGCGGTCCAGGATCCGCTCGGCCATGGCGCGGGTCATGTCGTGGAACGCCACGATCTGCGTCAGCCTGTTGAGGAACTCGGGCGCGAAGACCCTCTTGAGCTCGGCCCCCATGACCTCGCTCTTCTCGGCGCTGGCTCCGAAGCCCAGGCCGCGGCCCGTGGCGAAGCGCGCGCCGGCGTTGGAGGTCATTATGATTATGGCGCCGCTGAAGTCGGCTTTCTGCCCCTTGTTGTCGGTGAGCTTGGCGTAGTCGAGGACCTGGAGCAGGAGGTTGAAGACGGCGGCGTGCGCCTTCTCGATCTCGTCGAAGAGGAGCACGCAGTTGGGCGTCTTGCGCACGGCGTCGGTGAGCAGCCCGCCGTCGTCGTAGCCCACATAGCCGGCGGGCGAGCCGACGAGCTTCGAGACGGTGTGCGGCTCGGAATATTCGCTCATGTCGAAGCGCACGAGCTTGGCCCCGAGCTCGGCGGCGAGGACCCGCGCCAGCTCGGTCTTGCCGACCCCCGTGGGCCCCACGAAGAGGTAGGAGGCCAGGGGCTTGGCGTCGTCGCTCAGGCCCGCCTTGGCCAGGAGGACGCTCTGGGCCACCCCGTGGACGGCCTCGTCCTGTCCGAAAATCTTGCTGAGCATGTTGGGTTCGAGCTCGCGCAGGCGCTCGTCCTTGCTCTCTCGCGAGGCTATGGTGTCGAAGCCCATGGCCTTGAGGTAGAGGTCCACGTCGTCGCGCCCGAAGACGCCGCGCCGTCCCTGCGGGTCAGCACCTCGCCGGCCGTTTTCCATCTCGACAAACGCGCACACGCTGTCGAAGAGGTCCAGCGCGCGGCCGGGCATGGCGACCTCCTTGGTGTAGGACGTGGCGGCGGCGTCGACGACATAGTCCACCACCGCCGGCTCGCACGACAGGGCGTGCTGCTCCAAGATGGGCCCGTATGCGGCCCGGACCATCTCGCGGCAGTCGGGGTCGAGCTTGGGCTCGACGAGGTCTATGCGCGTGAAGCTCTTCTCGATGGCCTGGTTGTGCTGGGCGAGCCTCTTGAACTGCTCGTAGGTGGCCGTGGTGACGATGTGTATGTCCGTCCCGTCGACGAGCGATGCCAGGAGGCGCAGGGTGTCGGGCGTGTTGTCGTTGGGGTTCTGCGGCATGAGGTCGGCGAGGCTGTCGGCGAAGATCACGGCCATCTCCGGAGCCTCGCCGTCGCCTCCCTTGCCGCCGATGTCGTCGATGATGTCCGCCACGTGGTTCTCGATCTCGTCGGCGTAGGAGACGCCGGTGACCACGGCGGAGGGGTTGAACTTGTAGAACCTGGCCCCCCCGAAGCGCGAGCCGGGCTCGTAGAGCCGCTTGCTGGCCTTGATGAGGCCCGAGAGCATCTCCGACTTGCCGACCCCGCGGTCTCCGACGAAGACGACGTGCCCCCTCTTGCGCTTGAGCAGCGAGATGACGGCGCGCCTTATGTCGTCGTCGCGCCCGTGGAAATGCTCGCCGCTGAACTCCGGGTCCTCGTCGACGCGGCGGCACGCCATGTCGTCTTGCGCCTCCTCGGCGTCGGCCTCGTCGTCGTAGGGCCTCTCCTCGTCCTCATATCCGGCGTCGCGCCCGTCTTCGCGCGTGGCGCAATATTCGGAGTAGTCTTTCATGATGCTCTTCATGCGGCGGCTGGAGATGTGGCGCGCCAAGATGCTGTGCGCCTCGGTCTTGTCTATGGCGTAGATGGCGGCAAGGACGTAGTCGGGCGTGAGCCTCCTGCCGTCCTCGCCGGCCAGGTTGGCGGCAGAGTGGAAGATGGCCTGGAAAGCCACCGAGAGCGCAGGCTTGAACTTCTTGCCCTCCGGGACCCTCTCGAGCCCGTCGAGGTAGTCGTCGACCTCGGCCGCGAGGAGGCGCGGGTCGACGCGGTGGTCGCGCATGAAGCCCGCCACGGCGCGGTCGCGGAGCATGACGCGGAGCATGGTCTCGGGGACAACGAACTGGTGGCGCTCCTCGACGGCAAAGTGGAGCGCCTCGGTAATCATCCGCACGAGGTCCGCGGACGTGACAGCCTCAATGTCCCTGATGCTGTCCGTTATGTTCATCGTGTTTCTTGTTCTAGGCATCTTCTGTCGTAATGCGTAGGGGGAAATTCTCGGCCCTGGCCATGGCCATCCCGGCCTGCGCCTTGGATTCCGCGATGTCGCGGGGGTATATCCCCACCACGGCGCTCCCCTCCCTGTCCACTGTCGCGGTGAGCCTCTGCGCCTCGCCCGCGTCGAGGAAGAAGACGTCGACAAGCATGCGCGCGACGAACTCGAAAGTCGTCACGTCGTCGTCGAGGAGGATGACCTTGCGCTTATTGGGTTCCTGTGTCTTTCGCCTGGCTATCCGCGTAGGCTTCCGCTGCATCTGCTCCATGCTCCGTCCTTAGTGTGTGAGGGTGCGCCAACTTTTTCCAGGTCGCTAATTTAGGCATTTCTAGGCAAACGCGGAAAATGGGGGGGGGGGGCGCAACGGGCGCCGGGCGGCACGAGCGAACCCCTGCGGCGGACAAATGCCGCGACAGGGGCTTGCTCAGGTGGCGCCCAGAGGCGCGCGCATTGGGGACGCCGGAATTATCGTCCGCCCCCAGAACTATGCTTTGGAGCGCAGGCGACCCACAATGGCGCCCACAGTGTTCGCCGGTCGGAAGAGATGACGATAGAGGCCCACCCGCTGGAGGGCAACGGCCAGGAGCAACGGCAATGCCGTGGCTACAATGCTCTTGACAATCACGACCGGGACTAAAGCCTGTATCCCCATGTGCGCGACGACGACATTGGCGACTTTCATGGCGGCGAAGTGGAACAGATATATGACGAGACTAAACTCTCCACACACCCTCAAGACATTGCAATCGAGCAGCCTCACGCGACGGAATAAGTCGAAGAAAAACAGGGACAACCCGAGAGCCGCGGCCCTGTTGGCGACCCAGGTGAAAGCCCGGACACTGCTCAGAGGAGAGTAATGGGACAAGCCAAAAAGCGTCGCAGCTACGACCAAAGCGCACAAACTCACCCATAGCGAAAGCTTCAGACGCGCCGAGAAGATAACGACACCCAAGAAGAAAAACGGTAGCTGAATCGTGACCAGACGAGGTATGTCAAAAAACGCATAACAAGGCCCATTCACAATAAAAATATCGCTAAAAAACGAGACAACAACGGCAAGAATGCAACTCAGCACTAACAACACCTTGCTCGACACAAAACGGACGCCAACGACAAAAAGCACGTAGGCGATGCACAAATCGTACAGATACCAATACTCACCCAATGGGAGATAAAAATTAGCAAGCAGAAATTGCCAAAGACTTGTGTATCCACCAAAGTTGTATGCAAACTGCGGCTGACTGAAAGACAAATAGACAGCGAACAATGCGGCAAAAGCCAAATATAGCAAAAACAAGTTGGCGACCTGCCACCAAACCTTCTCTCGTCGCAAACGTCCCGACTCGCCCATGTAGGCCATGGCAAAGACGAAACCGCTAATCAGGAAAAACAACGGCATATGGAAAGCATAAATCGACGCTTCCACCGCCTGCAACAGCCCCGCATTCTCACTGCCACCGGCAACCGCGGCAATCCGCAACCGTTGCACCACGTGACCAAAGACGACAAGAATTATGACGAACCCCTTGAGGCTATCCACCCACGTCTCGCGCCTGGCGCGTTGCGCATTTTGCACAGCCGCCGCCTCTCCACAACCTCCCAGGGGGGGGGCTAACTGCTTGTTGACAATTTCACTATTCATATCACTTACGTTAACTAAAGAACTAGCACCCAAAGGCCGCCCCAACAGCACCATAGAAGCCATCGAGACGTTGGGCGTCATCCCCCGACGAGGGGATTTTTTGAGGGTGCACTTCCCACCTCACCTTGCGGTCTCGCCCTGTGGACATTAGCCACAAAAAACAGGCACACTCCCAATGCGCTCCACCTCCCGAAAAAATAGGGGTTCCCCGAATTTAACACAGCCAAAGCCTGATAAAGAGGGCACATGGCCGCAAACTGAATATACCACAACCGCCGCCACCGGCCGAGAAGGAGGGCAAACGGCATCAAGACAGACAAAAGAACAGCCCCAAAACCAACAAGCCCCATCTCGAAGTAGGCCTGCAAAAGCGGGTTGTCAATCTGCCCCAAAGAGTTGTAGCCCTTACCGAAAACGTAGTTGCCAAAAGAGAACTCGGTCGCCATGCGCCGCCACGCTCTCTCACGCAACTCGTAGCGCGCCAATCCGGATGTATGGACATCGCCAACGGCCTCCCCGGTGAAAATCTCCGACACACCAGACACGAACCTCTCCTTGAAAGAATCGAAGTTCTCGGAGAACAAGTTGGAATCAAGCAAAGGGACTGCCGCAAATGCGACAGCGATGACCCCCCAATTAATCCTGAACCTAAAATCCCCCCAAAAGACGAACACGGCGATCGACACCAATGAGACGACCAACGGCGTCCGCTTTCCCAACGCTAGTATGACGTATAAGTCTATCAGAACAAGCAACAGCAACACCCACGAAATTACGGAAGGGAGACATCGCCTCCTATAGGCCCACAACGACACGAACACGTTCACCACACTGCCTCCCGACATTGTGAAACGCTCCAAGATGTTCCTCTCCTCATTCCTCACCGCCTCAACGTCTCCATAATCGACAATCAGCCCATTCACAAGGCAATAGAAATTGAGCACGGCCAAGCATGACGAGAGCAAGAGGGCGACCCTCACAAACTCATCGAAATCGAAATCCCTACCGGCACTCGTGGACATGAACGCCACATATGCGCAAAAAGAGAAGAGCAAGAAATACACACTCTTCTCCATGCCTTTCCACCCGCTCGCCATGGCGTAGAACAGGCAGACAAGGAAGAAAAAAGAGAAAAGGGCAAAAAGCCTACTTTGCGAAGGGAAATGAAGGCTAGCGACATTCTTCCAATTCGCCACAAGCACCACCGAGATCGCGGCAACGACGTTAGACCACACCTCACCACCCAAAAAGTAGTTGAGGTACATGCCATATGTCGTGATGCACAGCATACAAGCCATGCCGCACTCACGGAGAAGCCTACGGATGGCGTTCCAGGACAGATGGCCGTTGCTAAAGTCGAGCATTCCCAAGACGTAAGCCCACACCTACCGCCGGAGCCCCAACCGTCGCATTGCCACCCGGACGACGGACTCATAGGCAAGAATCGAGGGGAAAAATTTCAGCCCCAGCCGGAAACGCACAAAGCGGTTGGCAATGCGCACCCACTTGTGCATATTCCGATAGTGCCCTGTCGGCGGCTGATAGTCAGCAGAAAAGCGGCCGTTAGCCACATCGTCAAAGAGGGCAGTCCATAGGGGCATAGTCCTCTCTGGGCTAAACTCTTTGGCGAAAGCCATGGCGTTGCGCCCAAGCTCCTCGTTCTTGCTGCTGTCTTTGAGCAACTCGACAATCCCCTGCTTTATGCCGCGCATGGAGCTTCGCAAGATGCCAGTCTCGCCGTCCCTCACGACATCGGGAAATCCCATGTCATTCAGCGTCACAACAGGCAGTCCGGCGTCATTCATCTCCAAGACGCTCATGGGGAGACATTCCGTCCTGGCCGTCGGATTTATGACTCCGACGGAGGCACGCAAAAAGACGTCCCGCTTCTCCTCGCCCAAAGCCCCCAGAAACTCCACCGACGGCAGAAGCTCACCCCTGTCATCGCAAATATGCCTGCGGAACACTTTCTCGTAGGCCTCGCTGGCGACGCCCAGACTTCCTAGCTTCGTCCCCGACCTGTACAGGTTGGCCGAGCCTATGACCTTGAGCTTGGCGTCGGGGACTTCCCTCAATATCGCTTTCCAGATCTTCGCCAACGCGTGGAAACCCTTGACAGGGACTAAGGCTCCCATGAAAACGACAGTCGCCGAGTCGTTAACCCTGTTCGCACAAACGTCCTGCACAGGGAGCATATTGGGGATGCATACGGACTTTGTAATCAAGTCGTCGTCGACATACCGGTCATACATCTGCCTGCCGACAAACACGTTGGCTACGACTTGGGGGGTGCGCACAATCCACCGGGCAAAGTCCTCAAGCACATAGTTGTGCGACCACAAGACGACCTTCAGCCGCGATTGCTCAATGCTCCTCCGCGTCTCCTCGCTTGCGTCTGAGCGCATCAGCAAGACATCCGCCCCCTCGCGTTGCGCGACGACGGCAGGAGCCTCGTCAATGCGCAAGACACGCACACGCGGGTCGAGCGTGAGCGGCGACTCGCTCATGACCGTGACGTCATACTTGGCTGAGCAGCGGGGGAGCAGATAGGAGAGCATGAGGAAAAGCCAATGCGTCCCCCCCACGCCCGGGTTCCCGCTCAAAGGGTTGAGGGAGACCAACTCCCTTTTTATGTCGCCGAAATACATGAAGACTCTCATGGCTCGAACATTATCTCGGCAAATTTACGAACATTATTCTTCTCTCGATATGCGTCGAACTGCCAACTGCGGCGTATGGGCAATTGGCGGAGCAACGACGCTATGCCGGTGGGCGAGACATCGGCAGTCGTCATCCCAAGCCTGTTGCGGCGCACGAGCTTGCCCAACATGTGCTCGCTCGTCGAGACGACCGGCAACCCGAATTGCGCCGCAATGCCCAAGAATCCGCTGCTCCCCTCGTTCTTCTTGTATGTCAGCATGGCATAGTCGGCAGCCATGCACACCGACCCCAAAAAGTCGTAGGAGCAGAACTCGTCCACGACGACTATGCGCATATCGTCTTCCAAAGAAGCCACAAGCGACTTAAGCTCGTGCTTAATCTCGGCGGAGACACGCCCCGCCAAGATGCATGCGAAACGGCCGCGTTCCTCCCTTGTCAGAAGCGTCAATGCCTCGACGAAGTTGAGCGTGCCTTTAGTGCGTCCGAGCATTCCCAATTGGCAAAGGAGGATCTTGTCTCCGGCGATGGAGTACTTTTGCCGGATGTCCTCAACATTTTTCACATCGATGGGGACGATGGGGTCCGGGGCGAAGCGGAAACGGCCGGTATGGAACTTGCGGTTGTAGTAGCAGACGGCAGAGTTGTCGTTTATGACGTATATGTTGCGAAAACAATTGAATCGTGAGAACATCCACAGCTTCAGCCAGTCTTGAAACACTGTCATCCTCCCGACACGTTTCCACCTGTAGGGATAGACTTGAAACTGAATTCCGTCGACCTTGACATCCCGATGCGAAAAGAGGAGGGCAATCGGCAGGAATGGCAAAAAGAACTGCGCCTCCAGCAGAAAAACGTGCGTCGGACGGTACTGCCTAATTTTCGACAGCAAAAGGGCTGTCTTGCGGAATGCAGACACGACCCCCGAACGCCTGTTGAGACTGGAGGACGTTTCGGCATCGAGTACGTCTATCTCCACATTCGGGGCCTTGGGCCAAGAGAACCTCCCGCTAGCCTGGGGGAAATCGCTCGCAACGACGAAGACGAATGAGTCGTCCGGGCACTGCGAAGCGCGCCAACACAGGTGGTTATAATACTCGATGCGGTGCCCGCTTACGCTCGGCTCTATGACGAGCCACTTTTGAGATTTGAGCCTCATACTGTCAAGCACAACTGTTTTTACATGATTTTTTGCCGAACTGCATTTTCCACTTTTGCCAACAACACCTGCATGGGTTCACCTTGCAAAAACACTGATTTAGGGATTATGGATTAGGGCCGAACATTGCTTTGCGGAAAACAGGCTAAGGCACCGCGTGGTGTCACCCCAAGGAAAGGCAAGACACCCATACTAGTCTCCCATGAGGCGCGGCGTTCCAGCTAAGGAATAAGCCTCAAGAACTCCGACAAGTCTGAGAATTTGCCGCAGTTCTCCCTAAGCCACTTGTCGTCCTTTTCCCACCACTTAAAATCGAGCAATCTCCTTATCGTATCCTCGTCGTACCTGTATTCCAACACCTTAGCGGGAACACCACCCACAATGGAATAGGGCGGGACGTCTTTCGTCACCACAGCGCCAGCCAGGACAACCGCTCCGTCGCCAATCCTCACTCCGCCAACGATAAACACCCCCTGCCCAATCCAACAGTCGCTCCCAATCGACACAGGGACCCTGTTGTCTCTATCGACATATCGGAATGGCGAAAAACGCTCGCACTCGGTATGCACCACTCCCGCAGTCTTTTGAGTGCTGACAAAAGCGGGAGAAGTTGACACGTAGGGCGCCTTGTATGGGTGCATCCCACAATTTGTCACCACATTAGGGGCTATCGAGGTATATCTGCCAACGTGACCGCTAATGCGGGAATGCGCTCCGATGTATGACCCCCTGCCCAATCTCCCGGCGAAGAAAGAATGAGGATACAACTTGCATCCTTTCTCAAGTTGCGCCCCGCTAGCTATTTTTGCGGTGTAGTGCACGTCGACCCCTCTCGTCGCGTACAGAAGCATACGGCACCCATACGATAGTGCAGCTTTGAAATCCTTTGCTATTTGGAGCAACAACCTCATCTATGTACCATTTTGAGCAACCACACACAAACGCGCACAGCAATCAGCCCCAAAACGCACATGGGGTTAAACCTGCATGGCAAACCATACGTAGAGCTGCGACGTCTTTCCATCTGATATAGAGCCACTTTTCCCCAATAGGAACGAGGCGTCGCCTCCTCCAAATGAAGCAAGAAGTCCGCGTCGGGGTTTGCGAGAGGCCTGCTTGCGGCGCTAGTGTCACAGTTGTATACAGAGACAGGCGTCGGCGTCGTCACGAAGCTGTAGCTATCAAACAGCCGGAAAAGGAAATCAGCATCCTCAAAGCGCCGGTACTTCCCGTTGAAACGGAAATGGCGCAACACATCGCGACTCACAGCCAAGCTGCCCATCCTCGGCACTAATTGCCTCGTCAGCCACCCCCAAAAAGGCGAGGAGACAACCGTCTCCCTGCAAAACTTGCTGCCTGAGGTCGTGTTTCCACCCCTAGTTATCATAAAGCCGCCACAATAGGCGGCCATGCCGGCATACTTGCGTTGCAAACCGACAAACACCTCCAACGCATTTGGCAGGAGCTCGTCGTCAGCATCGAGGAAAACGACCCAATCTCCGCGAGCTTCGTCGCATCCCCTATTCCGCGCCGCAGACGGACCCGCATTAGCCTGGGCGACAACCCTTATCCGCGGGTCGTCATACTCGCTCGTCAAGACAGACAGACCGCCATCTGTCGAGCCGTCGTCCACCACAACGATTTCAAAATCTTGAAACGACTGGCCCAACACGGACGAAACAGAGCGCCCGACCACAGAGGCTTTGTTATAAAGCGGGATAACTATTGAAAAACGCATCTCCAAAAAACTAGCTTTCTCATACTCTGCCAATGACGCCGCCCCAATCTCACCTCAGCAGACCATTGCCCTCAAACCAACGGCGCAACACATCCTCCGCCGCATGAGCGTCAATGTCCAGACGCCGAAGTTGGGCCTCCCTCTCGACGGCCGGCAGCGAGCGGTCTGAAAGCACGGCCGACCTTTGGCACTCTTTCATATGCTCCACGGCGCCGCGGATTGTAGCCCTGTCGCACGGCAGCCTCGCCCCCATGGCATCGCGGCAGCACACCGCCGCCAAATATGCCCACGAGGGCTTGTTGAGGTTTGCTTCAGCCGAAAAAGGAGAAAAGCCGCCCATGTCGCACTTTCAAGTATGTTCGTACGAAGTTACGAATAATTCCCATGCGCAAACCGAACCATCGGGACGCAACCGACCGAGGCTCTTGCGCACAGGCTAGACTTGCCAGCGGGACGCCTCAGGCTCGTCGCATTTTTTATTAAATTCGCAATATGATGAATAAAATCAGCACCAGGCAATGAAAGCATCCGAGATAAAGTTCGTAGACCTGTTCACAGGGGCAAACACCCGCTACACAATCCCCGTCTACCAACGCAACTACTCGTGGACGACCACGCAATGCATGCAACTATGGAACGACCTGAAGAACCTGGAGGCCGACAAGAGCCATTTCTTCGGCAGCGTGGTGCTGAGCTTCGAGGCAAACGGCGAGCACCAGGTCATCGACGGGCAGCAACGCCTCACGACGGTCTCGCTCCTGTGGGCGGCGATGCTCCGCTTCCTCCCCAAGGAGGAGAGGCTGACGATGGGCCACTTGGCGAACACGATATTCGGGAACGTGTGCTACGCCATGGGGGTGGAACAATTCGCCCCGCGCATTGAGCACGTCGAGCGAGACCGCGACCCCTACAAGGCAATCATCTATGGAGCGGACACGACACAGCACAAAGAGTCGAGCGTGTTTCAGAATTACGACTTATTCATCCGTAACCTGCGCGCCATCACCCCAGAAGAGCGAAAAGCCATCTACGACGCCACGTGCCGCCTATCGGTGGTCCGCATCGACCTCCAACAGGACGACAATCCGCAACTCATCTTCGAGTCGCTCAACGCCACGGGGCTTCAACTAGGGGGTAGCGACAAGATTAGGAACTACCTGCTGATGAACGTCGCGCCACAACAGCAGGAGACACTATACAAGAACTATTGGGTCGCGATAGAGGGGTACACAGAGTCCATCCGAGGGAAAAAGAACGAGGACGAAGTGACGTTCTTCATCCGGGAATATATGGCGGCCAAAGAGGGGCAATATACGCCACTGCCCCAGGTCTACCCCCACTTCAAAAAATTTGCAAAAGACGCAGAGAACGTCGAGGCTCTGATGAGAGACACAGCCCGGCACGCCCGCCTATTGGACCAGTTCGTGAACTACAAAACGGACTACGCCAAAGTGAACACCGTGGCGCGCCGCATCGCCTACCTGGGCTTCTCGACCGTCTACCCGTTCGCAATAACCTGCTGGCGGGTCTGCAAGACGGGGAAATCTCGGAGAACGACGCGGAAGAGACGCTCTACATCTTGGAGGCATACCTCACGAGGAGAAAAATATGCGGCCTCCCGTCCAATGCCCTCAACAGCATCATGCCGACACTCTACGACCAGGCGAAACAGCTGCTCGGCAGGAACAACGGGAAAAGATTGCCCGACGCAGTGGCATACATACTGACTAGGAAATCGGGGCAAGGCGCATTCCCGACGGACGCGAGGTTCGCCAAGGCATGGGAAATCTGCGACGTGTACAACATGAGGGGCGGCGATGCCCGATCGTACATCCTCGCCATGCTGAATGCGACAATGAGCAGCAACGGACACGTGGGCAAGGGCGTCGTCATTGGCGACATGGTGGAGAGCCTCGGCAAGAAAAAGGGAAAGTCACAGGCAGACAACAGCATCGAGCACATCATGCCTCAGACGCTGTCGGAAAGCTGGGTGGCAGACCTCGGAGGCGAGGAGACGGCAAAAGCGGCTCACGAGAGGTGGCTCCACACCATAGCGAACCTCACCATCACGGGCTACAACAGCGAGCTGAGCAACAGGCCGTTCCTCGAAAAAGTCCGATGCGGGTTTGCGCAATCGTCGCACCCGATAAACGATTTCATCAAAGAGCAGACGCATTGGGGCGAGAAGCAGCTCGAGGAGAGGCTCCGGCTGTTGGCCGACAACGCCAACAGAATATGGCCGCGACCCAATGCTGACGGATTCAATGGCGACCTCTACGAATACCTCACACTCGACAACGCCCCGGGCGACTTCACAGGCACAAAATTCGTCAGCGGGACAGTCTGTGGCGAAGGAATAGGGGGACTTGACAAGAAAAGTTGGGTCAACGTCCTTAAGACTGTGACCCAAATGCTCAACATAAGCCACCACCCCGAACTAGCCCACATGGCGAACGACCCGGCGCAAGGCTCGTTCATGCGAAACGAGACGACAAAAGACGAGAGGAGCTGCGAGATTGACGACGGCATCTACGCACGGCTCATGAAGATGAGCGCAGTGTCCATGACGACGACAATGCGCGGCATTGTGGACTATCTAGGAATAGACCGCGACCAGATCCGTTTCAAAGTCCAAAGAACGGACGCCAGCGACCTCCAGGACGCTGACCTTGACGAAGACGAAGCCACCGAAGAGCTGGACTGAGCCGCCCCCGGCAACGAAAAAAAAAGGACACGGACGCGCCCCCGACAACATTGTGGGCGCGCCCGTGTCTTTCTTTCTCATATCTTGTCCAACGCCTGCGCCAGGTCGGCCAGGATGTCGTCGATGTGCTCGATTCCGACCGAGAGGCGGACGGTGGAGGGCGTGACGTGCTGCTGAGCCAGCTCCTCGGCAGACAGCTGCGAGTGGGTCGTCGTGGCGGGGTGTATGGCGAGGCTCTTGACGTCGGCCACGTTGGCCAGGAGCGAGAAGATCTTCAGCGAGTCGATGAGGCGCCATGCCTCGTCCTGCCCCCCGCGCACCTCGAAAGTGAATATCGAGCCGGCGCCGCCTGGGAAGTACCGCTCGTAGAGGCTGTGGCAGGGGTGCGACGCTAGCGAGGGGTGGTTGACCCTCTCGACCTTGGGGTGCGACGCCAGGAAGTCGACAACCCTCAGCGCGTTGGCCACGTGCCTCTCGACGCGGAGCGAAAGCGACTCCAGCCCCTGGAGCAAGATGAAGGCGTTGAGCGGCGAGAGCGTGGCCCCGGTGTCGCGCAGAAGCACTGCGCGGATGCGCGTGACGAACGCCGCGGGGCCTGCCACGTCGGCAAAGACGGCGCCGTGGTAGGAGGGGTCGGGCTTGGCCAGGGTGTGGTACTTCTCGGGGTCGCGCTTCCAGTCGAAACGCCCGCCGTCTATGATGACGCCGCCCAGGCTCGAGCCGTGGCCGCCGATGAACTTCGTGGCGGAATGGACAACGACGTCGACGCCGTGCTCGAGGGGGCGGATGAGGTACGGAGTGGCGAAGGTGTTGTCGACAATGAAGACGACGTTGTGGCGGTGCGCCACCTCGGCGACGCCCTCGAAGTCGAGGACGTCGGAGTTCGGGTTGCCGAACGTCTCGGCGAAGACCACCTTGGTGTTGGGGCGGATGGCGGCCTCCAGGGCCTGCAGGTCGTTGACGTTGACGATGGTGAACTCGACGCCCTGGCTCGCCAGGGTATGGGTGATGAGGTTGTACGTCCCGCCATAGAGGTTGTCGGCGGCCACGATGTGGTCTCCCGGCAAGACGACGTTCTGCAAGGCGTAGGTGACGGCCGCCGCGCCCGAAGCCACGGCCAAGGCGGCGACGCCGCCCTCCAGGGCCGCCAGCCTCTCCTCGAAGACTCCCTGCGTGGGGTTCGTGAGGCGGCCGTAGATGTTGCCCGGGTCGCGCAGCCCGAAGCGGTCGGCGGCGTGCCGCGAGTTGCGGAAGACGTAGGACGTGGTCTGGTAGATGGGCACGGCACGCGCACCGGTGGCGGGGTCGGGCGTCTCCTGCCCGGCGTGGACCTGGAGGGTCTCAAAGTGGAGCTTGTTCTCTGACATGGCTGTTATCTTTTTGATGTTTCTGACGCAAAGATATGCCTCGCCACGCATTCGTTCTCACACATCGCAAAAACTTAGAAAACAAAACCAAAAGAGCCATTTCAAAAAGAACAGACGCGCACAAACACCGCCCCAAGACGCCACTTGGCAGAAAATGCGCCAAGAGCCGGCATGTCGATGCCGGCTTCGCCCCTCGACGGACGGGCGACTTCAACATGGGGGAATTTGTGGACACGGAGACGCCAAAAACGCCATCGGCGTAGTAACTTTGCCACATAACGGAAAGACATCAAAATAAGACCATGAAAAAGCCTTGGAGGCCGCGCTCGACCATCGTCGCCTTCCTGCTCAATATGGCATTAGCCTACGTCGTCTACGGCCTGTGCCGCCTCATATTCCTGCTAGAGAACTGGGCGGCCTACTCGTCGACCTTGGCCACGTGCGACCTTGGCGAGATGCTCCGCGGGAGCCTCATGTTCGACACTTCTGCGATTCTCTACACCAACGCCCTCTACGCCGTCATGATGCTCCTGCCCTGCCATCTCAAGGAGAGGGACGGATGGCAGGGCGCCGCCAAGTGGGTCTTCGTCGCGGTCAACACCCTGTGCGCCGTGGCCAACCTGGCGGACTCCGTCTACTTCCAGTTCACCGGGCGGCGCACCACGACCAGCGTCTTCCAGGAGTTCGGCAACGAGGGCAACCTAGGCAGGATTGTCGGCGCCGAGGTTGTCGGGCACTGGTACCTGTTCCTGCTCCTGGCCGGCATCGCGGCCCTCCTGGCCGTGGCCTACCGCCGTCCCCGCCAGGGCGACAGCCCCCGCGGCGTCAGGGGCTACGCCGCCTACTACTCCGTCCAGGTGCTCGCCCTGGCGTGCTACGTCCCGCTGTCCGCCATCGGGATGCGCGGCGGGGCGACAGCCGCCACCCGGCCCATAGCCCCCTCGAACGCCAACCAATATGTGGACCGCCCCGCCGACGCCGCCCTGATCCTCAACACGCCGTTCACCCTCTTGCGCACCATAGGCAAAAAGGCGTTCGCGGACCCCGGCTATTTCAGCCGCGAAGAGCTTTCGGGCATCTTCAGCCCGCTCCACCAGCCCGCCGACACCGCGGAGCGGAAGCGCAAGAACATCGTGGTCCTCATCGTAGAGAGCTTCGGCCGCGAATATATCGGGGCCTACAACGAGCGGCTGGAGGGCGGACGGTACAAGGGCTACGCCCCGTTCGTCGACTCCCTCTACAGCCGCAGCCTCAGCTTCGACTACACGTTTTGCAACGGCCGCAAGAGCATAGACGGGATGCCGAGCATCTTGAGCAGCATCCCCATGTTCGTCGAGCCATTCTTCCTCACCCCCGCCGCCATGAACCGCACGAGCGGCCTGGCGGGCCAACTGTCTCTCGACGGCTACGAGACCGCCTTTTTCCACGGCGCGGAGAACGGGAGCATGGGCTTCCAGAGCTTCGCCCGCTCCAGCGGCTTCGGCAGATATTATGGGCGTACGGAATATGGCGAGGACGCGCGCTTCGGCGGCGACGCGGACTTCGACGGCACGTGGGCCATATGGGACGAGCCGTTCCTACAGTTTTTCGCCCTCAAGATGAGCGAGATGCGCGAGCCGTTCATGACGGCCGTCTTCACGGCGTCGAGCCACCACCCGTTCGTCATCCCCGCCGAATATCGCGACACGTTCCCCGAGGAGGGCGGCAACGTCATCCACAAGTGCATCCGCTACACCGACCACTCGCTGCGCCGCTTCTTCGAGACGGCCAGCCGCCAGCCGTGGTTCGCCAACACCATCTTCGTCTTCACCAGCGACCACACGAACCTCAGCGACCACGCCGAATATCAGACCGACCTGGGGCGCTACGGCTCGCCCATCCTCATCTTCGACCCCACGGGCGAGACGGTCAAGCCCGGGCGGCGGCACGCCATAGCCCAGCAGATAGACATCATGCCGACGCTCCTGGGCCTCGTGGGCCACAGGCACCCCTACGTGGCCTTTGGGCAAGACCTCACGACGACGGCCGACGAGGACACATGGGCCGTCAACTACAACAACGGGATCTACCAATACGTGTGGCGCGGCCACCTCATGCAATATGACGGGCAGGCCGTCCGCGCCGTCTACGACATCGACAACGACTGGCTGCTGACGAACGACATCAAGGGCGCCGACGCCGAGACCGAGGGGCGGATGCTCCGGCACCTGCAGGGCATCATCCAGCAGTACATGGAGTGCATGATTGAGGACCGCATCCACCCCGAGACATACGGAACTTCAGTAACAGGAAACAACACGAAAGAATAATGGAATTCATTGAAGCCCGCGACGTGGTCAAAGACTACTCGGGGCACCGCGCCCTGGACGGCCTGAGCCTGAGCGTCCCCCAAGGGTGCGTCTACGGCCTGCTGGGGCCCAACGGCGCCGGCAAGACGACGTTCATCAGAATCTTGAACCAGATAACGCGCCCCGACAGCGGCGAAGTCCTGCTCGACGGCCGCAAGCTGTGCCCGGCCGACATCGGGCGCATAGGCTACCTGCCCGAAGAGCGCGGCCTCTACAAGAAGATGAAAGTGGGCGAGGAGGCCATCTACCTGGCCCAGCTCAAGGGCCTGAGCGCGCAGGAGGCGCGCAAGAGGCTGCGGGCGTGGTTCGACAAGTTCCAAATATCCGAGTGGTGGGACAAGAAAGTGGAGCAGCTCTCGAAAGGGATGCAGCAGAAAGTGCAGTTCATCGTCACCGTCCTCCACGAGCCTAGCCTGCTCATCTTCGACGAGCCGTTCAGCGGCTTCGACCCCGTCAACGCCAACCTGCTCAAGAACGAGATTTTGGAGCTGAAGCGCAAGGGCGCCACGGTGATTTTCTCGACCCACAACATGGCGTCGGTCGAGGAGGTGTGCGACAACATCACCCTCATCGACAAGAGCCGCGCCGTCTTGTCGGGCCCCGTGCGCGACATCCGCCGGCAGTTCAAAGAGAACCTCTTCCGCATCCGCTTCACGGGCGACGCCGCCCCCCTCATGGCCGCCGGGGCGCCCGTGAGCCTGTCGGAGGTGTGCGAGGCCGGGGGCTGCACCGAGGCCCTGGCCCGCCCGGCCCAGACCGGCGAGCCGATGTCGCCCAACGAGCTTATCCGCTACCTGCTCCAGCACGTGGAGCTGGTGGGCTTCGAGGAGAAGCTCCCAAGCATGAACGAAATATTCATCAAAGTGGTCGGGGCGCAAGACGCCGGCCGGGACACGCAAAACAGAGAGGACAATGAGCAGTAAACTGTCACTGATAATCACCCGCGAATATTCCACCCGGGTGCGCAAGAAGAGCTTCATCGTCATGTCGCTCCTCATGCCCATAGGCATGATACTGCTCATGGCCCTGCCGACGCTCATAGCCATGGTGGGGCAGACCGAGGCCACCAAGATCGCCGTGGTGGACCGCACCGGCCGCTACGCCCAGAGCCTCACGAGCAACTCCGCCGCCGCCTACTCGCTGCTACCGCCCGACACCGACGAGGCGGGCCTGCGCTCCGTCTACGAGGAGAACGGCTACGACGCCTACATGGTCATCGACGGCAGCCCAGCGCACCGCGACAGCGTCCGCCTCTACTCGCCGTCCACCGTGCCCCACGAGGCCGTGGGCCACACCGAGGACGACCTGCGCGAGACCCTGCGCCGCGAGATGATGGAGGGCTACGCCGGCCACACGGCCCAGCTCGACTCGCTCTTCGCCAGCGTCAACGGGGCCGAGGCGCACGTGACGACAATCAACATTGCCGACGACGGCAGCGAGAGCGAGGACTCCGCCACCGTGGGGGCCATCGTGGCCATCGTGGCGGCCATGCTGATATACATGTTCGTCCTCACGACGGGCAGCATGGTCATGCAGGGCGTCATGGAGGAGAAGACGAACCGCATTGTGGAGGTGCTAGTCTCGTCTGTGCGGCCGTTCGACCTCATGATGGGCAAGATTGTCGGCATCGCCCTCGTGGCCCTGACGCAGTTGGCGATATGGATAGTGTTCGGCGCCGCGATGTTCACCGTGGCGGCGCAGTTCTTCGTCCCCGACCCCTCGGCCATGGCGGCGGCGGACCCTGCCATGGCCGCCGCCGCGGACCCGGGCGTCGTCGCCGAGCTGCTCCCCAAGCTCGCCTCGGTCAACTTCGTCCAGATCATAACCCTCTTCGTCGTCTACTTCCTGCTGGGCTACCTGCTCTACGCCAGCCTCTTCGCCATATGCGGCGCGGCCATGGACTCGCCCTCCGACGGCTCGCAGCTGAGCCTGGTGGTCATGATTCCGCTCTTCGCCGCCATATACATTGCCATCCACACCATGCAGGACCCCTCCAGCCCCCTCTCCTTCTGGAGCTCGATATTCCCCTTCACGTCGCCCATAATAATGATGGCGCGCGTGCCGTTCGGCGTCCCGGCCTGGGAGATTGCGCTCTCGCTGGTCACCCTGCTTGGCACGTTCGTGCTCTTCACGTGGATTGCGGCCCGGATTTACAGGGTCGGCATCCTCATGTATGGCAAGAAAGTGACGTTCTCGGAGATTGTCAAGTGGTTCCGCCAGGCGGAATAGGCCGCATTGGCAATAATGCAACAGGAACAAGGGCGACCCATATAAAGTTATGGGCCGCCCTTAGTTATCAATTACAACTAGGCCTAATTATTGAATCTTATCTGCAAGTTGAGCTTTATGCAAACATTGCCATCAGAATCACGGTACAAAGCTCCAAATCTGTGTTTCCTCCTGCTTCCTCTCTCAAATTGCGTATTTGCGAAAAGGTAATCCTCTAGTTCGTTCTTGTTATAGAAATGGTAACATACTATGTCGCCATCACTTTTCACAACTATGTACCCACCAGTTGCGTCATACTTCCCCTCCCAAGGCTTGGAGGGGGTCATGCCCAATGCGGATGCGACTAGAAGATTCTTCATCTTGTATTCGTAGAATGCACCAACGTTCGCACCAACATAACCGAGCTTGTTAGACGAAGCGGCAAACGCAACCACTTCTTTCACACTGTCACCGACACCTATGAAATGAGCCGCCTCAACGCAATCCGCCACCAGCCTAGGCAAGCAATAATCAACAAACAACAGGTTGTTTTTAAACGCCAAGTTGTCGTAGCTCATAAATTCAAGATGTCCCCCATGTGAGCGAATGGCCTCCATGCGAGGCCAATGGTCATATACTGAGTTTATTGCGGAAACGTCTTTGTCAGACAAAGCACAGCCCACAATCCTATACGTCATGTTTGTCGCCCTCGAAGCATTCAGCAGAGTTGACTTAGCACCCAATTGCGACTTGACGCTAAACCCCAGCAAAGGCATCATCCCTGTACGCAAATCGTGAATTACAATCTGAATATCCGACTTGTCGCACGACGGCGCTTTTAGCTTAGAACAAAAGACCTTGCCCATAAAAGCCTCGGTTTCAGGCGCTTCAAACGAAGAAGCCTTCACCGCTTTTATGGTCGCAAACAAAGCATCCGCTTGCTCACAGAACTCTGACATCCGCACAGTAGCAATGCTCGCCCCATCGCTTTTTATGACGTTCACATACCCGTCTCGGTTCGGATTATACCTCAGTTCCTCTATTTCATTTCTGATTATGCTCAATATGGGGTAGAATAATGGTAACCTGTTCATGTCCGCATCCCCGGCAAACAGTCTTCCTTCCCCTAGCAGACGAAAAAGCGTGTATATCTCACTCCACTCTCCTTTGTTCCCTTTGATTGCCATCACAGCACCTTTTTATCAGTCAAGACTTTAATCAAATTCTCGGCTGTAGCCCTAATGGCAGGAACAGCCACACTGTTGCCAAACTGCTTATACGCAGAAGCGTCAGCAACAACAATTCTGAACTCATCGGGGAAACCTTGTAAACGCGCCCACTCCCTCGGCGTCATCTTACGCCACCCCTGCTTGTTCACCTCACCCTTTATGCGCGTTGTCGGGGTCAAGTCCTTTTGCCGAAAATCAATGACGAGATTGCTCTCACGTCCCATGCCTCCAACAACGATGGCGTGCGCCACCCCATCGTCAGGAATGATGTCATACCCGAAACCATGCCCCTTTGCCTCGTGCCTTGCTTTATGGTTCAGCAACGTTGCTATGTATTGGGTAGACAAATAGTATTTCGCTGGTACCGGTTTCTCTTCGCGGACATCGATCCACCGCTTCGTCACCTCTTTCTGTTCGGGATATACAAAATCAGATGGGTCAATGTCCAAATCTTTTCGGAAACCGACAATGTATATGCGCTCCCTATGTTGCGGCACCCCAAAATACATGGCATTGACAATCTGAGGTGTCGGAACGGCATATCCGACCTCGTCTAGCGTCTTTAATATGGTCTTGAACGTCTTGCCCTTGTCATGAATCGTCAACCCCTTGACGTTCTCCAAAAAAAATGCCTTAGGCTTATACCTACGCAGAATGTCAGCGACGTCAAAAAAAAGCGTTCCGCGAGTCTCCTCAAAACCTAACTTCTTGCCAGCAAGCGAAAAGGCCTGGCAAGGGAATCCGGCGCAGAGGATGTCGAAATCGTGTGGTATTCTTTTTTTTACGCTTTCTTTGGTTATGTCGCCAAATGGAACTTCTCCATAATTTGCAAAATATGTCTTTTGCGCTTGCGCATCCCACTCAGACGAAAAGACGCACTTCCCGCCCAAACCCTGCAAAGCCAACCGAAACCCCCCGATGCCGGCAAACAGGTCTATGAAGCTGAACTTAGGATGCTCAGACGCACTGAAAGGCACGTCGCACAGCCCGGGGAAAAGACCGTAACTTTCAAAATCCTCCTGCGCAAAATCGCATGACGAATCGTCACCACACGAAAGCATACCGTAGAGGGCCGATGCACCGCTTCTGCCCTCCTCTATGAACGTATCCGCAAATGATGTAGCTTGATTCTGCAAAAAATGGGTCAACACAGCCATCCGCTCGGTATCGACCAAACGTTGTCCAATTCTAGCAGACTTGATTACATCATCAACCGAGAATCCTCTTCTCCCCATCTCCATTACATTTTCACACTCACAATAATCCGAAGGACAAAGTTAGCACTTCGCACCTCCTAGACAAGCGTTCCCATTTTATCAACCAAACCGTTAGCTTATCCCGGACATATTGCATAACTTTGGAACTCAAAGCCCGAAAAGACTCAGAAATGGAAAACAGCACAGCGTCGCCGCGGCAATGCGGACATCACGGCCACCATCACCACCACCCCGGCGGGGCGGCGGGGGGAGTTCGTTGTCCGGCGCGGAGGTAAGACGCTGACGCATATGGACACAGAAACGAGGCTCAACCCCCGCCACGAGGCGAGGTTGGGCCTTTAGCTTTTCTGAGTCTTGGGAGGGCGAAAGGAAACAGAACGACAAGCAACCACAAAAAAACATGACGACACTCCGCATAGCGGTCCAGGCCAAAGGCCGGCTCTACGAAGAGACCATGACGATGCTCGCCGAGAGCAGCATCAAGATTGAGCAGACGAAACGCACACTGCTCGTCCCGGCGAAGAACTTCCCCGTCGAGATCCTCTACCTGCGCGACGACGACATCCCGCAGGCCGTGGCGGGCGGCATTGCCGACGTCGGCATCGTGGGCGAGAACGAGTTCGAGGAGAGGCAGGAGGACGCCGAGATTGTCAAGCGCCTGGACTTCAGCAAGTGCCGCCTCTCGGTGGCCATCCCCAAAGCCTGCGAGGCGGACTACCGCTCCAAGGGGACCGGCTGGCTCAACGGCAAGAAGATCGCCACCTCCTACCCCGGCATCCTGCGGCGCTTCCTGGCCAAGAGCGGCGTCGAGGCCGACATACACGTCATCACGGGCTCCGTCGAGATTGCCCCGGGCATCGGGCTCGCGGACTGCATCTTCGACATCGTGAGCTCCGGCTCGACGCTGGTGAGCAACAACCTTGTCGAGGCCGAGGTCGTCATGCAGTCCGAGGCCGTGCTGATTGGCGGCAAGGGCCTCACGCCGGAGAAGCGCGAGATATTGGACGAGCTCATCTTCCGCTTCGACTCATACAAGAACGCCGAGGGGAAGAAATACATCGTCCTCAACATCAGGGCGGAACGCCTCCCGGAGGTGGCCAAGCTCCTCCCGGGCCTCAAGGCGCCGACCGTCACGACACTTGAGACAGAGGGGTGGTGCTCGGTGGCGTCGGTCATCGAAGAGAAGCACTTCTGGGAGATAATAGGGAAGCTCAAGCACCTCGGGGCCGAGGGAATCCTCGTCATGCCCATCGAGAAGATGATCCTTTAGCCGGGAGAGCCATGCAAATCATACGATACCCCGACCGGGCGCGGTGGGACGAAATCCTGGCCCGCCCCCACATAGACAACAGCAGCCTGGAGCAGACCGTTGGCGCGGTCATTGCCGACGTGCGCGAGGGAGGCGACGCCGCCGTGCGCCGCTACGAGCAGAAGTTCGACCACGCCGACATCGGCGTCCTGCAAGTCTCGGAGGCAGAGATGGACAACGCCGAGGCGCAAGTCGACGCCCCCCTGCGCGAGGCCATCCGCACCGCCGCCCGCAACATAGCGGCGTTCCACGCCGCGCAAGACTCGCCGCTGCCATGCGTCGAGACGATGCCCGGCGTCCGATGCTGGCAGAAGGCGGTGCCGATAGACAAGGTGGGCCTCTACGTGCCGGGCGGCACGGCCCCGCTCTTCTCCACGGTGCTGATGCTGGCCCTGCCGGCCAAGATTGCCGGGTGCCCGGAGATTGTCATGTGCACGCCGCCGCGGCCCGACGGCACTGTGAACCCCGTCGTGGCGTTCGCCGCCCGCGTGGCCGGCGTGACGCGTCTCTTCAAGGTCGGCGGCGTGCAGGCCATAGCCGCCATGGCCTACGGCACGGAGAGCGTCCCCCGCGTCTACAAGATTTTCGGCCCCGGCAACCAATATGTCACCGCGGCGAAGCAGGTGGTGAGCCTCCGCCAGGTGGCCATCGACATGCCCGCCGGGCCGTCGGAGGTCGAGGTCATAGCCGACGCCACGGCCAACCCGCGCTTCGTGGCCGCCGACCTGCTCAGCCAGGCCGAGCACGGGGCCGACAGCCAGGCCCTGCTCATCACGTCGAGCCCCGACCTGGCGGAGCGCGTGGCCGACGAGGTGGAGCGTCAGCTCGACGAGCTGAGCCGCCGCGAGCTGACGGGCAAGAGCCTAGAGCACTCGAAGATAATCGTCGTCCGCGACCTCGACGAGGTGGTGGAGCTGACCAACGACTACGCCCCCGAGCACCTCATCGTCCAGACCGCCGACCCTGCGGCCATTGCCGAGCGGGTCCGCAACGCCGGCTCCGTCTTCCTGGGCCACTACACCCCGGAGAGCGCCGGCGACTACGCCAGCGGCACGAACCACACCCTGCCCACGAGCGGCTACGCCCACGCCTACAGCGGAGTGAACCTGGACAGCTTCCGCCGCAAGATGACCTTTCAAGAGATAGGCCCCGACGGCGTGCGCCACATAGCCCCGACAGTCGAGGCCATGGCCCACGGCGAGATGCTCACGGCCCACGAGGCGGCCATGCGCTTCCGCCGCGAGGAGGTCGAGAAGACGCGGGCGGCAGAGGGCCGGGCGCCCTTTGACCCGCGGGGCCTGGCGCGGCCCAACATCTTGCGGCTCCAACCCTACTCGTGCGCGCGCTCGGAGTTCAAGGGCGAGGCGCACGTCTTCGTCGACGCCAACGAGAATCCCTACGGCAAGACGCTCAACCGCTACCCCGACCCCCTGCAAGAGGCGGTCAAGGCAAAACTCTCCGCGCTGAAATGCGTCGCCACGCGGCAAATCATGCTCGGCAACGGCTCGGACGAGCCCATCGACCTCATCTACCGCGTCTTCTGCCGCCCGGGGGTGGACAACGTGGTCGCCATAGAGCCCACCTACGGGATGTATCGCGTCGAGGCGGACATCAACGACGTGGAGTACCGCCCCGTCTTGCTCAACGCGGACTTCTCGCTCGACGCCGACAGGGTCCTCGCCGCCACCGACGCACGGACAAAAGTGGTATGGCTATGCTCGCCCAACAACCCCACGGGCAACGACCTGGGGCGCTCCGAGGTTGGCAAGATCATCGACGGATTCCGCGGCATAGTGGTGGTCGACGAGGCATACTCCGACTTCTCCGCCGAAGCCAGTTGGCTGCCGGAACTCGACAAGCGCCCCAACCTGGTCGTCTTGCAGACGTTCTCCAAGGCGTGGGGCCTGGCCGGGGTCCGTTGCGGCATGGCTTTCGCGTCGGCAGAGATAATAGGGCTGTTCAACAACGTCAAGTACCCATATAACATCAGCCGCCTCACGCAGGAGCGGGTGCTCGCCGCCCTCGACGAGGCGGGCGCTAAGGACGACTGCGTGCGGACGCTCATCGCGGAGCGCGGCACGCTAGCGGAAAGGCTGGCCCGACTGCCCATCGTGCGCCACGTATATCCCTCGGCGGCGAACTTCCTGCTCGTCAAGTTCGACGACGCCACGGCGGTCTACGAGGCTCTGCTCCGGCAAGGCATCGTGACGCGCAACCGCGACAGGCTGAGCCTCTGCGCCGGGTGCGTCCGCATCACGGTCGGCACGCCCCAGGAGAACGACGAGATTGTCAACGCGCTGCAAAACATATAGGAATAATGCCACGCAAAATACTCTTCATAGACCGCGACGGGACCCTGGTCAAGGAGAACGCCCGCGAGGAGATTCGCTCCTTTGAAGACATCGAGTTCGTCCCCGGGGCCCTGCGATGCCTGTCGTTCCTGCGCCGCCACACGGACTTCGAGTTCGTCCTCGTCTCGAACCAGGACGGCCTCGGGACCCCCTCCTACCCCCGCGAGCTCTTCCAGCCGCTCCACGACTTCATCATGCGGACATTCGCCGGCGAGGGCGTGACGTTCGACGCCGAGCACATCGACTGCCACACGCCGGAAGACAACTCCCCCTTTCGCAAGCCCGGGACGGCCATGCTCACAAGCTACACCGACGGCTCGGCGGACATGGAGCAGAGCTTCGTCGTCGGCGACCGCGAGACCGACGCCCAACTTGCTCGCAACCTTGGTTGCCGCGCCATAATCCTTGCCAACCCCGACATCACGACCCGCGACCCGCAGACGAGCTTCTCGGCGCGGCCGGGGACGGCCACCGACGACCGCGTGGCCTACGTGGCGTCGTGGGACGAGGCCGCCGAGATGCTCTATGCCGGACGGCGACTGGCCGAGGTGCGGCGGACGACGAAAGAGACCGACATCTACGTCCGCCTCGACCTCGACGGCACGGGCCAGTGCGACATCCGGACGGGTCTGGGCTTCTTCGACCATATGCTGGAGCAGATTGGGCGGCACTCCGGCTCCGACCTCACGGTGGCCGTCCGCGGCGACCTGAATGTCGACGAGCACCACACCATCGAAGACACCGCCCTGGCTCTCGGCGAGGCGCTCCGCAAGGCATTGGGAGACAAGCGCGGAGTGGCGCGCTACGGCTTCTGCCTCCCCATGGACGACTGCCTGTGCCAAGTGGCGCTGGACTTCGGCGGACGCCCATGGCTCGTCTTCGACGCAGAGTTCCGACGCGAGAAGATTGGCGAGATGCCCACGGAGATGTTCCTCCACTTCTTCAAGAGCCTCTCCGACGCCGCCATGATGAACCTCAACATCAAGGCCGAGGGGCAGAACGAGCACCACAAGATTGAGGGGACATTCAAGGCCCTGGCCCGCTCAATCAAGATGGCCAAGGCGCGCGACATCGAGAACTTCCAGCTGCCCAGCACCAAGGGCGCCCTATGACGCTCCGCGCATGACCACGATAATCCGGCTGACGGAGACCACCTCAACGAGCGACGCCCTCCGCAAAATGGCCGACCGCGGCGAGGCTCCCGGCGACTTCACCACCGTCGTGGCGGACTTCCAGACATCCGGGCGCGGGCAGGTCGGCAACCATTGGGAGAGCGAGGCGGGCAAGAACCTGCTCGTCTCGACCCTGGTCCGCCCCCGCGGCCTCGACGTCTCGCGCCACTTCACGCTCTCCATGGCCGTCTCGCTCGCCGTGGCCGATGCCGTGGCCGACGAGCTGCCGCCACAGATGCGGGAGAGCATCAAAATCAAGTGGCCCAACGACATATATGTGGGTCACGGCAAGCTGGCAGGCATCTTGGTGGAGAACAGGTTGTCGGGACGCCACATTGTCGAGAGCGTGATTGGCGTGGGCGTGAACGTCAATCAGGAGCGGTTTCTGTCCGATGCGCCCAACCCGGTGTCCATCAAGGGCATAGCGGGACGCAGTGCCGACCTCGACGCACTGCTGGACCGCTATTTGGCCTCCCTGCGCTTCCGTCTCGCCATGCTTGGCGAGGGCGACGAGGCAACCATCTTGCGCCACTACGCGTCGCGCCTCTACCGGGGAGACTTCGGCTTCCATCCTTTCGCCGACGCCTCGGGGGCTTTCGACGCCCGCATCGTCTCCGTGGCCCCCGACGGCAGGCTCACGCTCGAACGCCGCGACGGGCAAAGGAGGGACTACCTGTTCAAAGAGGTGGAGCATATCGTCCTGACAACCGGCTGCAAGACCGTGACGCCCAACCTGTAGAGGGGTGGCGCGGCAGTTCACATTCGGCCCCTACGGCGTTCCTCCATCGGGGAAGCTGATTGTACTTCAAGCCGAACGTCTCCTCGCTCATCACGTAGAAGCCGAGGAAGTCTATCAAGGCCACAATCGCGGGAATGAGCGTCCAACAAAACGCGACGCACAAGACACCCCGCACTGTTTGCCCAAGATAGGAACGACGCGCCCCCAGGCCTCCAAGGAACAGTTTCAAGACAGAGCCTCCCCAAAGTACTGTATCGTCGCGTCGCTATCTCGTCCGGCGACAGCCTTGCCCATAGCCACTTCAATTAAATTGAGAAGACGTTTTGCCCTGTCCACAATAAAGGCGTCAAAGCTATCACTTTTTAGCAAAGAGGGATTTATGCCGTGGGATTCTAAAAAACGGTCAATGTCGCTTTCTGTCATACCACCCCTGTTCCTAACGGTCTGGATGTAGGAACTAGGGGCCTTGCCACCTATCGAACGGTTGGAGCTTGCGAAAATAGGAGTTTTATTCACCACAGAGTTCCATTTCCTCCATGGCAAATTCTCCTTCTGACAATACGCCTGTGGGAAGACGTGGTGAATGTCCGTATTCTGCCCTAAGTAATTGGCAATTCCCATATCCCTTCCACTCACAAAGTCCTTGGGGTTTTGCCTGTTAATAAGAGCCATGACGCCTTTGTACGCGGCACTATTCCGAGTTTGCAGCCACAGCAGGCGGGTGGCATAAAACGACGCCCTCGTGACAGTTTCCGGCGCAACATCTTCATTCTCCAACCACTCAAAAACTCCAACAATGTCTTGGGCGAACCGCGTCTCGTTGGCACTGCCGTAAAGCTCCCCGAAGACACCGCACCAAAACCACTTGGCCAGCAAATCGAGGTTACGCTTCAAACTCAACTTATTGCCATTCAGATTGTCATAGGCAAAAATGGCGGCAAGCGGAATGAGCTGGGTGCCATAGGGAATGTCTATCGACCGATAAATACCCTGCTCAACCAAGAAATTGGCGGCACGAGTAAAACCCACCTTTAAATCATCAAGATGCGAATAGAAGTCGACATATTCCAATTTCAGCACATCCTTTTTCTTACAAGACACGGCCTGCCGCTCCCCTTTCTTCATTTTCATATAGGACAAAAGGAGAGCCATGGAAGTGAGGAAGTTCGGCCCTGACAGGTCATTGAGCAAATCGTCTTTTCTCGCATTGAACTCAGTCTTCAACTTCTCCCACTCCTCTCTCAAGTTCTTGCAGCCCATTGCGGCAAACTTTGCGGTAACAAGCTCGAAAACCGTGAGCGTGACACCACCCGTGTTCACATTCTCAAAGATTTGGCACACGGCATCGGGAGGCGTATCCTTGGTAAGAGTGATAACCGGGAAAGTATATACATTAAGCGGTTGCAGAATCTCCTTTTGAAACTTTCTTACAATCGGCCCGACCTCCGTATTGCGAGCAAGCAACTCAACCACCCACTCAAGGGCGTCCGAGAACGTAAGATTTAACGGAAACATCAGATTCCTGTACTCATCTTCCCTCGTCCGCAAATCGAGAATGGTTTCTCTCCCTATGTTTTCCGTCTTAAGCTTATTTTCGGAGATGGATATAATGGCATTCAACCGATCCTCTTCCGGATCGATTGCTTTCCTCATATCTATGTAATAATACCGTTTGACAATGCGGTCTTTGTCACCATCTGTCCTTGTCACTACGGGGCCATCGCCCATGAACACCTGGTAGAGTGTGGTGAGACGCTGCTGCCCATCGAGAACCAACGAGTCGGGGACCACATTCACATATTGCCTGTCAACGCCCTCAAACAGACGGTATTTGAACCTTATGCCAGCATCTGGACTGTAGTCCAAAAACATCGCAGCCCCCATCGGGAACCCGGAAGTCAGACTTTCGATGAGTTTGCAAATTCTCGCATCGTCCCACACCCAACTGCG
Source organism: uncultured Marinilabiliaceae bacterium (assembly GCA_964534235.1). Lineage (GTDB taxonomy): Bacteria > Bacteroidota > Bacteroidia > Bacteroidales > Marinilabiliaceae > W3P20-009. The sequence continues at coordinate 61,374 of CAZHOT010000009.1, forward strand.
CTGAAAATCGGGCAATTGAGCTTTACCATTTCCCACCGTCTTCAGCAAGTAGGACAGATTGACATCATTCGATTGTACAGCCATGACCTTACGACAACTATCTACCTAAAAAAAGCGACCACACAAACGCTCGTCCAGCATTCACACACGCCCATCATCCCCCATTTTTACGCTCTTGCACACTTCAGCGAAACCTTATATGCGAACCCAACGGGAGAGGGCGTACAAACAACTTTATGAACACGCAAGTTAGCAAACTTCCATCAAATGGCAACATATAAGACAAAAAATACATCCTAGTTAAACACTCACTAAAGAAAAGCCGCGCGACATCCACCGACAATGCGGAAGCACAAAAAGCCGAAGCAATATTTGCAGATTCAGAAAATAGCAATACCTTTTGCACCATAACCAATAAAACACATACATCATGAAACAACAAAGAGGAATCAAGTTCTCGCGCAGCAACGACAACTACATCGACTACGATGACGACGAGCCGGACGACATCGACTACCGAATGGACCAGGAGGGCAACATCCACGGATTCGTCCGCGAGATCACCTGCACGCCGGGCGGCGGCTCGACGGACTCCGACTTCGACTGGGACCGCCACTTCCGTGGCATGGAGAGCCTCGGCGGCCAAAGCGGCGACATCGGCAACGACTACGTCGTTGGCCCGCCCGCCACGAAGCCGGCACAACAGACGGAGAAGAAGCCGCAAACGCAGCATACCCCTCAGGACGCCGCGGCAATCGAGCGCGGCCGACAAATCCTAAACGGGGCTAGGCGGAAGCAAAACATCCGCCGTCGCCAGCGAGAAGCTGACAGAAGCCGCCGGCCTGCTCAACATCGGGATAGACAGCATAAAGAACTGGTCAGTAGACTTCGTGAAAACATTCAGCAAAGACATTGGCATAATGGCCAAGGTGGGGAAAGCGATGTCCAGAACCACCGGCCTGACCGGCGCGTTTCTACTCGCCCTAGACGTGACGGACGGCAAGATTAGCCCCCAGGACAAGGCGAACATGGCGGCTTTCTCTGTCGGGCTGTCGACACCGCTCATCTCTTTCCCTCCAGCGACCTTTACAATTGGCCTGCTCTCGTTCGGAATCAGCGTCTATGCGCTACCCCTGCCAGACGACAGCGCCACGCAGGATTCCAACCAATACTCTTACAGCCGATGAAACTCGTTTGGTTCATGCTAAAGCCTCAAGCAATCATGCAAATATGCTTCCGTAGAGCGAAGCAGAAGCAAGTTGACAAATCTCAGGAATTGGGCGATTTTGTTGATGGGCTGACGGCGACAGTTTGCATCCTTGGGCTTGTCCTCTTGCCTATTCCAATTTATGCGATACGTTTCCTTGGCTTCGACATTAGCTCTTGGGTAGGCGCCGCCGCCTATGTTTTCTGCCTCTTTGCGACAATGATCAAAGCCCCAAAGAGCAAGACCATGGCGAGCGTCTACGAAAGAGCTTCCGCAGAGGTGGACATGGTGGCCCCGGACAGGTATCTCCAAATGGGATTCAAATACCTGGCGATTATCTTCGCACGGACCGCTATAGCCATTGAGGCGATGGCCCTCATCTGCAACACACTGAGTGCCCATACGCCCGGCTCACCGCTCTACCACCAATGACGACCGCATCCGCCCACAGAATTAGGTATGCCATGCGGGCGGATGTTTCATCAAAAAAATGCACTCTAGTTTTGTAGATTCAAAAATAGCGACACCTTTGCACAGCAACCAATAAAACACATACACCATGAAACAACAAAGAGGAATCAGGTTCTCGCACAGCAACGACAACGACATCGACTACGATGACGACGAGCCGGACGACATCGACTACCGCATGGACCAAGAGGGCAACATCAACGGATTCATCCGCGAGATCACCTGCACGCCGGGCGGCGGCTCGACGGACTCCGACTTCGACTGGAACCGCCACTTCCGGGGCATGGAGAGCCTCGGCGGTCAAAGCGGCGACATCGGCAACGACTACGCCGTAGGCCCGCCCGCCACGAAGCCGGCACAACAGGCGGGAAAGAAACCGCAAACGCAACAGACCGCACAAGACGCCGCGGCAATAGCCCGCGCCGAGCGGGTATTGGCAGGAGTGCAGACGGGCGACACGACAGCGGTGATGAGCGAGAAACTTCGCAAAGCCGCGGAGGCCACAAGCCTAGGCTTCAGCTTCCACAACCTGACGACGGTCGACCTGGTCAAGGCCCTCCGCTCCGACCCCGGGGTCATGGCGAAGATTGGCGCGGGACTCAACAAGTTCAACTTGGCGACAGGCCTCGTCCTGTTATATGTCGATTTTAGCGACGGCGAAAAAAGCCAAAGGGACTGGGCAAACCTCGCGGCATACTCCCTCGGCCTCGCCGCAACCAGCGCGGCAGCCGTGTTCTCGCTACCTGTTACTGCGGCAGTATTAGGTGCGATTTCAATCACCTTGACTGTCATTGCATACGCCCTCCCAGGCGATGGTGCTGCGCAAGACACAACCCAATACTCCTACTACCGATGAAAGTCATTCTTCTAGTCTCCCACTTGTGGATGTTGGGCTTCTTGTATGCGGAGCGAGCCGAGAAGAAGGTTACCGACACAGGAAAAGCCGCATTCGCGGCTCGCACGACGACCGTAATCGCCACACTCCCATACACCCTGCTGGCGGCCATCACGCTGACGCACATACTCAGGTTCTTTGGCATTTGGCCGCCGGCGTGGGTCGGCATCGCGTTCATGTTCGCAACCACAGCCGTAGTCAGAATGCTTGTCGTGCGGAGCAAATCCACTGTCGAGTTCTACGAAAAGTTGGCGGCAGAGGTGAGTGCAGACCCGCCGAGCACGTACATTTGGAAGGCATGCGCATACATAGCCTTAGCAATTCTGCAAGCGATCGGCCTAGCCGTACTCCTCTCTTTCTTTTGGGACGCGCTGGAGGCGCACACGCCCGGCACGCGGCTCTACCACAAGTGACGACGGCATCCGCCCGCGGCGCAGACTTCTTCTGCGGATAAATGTTTTAACACAAAACCAGCTCAAGACATTTATCATTTCAGAAAATCAACATACCTTTGCACAGCAACCAATAAAACACATACATCATGAAACAACAAAGAGGAATCAAGTTCTCGCGCAGCAACGACAACTACATCGACTACGATGACGACGAGCCGGACGACATCGACTACCGAATGGACCAGGAGGGCAACATCCACGGATTCGTCCGCGAGATCACCTGCACGCCGGGCGGCGGCTCGACGGACTCCGACTTCGACTGGGACCGCCACTTCCGTGGCATGGAGAGCCTCGGCGGCCAAAGCGGCGACATCGGCAACGACTACGTCGTGGGCCCGCCCGCCACGAAGCCGGCACAACAGGCGGAGAAGAAGCCGCAAACGCAGCAGACCCCTCAGGACGCCGCGGCAATAGCCCGCGCCGAGCGGGTATTGGCAGGAGTGCAGACGGGCGACACGACAGCGGTGATGAGCGAGAAACTTCGCAAAGCCGCGGAGGCCACAAGCCTAGGCTTCAGCTTCCACAACCTGACGACGGTCGACCTGGTCAAGGCCCTCCGCTCCGACCCCGGGGTCATGGCGAAGATTGGCGCGGGACTCAACAAGTTCAACTTGGTGGCAGGAGGCGTACTGCTCTTTTTCGACTTAAACGACGGAGAAAAAAGTCAACGAGACTGGGCGAACCTCATAGCGTACTCCCTAGGAGTCGTCGCAACAGGAGTGTCATTGGCATTCACTGCGCCCGTCACCGTCATGGCTTTTGGGGTAGCGTCTATCGCCGTGACCGTCGTAGCATACACCCTCCCCGGTGACGGCGAGACGAAAAGCTCTACCCAATATTCGTACTACCGATGAAAATTATTCTTTTCGTATTTCGCCTGTGGATGCTCGGCGTGTTGTATGCATCACGCACCGAGAACAAGATTGCTGACACCAAGAGAGGAGTGTCCACTACGTATTGGATGGCAATATCCGTCACATACCTCCACTCCTTGCTGGCGGCCACGACGCTGACACACATACTCAAGTTCTTTGGCATTTGGCCGCCGGCGTGGGTCGGCATCGCGTTTATGTTCGCAACCACAGCCGTGGTCGGCACTCTTGTCGTGCGGAGCAAGTCAACGGTCGAATTCTACGAAAAGCTGGCGGCAGAGGTGGATGCGGCCCCGCCGAGCACGTACATTTGGAGGACATGCGCATACATAGCCTTAGCTATTCTGCAAGTGATCGGCCTAGCCGTACTCCTCTCTTTCTTTTGGGACGCGCTGGAGGCGCACCCTCCCGGCACGCGGCTCTACCACAAGTGACGACGGCATCCGCCCACGGCGAAGACGCCACCATGGGCGGATGTTTCACCTCCATTTATTTGCAACAAACCCGAAGGCGGCCAATGGCGGAAGCCATGCCATTGGCCGCCCTGTTCAAACAACAAACAAACACATCATCATGGCAAAAGACAAAACACACTGCAAGCAAATAGTCAAAGAGTTTGTCCGCGACTACTTCCCCGACACGGTGGCGGCGATGCTCTCCGGGAGCGTAGCCGACGGGCATTCCAACGAGACATCGGACATCGACGCCGTCCTGCTCTCCAATTGGCACAAGGGCTCCTTTGTAGACAACTACGACTACAAGGGCGAAAACGTGCAGGTGATAATGCTACCCATCATGAACATGGGCAACCTGATCCACCACGAGCTATGCGAAAGCAACGGGGCCATATTGTCAATCTTGGCCAAGGGAGAGTACGTCTGTGGCGACGAGGGTCTTTGCGAAAGAGCAGTCGCCGTTGCCAAAGCAATCTTGCGAAAAGGGCGGCCGCAAAACGCTAGGCGCACGGAGACACTGCGCACGCAACTGACATCGGCCTACGAGGACGTGGTGGGGTGCGACGACCCCGACGAGTTGGCATTCACCATGATAAAGGCCTACGCCCGGGCACAACGCCTCCATTTCGACCTCCGCGGCACGTGGGACTTCTCTGGCAAGACGGCAGTCCGCGAGTGCCGCGGCAAAGACGACAGATTCGTCGGGGACTACACGGACTCGCTCCGGAGCTTTTTCGCCACGGGAGACAAGAGCCACGCCGAGCGTTTCCTGCTCTCTGTCCTGGAGGAGGGCGGCGGCCCCGCCCAATGGCGCACGGCACAGAGCATGGGCGAGACCACCGACAGCCCCGACTTCGTGGCGTTCCTCCCGGCGTCTTCCGACGACGAGGAGCGCGCCGCCCAGTTCGCCGACGACGCATTCCTCTTCTGCCAGCGCCAATGTCCCGGCATACTCATGGTCAAAGTCTACGTCGGCGCAGACGACATTTTCCGCCAAGGTTTCTACATTGTGGCCCACGACAGTGTGAACCGCCTCAACGGCAAACTTTTGCCGCTCCTCTGCGCCCACATATCGTCGGTGGAGGCCTCGCAGGACGGCACAGCCCACTGCGCATGGTCGTTTCCCTACCACCAGAACCCATTGGCGGGCGCACTGCCTCACAATGTATATCTGGCGAAGCTCCGCGCCTTGGCCACAATCGCCCGCCGCGGCCTGACCTTGGACGACTACGCCACCGACGCGGAGGCGGCGCACGCCGTGGCCGAACTGCGGAAAGCGGCGAGGGCGGCCGACCTGGGCAACGAGATTGCGCCGCAAGCTACGACTCCGGAGGGACGGGAGGCCATTGTGATGCTGTCTCTCCGGCGCGACATAGCCAAACAAGACGCGGCCAAACGCAACAAGACTGCGTTGAGGGCGTAAAAAGGACGACATTAATCCCTACGCTCTATGACAATCTTCAAAGAACTAGCACGCCACGTGCTACTCTCCTACCTGATGCAGCCGCCCACCGAGCAAATCCCCGACCCCGCGCGCGACAGAAAGACACTCCTGTCGCGGCTGACGGTGATATTCTCCACATGGTGGTTCCTGCTCCTCTTCTCCATCTTCAACATTTTGCGCATAGCCGGGACGCCCATCCCCCACAAGTTTGTCCCCCTCCTGCTCGGCGCCCTCGTGTTGCTGTGCCTGCCGTGGCTGTTCATGAGGCTTTGGGACGGCAAAGACGACTTTTTCCGCCAAATGGAGGAGGAGGTCGGCAAAGTGCAGTCCGAAGACAGGGAGAAAGAGTACAAGAAGCACCACAATGTGTTCATCGGCATCCAGACCTCGCTAGGCATGCTCATGGGCCTGACGCTGGCAATTGCCGTCCTGCTCTCCCGCTGACACAGGCAATCGAACAGAAACAGTGCGGGCAACGCGACGTGTCGCGCTGCCCGCACTGCATTTCTCCACCATGCGCTACATCAGAGTGCGAGGGTCGGTAATCTTGCCCGTCACGGCGGCGGCGGCGGCCACGAGCGGGCTTGCCAACAGAGTGCGCGAGCCCGGCCCCTGCCGCCCCTCGAAGTTACGATTGCTTGTCGAGACGGCATATTTGCCGGCGGGGACCTTGTCGTCGTTCATGGCCAGGCATGCCGAGCATCCCGGCTGGCGGATGGCGAATCCGGCCTCGGCGAGAACCTTGTCCAACCCCTCCTCTCGGATCTGCCGGTCGACCATCCACGACCCCGGCACGAGCCACGCCACGACGTTGTCGGCCTTCTTTCGCCCCTTGGCGATGGAGGCGAAAGCGCGGAAATCCTCAATGCGCCCATTGGTGCAGGCCCCCAGGAACACGTAGTCTATGGGCTTGCCAATCAGGTTCTGCCCCGGCTCAAAGCCCATGTAGGCCATCGACTTGAGGAACGAGGCGCGCCCGGCCTCGTCGATATTGTCCAGGGACGGGATGTCGGAGGTTATCGCCATTCCCATGCCCGGGTTTGTGCCATAGGTAATCATCGGCTCAATGTCTTCGGCCCGGAACGTCAGCTCCTTGTCGAACACTGCATCGTCGCCGCTCTTGAGCTTCTTCCACTGCTCCACGGCGCGGTCCCACTCCTCTCCCTTGGGGGCGTTCTCGCGCCCCTTGATGTAGTCGAACGTCACCTCGTCGGGGGCAATGAAGCCGCCGCGGGCGCCCATCTCGATCGAGAGGTTGCAGAGCGTCAGCCGCCCCTCCATGGTCAGTCCGCGGACTGCCGAGCCGGCATATTCGACGAAATAGCCCGTAGCGCCCGACGTCGTGAGCTTGCTCATGAGGTAGAGGGCCACGTCTTTTGCCGTGACGCCTTTCTGCAGCGTCCCCTCGACGCTTATGCGCATCGACTTGGGCTTCTGTTGGAGGATGCATTGCGACGCCATGACCATCTCGACCTCGCTCGTGCCGATGCCGAACGCCACGGCCCCCATGGCGCCGTGGGTCGAGGTGTGCGAGTCTCCGCAGACAAGCGTCATGCCCGGCAACGAGAGGCCGCGCTCGGGCCCGACGACGTGGATGATGCCGTTGTGGTCGGAGTTCATGGCGAAGTGGTTGAGGCCGAACTCCTGGCAGTTCTTGGCCAGGGTGTCCACCTGCGTCCGGCTCACGGGGTCCTCGATGGGCTTGTCCTGATCGTGGGTCGGCGTGTTGTGGTCGGGCATGCAGTATATCCTCTCGGGGCGGAAGCACTTGATGCCCCTGGCCCTCATCCCCTCAAAGGCCTGCGGGCTTGTCACCTCGTGGCAATAGAGGCGGTCGATGTAGAGCTGCGTGGGTCCGTCGGGCACGACCTGGACGACGTGCGAGTCCCATATCTTGTCGAAAAGGGTGTTCATTCTTTGGTCTGTATTTCTTCTTGTCTTGTATCGTTGCTTGTGGCGGGGCCTAAGCCCCCACCTATCGGCCCGTGCCGTGGAAACGGTTGATGCAGTCGACGTAGGCCTCGACCGTGGCGCACACAATGTCGGTGTTGGCGGCGAAGCCGTAGTATACGCGCCCCTCGTTCTCGACCTGCACGTGCACCTTGCACGTGTCGTCAGACCCCTTGCTGATGCTCTGGATCGTGAGCTCTTTCAGCACCATCGTCCGGTGGATTATGTTCTTGAGCGCGTTGATCGCGGCGTCCACGGGGCCGTTGCCCACGGCTGCGGCCGTGAACTTCTCGCCCGCGATGTCCAACCCTATGCTGGCCATGGGACGGACGCCGACGCCGCTCGTCACCTGCATGAAGTCGATCTTGACGTGGTTGGTCTGCGCCACGTCGGCCCCGACGAGCACCAGCAGGTCCGCGTCGTTGATCTCCTTCTTCTTGTCGGCCAGCTTGAGGAACTGCTCATAGACCAGGTCGAGCTTCTCGGCCTCAAGCGCCACGCCAAGCTCGCTGAGGCGGTGGCGCAGTGCGGCGCGCCCGCTACGGGCCGTCAGGACGATGGAGTTGTCGTCGATGCCGACATCGTGCGGGTCCATAATCTCGTATGTCGAGAGGTTCTTCAGGACCCCGTCTTGATGGATTCCGCTGGAGTGCGCAAAGGCGTTCCGCCCGACGATGGCCTTGTTCGGCTGGACCGGCATGTTCATCAGGCTGGAGACCATGCGGCTGACCGGGTATATCTGCTTGGTGTTGAGGTTGGTGTCGAGTCCGAGGCCCTTGTGGCACTTCATAATCATGGCCACCTCCTCCAGGGCCGTGTTGCCGGCCCTCTCGCCGATGCCGTTTATCGTCACCTCGGTCTGCCGCGCCCCGTTGATGACGCCCGCCATGGTGTTGGCCGTGGCCATTCCGAGGTCGTTGTGGCAGTGCGTGGAGATGATGGCTCGGTCTATGCCGTCGACATGGTCGACTAGATACTTGATTTTTGCCCCATACTCGTGGGGCAGGCAGTAGCCCGTGGTGTCGGGGATGTTGACCACCGTGGCCCCCGCCTTGATGACCGCCTCGACCACGCGCGCCAGGAACTCGTTGTCCGTCCTGCCGGCATCCTCGGCATAGAACTCCACGTCGTCGACATACCGGCGGGCATATTTGACGGCCCTCACGGCTCTCTCTATAATCTCCTCGCGCGTGGAGTTGAACTTATATTTGATGTGGGAGTCGGACGTCCCTATCCCCGTGTGTATCCTCTTGTGCTTGGCATATCGCAGCGCGTCGGCCGCCACGTCTATGTCTTTCTCGACGGCTCGCGTCAGCGCGCATATGGTGGGCCACGTCACGGCCTTAGAAATCTCGATTACTGAGTTGAAGTCGCCCGGGCTCGAGATTGGGAACCCGGCCTCAATCACGTCGACGCCCAAAGCCTCCAGGGCCTTGGCGACCTGTATCTTCTCGACCGTGTTGAGTTGGCAACCCGGCACCTGCTCGCCATCGCGCAGCGTGGTGTCGAAAATGTAGACTCTGTTGTCCATGCTATTGATGTCGCTGTTGTGTAAATAATCGCCTCGCCACGTCGGCGCGATGTATGCTGGTTATATCAAAAAAGAGAAGAAGCGCGGGGGCATGGCCCCCGCGCATAGCCGTTGGCGGCTTAGTTGTTCTCCGGGCGGAGCTTGCGGACGGTGACTGCCGTCTGCCACATCTCGCTCTCACGCAGAGCCTTGAGCTCCTTCTCCAGGCCGACACGGTAGTCGGGCTTCGAGTTGGAGTCCATGGAGATTTGCGCCTCGTTGCCGAGCTTGACGCTCATGTAGAGCCACTGCATGATGGGCTTCACGGCGTCGTGGAAGCGCGGGTACCAGTCTAGCGCGCCGCGCTGCGCCGTTGTGGAGCAGTTGGCGTACATCCAGTCCATGCCTTTCTCGGCGAAGAGGGGCATGAGGCTCTGCGTCAGCTCCTCGACGGTCTCGTTGAACGCCTCGGAGGGGGTGTGGCCGTTCTCGCGGAGCACCTCGTACTGCGCGAGGAGCAGGCCCTGGATGGCGCCCATGAGCGAGCCGCGCTCGCCGGTGAGGTCCGACGTGGCCTCGCGCTGGAACGTGGTCTCGAAGAGGTAGCCGGAGCCGATGCCGATGCCGAGGGCGAGAGCCTTGTCGAGAGCCTTGCCCGACGCATCCTGATAGACGGCATAGGACGAGTTGAGGCCGCGGCCCTGGAGGAACATGCTGCGGAGCGACGTGCCGGAGCCCTTGGGGGCCACCATGATGACGTCGACGTCGGCGGGCGGCACGCACTTGGTGCGGTCGTTCCAGGTGATGGCGAAGCCGTGCGAGAAGTAGAGCGTCTTGCCGGGCGTGAGAGCCTCCTTGATGGTGGGCCACACGGAGAGGACCGCGGCGTCGGAGAGCAGGCACATGACGATGGTGCCCCTCTTGGCGGCCTCCTCGACGGAGAAGAGCGTCTCGCCGGGCTTCCACCCGTCGGCCACGGCCTTGTCGTAGGTCTTGCCCTGCCGCTGGCCGACGATGACGTTGAAGCCGTTGTCGCGCAGGTTGAGCGACTGGCCGGGGCCCTGGACTCCGTAGCCGATGACGGCGATGGTCTCGTCTTTGAGAATCTCGCGCGCCTTCTCCAGCGGGAACTCCTCTCGTGTCATGACTTCCTCAATGACACCACCAAAATTCATTTTTGCCATTTGATTATGTATATGTTTCGATTTTCTAGCCTGTCAATCGCACTCGGCCGCGCCGCAGTCCGCCTTGGCCTGCTCGGCCCTGCGCTCTTGCGCCTCCAGGAAGCGCGAGACCCTCTCGACGGTGCTCTTGGTGATTGCCACGCGCCCGGAGCGCACGAACTGCAAGACGCCATAGGGCGCCAGCTCGTCGTAGAGCCGGCGGGTGTCGCTGCAGTGTCCCGTCTTCTGGAGGACGGTGTACGTGCGGTTTATCTCCAGGATCTGGGCGTTGTTGCGCCGCACGAGCTCCTCGAAGTCGGGGCTCTCCAAGATGCTGTCGGTCTGCACCTTGTAGAGCGCCACCTCCTGGTATATAATCTCGTCGTTGGTGTAGTAGAAAGCCTTGAGGACGTCGATCCGCTTCTCAATCTGCCGGACGACGGCCTCTATGGTCTTGTGGTCGGTGCGGCACGCTATGGTGAACTTGTGCACTCCGTCGATGGCCGACGACGAGACCGAGAGGCTCCAGATGTTGAGGTTGCGGCGCGTGAAGATGATTGAGATCTGGTTCAGTATGCCGACCTGGTTCTCGGTGTAGACCGTCACCGTGTATAGTGTGTTCTCTTTCTGCTCTGTCATGGCGTGTCTCCTTTTATCGTTTGGCGAGAGGCTCATATTCGTACCATGTCGTGGCGTTGAGCATGATGTCGGCCACGCCCTTGCCTGGCGGGACCATGGGGAAGACGTTGTCCTGCTCCTCGACGTGGACTTCGAGCAGGAACGGCTCGTCGGGGTCGGCCAGCATCTCCGCCACGGCGCCGTCGAGCTCGTCCCTGTCCTCGACCCTGCGGTGCCTGATGCCATAGGCCGACGCCAAAGTCATGAAGTCGGGGTTGGCGAGCCTGGTGAACGAGTAGCGCGAGCCGAAGAAGAGCTGCTGCCATTGGCGGACGTTGCCCAGCCAGTTGTTGTTGAGCAGGACGACCTTGACGCCGAGCCTCTCCTGCATGATTGTCCCGAGCTCCTGCTCCGTCATCTGCAAGCCCCCGTCTCCACAGAAGACGCAGACGTTGCGCCCCGGGGCCGCCACCTTGGCCCCGACGGCGGCGGGCAGTCCGAAGCCCATGGTGCCGAGCCCCCCGGAGGTGAGCAGGCTCCGCGAATGGCGGAACGTGGAGTAGCGCGCGCCAATCATCTGGTTCTGCCCCACGTCGGTGACGACGATGGCCTCCGACTTGCCGATCCGGCTCACGGCCTCGACCACCTCGCCCATTCGCACGTTGCCCGCCCCGGGGTTCGTCTCGGCGTTGGAGACCATCTTCCTCTCGTCGGCGTTGCACTTGTCGAAACTGGCCTCCCACTCGTCGTGGCTCGCCCTGTCGACCATCGGCGTGAGGCGCCGCAACACCTCGCGCGCGTCTCCGGCAATGCCTATCTCGACGGGAATTATCTTGCCTATCTCGGCCCGGTCGATGTCTATGTGTATGACGCGCGCCTGGCGGGCGTAGGCCGCCACTACTCCCGTCACGCGGTCGTCGAACCTCATGCCGACGGCCATCAGGACGTCGCACTCGTTGGTCTTGACGTTGGGGCCGATGTTGCCGTGCATGCCGACCATGCCCTTGTAGTGCGGGTTGTCGGACGGCAGGGCGCTGAGGCCCAGGAGCGTCGCCGCGGCTGGCGTCCCCGTCTTGTCGAGGAACTCCGCCAGCTCCCTCTCTGCCCCCGACAAGACGACCCCCTGGCCGAAGACCACCATGGGCCTCTTGGCGCGGTTGAGGAGGCGCGCGGCCTCACGTATCTTCTCGTCGTCGATGTCGGGCTGCGGCACGTAGCTGCGGATGTAGCTGACGGGCTTGTAGTCGAAGCGCGCCTTGCCGAGCTGCGCGTTCTTGGCGAAATCGAGCACGACGGGCCCCGGCCGCCCCGTGCGGGCGATGAAGAACGCCCTGGCCACGGCCGTCGCCACGTCCTCCGGCCGGCGGATCTGGTAGCTCCACTTGGATATGGGTAGCGTGACGCCCAGGACGTCGGTCTCCTGGAACGCGTCGGTGCCGAGCAGCGACGCCACCACCTGCCCGCTGATGACGACGAGCGGCGTGGAGTCCATCATGGCGTCGGCTATGCCCGTGATGGCGTTCGTGGCCCCCGGGCCGGACGTGACGAAGACCACGCCCGGCTTGCCGCAGACCCTGGCGTAGCCCTGCGCGGCGTGGACTGCCCCCTGCTCGTGGCGCACCAGGACGTGGCGCACCTGGTCTTGAAAATCGTAGAGGGTGTCGTAGACGGGCATGATGGCCCCGCCGGGATAGCCGAAGATGGTGTCCACCCCCTCGGCCATGAGCGACCGGAGAAGAATCTCCGACCCCGACATCTCCTGCCTCTGCTGTTCTTCTGCCATATGACAAAAATGCCTTATGCTGTTCAACGTGCCTAGTCGATCACTCTCGCCGCGCCCTTGTCCGCCGAGCTGACCATGGCGGCGTAGGCCCTCAGAGCCTTTGAGACCTCGCGGTGGCGCGTCGGCGGCGTGAAAGCCATCTTGCCCCTCGCCATCTCCTGCTCGCGGCGCTCCGCCAACTCGTCGTCGGAGAGGCGCACATTGATGGAGCGGTTCGGGATGTCGATCTCGATGACGTCCCCATCGCGGACGAGTCCAATGTTCCCGCCCGCCGCCGCCTCTGGCGAGATGTGGCCTATGGAGAGGCCCGACGTGCCGCCGGAGAAGCGCCCGTCGGTGATGAGCGCGCACTCCTTGCCGAGGTGCATGCTCTTGATGTAGGACGTCGGGTAGAGCATCTCCTGCATTCCGGGCCCGCCGCGGGGGCCCTCGTAGGCAATGACCACGACGTCGCCGCTCTTCACCTTGCCTCCCAAGATGCCCTCACAGGCGGCCTCCTGCGAGTCGAAGACGCGCGCCGGGCCGGCGAACTTCCATATCTTCTCGTCGACGCCCGCCGTCTTGATGACGCATCCGTCTTGCGCAATGTTCCCGAAGAGGACGCCCAGGCCCCCGTCTTTGGTGTAGGCGTGCTCGAGGTCGCGGATGCAGCCCTCGGCGCGGTCGGTGTCGAACGAGTCGTAGTATGTGTTTTGCGCCCCGAGCTGTATGCAGAACTTGCCCGCTGGCGACGCCTTATATTTGTTCTTGGCGCTGACCGACGCCTTGGGGCTGAGGACGCAATATTGCTCAATGGCCTGCCTCAGTGTCAGCCCGTCGACGCGCTTGAGGCTCGTGTCGACCAGGCCTCCCTTGGCTAGCTCTGCCATGATTCCAATCACGCCGCCCGCCCGGTTGACGTCCTGGATGTGGTATTTCTGCGTGTTGGGGGCCACCTTGCATATGCACGGCACCTTGCGGCTGAGCTGGTCGATGTCTGACATCTTGAAGTCCACGCCGCCCTCAAAGGCCACGGCCAGGAGGTGGAGGACGGTGTTCGTCGAGCCCCCCATGGCGATGTCGAGCGTCATGGCGTTGAGGAACGCCTGGCGGGTGGCGATGCTCCGTGGGAGGACGGAGGCGTCTCCGTCGCGGTAGTACTTATACGTGTTGTCCACCAGGAGTCTTGCGGCGTCGGCGAAGAGTTGCTTGCGCTTCTCGTGGGTCGCCACGATTGTGCCGTTGCCTGGGAGCGAGAGGCCAATGGCCTCGGTGAGGCAGTTCATGGAGTTGGCTGTGAACATGCCGGAGCAGGAGCCGCACGTCGGGCAGGCGTGGTTCTCGACGTCGGCCACCTCGTCGTCGGAGAGCGTCGGGTCGGCGCTCTTGATCATGGCGTCGATGAGGTCGAGCTTCGCCGCCCCCAGCACCCCCGCCTCCATGGGCCCTCCGGAGCAGAAGACGGTCGGGATGTTGAGGCGCATGGCGGCGATGAGCATGCCCGGCGTTATCTTGTCGCAGTTGGAGATGCATATCATGGCGTCGGCCTTGTGGGCGTTGACCATATACTCCACGCTGTCGGCAATGACGTCGCGCGAGGGCAGCGAGTAGAGCATCCCATCGTGGCCCATGGCGATGCCGTCGTCCACGGCTATGGTGTTGAACTCGGCGGCGTAGCACCCCCGCTTCTCAATCTCGGACTTGACGTATTGCCCAATCTCGTGCAGGTGCGTGTGTCCCGGCACGAACTGCGTGAAGCTGTTGACGATGGCGATGACGGGCTTGCCCATCATCTGCCTCTTCATGCCGTTGGCCACCCACAGCGCCCTGGCCCCCGCCATGCGCCTCCCCTCGGTGGTGGCCGCGCTGCGGAGCTTTATCTTGTATTGGTTCTCCTCTGCCATTGAGTATATTTTCTATAGTTCTTTGGTTTTCAAGAAACGAAACAGCCCCTCTCGCGGCGAGAAGGGCTGTAATATCGAACCGTGACCCGGCCTCTTGCGCACTCCTCACCGCCCCTCATGCCCGTAGCACGAGAAGAACGAGAACGACTCGGAGAGGAGATATGCCGACTGCCTTGGTCATCCATTGCTTCGTTTGACGAGTGCAAATATAGAAAACATAGTGTCAAAAAAGAAGTCAACAGGCAATTAAAGTTCCTGTTTTTCGTCCTCGGCCGACGGCGAACACCATCATGTCACGTCCCCTGGAGCTTCGGGAGAAATCAGACGCCGCCCTCGACAATGCCCACCGAGAAGAGGGCGAAGTCGTAGCGCACGGGGTCGTCGGGCGCGAACTGCCGCAACGCATCGGTAAGCTCCGCCGCAGCCCGCCAATCGTCTTGCCTGCGGACAAGCAGCCCGAGCGCCCGCGCCGTGCGCCCAGTGTGGACGTCGAGCGGCACGACGAGCCGCGCCGGGCCTATCGAAGTCCACAGCCCGAAGTCCACCCCCCTCGCCGCCGGGCGGACCATCCACCGGAGGAACATGCAGAGCCTCTTGGCCGCCGCGCCGCGCATGGGGTCGGCCAAATGCTTCAGCGACCGCGCGGCCATGGCGGGCGTCATGGACTGGCGGAAGCGGGCTATGCCCTCGCGCAAAGTCTCGCCTTCCCGGGGGCGGAACAGGTCCTCGATTGTGCCACCGGGGCAAGAGAGGTAGGCGCGCCGCAAGCCGCGCACCATGGACGGGAAGTCCTCTTTTTGGAACGTACGGTAGACGAACGAGGACAGCGCCTCCACCTGTGCGTCGGACGCCGACATGACAAAATCGTAGGGGTCGGGGCCCAGGCGGTCGACCATCTTGCGAGCGCTGGCCACGATGGCCTTGCGGTTGCCCCAGGCAATCGTGGCCGCGAGCATCCCCGCCACCTCGATGTCCTCGCGGCGCGAGTAGGAGTGCGGGATCGATATGGGGTCGGGCTCAATGAACTCCGGCCGCTCATATTGGTCGACCTTCTGGTCGAGCAACTCCTTGAGGTGCGCCGGCGTCATCCGACGAGGCCGTCTTTCATTGTTATGATCCTGTCGCACGTCGCGGCCAGGCGCATATCGTGCGTGACTATGACAAAGGTCTGCCCATAGCGCTCGCGCAGCGAAAAGAAGAGGCTCTGAAGCTCGTCGGCGTTGTGCGAGTCGAGGTTGCCCGACGGCTCGTCGGCGAAGACCACCGCGGGGTTGTTGACGAGCGCACGGGCTATGGCCACCCTCTGCTTCTCTCCGCCGCTAAGTTCCGACGGCTTGTGGCCCGCCCGGTGCGAGAGGGCCAGGAAGTCGAGAAGCTCCGCGGCCCTCTCGGCCGCCTCCTTGCGCCCCTTGCCGCCGATGAGGGCCGGCAGCATGACGTTCTCCGCCGCCGTGAACTCCGGCAAGAGCTGGTGGAACTGGAAGACGAAGCCCACCTTGGTGTTTCGGAAGTGCGACAAAGCCCTGTGGCCGAGCCGCAAGACGTCCACACCGTCTATCGAGACACTCCCCTCGGTCGGCCTGTCGAGCGTCCCGAGAATCTGCAACAGGGTGGTCTTGCCCGCCCCGCTGGCCCCGGTGACGGAGACGACCTCGCCTCGGGCAATGCTGAGGTCTATGCCCCGCAGCACCTCCAGGTCGCCAAACCTCTTGGTGACCCCCCTCGCCACAACCATGGGCGCCGCATCGTGCATATCGTGGTCCATCAGTTTGGTCTAGATTCGTTCGCAATGTCATATATGGTCCGCGGCACCTCAAGCCTGCCCCTCTTTGACGCTATGACATATTGCCTTATGGCCTCGGCAATGGCCGGCCCCACGTTCTCGGCCGGGCCCGGGGCCTGAGCCATGGCGATGCACCCGTCGGGCGCTATGAGGAAGTAGGTTGGGAGCCCGCGCACCTCGTAGTCTTGGACAATCCGCTGGTCGGCCACGAACGAGACCGGGCGCCAATAGAAGCCGCGGCGTCGGACGTAGCTGTAGGCGTCGTCGGCGCGGTCGTCGGTGAAGACGCACAAGACGTCGAGATTGTCCCGGTGCGCCTGCGCCAGGTTGTTCAACGCCGGCATGGCCTTGACGCACTCGTAGTTCTCGGTATGCATGAAGCACAGGTAGAGGAACCGCCCCCGGAACGTGGCGAGCGATATTGCCGCGTCGCGGTCGTCGACGAGGTTGAAGTCGGGGGCCGGCAGACCCGCCCGGAGCTTGTTTTTCTTGGCGTAGACGTTGGCGGCCATGAGCCTCACCTGGCGCGAGCGGCACGAGCGGGCGGCGCTGATGAGCAAGGAGTCGGCCCGCCCCTCGGAGATGGACTTGGCGTAGAACGCCTCGGCGACACTGCGGACAATGAGCGCCTCGCGCAAGTCGGGGCTGCCGGCGAAGAGCGTGTCTTTGGCCACCACGGCCGAGAGAGCCGCCACGTCGGGGCTCGTGGCATCCATCTCGCGCGCCAGCCCCGCCCTTACCTCGGGAGAGGGCGACTCGCGCAGGATGTCGGGCGCGAGCATCCCGATGGTCTCCCAATAGGCGGGTACGTTGAGCCGCAACGGCCTACCGGCATAGTAGTCGGCAATGACTCGGCGCGACGCGGCAAGCCGGGGCGTGGCGAAGACCAGCGCCTTGGAGTAGAACACCTGGTCGCGGAAGAACTGTTTGCCGCAACCGACGGCCGCCGCCGCCGAGTCGACCTGCGCCAATAGCCTGCCTGCAAGGGCCTTGTCCCTCCGCCGAGCCAGACGAGCGGCGTTGGGGTAGTAGATGCGGGCAAAGGCCTCGTCGAACCTCGCAAGGGCGCCGTTGAGCGGGCTAGTGGCCGAGAGGAGCTTCAGATTGACTTGCCGCGGGACGTAGAAAGGGTTGAACCGCTCGGCGTCGGGGCGGAGCCGGAACGGCGGCAGCTCCACCTCGTAGCTCTCGCCCGGCTCGACATAGAGATGCCCCTCGTAGGAGCTGAGGTCGACACTGACGCGCGTGACCTCCTCTAGGTCGAGACTGAAACTGAACGTGCCGTCGGGCGCCACCTCGACGGCCTCCAGGTCGACCGCGAGCCGGCTCACGGGGTCGGCCACGGCGCGGAAGACCAGCGTCCGCCCCGCATAGTCCACAGCCCGCCCGCTAATCTTGGCGGGAGCCGACAGGGCGGGCGCGGCGCACAGCGACGCGAGCGCCACGAGCGAGACCATCAACCGGAGCATCGGACCATCTCTCTAATGCGTTCGGGCAGGAACAGCGACGCGTCGCCACCGTGGCGGAGGATGTCGCGCACGATGGTGCTGTTGACGGGCGTGTGCTCGGGCGTCGTCAGGAGGAACACGGTGTCTATCCCCGCCATCTGCCTGTTGATCTGCGCTATGGCGCGCTCAAACTCAAAGTCGGCCGAGGTGCGGAGCCCGCGTATGATGTGCGAGCATCCCACTTGGCGCGCAAAGTCGACCGTAAGGCCCGAATAGGTCGCCACGCTGACCTCCGGGCGCCCGTCGAAGACGGCCCGGATGAACTCCACCCTCCTCTCGACCGTGAACAGGCACCGCTTGTCGGAATTGACCCCCACGGCCACGACAATCTCGTCGAAGACCTCCAGCCCCCTCGTGACGATGCTCTCGTGCCCGACGGTGAACGGGTCGAACGACCCGGGGAAAATGGCTCTTCTCTTGGCTTTCATCTGAAGCGAATCTTGAAGGCTGCAAAGGCGCTCATCTGCAACAGGAGCAGACCGTGCCGGAAACGGGATATGTTGGTGGTGCCGTACTTCCTCTCCCTGTACCTTATCGGCAGGTCGACAATCCGGAGGTTGAGCTTGTGCGCCCCGAAGAGCAGGTCGAAGTCGCCAAAGGGGTCGAAGTCGCCGAAGAAAGAGCGCCCACGGGCCAGGCGCTCGTAGTCGGCCCGGAACATGACCTTGGTGCCGCACAGGGTGTCCTTGATGGGCGTCTCCAGGATCCAGGAGAAGAGCGAGCTGAAGAAATGGTTTCCCATGGTGTTGAGCATCCTCATAGACCCTTTCTCCATGGGGTAGACGAGGCGTACACCGTTGATGAACTCGCCCCTCGACGTGGCTATGGCGCGGTAGAACTTCGGCAGGTCCTCGGGCGGGACCGTGAGGTCGGCGTCGAGAATCATCAGGATGTCGCCCTGGGCGGCGGCGAAGCCCTTGCGCACGGCGTCTCCCTTGCCCCTGCCGTCTTGGCGCATGGCCTTGACGTCGCGCCTGCCGGCGAACTCGTCGCGGACGCGGCATATCTCGTCCCACGTGTCGTCTGTCGAGTTGCCCTCGACGAAGATTATCTCCGTGTGGCTCCCCATGTCGGGCACCCTCTCGACCGCCGCGCGAATGTTGCCGCTCTCGTTGCGAGCCGGGATGACGACCGAGACGGAATATCGGCCCATCCACTCGTCGGTCCCGGCCTCGTCCTCCGGCACGGGGCGTGCGAAGATGTAGTCGTTGAGCGAGAGCGCGCCCATGAGGGGCAGGTGGGACAGGAAGCGGTTGAAGAACGGCGACAGGAGCGGGACGCCAAAGGGGAAGAGCATGTTGCTGTTCGTCCGGTAGGTCTCGAAGCCCGCGAGATAGAGCAAGTTGCGCACGTCGTCCATGGAGAGCCAGTTCTGCTCGGGGCTGCGCCGCTTGACGCCTATGGCCTCGGCGAACTTGATGAGAGGCTCCCACAGCCTGTTGTATGACGTTATGATGAGCCTGGTCTGCCTGTGGCACAGCTTGCGCACCTGCGCCAGGACCGCCTCTATGTCGTCGAGGTAGCCTATGAGGTTGGACATCAGCACGACGTCGAACTTCTCGTCGAGCTCGATATGCTCCGCCGCCATGGTGTGGAACTCCACCCCCGGGTGCGCCTCGCGGGCCTGGGCGATAAGCTCCTCGCAGAAGTCTATCCCGACGCGCCTCCTGGCGGGGAGCGCGGCGATGGTCTCGCCCGTGGCGCAGCCAATCTCGACAACGGACTGGCTGTCGCTCATGTAGAACGAGAGGAAACGCGTTATGTCGTCCCAGTAGTAGGAGTGGGAGCGCCTGTAGGCCCTCCACCCCGGCGCGGCGCGGCGGAAATATGGAAGCAGGTCGTTAGACATCGGGGGTAGCATTCTCGTAGTGCAATTTATAGAGCGCCGCGGGCTCGTCGCGCTCGTCGCCGACCACCGCCACCTGCTCCAAAAACGACGGATACTCCTGCAAGATGAAGCCCAGGTAGCGGTGGATGGTGTTGATGACGCCAAGCCCCGCTTGCGCCGGGTCGCGCCGGAGGCTCCCGACGACGACGTGCGTCACCCCCCTCTCTTTCAGCCTCGCCACGAGCTCGTCGGGGTCGGACGACGGGATGGCGTATATCCCGTAGAACTTCTTGCCGCCGGCGTATATGCGCGCCATGTTGGGCTTGCGGCACGCCACGTAGGCGTCGTCGCCCGGCATCTGCTCGCCCACGGCGCGGCACAGCGACAAGTAGTGGTGCCAGTCGGGGGTGTAGCCCGCCAACTGGTCGGTCGTCAGGTTCTTGCGGAGCGTCAGCAGGTCGGCCTCGCCCACGGCGCGCGAGAACAGCAACGCGGAGAGCACGCCCACGACGCACGCCATAATCTTCATCTGGTGGCGTCGGGACAGGCGGCGGGCGATGTCGGCCACGGCATAGAAGACGACGATGTGCATCATCGCCACATAGGGGAGGATGAGCCTATACTGGTCCCAAAGGGTCTGAAGCGAGAAAAAGGTGAGGCTGAGCATGGTGGCCGCCGTCACGGCAATGAGCAAGACGCCGCGGTTGCGCCTCAGCGCCACCCACGCCCCCCAGAGGAAAAGCGCGTAGAACGCCACGGTGACGGGCGCCGACGTGGAGCGGCTGGCCGGGTCGCGGAGGCCGAGCATCTTGACGTAGTGCTTGGAGACGTAGAGCTTGGAGTTGCCGACGAAACGCCCGACGAAGCCCTGCGGCGTCTCCATGCCGTCGGCGGGGTCGTAGGGGTCGACCTGCAAGAGCGACTGCAACTGCCGGTCGTCGGTCTTGACCTGCCCCCACACGGTGGAGCGCAAAGCCTGCCACAGCCCGAAAATCACGAAAACGGACACCACGACATACATCGCCCCCGCCCAGCGGCGACGGAGGAGCAAAAAGAGCACCCCGGCCACACCAAGGCCCAGGCCGGCAGTCCGCACAAGCGACGCCAAGACCACGACCAAGCCCACGAGGAGACCAAAGAAAGCCACGCCGCGGCGCGACGACGCCCCCTCGAACCGCAACAGGCCCCAGACGAAGACCCACTCCAGGACAATGAAGAGCGGCTCGCTATAGGTGAGGCTCCCGAACTGGACGAACCACAAGTTGCACGCCATGAGGAGCATGACCGACAGCAGGAGGCGGCGCGAGACGCAGTGGCGCAAGGCCAAATACATGGCGGCCTGGCCCACGACGACAAGCGCGTAGGAGGTGAACTTGAGCCCCACGACGCTCACGCCACCCCACGCCGCGATGAACGGGGCTAGGAAGAGCGGGTAGAGCGGGCCCTGATAGTCGGGATATTTGCCGTCGGCCAGGAAGTCGAGCGCGCGGCAGATGTAGCTACTGTCGTCGCCGCCCTCGCTCATGCGCGCGTTGAAGAGCAGAAGCGCCATGAGCGCCGTCAGCACCACGACGGCCGCGGCAAGGACGTTGGAGCGGGAATCGACAATGCGCCCCACCCAGGCCTCGCCCTCGGGCATCGGCGCCACGGCAACGGCGCGCCCACGTCTGCTCATTGCATCATCTCTTTGATGTCCGCGCGCTTGCGGCGCTCAATCTTGTCTTGCGCCCGGAAGCAGGGAATCCCGCGCTCCTGCATGGCCTTGCTCGCCCCGACATCCTCGGAGCGGAACGTCCCATTCTTCCGCAACAAAATGTTTACGCACAAGAGCGCCATGCCGCAAAGGAGCAGGAGCGCCACCGCAATGAAAATTTTGGCCATACCGTCGAAACTAGGCAGTTTTTTCTTTCGCCCGCTAAGTTAGCCATTTTTCATCGGCGCGTGTGCTGCTGTGCCAAAGACAATGGACAGCCAGACCCTCGCATGCGCCCTCCACCCGCGTCAAGACCATATATTCCGCCCGACAGGAGCAGCCCGCCGCCCTGGAGGAGGTCTTCCTTGGGCCGGCGGACTACTACGTCGTCGTCCCGGAGACCATGGTCACGAGCTACTAAAGGTCTGATTTTTCTTAAATTTGCGCCATGTTTGGTTTCATATCCGCCCACTGAGCGATGGCGCGCCCCTGGAGAATCGCCGTCTGCCTCCTTGCGTGCGCCGGTCTCGCGCCCCACGCCCCGCTGTCGTCGTCCGCCGCCCCCTCCGGCCAGCAGAGGGGCGTCGCGGCGGCGAGGAGCGGCGTGGCCATAGTGCCCGCCGACGCCGAACTCCCGCAGATGCACCCGTGGGCGGCGGGGCGCGCGTCGACCATCTATGCCGACATCCGCCGGCTGTGGGGCCGCCAGGTGCTGTCTTCGACATTCGAGGCGGACTACCCCGACGCCGACCCCCTAGAGGTCTTGGGCGAAACGTTCGTCAAGCCGGAGACGCGGACGGAGGGGCAGATGGGCGTGTCGGAACTGCCCTACCGCATGAACGTCATGGACGACCTGTTTCGCGACTGGCTGCTGCGCCACGGCGTGTGGAGCGCCGAGGGCGACAGCCTGGTGTGGAACGCCGAGCGCGCCCGGGCCGCGGGCCTGCTCGTCAACGGCTCCGGCGAGGGCTTCTACCTGACCGACGACGTGATAGACCGTTTTCTCGCCTCGCAGGGCATGGGCGGCTCGCCGTCGAAGCGGGCGCTGTTCGCCGCCACCATGAGGCGACGCTTCCAAGACAAGGGCAACCAGGGGCGCAACGCCCTCATGTATGGGCGCCGCAACATCCGCAAGTCATACTGGGCCGGCATCGTCATAGACTCCAGCCTGGGGCAGGTCAACATCCCCGCCTCGCCCGGCGACAACACCCGCGGCAAGCGTAGCAGCGACAGCCACTCGGCCATGGGCTACGTGGGCGAGTTCTACCAGGGCGGCAACGACTTCCGCAGGTTCCGCCAGGGCGACCTCATGTGGGGCATATCGAGCAAGAGGCTCAACACGAACCTCTATGGCGACGGGGTGACGGGCGAGTTCCAGGTGGTGGACCTGGCGGGCAAGACCCTCGGCGTGGTGGACCTCGACGCGTTCGGCGTGATGTATGACCGGGCGGTGAAAAAGGGCGGCAACTTCAGCCGGTGGCTGACCAACCTGCGGGAGTTCCTGACGACCCACTACAGGGTCGACAGCGAGGGCCAGCTAGAGCGGCGGCAGGGCGGCGAGGGCGAAAAAGAGTAATTTGGGTATGCGCCCGTTTTGGCAAAGCCTGTTCCTTTGCAGGATACGAAAGCAAAAACTAGACTATGATGAACATCGGAATTAAAGCACTGAAATGCATGGGAGCGGCAGGATTCCTCATTGCCGCCGGGTGCACTTCGGGGCAGCAGGCGCAGCAGGGCGCCGCGGCGGCAGGGGACTCCGCCGAAGCCAAGAAGGAGCCGGTGGCTGCCACCGACGGCAACAAATACGTCCCCTACGACCAGCGGACTGGCGACGAGTCGGTGGTCTACTTCACTCGCAGCCTCGACCCGTCGGGCCTCATCAAGGCCTACGAGCAGGTCAACGCCAACATAGCCGGCAAGGTCGGCGTCAAAGTCCACACCGGCGAACCCAACGGGCCGAACATCATCCCGAGCGGGTGGGTCAAGGAGCTGATTGCCAAAGACCTGCCCAACGCCACGGTTGTCGAGACCAACACATACTACGAGGGCGACCGCTACACCACCGAGCAGCACCGCAAGACGCTGGAGACCAACGGGTGGACGTTCTGCCCCGTAGACATCCTCGACGAGCAGGACACCGTCTCCCTGCCTGTCCGGGGCGGCAAGTGGTTCGACCACATGGTGTTCGGCAGCCACCTGAAGAACTACAACTCCATCGTGGTGCTGACCCACTTCAAAGGTCACTCCATGGGCGGCTTTGGCGGCTCGAACAAGAACATCGGCATAGGCCTGGCCGACGGGCGCGTGGGCAAGGCCATGATTCACACCCACCCGGGGCAAGGCCATGATTCACACCCACCCGGGGCAAGACCAGTGGAGCGTGACGGAGGAGGAGCTTATGGAACGCATGACGGAATCGTCGAAAGCCTCTACTGACTACTTCGGCAAGCAGATGACATTCGTCAACGTCATGCGCAACATGTCGGTGGACTGCGACTGCGCCGGCGTGGGCGCCGCCCCGGTCGTGACGCCCGACGTGGGCATCCTCTCGTCGACGGACATCCTGGCCGTGGACCAGGCGTGCGTCGACATCATCTACGCCATGACGGCAGCCGAGGGCAAGGAGATGGTGGAGCGCATGGAGAGCCGCCACGGCTTGCGCCAGCTCTCCTACATGAAAGAGCTGGGCATGGGCAACTGCCGATATAGGCTCATCGACCTGGACAACGGCGGCAAGCAGATTACGGCCGCCGACGCGGCAAAGGGCTTGAAACCATTCGTCAAGAAGTAGGCTCTCAGCTTTGAAAAAGGAAAAGCGCCGGGACTCCCCGGCGCTTTTTCACTTCTTCTCTATGCGCACGACGGGGTAGGTCGAGAATGACGACTCGCGGAAGACGCCGACCTGCCTGGCGCAAAATCCTTTGGGAATCTTGACCACCTGGCCGCTGTAGTACAAATCGCCATCCTTGCGCAGGAGAAGCACCTCGATGCCAGAGGCGATGGCCATTCCATCGAGCCAAGACGTCACGCCTCGCGCAATGGCGTTGCCAGACTCCAGAACTCGGCCTACCTTGAGGTCGAGGTCGGTGACGCACTCACCGGGCGTGTCCAAATATGTGATGCCGTCGTCCACTTCGCCGCCGTCCACTTCGCCGGCACCCCCGCGCGAAAAGCCGCCCACAAAAGCGTCGAGCAGAGCGTTGCGCAGACTGTCCACCCTTGCGGCCCACGCCTCCTCGGCCTCCTCGGCCTTGTATTCCGCCGACCGGCGCTCGTAGAGATAGAAACACCCGGCCCCGACAACGAAGCCCAAGACAAAAATAAAAACGCCCCTCATATGTTAATTGTTAATATTTCCGTCTCTGCGCAAGTCGTCTTCCAACGGCCTCCCCATGAGGTACAGATAGTCGCGGCGCGTGCGGTTCAGCCTCACGCCGTTGACAATCCAGACGGGGATTCCGACACAGGCCATGGCCAACCCGGAGAAGTAGGCCGTCGAAGCGCCCGGCATATCATACTCGTCGTTGGCCGCCATCATTATGGTGCCAACCATCTCCGCGGAGACGCCCACAAGTGAGAGAACCATCCCCGCATTCCTCCTCTTGCGAAACTCGCCATAGTCGAAGAGGAGCCCCTTGCGCAAAGTCTCCCGGGCGGCGGAGTCGAGCCGCGAGGCAGTGGCAGTGGCTGCATAGAGGTCGCGGTAGGGCAAATTGTATTGCGCACGGGCCGCGACGCACGCCGACGCAAGCGAAAGTACTAAAAGCACAAGAATCCGAGACTTGGCTCCGGGCAAAAACAGACTCCTCATGGCAACAAAGAAAAGCAACGAATAAAATGACAAGGGCAAAACAACGGGTGCGTCACAGCCTCAGCGACTGCCGCATCTGCTCGTAGTCCGGCTCAATGCGCCGCCGCATGGTGTAGAAGTAGTGGCGGCGCACTCGGGCTTTCCTCACCTCGCTGACGGCGAGCATGGGGATGCCGACACCGGCGGCCGAGAGACCGGTAATGAGCAGTGGCTCAGTCAGCAAAAAGCCGTCGGCAACGGCGCACGAGACGCCGACGCACGAGAGGATGAGCCCTATGCGAGACTTGCGCCGGAACTCGCCATAGTCGAAGAGAAGCCCCTCGCGCAAAGCCTCCTTGGCGGCGGAGTCCAACTGCTGAGCGTAGGGCGCCGCGGCATAGACCTCGCCATACGGCTGCCGATATTGAGCCTCGGCCACGCCAAGGGAAGCGAGGGCAAAAGAAAGAAGAGAGGCAAAAAGAGGGAAAAAGCACTTCATGTCGGGATGGATTTTAGAGTCAAATATAGTGACAAAACCCACAAACCCAACCCACAACACGACAAATTAATAAATCTAAGAAACAGGAGGCGCAACGCCCGCCCAGAAAAGCCTCAGAGGCGCCGCGCCAACGACTTGGCGAAACGCTCCAGGAGAGAGCGCCGCGAGAGCACGCCGAAGCCGACGCTGGGACTCTTGCCCAGCCCTATGGCGTCGGGCAGACGGACATTGGCGATGAACGTCAGGTCGAAACCGCGGAAAAAGACCCCCTTGTATCGCAAGCGGCTCTCGGCCTCGATTGACGAGATTGCGACATCGACAGCATCGGCGCAACGGAATCCGACGCCCTTGAAGAACGACAGGATGTTTGCCGTTATCGTCCGCTCCAAGAGGCACACCCGGTCGGTCAGTGCCGGCATGGCGTCGAACCGCGCGGCGTTGTCGGCATTGAGGGGCAGGTAGCGGCGCAGGGCGTACATCATGGGCCCGTCTTCCACGGCGGGGACGTAGGGGACGGTCTCGACAGCCGCGACCTCGAAGACACGCGCCTCCCTGCCGACATCGAGCACCATGCGCCCCCGCAAGCCGGCCAGCTCCCGCCTCATGCCGAGGCCGACAACCGTCGGGCGACCGTCGACAATCTTATATTGCACCATAGGGTAGGCGAAGCGCAAGCTGTCGCCACCGAGATGGTTGTGGAAGAGCGGGGACGCCGCCGCCCCTCCGAGCGCCTTGACGATGGCGCCGCGGAAGAGCGGCACCTCGTCGTGGGACAGACGGCCGTCGAACGTCACGCTTGTAATCTCAATCACGACACGAGAGGCCTCAGTACCTGCGGAAGCCGGCAAAAACGAAAAATGACACCTTTGAGCCGTCGGGGCGTTCCTCCACCTTCCTGTCCGTACACGACGCCACGCACCGCACGCCGCTAGTCTTCAAGATGTTGACTAAGGCATAGGTGAGCGTCATCTCGCCCATGACGTGGACGGTGATGTCGACCGTGTCGTCGTAGGTGTCAAAAATCTCTTTTGCGATTTTCTTGGCGGCGGCGTCGATAGAGTCCTCGTCGGCATCGGTGGAGACGACAGGAAACCCAATGTCTTTAATAGTCCCATAGGCCTCGGCCGCCGCCACCTGCTCGGGTCCCCAAGACGACGACAGATGGTTGGAGATGTTGATGAAGACCTTGGACTTGAACCGGTAGGGCTCGGCCTTGAAGCCCGGGACGACCTTGGGCATCAGCACTTCCCTAACGGTGGAGATGACCTTCTCGATGTCTTCGGGCGCAATGGCCTCGTGGCCGAAGCCGGCGTGATTGTAGTTGTTGCGCAAATTGGTGATGTCGCTAAAGCACTTGCGCACCTGCTTGTCCGCAACCAACTCGTCGCCCAGGAGTTCCAAGATTAGAGGCAGGTTGCCATTCACCCTCCACCCGATTCGCTTTTTTCTCGAAGACATATGGCCGTGCGAGATGGTAAACGCACTTTTCACCAGTTCACGAGAGTTGGAATTCTCGTCAATCCCATGCCTTTGGCAGAAGAGGGAGACGATGCCCTCTTGCAATATTGTCAAGCTCTGTTGCCACATATGGTTGCGGAAACACCATTGGGCGGCGTCGAGAACCCTCGCCATGGTCTCGGACGGCGCGGCGACCTCGCGGCGCAGCTTTTGGGCTATGGGCCTGAGCGGCGGAATCTGCTCCGCCGTCACACCCGACAGGGCGGCGCACAGCCTTGCGGCGGTGTCGCCGCCCGTAATCATGGGGCCCCGGCAGGTTTGCCTCTCGGCTGCGAACTCTTCGAGCAGGGCTACGAAGCGCCCACCCTCGTCGTCCGCAAGCGCCTGGGCCATCCCCTTGAGCCCCTCGACATATCCGTTGTTCACAAAGTCGGCCGCCGCGGCCGTCCACCCTTGCAGCTCAACAAGCGGCATCAGGTCGACTATGGGCGCGCGGTTGCGTTTGTCGCGCGCCTCGAAATTGCCATAGGAGATCCGCTTGACCGTCGCCCCTTTGAGGAACTTGGCATAGTTGCAAAGGACGAGGATGAGCATGGGCATGTAGCGGAAGCCGTGGGTGGCGTCGATGTACAGCTCGTCGCCCTCCTCAATCTGCCCATAGGCCATCTCGAAAATCTTCCACATCTCGTCTCCACTTCCTCCATCGGGGACGCCGCACACCGCCGCAACGTCGGCGCGCAGCCCCATCTTGCCGAGAACGCTTCCCAACCTCTCGTAGGGTTCTTCCGCCGCCGCGCCATGCTTGCGCCTCACGTGGTTGCCCGCGTCCCAATTTTCGTCAAAAGCCTTGTCGGTGACGAAGATGCGCACGGCGTCGCGCTCCGTCCACAGGCGCGCCCCGACCTGCTCCAGGGTCGCCACCTGGATGAAACGCGTCGGGGCGTAGTCGGCATTGGAGTCGAAATATGTGCACTCGCCGTAGAAGCCGGTGCCGAGGAATGAGAGAAAAAGTTTGCGAGACATTGTTCTTATAGACGTTACAGCTTAAGCTTCCCCTTGCAGAGTTCTTGAAATCCAATGATGCCCTTTATTCCCAAAATGCGTTGACGCTTTTCCGTCGCCGCCCTAGTCCCGTCGGGCAATTTGTCCATCTTGTGCGAAGTGACGAGATATGAGTTGACCTTGAGCCCATAGTCCTTGCTGATGGCCGCCAACTTGTAGAGGAAACCTTCTATATGCTGTTGCGGCTTGCCTCCGTAACCATACATGGTGACCTTGCACTCAATGACGTGGAGCGCATTGTCTATCATGAATATGACATCCAGCTCATTGTCGTTTTGCGTCCCCTCCGAGCGAAAAATCTTGACGTCTTTTGCCACAAACTCATCTCCGAGGCGATATTGCTCTTTGACCCGCAGAAAGACATACTCTTCAAACCACCTCCCGCCATAGTATTTCTTCTCTTCTGGCGAATTCTCCTCACTCTGCGCATCTCTCATGCGTCTCGTCAAGTAGCCCCTGTTGGCCCGGACCTGCCCAAACAGATCCGACGGCAACTCGTCTCCAAACATCAGCGAATTGTCGGCAGTAAAGGTGAGACCGTACAGGGCGAAATACTCTTTCAGAGTGATGCGATAGCTTATGGGCATCTCTAGACCGGCAACGATGTCGCAATAGACGTTCTTGCCGAAGGGGACATAGAAGAAACGAGATTTAAAACGGGAGAAAAACACGTGTGCGGCGAGCGACATCAATTTTGTTCCGCCTGTAAGGTTGACCAAATACTCGTCGCCCTCGCGATGCTGCCAATCGGCCTCAAGTCTAGCCAAATTCACATTGAAATCGTCAGCATCGACCTCAATGCATGCGCCCGTCTCATATGGCATCCCCAAAGCGTCGAGGAGATGCCTCTCTCCCCCATCCTTGTCAACCTTGGTGGTTGTCAAGAACAATAATTCATCATACGCCCCCTCCATCTGCTTGATGAATAGGAAGTTGGGCACAGAGTGCTCACTTAGCAAAGAGACAAGTATCCGGGACATGAGCTATTGAATGTTGAAACTATCCTCAAAATCTTTCATTTGAGCCTCGGTCATGAGTGCCGCCCAATCTTTGAGCTGACCGGGCGACGGCCTCTTTCCTTTGGCCTTGGCGTAGGCGGCCCGAAGTTGGGCGTGGCGAACCACGTGCTCGGCCTCAGAATCGTCCAGACGCTGACGCCCGACAAGCTCCAGCCACTTGCGCACTTGGTTGACCCCCTGGTTGTGCGACGTCATTTTGGGGAAGAACTTGCCAATCCCGCCACTTATGACCTCCTTTTTGAGTTCCGCCAATCTAGCGTCGCAAGCGTCGCAGAGCGCCCGAACCCTGACCTCGTCGGCCCGCAACTCAGCCTCGAACCTGTGGCGGATGGCCTCCAACGCGGCGCGGTCTGAAGCGGCTTCAATCTCCTTTGCGAAATTGCCTGCAAAGGCTTGACGCCTCTCGTCGCAAAGCCTTGCGAACAGCTCCTCGACATCGGGCGACTGGGAGAACCTGCCGGCGAACTCCAGCTCCACGGCCTCCAAGCCGATCCCATCTTTTGCCTCCGCCACCTTTTGCATGATTGTACGCAACTCGCCCTCCCGGCGCACAGCATCTCTACACTTGTCGGTCACCAACGACATGGGGCCCACAGCGCCGCGCCCAAAATCGTCGAGTATGGGGAGCAGCCGCTCCTTGTTGATTTTGGCATCTTTGAACTCGTTCTTTCCAGTGGCGTTGTCCAACACCATGTATTGGAATGGCGGCGTGTCGGGGCACAGCGTCGTCGACATCGCCATCAAGGCGCGGACGCTCTCGGTCTCTCTCCACCTCGTTGGCTTGAGATGCTCGTCCATGAGAGCCTCGAAACAACCCATATAGAAATCGGCGTCGCGCGCCTCGCCCCCCGCCAGGGGACGGGCGCGGAGGCTCACCCCATATTCGCACCGCCCATAGCCGTAGGGCTTGGCTAGGCCGAGCTGATGGTAGGCGCGGGGCGAATTGTGGAACGTCAGGGCCGAGAGCAGCGCGCCGAGTTCGGCGGGACGGAGGTTGTGGAAATAGACAGCCCCCTCGAACGTGGCCCCGGGCAGGAGCGGACGGAACGTGGTGTCGAGCTTCGGGTCGCCCGTCTTAGCCGCCCAGGGCTTCTGGCGGACGTGGTAGCGCTTCCACCCCGACGGCCGGCCGTTGTCATATGTCTTATATTCTGAGACCTTTGATTGCAGACCGACGTCTTGACGGACGTACACGGGGAGGTATGAAGCCTTGGGCGAGCCTAGCACCAGGGAGACCTCCTCGCCCTCTTGCGCCTTGACGGCGAACGCGTTGCCGAACTGCACCCTGCCGCGCAGCGAGTCGTCGCCATCGCCAGCGGCGGTGCCGAAAATGCACTGGGGCAGGTCCGTCCTCTTGTCGTCCCGATGGTTGTCGGGCAGAGCCTCGTAGACGCTACGCTCATAGGGCAACTTATAGAGGAATGTGATGCCGAAGTCCTTGACACGGCCGCCCTCCACGCGGAAGAAGACCGGCACGCCATGCCCCCGCTCGTCGTCGAGCAGCCCCTCAAGCCGCGGCCACTCCGGAGTGTCGCGATGGAGGAGACGAAAGGTCTCCATATCTTCGGACTGCACACTGAGTTCCCGCCCCTTTTCGTCGGGGAAGACGAACTCATAGAACTTGCCGTGATTCCTTTTGCCGCTCCCCGGCTCCTCCCACTGCGACGGTTGGCCGGTCAGGACTATTGTCCCCTCGATGCCGCCATCGGGGTCGACCTCGACAAGCTTCTGCCCATCAGGGCGCCGCCGGAGGACATCACGGAAAGTCAGTCCGTCGAGCTTGACCCTATCTACGAGGTGATATTTAAAAGCGGCTGTCTTGGGGTCCCAATCGCCTTGCATATTCTCGATGTCGAACCCGCCGCGTTTTGAGAAGTGCTCCCTCATTTTGGGCTTGCCAAGGTATTCGTCTATCGCCTCATGGCTGATGCGCATCGGCTTGCCGCAGTCCTCTATGACGTAGGCGTCGCCCTTGCGACGCAGCCACCCGCACAAAATGTCTTTCTGTTTGTCTTTGAGCGGATAGACCTTACCGGACGTGAGGTCGCGCCTGGCGAACCGCGCCCTCCGGTCGACCTCCATCTTGGCGAAACTGAGAATCTCCATGAGGTTGCGCACCTCGCCCTTGATCGACGTGGCGGGGATGAAGAAGCGCCTGACGCCGCCCTCGTCCACCACGTGCGAGAAGTCTGCCACCTTGCCCTCGTCGCGTTCCGCTCCATTGCGGACGAAGATGGGCGACAAGGCCGTTATCGTCAAGTCTATACGCCCCGACACCCCGTCGGAGAACGGGACATCGTGCGACACTCTGCCGGCCCAATCGGGGGAAAAGACGCTCTCGCCGAGCGGCACAAAATTGAAAGGCGACCTAATCATTGGCCCCGTATTGTTTGAATCCCACAAAAACGCGCTTCGTCATCTCCAAAGGCTGCATCCCCTTGGGGAAGTCATCGTCGTCGTCCCGGCTCGGCTCCCAATATTCAAGGAAACAGAGACAGCGGTCGTCCATCCTGTGCGAAGCGTAGACGACCTCCTCCACTTCGCCATTGGCGAAGTCGGCGTCGGCAACCTCGTAGCGAAAACACAAGGTCTCGTTGCCGACATGGCGGACGCTGTAGGAGAGCCGCGCCTCGGAGTCCCACAACATAGCCTCGGCGACGAACGGATTCCGCCCCTCATCGAAACAGCCGGGCAACGCGTCGCCCTCCAAGACCAAGGGGGCCGTGGCGCCGCTCATCCAGACGTATCCGTCGTAGCGCCTCGCGGCGGGGATTTGCGCCAACTCAATCCTGCTCATAATCGTATATCACATTACCGTCTTTCAGGAGCCGGCCGCGGAAACGGCCATACCCCCTGTTGACGCCGCCGCCAAGAGGCAACGCGCCGCTGCAGACATCTTTCAGAGCCTCCTCCAGGGCCGTCTCCGCGTCGGGGGCGGCCTCGTCGCCGGGCAAGAGGGTCAGATGGAGGCTGAACTGCTCGCCGGCGGCATAGAGCGGCTCGTCGGCGAACAGGGCGCCGCCGACCACCCCGCCGGTGAACCGGTCTATCCGCACGTGGTTGAAGCACTTGGGACGCGCCGAGACCCGCCGGCGGACGACATCGGAGAAGAGGACCCTGCCACGGCGCTTGCCGCCCGCCCCGCCCGCCTCGCCCTCGCCGCCAAAGAGCGAGAGGACGGCCTCGTTGTTCTTGCCGACGTGGGACTCCACTTTGTCGGGTCGCAAGGCGTCGGCGAAGACGCGGCTACGCACATTGTGGTGGAAAGCCACCCTGTGGGCCACAGCCCCCTTGACCGACGCGGCGGGAATGACGACCGAATCTTCGGCCTCGCACCACTCGGGGCGCCCCTCGGTGTCCCACCGCACGAAAGCCTCCTTGACGACCGACATGTCCGACCGCTCGTCGCCCATGCCCGACGAGAAAAAGACGAAATCGGCGGGCGATAGCCGCAACTCATATCGCACTGCCGCGGCATCGGCTAAGGCGTCCGTAGGCAGGGGCCGGTAACGCTCCCACGGGCCGGACATCGAGGCGCTCTTGGAGGCGTAGGCCAAGAAATCTTCACGGACACGGAAGTCAAGCCTGCAGAAACCGACGTCCACCACCCGGACTTGCCCAAAGCCCCTCCGCGAGCCACCGCCGATGCGGAACGTGTCGGCCCGCAGGATGCCCAACAGGCGCAAGAAGTCGTCCTGCCCCAGCTCGTCGGCCCGCAGCTCCATCTCGAAACAGAACCTCACGCCCCGGGGTACCACCTCCTCGTCGAATTTGGCCTTGTCGGCCGCCACGCCCCTGTGGGTCAGCCGTACGTGCTGACGGATGGGCACATTGGCGAACCCTCTCAGAAAAGGGTCGCACGAGATGTCGCCAGTCATGCCGTCGACCACGCCACCATCAGAGCCAACCATCCGCGCCTCGGAGAGCGAGAGCCACGAGCCGCGCACGTCGGAGTCCGACCGTCGTCCCCCCATCATGCGCTCAGCCACATCGGTCGGCAGGGCGTGACGCAGAAGCCCCTTGAGAGCCGTGGCGGGGACGAACGGCAAGCCGTTGACGTCGCGGTCGACGCACACGTCGGCGGCAATGCTCCCGCACCCCGTCCCGACGCGCATCGGCGTCTGCGCCTCTATCGTGACCCGCGCCAGGAAGCACAGGTCGTGGCTTGAATATTCAGAGTTGCTCATTGCCTTGTCTTTTTGGCCATCTCCGCCGCCAAGTTTATGACTACGCCCTGCAAGTCGGCGGCACTGACCCTCTCGCGCAAGAAACCGAGCAGCACTCGCCGTCTGCCCCTCTCCTCCCACTTGTCTCTCGCCACGCCGTGACCCAAATAGTCCTCAATCCTCTCAATGATGGCGTCGGGCGACGACATGGCGATGGAGCGGATTGTCCCCCACTGCGACGCGAAGACCTCGCCACGGAAGAGCCCCACGTTGGTCTTCACGAACTCGTCGACCGACTTGTAGGCCGCCGCCGTCCGCCCGACCCGTTCGCGCTCGCGGCGCAGGAAACGCAAGAGGGGCGTCTCGACAGTGCCGGCCGCCGAGGGTGGTTCTTTCGCGCAGCCCGCAGCCCTGCGGAACAGCAACCGCGAGCGCCCGTTCTCCCCCGGGGCGACATCGAGGAACGCCGGATTGTAGACAACCTTTCCGAACCCCTCGTTCCGATAGGCGCCGACGTATGCCGTTCCGCCCTTGGCGGCAGAAGTCTCGACGACGAAGACGCTCCCTTTCTCAATCCCGCACCTGTCGGCGTCGAACGCCTGACGCTTGAAGTTCCACGGGGCATATTGGAACGTCCGCACCTGGCACTTCTGCCATACGACAGAGGAGCCCGGCGCGTCGACGCCCAATTGGAGCGGGGTGGGACGGAACGTCGGCATCCCGTTGTCGTCGAAAAAGACGAGACGCCCGTCCGCGTAGACCACGACATCCCCCTGCCTCCCGCCTCCGGTCGAGACGGGCGCAAAGTCGGCCCTCTCGATGCGCACCAAGCCATATTGAGCAGACCGCGAGCGGCCGATGCGCCGCTCGCCCAGCAACGCCGCCACGACGTCGTCGCGCAGGTCGAGGGCGTCGTCGTCGAACTCGACCTCGAAAAGGAACTCCACTCCGCGGGCTATGCTCTCGTAGCCAAACATCTTCTCGTCCTCGGAGCGCCGCTTCTCGGCATCGTAGGCCGACTTTATGGCGAAAGCCCTGCCCACGCCGACCTGCGCGGCCACGCCAAACCCGAAAGCGTAGAAGCCATCGCGGCACTGCTTGAGCTGCAGACTTAGCACTTTGTCGAAATCCTCCACGCGGTGGTGCACGTAGCGCTCCTCGCCGCCAAACTTGGGGCGGAAGAGAGCCGCCGGGACCCGCAGTCCCCTCACCCCTCCCACGGATGGGTGGGCGTCGCCGAAACGCACCTTGCCGCTGTGGAAGAGACGCCACGCCCGCGCGACGCCGGCCCCATAGAGGCGCGACGCCGCGACACCGAGGAAGCAACCGCCGGGAATGAAATCGAGACTGCCATGGGCCCCCTCCGTGGCGGAGGCCACGGAGAGGACCAAATCGGCAAGAGCCACGCAACGAAACTGAACGACCTCCATGCCCCTACCCCTCCTCGGATACGCCAACAACCGACATCCGGCACCGCCCCAACCCGCAACAGCGGCCAAGGCCGAGCCTCTTGACCAGCCCCATGGCGAGGCCGAGCCCCTCGACGAAACCATCGGGGACGCCGGCGACGCTCCCCACAAGGCGGCACGGCACGACGACCTGCACCTTGCGCAAGCTGGCATCGAGCGCAACGCCGTCGGTGCCGATGGCTGTCGACGCCACGGAGCGGTAGAGGCCATCGGCCAGACGCTCAGACACGATGGCGTCGGCCTCGTCGCCAGGGATCTCCGCATCGGAGAAGAACGCGCACCCGCGCACAGCCTCGTCGGGGTCGTCGGCGAAGAAGCCGAAGACCCGGCGGACGTCGGGCCCGGCCATGCCGCCATATCGGCACACGTCGTCGCAAGCGTCGCGCAAGAGACCCTTGACGGTCCTCCCCGGGACGAAAGGAAGCCCCCGCCTGTCTTTCACGACAAGCTCGTCGACATCGGCGCCCGCCGACAGCCCCGAACCGCAGTGCCAGTAGGAGAAGAAGTCGATTTGATATTTAACGTTTTTCATGCGTCGTCAGCCTTTTTGTCTCTTGCGACGATATGGTGTGGAGCGCCAGGCAGTCATACGCGGGCACGGTCGCCCCCCCGCTCAGCCTGTCTATCAAGCCCCTGGCATGGGCGTCCGTGTTGATCTCGCGGAGGCGGTCGAGATGCTGACGCGCCTTGGCGCTGTCGGCACGCAGGAGCGACAGCCACCGCCGCAAGCCGGCACGCACGCCCGGATGAGAGTCGAGGTCGTCCGCCATGCGCTTCAGCTCGGATACCGTCATATACGTCCGCCCCCCCTCAGCGGGCGGCAAGTCGCCGTCGTTGACGAAATAGGGGCCGTGGCACAACGACGGCCCGCCGCCGCGCGGCTCCAACTCCCGACTGCGGATGTCGTCGTAGCTACGGACGAAAGAGTCCTGCACCTTGTGGAACATGAGGCACGACTTGGTCGGCACTCCGTCAGGCGTCAGCCCCCGGGCCGCGGCCTTGGCCGCGGAGCACAGCTCCTCGGCGAGCTTATAGCCGAAGTGGAACGGGTAGGAGGACTTGACGAACGCCACGCCGGCGCAGGCCGTGAGGCAGGGCGTCCGCATATCAAACACCCCGCGCTTGCGCAAGACATCCGCCACCTTTCCTATCCCCGTGTTATGCTCGAAACGCCGGATGAACTCTACGACATAGGGGATGGCGAGGTCGGCCCGGATTATGACCGTCATGTCGTCGCCCCCGAGGACCACGGGGCGTATGGGAATCACGCCGTCACGCCACCCTCCCGCCGGAAGCACCTTTGCGTACGCCTCGTTGGCGGCCTTGACCGTGGCGTCGTTGAGCGCCCGCGAGAACGCGGCAAACTCATCGCGCAGCCTCCCCACAGCCTGGACCACCCGCCCCAGGCTGTTGCCGTCGGCATGGACCACGGCGAGCCAATCGTTGCGCCCCGTCATCTTGCCCAAGTCGCGGGGGACATCGCCATCCCGGACGCTGACGCCAAAGCTCTTCTCGCAGAGCTTGTGGACATCGTTGGCTTCCTGCTTGGCAAGCGTGGAGGCGTCGTCGCACTTGACTTTCCCCCTATCGTCCGTCTTGCATACCAACGGCAACCCGGTGGACCGCGAACGCCTCACGCCCATCAGGCCCGCCAAGAGAGGGGCGGCGGGCGCATTGCGCCGTGCGCGCAGCTTCTGCTCCAGGCAGCTCACGGCGACACCAAAGTCATCGTCCGCAAACTCCACCACGGCCTGGCTGATTGTGACCCCCGGGGCCCTGCGCATGACCAGGCGTGGGAAATTGCGGACGGCAGTGGCGCAGTCGCCGAAGCTGTCGAAGACATATTGCACCTTGCCCGCCGCGGCGATGACCTTGACCCCGGCGAAACCGTCGGGGAACATCGACTCGAACAGCTCGCCGCAGACACTGTCGACAAGCTCGCTCGCCCCGGCAATGTCGCGGAGCTTGCCTGTCTGGAAGATAAAGCCCTGGATTCCTTGAATGGAGGCCCCGTAGAGATATTTGCTCGGCATCTGGAGATGGCGTTACCTGTTTCACTCTGTTGGCCTGTTAGCCGGGGGCAAAACTAGCACTTTTAAACAAAAAAAAACATACAGTTTGCTTTTATTGGCGCGTTTTTGTAACATTGCCCCCACAAAGCGCAATCTGAGCCAAAGCCACAAAAAAATCCATGGAACTCGTCTTGAACACCTACGGCGTGAGCCTGAACCGCGACGGCGAGAGCTTCGTCATCTCAAACTCCGACGGCCGCCAGCGCGTCCCGAGCGCCGGGCTGACGAGCATACAGATTGGGCGTGGCGCGCAAATCACGAGCGACGCCGTGATGCTCGCCATAGAGCACGAGATCGAGATCCTCTTCGTAGACAAGGGCGGCAAACCCATGGGGCGCATATGGAGCCCGCGCTACGGCTCCATATCGACAATCCGCAAGGGGCAGGTCAACTTCGCCTACAGCAAAGACGCCGTGGAATGGATCAAGGGCGTGATAGACCGCAAGATGGAGAACCAGCAGGCCCTGATGCTCCTCTTCTGCAAGAGGGACGGCGCGGGCGCGGACGTGGACAAGAACATAGGCCGCATAGAGGACTACCGGGCGAAAGTGCGCCAACTGCGCGGCGACATCGTCAACGACATAGCCCCGAGCCTGCGCGGATGGGAGGGGCGCGCGGCGAGCATATATTTCTCGACAATCAACGCGTTCCTGCCCGAGGGGCTCCGCTTCCGCGAACGCTCGCAGCACCCCGCCACCGACGTGGCCAACGCGTTCCTGAACTACGGATACGGAATCCTCTACGGGCGGGTGGAGGGCGCCCTGATAAAGGCCGGCATAGACCCCTACGTGGGCATCTTGCACCGCGACGACTACAACCGCCCCGTGCTGGCCTACGACGTCATCGAGCTCTACCGCGTATGGGTGGACTACGTGGTCTACACCCTGCTGGCCCAGGGCGTGGTGACCGACGAGTTCTACTCGGTGCGCGACGACGGCGGCCACTGGCTGGAGCCGCTGGGGCGGCGGGTGCTGATCCAGTCGCTCAACGACTACCTGGCCGAGGTGGTGGACGGCGGCGCCCAACGGTCGCGGCTCACCCAGATAGGCCTCTACGCCCAATCGCTCGCGCAGAAATTCAAAAACTACGACCTATGCTGATGTGCGGAAGCGACATCCGGGCGGCGGGCGACAGGCTGCAGAGGGTGCAGGAGGAGAGGTTCTTCGAGAGCCTGGTCCGCCCCAAGCCCCGGATGGCGTCGGCCGTGGAGCAGCTACGCATCGTATACTCCCTCGACGCACGGCGCTACTCGGAGCTGAAACGCGCGCTGCCCTACGTGGTGTGCGGGATGTTCAGCCCCCCGTTCCGCCGGACGGAGAACTTCGCCTACACGGAGGGCCTCATCCTCGACTTCGACCACCTGGCCGACAAAGGCGTATGCCTCGACGAGCTGCGCAAGAGGGTGGCCGCCGACAGCAGGGTCATGATGTGCTTCGCCTCGCCAAGCAAGGACGGGCTCAAGGTCATGTTCCGGCTCGGCGAGCGGTGCTACGACAGCGGGCTATACAGCGTGGCCTACCGGCTGTTCGCCGCCGACTTCGCTCGCCACATGAGCCTGGAGCAGGTGCTGGACAGGCGGACCTCGGACGTGACGCGGGCGTGCTTCGCCAGCGTGGACCCCGACGCATATTTCAATCCCGACGCCGAGGCGGTGGACGCAAAGTCGTACGCCAACGGCGAAGACCCGCTGGCGTTCGCCGACGCCAAGCGGCAGGCGGAAGCGGAAAAGGAGCATACGGCGCCCCCTGCCGCGCCGCACGCGCCCAACGACCCTGCGGCCGACGTGATGGAGAGAATCCGGCGAACCCTGCGCCCTGCGGCCCCGCCGGCGCGAGAGAGCGTCGTCGTGCCGGTGGCGCTAGACGACATAATGGACGCGCTGCGCGACCACATTGGGCGGACGGGGATTGAGGTGACCGAGGTTGTCAACATCCAGTACGCCAAGAAAATCCGCGCGCGGCTCGGACAACGCAAAGCCGAGCTGAACCTCTACTACGGGCGCAAGGGGTTCAGCGTTGTGGTCTCCCCCCGACAGGGCACGGACGGCGAGCTGAACAGCCTCCTTGCCGACGTGACGCGCGAGTTCCTGGCATACAACACATGAGAGCCAAACGGAAACCACTGACGCACATCGAGACTCTGCGCCGCCTGGCCCACTCGGGGCTTGCCGGCTCCCCAGAGGTGGACAGGCCGGTGGGCAACCTGGAGGGGCTGACGACACTGCGCGAGCGCGTGGACTTCCTGCTCGGCGTGGCCGCCAAGACGCAAACGAAACCGACGGAGATGCTGTTTTTCGTCATGTACGACATAGAGAGCGACAAAGTGCGCCGCGAGGTGGCCAAGTACCTGCTCGACAAAGGCTGCTTCCGCATCCAGCGCTCGATATTCCTGGCCTCGCAGGACAGGTCGGTCTTCGCGCAGATAAAGAGCGACCTGGCGGAAGTCCAGTCGCTCTATGACAACAACGACAGCATCATAGTCTGCCCCGTGGCGACCGACGAGATCCGCGCCATGCGCGTCATAGGCAAGAGCGTAGACATAGACATCATCACCAGGGCGCGCAACACGCTGTTCTTCTGAGGGGAGGGCAATAGCGGGCCTGTCCGCGCGCCGTCCGCCCGTCTTTTGCGCCATCCTCCCCATGTCGTTCTTTGACCGATTGATTTTTTTGCTAATTTTGCGCCGCCTTTCGAGGTACACATTTTGCGGCGCAAAAGTCGCCCGCACATTGGCTCTTGTCTCACAATGCGCTCATTATGACTAGGCTGTATTTTTGACGGTCAGAGAGCGGATTCCATTAGAACAAGGATTGAGACCAGGCTTGCGTATATTTTCCGACTGACGCTGACAATGTCAGAGAGCGGATTCCATTAGAACAAGGATTGAGACTAAGACATTTATGATTATCGTCTTGTCAGCGTCGTCAGAGAGCGGATTCCATTAGAACAAGGATTGAGACACGACATGCTTGCATTCGGGCCGCCTCTCGTTGATGGTCAGAGAGCGGATTCCATTAGAACAAGGATTGAGACCTCAGAGATCTGGCCGCTTCCTTCTGGGCCGTATATGTCAGAGAGCGGATTCCATTAGAACAAGGATTGAGACAGTCGAACTGCCCAATGAAGCACGCATTGAACTTGTGTCAGAGAGCGGATTCCATTAGAACAAGGATTGAGACATTCTGAAGTTGAGCATATGGCGCGGCATCATTAGGAGTCAGAGAGCGGATTCCATTAGAACAAGGATTGAGACACGGCAGTGACTTGTGTAAGACATTTATGATTAGTCAGAGAGCGGATTCCATTAGAACAAGGATTGAGACTCGCGCTCCTTGCGCAACTCGGCGACCTGCCTCTTGTCAGAGAGCGGATTCCATTAGAACAAGGATTGAGACTTGGCTTGGAACCGCGTGCGGCCCCAGTCGCCCCGTCAGAGAGCGGATTCCATTAGAACAAGGATTGAGACAGATCTCAATTTGCCCACCGAGGAAGTCATCCTCGTCAGAGAGCGGATTCCATTAGAACAAGGATACACACGATGTACTCGCGTATGCGGGCGGTCAGAGAGCGGATTCCATTAGAACAAGGATTGAGACACCCCTGTTATGCGCAAGGTTCTTCTCGGCGGGTCAGAGAGCGGATTCCATTAGAACAAGGATTGAGACTGCGCAGCCAAATGGTGTAAGGGGTGTCAAAGCCGCGTCAGAGAGCGGATTCCATTAGAACAAGGATTGAGACAAGAGGTCCAAGGTGGACAGGGCGAACCGCCTCGTCGTCAGAGAGCGGATTCCATTAGAACAAGGATTGGGACGACTTTGAAACACCCGGTGCAACCGAGGTTCTCCAAAGTCAGCGAGCGGGCCCCATCAAAACCAGAGCCTGAGGCGACACCGCAGAGAGGGCCGGCGGACGCGACGGGTCTCCACGCCCAGTCGTCGGACGCATATGCTTTTTCGCACCCCCCGGTGTTGGCGGAGACGGCAGAAATGGCTATAATTGCCGCATGAAAGAGACAAAGACGCGGGTGCTGTTCGTGTGCCTGGGCAACATATGCCGCTCGCCGGCGGCGGACGGCGTGTTCCGCGACATGGCGCAAGCGGCGGGGGTTGACGTCGAGGTGGACTCGGCGGGCATAGGCTCGTGGCACGTCGGGCAACTGCCCGACCGGCGGATGCGCGAGTGCGGCCGCCGCCACGGCTACACGTTCGACCACCGCGCGCGGCAAGTAAGCCCCGGCGACTTCGGGAGCTTCGACCTGGTGGTGGGCATGGACGGACAGAACATAGCCGACCTGCGAGACCTGGCCCCCGACGAGGCGGGGGAGGCGAAGATCCGCCTCATGGCGGACTACCTGACGGGACACCCTGGGCGGAGGAGCATCCCCGACCCATACTATGGCGCGGAGGAGGACTTCGAGATGGCCGTGGAGCTCATTGAGGACGCGGCGAGAGAGATGGTAAGACGCATCGCGAAAGGCGAGAGGCTATGACGGAGTGGGAAAAGATGCTGGCCGGCGAGCGCTACCATGCGGCGGGCCGCGAGTTCGTGGAGCGGCTCAACGCCGTCAAGGACATTCTGCGCGAGTTCAACGCCACGCGCCCGTCGGACGTCGAGCGCCGCGACGGCATCGTCCGCGGCCTGCTGGGCAAGATTGGCGAGCGTTTCACCCTCCTGCAGCCGTTCTATTGCGACTACGGCTGCAACATATTCATTGGCGACGACTTCTTCGCCAACTTCAACCTCACCATCCTCGACGAGGGCCGCGTCACGATTGGCGACCACGTCTTCATAGGCCCCAACGTCGGCATCTACACAGCCTGCCACCCCCTCGCCCCCGCCGAGCGCAACACCGGCGACGAGTGGGCCGAGCCCGTGACCATCGGCGACAACGTATGGATTGGCGGGAGCGTCACCATCTGCCCCGGCGTCAGCATTGGCGAGGGGACGACCATCGGGGCCGGCAGCGTCGTGACCCGCGACATCCCGGCGCACTGCGTGGCCGTGGGGAACCCGGCCCGGGTGGTGAAGAGGCTCAAGGTCTAGGCGGGAAGAGCCGCGCCATCAGAAAAACTACTTGTTGAACGCCACGCCCGCCATGATGCGGCCGGGCATCTGCCCACTGCGCGACGTGACGGTGCGGTTGGGGTTGGCGCTTCTGGAGAGCCAGTCGCTGCCGTAGAGGTGGCACACGTCGACACCCGTCAGCCGGAACGTCAGCCTCCTCCACTTATATGCGGCCTCAAAGTCGGCATCGCGCACTGCGACGGTCTCGCTGTCGTTGACCGAGAGCCCCCACTTGCCCGCGAGCGCGGCAGAAAAGGCGCCGCGGGAAAACGTCAGCTCCGCCCGGGCCCGCCACGAGCCCGCGTCGGACTTGATGCCGAAAGCCACTATCTCGCTCCGCGCCCAGGAGCGCGAGGCGCTGACCGCCGCATTGACGGGGCTTTGGCGGAAGCGCGACGTGAGACCGACGGAGCCATTGGCAGAGAGCGTCTCTTGCGCGCCCCTGCGCCCCGCACTCGCCACACTGCCATCCGCCGCCTCGAACTCGGAGGAGACGCGGAGTTCCAAAGGCAGCGAGGCGATGCCCTTATTGACGTAGAACCTCAGCGACGCCTCTTGCGCATCGCCGTCGTCGCCGACATAGGCCTGCGCGCTGACCATGCCGTCGGTCGTATATTCCGCCACGGCCTCGCCGCTTGTCTTTGAGTATGTCGCCATGGCATACATCATGACCCGTGAGAACTGGCTTATGAGGGTGTAGAAGAGCGTGGCGTCGAAGACGCGCGCCCCGACGTCGGCAATCTCCGACGGGCGCCGCACCTCGTCATAGTCAAGCAGCGCCGTCTTGCGCGAGAGGACGGGCATCTCGCGCCTGTCGAGCCCATAGGAGGCCGTGGCGGCGAGCTTGCTGGATTTGGAGAACTCCCACGACGAGCGCAACGAGGGCGAGAGAAACCCGCGGCGGGCGCGCCCCACGCCATCGATGCGCGCCGTGCGCCAAAGAGCCGCCCAACGCGCGCCGGCGTCGAACTGCCACAGCCCCTTGCCTTTCGAGAGACCCAGGTAGAAGCCGGCGTCGCGGTTCACGAGCGTCTCCGCCGGCTGCCCGTCGTCAGTCCGGAGCCTCCACCCGTCGGCGGTGAAACCCGCCTCGCCCTTAAGCCCCACGCCGCAGAAGAGCATCCATATGGCGCCCGCATTGCCACCGCCTCCCCACTCGTCGTTCTCCCGCTCCTGCACATATGCCGCCCCGCGGGCGAAAATCGCAGGCAGGTCGCGGCCCGCAGAGGCCTCGGTGCGGGTCGCGGCGTGGCGGGCGCGCCCCTTCGCCTCGGCGTAGAGCAGGTGGTCGCCAAGGCGGAGACTGAGGCTCACATCCTGCTCCACCCCGACGGAGCGCACGGTGTTGCCGCCGAAATGGTCGGCGACGACGCCGTCGCGCGTCTCGGAATATCGGCCATCGTCGGAACTGCGCCCCCAAAGGAACTTCGTCTTGGCTCGGAGGCTCATAAGCCCGCGCCTGTCGAGCTTCTGATTGACAAAACCGGCGAAGAGGCGGCTGGCCTTGTCGTCGGAAGAGGTGGTCGAGCTGAAGACATCTCCCCCGCCGGGCAGGTGGTGGGTCACCCCACTGGCCTCGCGGGCGTCGGCCCCCATGGCGTGACCAATGAGGCTCACGCCCACCCCATAGCCGCGCAAGTTCTCCCAGGTGGCGTTGGCGCTCGCCACCCCCGATAGCCGCCGGTCTTCGTCGCTGCTGGGAGTCAGAATCTCGGCCTCCTCGTTGCTCAACGTCACCGCCACGCCCCTGCCGACATTCTCCGAGACATTGGAGATGCCGCCCGAGGCGTTGATGTAGTCCATCATCGAGAAGACGGGCTCGCCAGTGTTGTTGGCGTTGAACATGGCCGAACCCGAGCCCGCCTTGCCGAACATGAACGCCGAACCCTTGGCGTCGAACTTGCCGCGGATCCCCCCGGCCGCCGAGGCGTAGAGGGCCGCCTGGCGCGAGCCGTCGGTCTTGAGGTTCATGGCAGTCTGCCGCCGCGTGCTGAAAGCGTCGGCCACGTTGCCGTCGGTGTAGTTCTCC
The DNA here is from genome assembly GCA_964534235.1 of uncultured Marinilabiliaceae bacterium. Taxonomy (GTDB): domain Bacteria; phylum Bacteroidota; class Bacteroidia; order Bacteroidales; family Marinilabiliaceae; genus W3P20-009. Next base: position 105,519 of record CAZHOT010000009.1, read on the forward strand.
AGCATCTCGATGCTCTCGGCGAAGTCGGGCGGCAGCGTCTTGGTGGAGCCGCCGCCGGAGAGGGCCTCCTTGCCGTCGACAAGGAACTTGTCAATCTTCTTGCCGCGGAACGTCATGCTTCCGTCGCTTTGGACGGCCACGCCCGGCAGCTTGCTGATGACGTCGGCCATGCTCTGCTCGCTTCCTGTCTTGAACACGGCGGGGTTGAACCTCACGGTGTCGTTGCCGACCTTGACTCCGAGCGTCGCCCCCGTCACGACGACATCGGCAATCGACTGCCTGTCCTCCGCCAAACGGAAACGGACGAAGAGCGGGCCGTCGGGCGTCAGCCTCCGCCTGTCGGGACGGAAGCCGACACTCCGTGCCGTGAGCCACCATGCGCCAGGCCCGTCGGGCAGACGGACTCTAAAACTGCCGTCGGCCGCCGCCACGGCATAGGCAACGACTTGCGCCGCCGCGCTGTCGGTCGACGCCGTCACAGTGGCGAAAGGGACAGGCCTCCCCTCGGCGTCGGCGACGCTCCCCTCCACCTCGCGCCGCTGCGCCACACACACAGCCGCCGAGCATAGAAGCGCGGCGGCGACAGACGAAAAGCCGCGAAGCATCCCTACATCTTTATGACCATCACGCCAACGCCCCCCGAACTTGCGGCTTGCTCGGCGCCCATGGCCTTATACTTCTTGGCCTCCAGCTTCTTGAACTCGGCGGACGTCATCGTGTCCCTCCCGCGCGGCATGGCAATGGCGACGTCGGGCCTCGTCTCCCTAATCGCCGTGGCCTCATAGCGGTATGCCTGGTTGGACACTTTGAGGACAAGCCCGGGCAACCCGCCATAGCCGTCGGGCCCGACGGGGGCGGCAATTTCGGGGCAGAACCACGCCACCAGGGCTTCGCCCCGTTCGTCCTTGACCCGCGCCCGGACGCAAGTCCTGCCGAGCACAGTGGAGGTCTTGTCGGCCTGAATCTCCCAATTGCGCGCCGGCAGCGTCCCCTTGACGAAAAAGACCTTGCCGAGCAGGTCGTTGGCGGCCACAGTCTCGTTGGTGGCAAGGTCGGCATAGAGCTTGGTATTCTCGCCGAACTTCACACCCGTGGTGTCCGTCCGCTCGGCCTCGGAGAAGAGCGCCACCCTGCCGTTGTAGTAGAGCGAATATGTCTTGCGGTAGTTCCGCGCGTAATCTATCGTGGCCTGACGCGAAGCGACATCCTCAATGCCGTTCACCACGTCGTCGGGCAGGCTCATGGTGCATACGTACTGGATGTCCAGGGCGATGTTTTGCGCCGTGGCGCAAAATGCCATGGAGGCGATGGCCAAGGCCGCACCTACAAATAGCTTCCTCATGTCGTAGACCAATAGATTTTAGTGTTGTTACCCATTAATTCAGTATCGTGTCGCATATGGACACGAAGCAAATATAATATACTGTCCAATATCTCGCACATTATATTCCATAACACGCGCATCATTTAAGGACAAATAGGGACTATTAACATTGGGCCAACACATAAAAAGGGGACGCGCCTTCGCGCGTCCCCCTGTCACATTGCGCCACGGCGGACTTGCCGACGGGCGCCTCAGTTTTTGCCCCTCACTTGTTGAACGCCAAGCCCGCCACTATGTAGCCCGGCATCGTGCCGTAGCGCGCGGTGACGCTCTGGTTGGGGTTGGAACTCTCCGAGAGCCACTCCCGGGCGTCGAGATGCCCCACGTCGCGCCCCGACACCTTGAACGTGAAGCGCCGCCACTTGTAGGTGGCCTCGAAATCGACATCGCGCTCGACGACCGTCTCGCCGCCGCTGACCGTCTTGCCCCACTTGCCGGTCAGACTGGCCGAGAAAGCCTTGCGGTTGAACAGAAGCTGCAAGTCGCCCCCCCACGTGTCGCTGCTCGTCTTTATGGACATGGAGGAGACCTCATTGGCGGCATAGGCGTAGCGCCCGCAGAGCGCGGCATTGACGGGGCTCTGGCGGAAACGCGACCGGACCCTCACCGAAGAGCGCACGCCGCGCGCCGCCAGCGAGCCCGTCTGCCCCGCGCGGCTCACGTCGGCGTCGGAAGCGTTGGCGTCGGCCTGCAGGCGGACCTCGAGGGGGAGCGAGGCCACGCCCTTGTCGACATAGAACATCAGCGTGGCGGCCTGCGCCACGCCGTCGGAACGGGCGAACGCCTGGGTGCTGACCCGGCTGTCGGTGGAATAGTCGGCAAGAGCCGCATCGGCGGTACGCGAATATGTGGCCACGGCAAAAAGCATGGTGCGCGAGAACTGGCTGAAGAGCGTGTAGTTGAGCGTGGCGTTGAGCGAGCGGCTCCCGGCCCCCGTCACGGCCGAGGGCAACCGCAACTCCTCGTAGCCCAGGAGGACGGTCTTGCGCGAGAGGGTGTTCATGTCATATTGCCCAACCCTCCACGTGGCGCTCACCGACAGGTTGCTAGCCTTGGAGAAAGCCCACGACGAGCGCAACGACGGCTCGACCGTCGTCTTGCGCCCGGCGCCCAGGCCGTCTATGTCCGTCCGGCGCCCATAGAGGGCGAGGCGCGCCCCGGCGTCGAACTTCCACAGCCCCTTGCTCTTCGTCAGCCCGACATATACGCCGCCGTCGATGTTGGTGAGGCTCTCAGAGCGCTGCCCGTCGTCGGCGCCGAGGTCGCACCCGCGGGCGTTGAACCCCGCCTCGGCCTTGAACCCCACGCCCAGGAAAAGCGGCACGACGGCCCCGGCCCCAACCCCACCGCCATATTCGACGTTCTCGCGGCCCTGCCTCATGCCGCCGTCGCGGGCGAAGAAGCCCGGCAAGTCGCGCAGGGCTGTGGTCGACGTCCGCGTGTCGGCATGGCGGAAGCTCCCCTCGGCGTCGGCATAGACGAGCGTCTCGCCCGCCCTCATGCTCAGGCTGAGCGTCTGGCTCACCCCCGCGGAGCGCGCCCACTTGTCGTCGGCATGGTCGTAGAGCCGTTCGCCGCGCCGCTCGTCGTAGTCGGCGGCGTCGTCATTGCGCCCCACAGGAACTTGGTCTTGGTGCGCAGGCTGAAACGCCCGCCACGGTCGAGCTTCTGCGTCAGGAATCCCGCCACGAGGCGGCTCTCCTTGTCGTTGGCCGAAGCCACGGACGTCGAGACGTCGGCCTCCGGCAGATGGAACGTCAGCCCGCTCTCCCTGCTCGCCTCGGCCCCCAGGGCGTGGCCGACAATGCTGAGGTTGGCCGAATAGCCGTTGAGGCCGTCGAAAGCCACGTTGGCGCTGAACACGCCCGAAGCCCTCTCAACCTCGTCGGTCGCGGCGGAGAGCACGGACTGCTCCTCCTGGCTCATCTTCAGAGCGTTGCCCTTGGCGGCGTCTTCAGACACTCCGGAGATTCCGCCGGTGGAGTTGATGTAGTCCATGACGGAGAAGACGGCCTCGCCGGTATTGTTGGCGTTGAACGTGGCCGAGAGCGACAGCCTCTTGCCAAACTGGAACGCCGAGCTGCGGACGTCGAAACGGTTCTCCACGCCGCCCGCCGCCGAGACGTAGAGGGCAGTCTTGCGCGAGCCGTCGGTCTTGATGTTCATGGCCGTCTGCCGCCGTGTGCTGAACGCGTCGGCCACATTGCCGTCGGAGTAGTTCTCCAGCATCTCGATGCTCTCGGCGAAGTCGGGCGGCAGCGTCTTGGTGGAGCCGCCGCCGGAGAGGGCCTCCTTGCCGTCGACGAGGAACTTGTCTACCTTCTTGCCTCGGAACGTCATGCTGCCGTCGTCCTGTACGGCCATCCCCGGCAGTTTCTTAATCACGTCGGTCAGGTTCTGCTCCTCGCCGGTCTTGAAGACCGACGGATTGAACCTCACGGTGTCGCTTCCCACCTTGACGCCATAGGCCACGCCGCGCACCACCACGTCGTCCAGCGACTTGCTATCCTCCTACATTCTGATTCGGGCGAAGAGCGTCTCGGCAAAATCGAACTCGCGCCGCACGGTCCGGAAGCCCACGCTGCGGACGGTCAGCCACCAGGGGCGCGACGCGTCCTTAATCTTCAGCTTGAACCTGCCCTCGGCGTCGGTCACGGCAAAGCCCGCCACACTCTTGCCCGCGCTGTCGGCCGAGGCGGCAATGGTGGCGAACGGGATCGGAGCCCCTCCGCCGTCGCTCACGCCCCCCTCGACCTCGCGCTGTTGCGCCAGGCATCCCGCCACGGCCAACAGCCACAGCGAGACGGTCGACATAAACCGGCCCATCGTCGCCTAGTCTAGCACTATGACGCCCGACGAGCCGTTGGCGGCCTCGAGGTCCACGCCAAGAGCCTTGAACTTGTCGTTGCGAATCTTGTCATACTCCTCCCGCGGCGTCATGTCCTTGGCCCGCGGCAACGTCACCGCGACGCCGCTCTTGGTGGCCGCCACTTGGGTCGCCTCGTAGGTGAAACTGCCCGACACCACGCGGAGGATGAGCCCCGGCAATCCGCCGTAGCCGCTGGGCCCCACAGGCGCGGGCACCTCGGGGCAGAACCACGCCACGACCTTGCTCTCGCCCTGGCCTGTCGTCGCCTTGTAGCACGTCTTGCCGAGCACCGTCGCCGCAGTCTCCATGTCGATGTCCCAATCGAACGCCCTCGCCGTGTCGTCCACGAAGAACTGCTTGCCGAGCAAGTCCTCCGACTTCACTGTCTTGCGCGTGGCCAGGTCGGTATAGAGCTTGCCGACCTTGGCGAAGTCCACCCCCGACGTGTCCGTAACCTCGGCCTCGGAGAAGAGCGCAATGCGCCCGTCGAAGTAGAGCGAAAACGTCTTGTTGAAAGACCTGGCGTGGTCGATCATGGCCTGGCGCGTGGCAACGTCCTCTATTGCGTTGAGAACCTTGTCGGAGAACTGCATGGACGCGGCGTAGCGAATGTCGAGAGCCGCACCGCCCTGCCCGCTCGCCGCGACGGACGAGAAGAGGAGCGACGCGACGGCGCATATTACCTTTCCAATCATAGCGCGTTCAATAGTTAATGGACACTAGATATTCCTAAATTTAAAGAGACAACCAAATGTTGCACGCCAACACATCTTAGCCGACGTCATGCGAAATTACGCCCATTTCAACGCCATTCGACACGTCCAGCGAACGCTATTTCACACACATGGACGAACGCAACCGCATACATAGCCACGACTAGTGACGGATTGACGAACACGATGGCGAAAAGACACCGAGAAGTGACGAACGAGAAGCCCGAGCAACATCATTTAACGCAAAGAGCAGCAAAAACGCCACAGCGGCAACAGCGATGAAAATCTTCCACATGATGCTCATACATTATATGGTTTGAACCAATGAACGAATTCTGTACACCTAACAAGCACACGGCAAATATACCCTGACGGCGACCACAACTCCAAACCCACGAGTTAACACCCAAAGACATTCAATGACCCAGTTTAAGCGCCATGCGTGAACAGTTCGCAAAAAGCATCACCAAAAGCGCAAATATTCCATCATCGAAGCAATGGCAAAGCAAACACGCCAAACGCAAACGAAGCGCGCCAATGCGCCATCAATATTGTTTCACATCACTTACAGCTCTTTCGTATGCTGCCATGCGCTTCCATCAAAAAGCAAACACCGGCGCACAACCCCTCTCCGCCCGCCATGAGATTTGCGCATTCGATTTTTATTGCATATCTTAGCGCAACGGAAGGTCTGAATGCCGCGAGGGGCATGGTGGCGCTTCCGATTTTTTGTGTCTGACAAAAACTAATGAACCCAAGCATAATGAAAGTAGACGTTCTCCTAGGTCTCCAATGGGGCGACGAGGGCAAAGGCAAGGTTGTCGACGTCCTCACCCCGGGCTACGCCGCCGTGGCGCGCTTCCAGGGCGGGCCCAATGCGGGCCACACGTTGGAGTTCGAGGGGCAGAAATATGTGCTCCGCTCGGTGCCGTCCGGCATCTTCCAGGGCGACAAGGTGAACATCATCGGTAGCGGCGTCGTGCTGGACCCCGCCCTCTTCCGCGCCGAGATTGAGCAACTGGAGGCTTCGGGGCACGACCTCAAAGGGCGCCTGCTTATCTCGCGCAAGGCGCACCTCATCTTGCCCACGCACCGTCTGCTCGACGCCGCCTACGAGAGCGCCAAGGGCGACGGCAAGATTGGCACCACGGGCAAGGGCATCGGCCCCACGTATACCGACAAGGTGAGCCGCAACGGCTTGCGCGTGGGCGACCTGGAGCATGGCTTCGAGGCCAAATATGAGGCCGCGGTGAGCCGCCACAAGGAGATTCTCGGCCACTATGGGCATCCGCTCGACAAGTTGGCGGAGATTGAGCGCGAATGGATGGCCGGCGTGGAGAAGATGCGGCAGTTCGAGTTCGTCGACAGCGAGTTCTACGTCAACAACCTGCTCGCCGAGGGGAAGAGGGTCTTGGCCGAGGGCGCCCAGGGGACCATGCTCGACATCGACTTCGGCTCCTACCCGTTCGTCACGTCGTCCAACACCGTCTCCGCCGGCGCGTGCGTCGGCCTTGGCGTGGCCCCCAAGAACATAGGCGAGGTCTACGGCATTTTCAAGGCCTACTGCACCCGCGTCGGCAGCGGCCCGTTCCCGACAGAGCTGGAGGACGAGACGGGCGAGAGGCTCCGCGAGGCCGGGCATGAGTTCGGCGCCGTGACGGGCCGCCCGCGCCGTTGCGGGTGGATAGACCTCGTGGCCCTCCGCTACGCCGTGATGCTCAACGGCGTGACGCAGCTAATCATGATGAAGAGCGACATCCTAGACAACTTCAAGACCATAAAGGCCTGCGTGGCCTACCGCATAGGCGAGCGCGAGACCGACGAGATGCCGTTCGACATCCGCGAGGGCGTGGAGCCGGTGCTCATGGAGTTCGACGGATGGAACGTCCCGATGGACAAGATGACCGACGAGAGCCAGTTCCCGCAGAACTTCGTGGACTACTTGAGCTTCGTCGAGAGCTACCTCGGCGTCCCGATCAAGATTGTCTCCGTCGGCCCCGACCGCGCGCAGACCATAGTGCGCAAGTAGCGCAAGGGAAAAGAAGAAAGGAAAACGCCCCTCCACTTGCCACCCGACAGGCGGAGGGGCGATTTTTTTCGGCTCATAACCAAAAAGTCCCACGCTATGACAATCAGCGAACAGAAACAAGCCATACGCCGACGCATATCGGCGCTTAAGGCCGCGCTGACCGCCGACGAGAGAGCCTCGGCGGCACGAAGACTAGCCGACGGCATCCTGCGCCGGGGCGACATCGGCACGAGCCGCGCCATATTGGCCTTTTGGCCCATGGGCGACGAAATCGACATCGCCCCCCTCGTCCGCGACTTGTCCGCAAAGGGGAAGCGCGTCTACCTGCCCGTCATTTGCGGCGACGAACTGGAGTTCCGCCTCTTCACGAGCGAGGAGGAGCTGACGCCCGCCCCCCGCCTAGGGGTCTTGCAGCCGCCCGCCTCGGCGCCGTCGCTCCCCGCGGAGCTGGCAAGCGACGGCCGGGGCGTGGTCGTCGTGACACCCGGCATGGCGTTCACGCCCGACGGACGCCGGCTGGGCCGCGGGCGCGGGTTCTACGACCGCCTCTTTGCCAAGATGCCGCAGGCGCGGAGCATAGGGGTCGGATTCCGATGCCAAATGGTTGACGACCTGCCCACCGCCGAGCACGACGCTAAGCTGGACGCCGTCATAGTGGCATGACAACACAGAAAAAAAAAGATGACAGAACAATTCGCAAACCTCATAGCATCGCAACTAGGGATTCGCCCGACGCAAGCCCAAAACACGTTGCGCCTCCTCGACGACGGGGCCACGGTGCCGTTCATCAGCCGATATAGGAAAGAGGCCACAGGCAACCTCGACGAGGTCGCCATAGGCAACATTGAGCAAGCCTACGCCAAACTGAAAGAGACAGCCGCCCGCAAAGAGACCATAATCTCGACCATTGAGCAGCAGGGCAAACTGACAGCGGAACTCCGCCGACAGATTGACGACACGTGGAACCCGACGCACCTCGAAGACATCTACCAACCCTACAAGCCCAAGCGCAAGACCCGCGCGGCGAAAGCCCGCGAGCGGGGGCTGGAGCCGTTGGCCATGAAGCTGTTGGCCGGCGGCTGCACGGACACCGAAACGGAGGCCTCCAAGTTCCTGACCGACGACGTGCAGACCACCGACGACGCCCTGCAAGGCGCCCGCGACATAATTGCCGAATGGGTCGCCGACCAGCCCGAGGCCCGCGAGACGGCCAGGACGGTGTTCCGCCGAACGGGCGTCGTGACGACCAAAATGGCAAAGGGCAAGGAGGCGGAGGCGGAAAAATATAGCGACTACGTGGACCGCTCCGAACCGTTGGCGCGATGCCCCAGCCACCGGATTTTGGCCATGATGAGAGCCGAACGCGAGGGGGTCTTGAAACTGTCCGTCGCCCCGCGCGAGTCCGAGAGCATAGTGGAGCGCCTAAGCCGCCGATACGTGAGGAGCCAACGCACGGCCGAGCAAGTGCAGAGAGCCATAGAAGACGGCTACAAGCGCCTCCTGGCCCCCGCCATGGAGACGGAGATGACCGCCGAAGCCAAAGAACGCGCCGACACCGAGGCGATAAAAGTCTTCGAGACCAACTTGCGCCAACTGCTCCTGGCGGCCCCCCTGGGGCGTCGACGCACTTTGGCCCTCGACCCGGGCTTCCGGACCGGGTGCAAAGTGGTGTGCCTCGACGAGCAAGGCCAAATGCTGTGCCACTCGGTCATTTTCCCCCACCCACCCCACGCCAGGGAGGCCGAGGCCCGCGCCGAGCTCCGCCGGCTAGTGGACAAATATGGGATAGAGGCCGTGGCGATAGGCAACGGCACGGCGAGCCGCGAGACAGAGGCATTCGTGCGCGGGCTCAACACCGACGGCAGACTGCACATCTTCATGGTCTCGGAAGACGGCGCGTCGATATACTCGGCGTCGGCCACTGCCCGCGAGGAGTTTCCCGACGAAGACGTCACGGTGCGCGGCGCCGTCTCCATAGGTCGCCGTCTGATGGACCCCCTGGCGGAGCTTGTCAAGATAGACCCCAAGTCGCTAGGCATCGGCCAATATCAGCACGACGTGGACCAGTCGCGGCTCAAAGCCTCGCTCGACGCCGTTGTGGTCAGCTGCGTGAACCAGGTGGGAGTGGAGGTCAACACCGCCAGCCGCCACCTGCTGACCTACGTCTCCGGCCTAGGCCCCCAACTGGCCAAGAACATCGTCGACTACCGTACGGAACATGGACCGTTCGCCTCGCGCGCGGAGCTGAAGAAAGTGCCGCGGCTGGGGCCCAAGGCCTTTGAGCAGTGCGCCGGCTTTCTCCGCATTGCCGGCGCAAAGAACCCGCTAGACGCCTCGGCGGTACACCCCGAGCGCTACGCCATTGTCGGCAAGATGGCCGCCGACAGCGGATGCTCGGTCGCGGAGCTGATGTCCGACAAAGAGCGCCGGCGGGCCGTCAAGCTGGACAAGTACGTCTGCGACGACGTGGGGATGCCGACACTGCGCGACATCATGGCAGAGCTAGAGAAGCCCGGCCGCGACCCCCGCGAGGAGATCCGCGAGTTCGCCTTCGACCCGTCCGTCCACACCATAGACGACCTGCGCGTCGGCATGACCCTGCCCGGCATCGTGACGAACCTGACGGCGTTCGGCGCCTTTGTCGACATAGGCGTCAAGACCGATGGCCTGGTCCACATAAGCCAATTGGCAGACCGATTTGTCAAAAATGTGGCAGACGTCGTGTCACTGCATCAGGAGGTGGAGGTCCGCGTCGTCGGCATCGACACATCGCGCGGGCGGATAAACCTCTCCATGAGGCAAGCGTAATTGCCCACCCATCCCCCCCCAAAAAAATACGCGCGGGTACGCACAGTGGTGCGTACCCGTGCGTTTGCCGATATGGACGCCGCCTACAAGTAGCTGTCGTCTTTTGCCAGCACCCTCTCAATCTTCCCGACATACATGGTGTGGAAGTCTCGCTGAGGGTAGCTCGCATCGACGGTCTCCCGATAGAGGAAGCCCTCCTCGCGGAGCGGAGCGGCATAGAGCTTCTTGCAGACAAGCACGAGTTTCGCCTCGGCGAAATAGACAGTGCCGTCGGCATAGACGGGCGTGAGGCCGGCCTTTGCAATCTTGTCCTCATCGCGTCCCGACGCGCTACCCAGGTATGCCATCTGCTTCTTGAACGACGCCTCCATGACGCAAATGGAGAAATAGGGTTCGGCATCGACAAACTGCTTGGTGTAGCGTTGCGGCCTCAAATAGATGACAGCCGTGGGGTCGTTGTGCCCCCACAGGCATCCGAGATGCCCCCACGAGGCGGTCATGGTGTTGCATCCCATCACCTCGTTTCCGGCCGAGATTAGCATCCACTCGCCGCCAATGAGGTTGAACGGATTGAATTTTAGTTGCTTATAGCTTATTTCATTCATGATGGTGACCGACGTTGAAGATTAGCGTGCCTAAGGTAGCGAAAATTCTCGTGCGAAAGGACGCGGGCTTTGGCAACAGACCGACCCACCGCGCGTCAGCCGGCATGGCAGCGCCCCTACCTTGGCGGCAGTCAGAAGAAGCCGCAGGGCGAACAAAAGAATCCCGCACGGAGAAGCCCTCCGTGCGGGATTTGCCTATGTTGCGGGAGCGAAGCCGTCAGGCCTCCTGCTCCTCAAGGAGTTGCAACTCCTCCTTTGAGCCCACGATGTCGTCGCCGAGGCCGCGGGTGCCGGTGCCGGCAGGGATGAGATGTCCGCAGATGACATTCTCCTTGAGGCCCTCGAGCTTGTCGACCTTGCCCATGATGGCGCTCTCGTTGAGGACCTTGGTGGTCTCCTGGAAAGAGGCCGCCGACATGAAGCTCTTGGTCTGCAATGCGGCACGCGTGATGCCCTGCAAGATTTGGTTTGCCGTGGCGGGAATGGCCTCGCGCACCACAACGAGCCGCTCGTCGCGACGGCGCAACTGCGAATTCTCGTCGCGCAGACGCCTTGCCGTGACAATCTGCCCCTTGCGGAGCGACTTGGAGTCTCCTGCATCGGTCACGACGAGCTTGCCCCAGAGGCGGTCGTTCTCCTCGTGGAAATCAATCTTGTCTACAGCCTCGCGCATGAGGAAGTTGGTGTCGCCCGGGTCTTGAATCTCGACCTTGCGCATCATCTGCCTCACGATGACCTCGAAGTGCTTGTCGTTGATTGCCACGCCTTGCAGACGGTAGACGTCTTGCACCTCGTTGACAATGTACTCCTGCACCTTGGTCGGGCCCAGGATGGTAAGGATGTCGGTCGGCGTGATGGCCCCGTCGGAGAGAGGCGTGCCGGCGCGCACGTAGTCGTTCTCCTGGACAAGAATCTGCTTGGAGAGCGAGACGTAGTAGTTCTTCTTCTCCCCCGTCTTGGAGGTGATGGTAATCTCGCGCGTGCCTCGCTTGATGCCCCCATAGGAGACCTCGCCGTCAATCTCGGAGACAACAGCGGGGTTGCTCGGGTTGCGGGCCTCGAAGAGCTCGGTGACACGCGGCAGACCGCCCGTGATGTCGCCGGCCTTGCCGACGGCTCGCGGCATCTTGGCGATGGTCTCGCCGGCCCTAATGTCCGCCCCGTTCTCTGTGGAGACGTGCGCGCCGACAGGCAGGTTGTAGGTCTTGACGACCTCGCCGTCTTCGCCGACGATGTTGAGGGCTGGCGTCCTCGTCTTGTCGTGGCTCTCGATGATGACCATCTCGGAGAAGCCCGTCTGCTCGTCGCTCTCCAGCTTGTAGGTCACGCCCTCCTCCATGTTGTCGAAACGGACCTTACCGCTCTTCTCCGTGATAATCTGGGCGTTGTAGGGATCCCACTCGCAGAGGTCCACACCTTTCTCGACCTCCTGCCCGGGCTTGACGAAGAGCTTGGCGGCGTAGGGCAACGAATGGCGGATGAGCTCGCGGCCAGTGTTCTTGTCCATGATGCGGAGTTCGGCCAGTCGGCTGACGACGACCTCGTAGTTTCGCCCGTTGGCATCGGAATAGGGGACACTGCGCAACTCGTCAATCTCGACGACGCCGTCGTACTTGGACTTGACGGAGCTCTCGGACGAGTCGCCACCGGCGACACCACCTTGGTGGAACGTGCGGAGCGTGAGCTGCGTACCGGGCTCGCCAATGGACTGCGCGGCGATGACACCGACCGCCTCGCCCTTGTGCACAAGTCGGCTCGTGGCGAGATTCCGGCCATAGCACTTGGCGCAGACGCCCTTGCGCGCCTCGCAAGTGAGCACGGAACGAATCTCGACGCTCTCGATTGGCGACTCCTCGATGGCGCGGGCGCGGGCCTCGTTTATCTCCTCGCCCGCGGCGACGATGACCTCGTTGGTTATGGGGTGGATGACGTCGTTGACCGCCACGCGGCCAAGAATCCTCTCGTAGAGGGTGGCGATTACGTCGTCGTTGTTCTTAATCGCCGTGCAGGTGAGGCCGCGCAATGTTCCGCAGTCCTCCTCGGTGATTATGACATCGTTCGACACGTCGACGAGACGGCGCGTCAGATATCCGGCGTCGGCCGTCTTCAGAGCCGTGTCGGACAGACCCTTACGGGCGCCGTGCGACGAGATGAAGTACTCCTGGACCGAGAGTCCCTCCTTGAGGTTGGCGATGACGGGGTTCTCGATAATCTGCGGGCCCTCGGCGCCACTCTTCTGCGGCTTGGCCATGAGGCCGCGCATGCCGCAGAGCTGGCGAATCTGGTCCTTGGAGCCGCGGGCGCCAGAGTCGAGCATCATGTAGACAGAGTTGAAGCCCTGCTGGTCGGAGCTGAGCTGCTTCATGAGGATGGCCGTCAGGTCTGTGTTGACGTGCGTCCAAATGTCGATTATCTGGTTGTAGCGCTCGTTGTTGGTGATGAAGCCCATGTTGTAGTTGCTCATCACCTCCTCGACATCGGCGTAGCCGCGCGAGATGAGCTCCTCCTTCTCCTTGGGGATGATGACATCGGAGAGGTTGAACGACAGCCCGGCGACGAAAGCCATATGGTAGCCCATGTTCTTGATGTCGTCGAGGAAGTTGGCCGTGCGCGGGATTCCGCACGTCTTCTGCACCCGGTCGATGATGTCGCGGAGCGACTTCTTGGTGACGAGGCAGTTGATGAAGCCCACCTCTTTTGGCACGAGGTTGTTGAAGAGAATCCTGCCCATCGTCGTCTCGACAAGCGTCTTGCCGAGCTTGCCCTCCGCGTCGAGGTCGAACGTGTATACCTTTACCCGGGCGTGGAGCGCCACCTTGCCCTCATTGTAGGCAATCTCGGCCTCCGCCGGCGAGTAGAAGACGAGCCCCTCACCCATGGCGCCGGGACGCTCCTTGGTGATGTAGTAGAGGCCGAGGACCATGTCTTGCGACGGCACCGTGATGGGCGCGCCGTTGGCCGGGTTGAGGACATTGAGGGAAGCCAGCATCAGCAACTGCGCCTCCAGGATTGCGGCATTGCCGAGTGGGAGGTGGACAGCCATCTGGTCGCCGTCGAAGTCGGCATTGAAAGCCGTCGTGGCGAGCGGGTGGAGCTGGATAGCCTTGCCCTCAATCATGCGCGGCTGGAAAGCCTGGATGCCGAGACGGTGGAGCGTCGGGGCGCGGTTGAGCAGGACGGGGTGGTTCTTCATGACGTTCTCCAAGATGTCCCAGACCATGGGGGACTTCTTGTCGACAATCTTCTTTGCCGACTTGACCGTCTTGACGATGCCACGCTCAATGAGCTTGCGGATGATGAACGGCTTGTAGAGCTCCGCCGCCATGTCTTTCGGCAATCCGCACTCGTGCATGTTCAGCTCGGGGCCGATGACGATGACGGAGCGCGCGGAGTAGTCGACGCGCTTGCCGAGCAGGTTCTGGCGGAAGCGGCCCTGCTTTCCCTTAAGGCTGTCGGAGAGCGACTTAAGCGGCCTGTTGGCCTCTGACTTGACCGCGGTCGAGCGGCGCGTGTTGTCGAAGAGGGAGTCCACCGCCTCTTGGAGCATTCGCTTCTCGTTGCGCAAGATGACCTCCGGGGCCTTAATCTCCAGGAGCCTCTTGAGTCGGTTGTTTCGGATTATGACGCGTCGGTAGAGCTCGTTGAGGTCTGACGTGGCGAAGCGTCCGCCGTCGAGGGGCACGAGCGGGCGCAAGTCGGGCGGGATGACCGGCACGACTTTCATAATCATCCACTCGGGCTTGTTGCGCCCCTTGGAGGCACGGAACCACTCGACGACCTGCAACCTCTTGAGAGCGTCGTTCTTGCGCTGCTGCGACCTCTCGTTGCTTGCCGTGTCGCGGAGCTCGAAAGAGAGCGCGTCGAGGTCGGTCTGCTGCAGGAGCATCTCCAGGGCCTCGGCGCCCATCTTGGCGATGAACTTGTTCGGGTCGCTGTTGTCGAGCATCTGGTTCTCGCGTGGCAGGGAGTCCATGATGGCCATATACTCCTCCTCGGAGAGGAAATCGAGCTTCTTGACTCCCTCCTGCTCCTTGATGCCGGGGTTGACGACAATGTAGCGCTCGTAGTAGACGATGGCGTCGACCTTCTTCGTCGGGATGCCGAGCAGGCAGCCTATCTTGTTTGGCAAAGAGCGGAAATACCAAATGTGCGCCACGGGGACGACGAGCGAGATGTGCCCCATCCTCTCTCGCCTGACCTTCTTCTCGGTCACCTCGACGCCGCAGCGGTCGCAGACAATCCCCTTATACCGGATTCTCTTATACTTGCCGCAATGGCACTCGTAGTCCTTGACGGGGCCGAAGATGCGCTCACAAAAAAGACCGTCGCGCTCGGGCTTGTACGTCCTGTAGTTGATTGTCTCGGGCTTTAGCACCTCGCCACTCGACATCTCCAGAATCTCCTCTGGCGAAGCCAGTCCGATGGAGATTTTCGAGAAGTTGGTTTTCTTCTGATCCCTTCTAAAAGCCATATTAGAGATTAATTTGTTGTCCCCGACGCTTGCGGGGATTATGTTTCACCGTCCCAGGGAAGCCCGTCGCGGCGCATCCCGCGGCGGGCCGCCCAGCGGCGGTGGAAATACTCTTACTCGAACTCGATGCTGAGTCCCAGGCCCCTCATCTCGTGCAACAAGACGTTGAGCGACTCGGGGATGCCCGGCGTCGGCAGGTTGTCGCCCTTGACGATGGACTCGTAGGCCTTGGCACGCCCCACGACATCGTCGGACTTGACGGTCAGAATCTCTTGCAAGATGTTGGCAGCCCCGAAGCCCTCCAGAGCCCAGACCTCCATCTCTCCGAAACGCTGTCCACCGAACTGCGCCTTGCCGCCAAGCGGCTGCTGGGTGATGAGCGAGTAGGGGCCGATGGAGCGCGCGTGCATCTTGTCGTCGACCATGTGCCCGAGCTTAAGCATATAGACGATGCCGACCGTGGCGGGCTGGTGGAAACGCTCGCCCGTGCCGCCGTCGTAGAGATATATCTTGCCCACGTCGGGGACGCCAGCCTTGCGCGTCAGCTCGGTAATCTGGCTAAGCGAAGCGCCGTCGAAGACCGGAGTGGCGAACTTGACGCCAAGCTCCTTGCCGGCCCAACCGAGGACAGTCTCGTAGATCTGCCCCAGGTTCATGCGCGACGGCACACCCAGCGGGTTGAGCACGATGTCGACCGGTGAGCCGTCGGGCAGGAACGGCATGTCCTCCAGGCGCACAATGTTGGAGACGATGCCCTTGTTGCCGTGGCGGCCTGCCATCTTGTCTCCGACGCGGATCTTGCGCTTCTTGGCGACATAGATTTTGGCAATCTGCATGATGCCGTTCGGGAGCTCGTCGCCGATGGTCTCATTATATGTCTTGCGCTTCTCTACCGCCTCATACTCCTTGAACTTCATGCGGTAGTTGTGCACCACCTGGTAGACGAGGCCGTTCACATGCTCGTCGTCAGTCCATCCGGCGGGGTCTACCGACTGGAAGTTGATGTCGGACAAGACATTGCGCGAGAACTTGACACCCTTTGCCACAACCTCGACGCCGTAGTAGTCCTTGACGCCCTGCGACGTCTTGGAGCCGAGCAGCGACGCCAGCTTGTCGAGCAGCCTGTTGAGCAACGCCGTGACGTTCCTGTCGAACTCCTCGGCAATGGCGGCAATCTTTGCCTTCTCTGCCGAACGCGACTTGCGGTCTTTAACGACACGCGAGTAGAGGTTTCGCCCGATGACGACGCCGCTGAGCGACGGGTTGGCCTTGAGCGACGCATCCTTGACGTCGCCGGCGCGGTCTCCGAAGATTGCCCTGAGGAGCTTCTCCTCCGGCGTCGGGTCGCTCTCGCCCTTGGGCGTAATCTTGCCGATGAGGATGTCGCCGGGATTGACGTGGGCGCCGATGCGGATTATGCCGTTGGGGTCGAGGTCGTGCGTGGCGTCCTCACTGACGTTGGGGATGTCGGATGTCAGCTCCTCCATGCCGCGCTTGGTGTCGCGGACCTCGAGCGAATACTCGTCGACGTGGACGGAGGTGAAGATGTCCTCGCGAACCACCCTCTCGGAGATGACAATGGCATCCTCGAAGTTGTAGCCCTTCCAGGGCATGAACGCAACCTTGAGATTCCGCCCCAGCGCCAACTCGCCGTCAGACGTTGAGTAGCCCTCTGTGAGAATCTGCCCCTTGACAACCCTCTGCCCCGGCAGGACGACGGGCCGCAGGTCGATGCACGTGCTCTGGTTCGTCTTTTGGAACTTAGGCAGGACGTACTCCTTTGTGTCGGGGTCGAAACTTACGAACTTCTCGTCGTCGGTACGGTCGTAGCGGACGACAATCTTGTTGGCATCGACGTAGTCGATGACGCCGTCTTTCTCTGCCGTCACCTGGGTACGCGAGAAACGTATGACGGGCTCCTCCAGACCGGTGCCGACAATGGGCGCCTCGGCACGCAAGAGCGGCACGGCCTGCCTCATCATGTTGGAACCCATGAGCGCGCGGTGAGCGTCGTCGTGCTCGAGGAACGGGATGAGCGACGACGCCACGGATGCAATCTGGTTGGCGGCGACGTCGATATACTCGACCTCGCTCTTGTCCACCACGGGGAAGTCGCTGTCTTGGCGCGAGCGGACGCGCTCCTCGGTGAAGTTGCCCTCGTCGTCCATGGGCGAGAGAGCCTGGGCAATAATCTTGTGCTCCTCCTCCTCGGCCGTGACATATTTGAATCCCTCTGGCGAGAAGTCCACCTTGCCGTCGCGGACGATGCGGTAGGGCGTCTCTAGGAAACCGAGGTCGTCAATCTTGGCATAGATTGTCAGCGACGAGATGAGGCCTATGTTCGGACCCTCAGGGGTCTCGATCGGGCAGAGTCGGCCGTAGTGGGTGTAGTGCACGTCGCGCACCTCGAAACCCGCCCTGTCGCGGCTCAGACCACCGGGTCCCAGGGCCGACAGGCGCCTCTTGTGCGTCACCTCGGCGAGGGGGTTCGTCTGGTCCATGAACTGCGAGAGCGCGTTGGTGGCAAAGAAACTAGCCACGACGGACGCCAACGTCTTGCTGTTGATGAGGTCGGTAGGCGTGAAGACCTCGTTGTCGCGCACGTTCATGCGCTCGCGGATGGTCCGGGCCATGCGCGCCAGGCCGACAGCGAACTGGTTGGCGAGCTGCTCTCCCACTGTGCGGACGCGGCGGTTGCTGAGGTGGTCGATGTCGTCGACATCGGCCTTGGAGTTGAGGAGCTCGATGAGATGCTTGATGATCTCGATCATGTCCTCCTTTGTCAGGACGCGCACACCCATGTCGGTCTTCAGACCGAGCTTCTGGTTGATGCGGTAGCGGCCCACACTGCCGAGGTCGTAGCGCTTGTCGGAGAAGAAGAGCTTCTCGATGGCATCTCGCGCCGTGGCCTCGTCGGGGGGATCGGCGTTGCGCAACTGACGATATATGTAGACAACAGCCTCCTTTTCGGAGTTACAGGGGTCTTTCTGAAGAGTGTTATATATGATGGCGAAGTCCGCAAGGTTCTGGTTCTCCTTGTGTAGGAGAATCGTCTTAGCACCGGAGTCGATGATGTCGTCGACCTGATCCTCGTCGAGTACTGTCTCACGGTCGACTATGACCTCGTTTCGCTCGATGGAGACGACCTCACCGGTATCCTCGTCGACGAAATCCTCCACCCACGACTTCAAGACGCGGGCGGCCAGCTTGCGCCCGACGCACTTTTTGAGGTTGGCCTTGTTGACCTTGACCTCGTCGGCCAGTCCGAAAATCTCAAGGATCTCCTTGTCGGACTCGAAACCAATGGCACGCAACATCGTCGTGACCGGAAGTTTCTTCTTTCGGTCAATGTATGCGTACATGACATTGTTTATGTCTGTGGCGAACTCAATCCACGAGCCCTTGAAAGGGATGACTCGCGCCGAGTATAGCTTAGTGCCGTTCGCGTGCACGCTTTGCCCGAAGAAGACACCCGGCGAGCGGTGCAGCTGCGAGACGACAACCCTCTCCGCCCCATTGACGATGAAGCTGCCTTTCTCGGTCATGTATGGGATCATGCCGAGGTAGACATCCTGGACCACGGTGTCGAAATCCTCGTGGTCGGGGTCGTTGCAAGACAGTTTGAGCGTAGCCTTCAGGGGGACCTGATACGTCAGTCCCTGCTCGAGACACTCCTGAATGGTATAGCGGGGTGGGTCGATGCAATAGTCCAGGAACTCGAGGGTGAAATTGTTCCTCGTGTCGCTTATGGGGAAATTCTCGTTGAAGACCCTGTAGAGGCCCTCATTCCTACGTTGTTCGGGAGTCGCCCCCAGTTGGAAGAGCTCCTTGAACGATTTTAACTGAACTTCCAGGAAGTCGTTGTACTCCAACGGGTGCTTCAAGGAAGAGAAACTGATCCTGTCGGCTTTAATGGGATTCATGGAAAGGGATGATTAATTGAACCAGATAACAGAGATACAAAAGGTTTGGACCCCGCCCGAAGGCGGGTTCCAAACCAAATTCCCATAAAAGGAAGCGCCGCTGTTACTTAAGTTCAACCTCAGCACCAGCCTCTTCGAGTTTAGCCTTGAGGGCCTCTGCGTCGGCCTTGGAGAGCTTCTCCTTGACGGCGGTGGGAGCCTTGTCGACAATCTCCTTAGCCTCCTTGAGACCGAGACCAGTGTTCTCCTTGACAGCCTTAACGACCTGGAGCTTGGCGGCACCAGCGCTCTTGAGGATGACGTCGAACTCCGTCTGCTCAGCTGCTGCAGGAGCGGCGCCGCCAGCGGGAGCTGCGACAGCCACAGCTGCGGCTGCGGGCTCGATGCCATACTCCTCCTTGAGGACGTTAGCGAGTTCGTTGACTTCCTTAACAGTAAGATTGACGAGCTCTTCAGCGAGCGTCTTGATATCTGCCATTTTATTTAGAAATTAATTGGTTCTGGGTAAAAGTGGAAAACTATTTGTTGCTAAGCGTTTCGAGGATGCCGTGAATCTTGTTGCCCGCGCTGCCTTGGAGAGCGGAGACGACATTCTTGACCGGCGACTGCAGGAGCGCGATGACGTCGGCGATGAGCTCCTCTTTGCTCTTGATGGCGACAAGCTCTTCGAGCGAGCCAGCACCATAGACCGACTGCTCTACGAAAGCGCCCTTGAGGACAGGCTTCTCGTTGTCGGCGGCAAACTGCTTGATGACCTTAGCCGGCGCGTTGCCGACATTGGCAAACATGACAGCCGTGTTGCCCGCAAAGGCGGCGTCGAGATCCGACAGCTCGCCATCGACAGCCTGCACCGCCTTCTTGAGCAACGTGTTCTTGACGACCATGAGCTTAATCTCCCTCTCGTAGCAGAGGCGGCGCAAAGCACTCGTCTTCTCGGCATTGAGGCCCTCAATGTCGACGAGGTAGAAATGCGCATAGCTCTTGAGCGTCTCGACAAGCTGCTCAATCAGGGTTGCTTTATCTTCCTTTCTCATGATTCCGATTTGAACTGTTAAACAATAGAACTAGGCTCAGCCGACCTTGAAGTCGACAGGGACGCCCGGACTCATGGTGCTAGAAAGATAAACGCTCTTGATGTAGGTGCCCTTGGCCGTCGAGGGCTTGAGGCGTACGATGACGTTGAGGAACTCCTTGAAGTTGTCGACAATCTTCTCGGCCTCGAACGAGACCTTGCCCACAGAGGCGTGGACGATTCCCGTCTTGTCGACCTTGAAGTCAATCTTGCCGGCCTTGACCTCGCGGACAGCCTTAGCCACGTCCATTGTGACAGTGCCGCTCTTGGGGTTAGGCATCAGCCCTCGGGGGCCCAGGACTCGTCCGAGGGCGCCGACCTTTGCCATGATGCTGGGCATGGTGATGATGACATCGACATCCGTCCAGCCACCCTTGATTTTCTCGATATACTCGTCGAGACCGACAAAATCCGCACCAGCCTCCTTCGCCTCGTTCTCCTTGTCGGGAGTGCAAAGGACCAAAACTCGTACCTGCTTGCCCGAACCGTGAGGCAGCGTGCAGACGCCTCTCACCATCTGGTTGGCCTTGCGGGGGTCGACACCAAGCCGAACATCCACATCGACAGAGGCATCGAACTTGACAGTGGTCATCTCCTTGACGAGCGCCGCAGCCTCGTCGATGGAGTAGACCTTGCCCTCCTCTATCTTAGACAACGCCAACTTCCTATTCTTAGTTAGTTTCGTCATTGTGCTAGTAGGTATTACGTTTAATTATTGGCGGGGAACTCGCCCGTGACGGTGACACCCATGCTCCTTGCAGTCCCGGCTACCATCTTCATGGCCGCCTCGACGGTGAAACAGTTGAGGTCGGGCATCTTGTCTGTCGCGATGGCCTTCACCTGCTCCCAGGTGATGGACGCCACCTTCTTACGGTTAGGCTCGGCGGAGCCGCTCTTGAGCTTCGCGACCTCCTTGATCTGCACAGCGGCAGGGGGGGTCTTGATTATGAACTCGAACGACTTGTCGTTGTAGACCGTTATGACGACAGGCAGGATTTTGCCAGCCTTGTCCTGAGTACGCGCATTGAACTGCTTGCAGAAGTCCATGATGTTCACACCCTTCGAGCCGAGTGCCGGACCGATTGGGGGTGAAGGATTGGCTGCACCGCCCTTTACCTGAAGTTTGATAAAGGCTTCTACTTCTTTAGCCATTGTAGCAATTCGTGATTATAAAAAATATAATAGCGGCAGCCCGTATAAATTCGGCCGTTGCCGATTGGAAGCATTCGATACTTGACCGCCTCACTATCTCAAAACATAGGATTCCGCCCTACTCTTTCTCGACCTGATAGTAGTTGAGCTCGAGCGGGGTCTTCCGCCCGAAAATCTTGATCATGACGGAGAGCTTCTTCTTCTCCTCGTTGACCTCCTCAATCTCGCCAGAGAAGCCGGAGAAAGAGCCGTCGATGACCTTGACCGTCTCTCCGACGACGAACGGCACCATGTCCTCGACGGTGTCGTCCGCGACCTCGTCGACGCGGCCAATCATCCGATTGACCTCGGAGGCGCGCATGGGCTGCGGGTGGCTGTCTCCCAAGAAGCCCAAAACGTTGGTGACGCTGGAGAGGACCGCCTGCACCTCGTTGTTGAGGGCGCACTCGACGAAGACGTAGCCCGAATAGAGGATATGCTCCTTGAGTACTTTCTTGCCGTTGCGCTGCTGGTAGACTTTCTCGACCGGCACCACGACCTCGCCAATCAAATCCTCCAAACCTCGCCTCTTGACCTCGGCGTCGATGTTCTCCTTGGCTTTCTTCTCCTTGCCTCCTATCGCCTTGAGGACGTACCAGTTCTTCTGGTTGCTAATCATTGCTGGGGACGGGAAAATTAAAGGACACTATAGACAGCCTCAAGGAGGTGCTCGAAAGCGAAATCCATCACAAAGATGACCGCCGCAATGATTACGGAGGCAATCATGACAATCCTCGCGCTGGCAAACAACTCAGTCCAAGAGGGCCACGTGGTCTTGTTGACAAGCTCGTTGTGGACGTTCTTGAAGTAGGTTATGACTTTGTTCATTAGTCTGAATAGCTTTGGGCACGGGTGGAGCGACTCGAACGCCCGACACTCGGTTTTGGAGACCGATGCTCTACCAACTGAACTACACCCGTAGGAGAAAAGCGGCGGGGATGGCGGCTTGCACCAGCCCCGCCGCATATAATCATGAAAGACCGACTAGAGTCTTACTCGACAATCTCGGTGATCTGACCTGCGCCGACGGTGCGGCCACCCTCGCGGATAGCGAAGCGGAGACCGACGTTGAGGGCGACGGGGTAGATGAGGTCGACCTCGATGTTGACGTGGTCGCCAGGCATGACAATCTCAGTTCCCTCGGGGAGCTTAATCTCGCCAGTGATGTCGAGAGTGCGGAGGTAGAACTGCGGACGATACTTGTTCTTGAACGGGGTGTGGCGGCCGCCCTCCTCCTTGGTCAAGACGTAGATCTGAGCCTTGAACTTGGTGTGGGGGGTGATGGAGCCGGGCTTGCAGAGCACCATGCCGCGCTTCATCTCGCTCTTGTCGATGCCGCGGAGGAGCAGACCGACGTTGTCGCCAGCCTCGCCCTCGTCGAGGGTCTTGCGGAACATCTCGACACCCGTGCAGGTGGTCTTCTTGCCCTCGGAGTCGAGGCCGACGATCTGGAGCTCGTCGCCGACGTGGACGATACCGGTCTCGATACGGCCAGTTGCGACGGTGCCGCGGCCGGTGATGGTCATGGCATCCTCGACAGGCATGAGGAACGGCTTGTCGGTGTCGCGCACAGGGGTCGGAATCCACTCGTCAACCTTCTCCATGAGCTCGATGACCTTGTCCTCCCACTGAGGCTCGCCGTTGAGAGCGCCGAGGGCGGAGCCGCGGATGACGGGGCTTTGGTCACCGTCGAACTCGTAGAACGTGAGGAGCTCGCGGAGCTCCATCTCGACGAGGTCGAGCATCTCGGCGTCGTCGACGAGGTCGACCTTGTTCATGAAGACAACGATGCGCGGGACGTTGACCTGACGTGCGAGGAGGATGTGCTCGCGGGTCTGGGGCATCGGGCCGTCGGTTGCGGCGCAGACGAGGATGGCGCCGTCCATCTGAGCGGCACCCGTGACCATGTTCTTGACGTAGTCGGCGTGGCCCGGGCAGTCGACGTGAGCGTAGTGACGGTTGGGCGTCTCGTACTCGACGTGGGCAGTATTGATGGTGATACCGCGCTCCTTCTCCTCAGGCGCGCTATCGATTGTATCGAACGACTTGACCTGGTTGACAGCGGAGGGGTACTTCTTGGAGAGTACAGTTGTGATTGCGGCAGTCAGCGTGGTCTTGCCGTGGTCGACGTGACCGATGGTGCCGATGTTGACGTGTGGCTTTGTCCTTTGGAAAGTTTCTTTAGCCATAATTCGAATTATTAGACAATTAGGTTTACTTATCTCCTGAAAAGACTTCGAAAGACAGCCAAAGGACTAGGCATAAGAATCCACTTGGCATGAAATTCGGCTACAAAGTTAATACTTTTCAGTCGGATACGGAAAGGCGCACGCCTTTTTTTTGTTCCGCCCCCGCTCCTCGCCGCTACTTCTCCTTGTGCTTGAGCAACTGCTTCTTCAGAGCCTCACAGGCCAGGTCGATACCTTCCTCGAAAGTCTTGCACTGCCTCTCCGCGACGAGATTGCCGTTTGGGACGGACAGCGCGACCCTCGAGACCTTGTTCTCGGTGTCGTCCGCCTTGTCGAGGCTCAGAACGACATCGGCGGCGATTATGCCGTCGTAGAAACGCTCGAGCTTGCCAACTTTCTGCGTGGCGAAGTCCTTGAGCGCCGGCTTGGCGTCGAAATGGACGGACTGGATTGTCAGTTTCATGGCAGTTCCTCCTTTTAGTTCTCGGCCCTGGGGTGGGCCAGTTTGTAGATTTTGTTTAACTGTTCAAAGTCGCTGTGGGCATAGATCTGCGTGGCAGCGAGGCTAGAGTGTCCGAGCAGCTCCTTTATCGCCATGAGGTCGGCCCCATTGTTGAGCAGAATGGTGGCGAACGTGTGGCGCAGGACGTGCGGGCTCATCTTCGTGGCCGTCGTGACCTGCGCTATGTGGGCGTGCGCTATGTTGTAGACGAGCATGGGGTAGAGCGGCGCGCCCTTGGCCGTGACGAAGAGCCTGTCGGAGGGGTGAGCCTCTCCGAACTCGGATTGCCTGACATGAAGATACGAAATTAAAATTGATTTGAGCGTCGGCGTCAGCGGAATTATTCTCTGCTTGTTCCTCTTGCCGTTGACGACGACCCTGCCGAGCGACAAATCGACCTGCCCGACTGTCAAATCGATGAGCTCGGCCCGGCGCACCCCAGTGAGGTAGAAGAACTGCAGGACTGCCCTGTCGCGCCGCCCCTCGAAAGTGTCGGGGAAGAACTTCTCGTCGAGCATGAGGGCCATCTCGTCCTCGTGGAGGAAGACCGGCAACTTCTTTGGCGTCTTGACGCTCTCGACGGCCCGGCAGGGGTTGATATTGAGCTTGCCGACCGAGCAGAAGTAGCGGAAATAGCTTCGCAGCGACGCCACCTTGCGGTTGACGGACCGCGGCGCCATCCCCCCGTCGAGCAGGCTCAGCATCCACCGCCTCACGACGCGCGTCGTGGCGGCGAGCGGGTCGCCAAGCCCCTCGCTGTCGAGGAACGCCGAGAAGAGGCGCAGGTCGTTGCGGTAGGCCGTCACGGTCTGCTCGGAGCAGCGCCGCTGGTAGAGCATATAGTCGAGGAACTCATCGAACGAATCCATGGGGGCGGACATTTATGGTTTGTGCCGAAAAGCCGAGCGCCCTGAGCCTTGTCGGCCTAGGGCGCTCCAGATATGCTAGATTGCTATGTCGTTCTCACCTCCTTCGGTTGGTCATACACATACGGGTCCGCGCGTCCGCCGCCGCATAAGAGCGCGACGGCAGCCGGCACGCCCTAGACCTCCTCCTCGCGGCGCAACTTCTGGACATAGACGGCCTTGGCCATCTTGTCGCGGCGAATGATGGACGGCTTGGTGTAGGCCTGGCGCGAACGGAGCTCGCGCATGACACCGGTCTTCTCGAACTTCCTCTTGAACTTCTTGAGGGCCCTCTCGATGTTCTCGCCCTCCTTGATGGGAACTACAATCATTGTTGTTTTTAGCTTTGAATTTTAAGTGTTCATAAAACGGGACAAAGAAACGGAATTATTGCGAGAGATTCAAGCGCGGGGGCTACTTTTTTCCGTCCAACGCCACATAGTGCCAAAAGAAAGGGTCCAGGTCGATGCCCTCGGCGCAACGCCGCACCTGCTCCAGGCCCAGCCTCGCGCCTCCTCCCTCCATCTTGAGCTGCCAGATCCGCGCCACGAGCAACGGCGGGAAGTATGGATGCCTCCGCATCCGAGTGTCGTTCGACGAGTTGACATTGACGGGGACGACGCGCGACGAATCGGCCACAAGGAAAGGCTCCATCATTGCGAACGTCTCGGCGGTTATGGGCCACACGCCGACCAACTGGCGTGGCGAGACATAGCCGCCGAGCCTGGCGCGGAACTCCACGATGCGCTCGGCAGTGGTCGGCCCGATGCCCGGCACAGCCACAAGGTCGTCGACGGCGGCAACGTTGATGTCTACGACCCGCGCGGCCTCGGCGGCGGCGTCCCCCTCCGACGCATCGCGTCCGCGCCTGGCCACGACACGCCCCGCAAGCTCGCGCGCCAGCTCGCCCGCGCCAAGGCCGACGAGAGAGTCGACGGTCATGGAACCCGACAAGACATAGGCAGACCGCCAGGCGCTGAGCGTGTCCCACGCCATGGGTGACATCCCCGCCAGGGACATCTCGGCAGAGTCCGCAAGGAAAAGGGGGACGCGCCTAGGCCTGGGCGCCGGTCTCTCCCTGCGGGCTTCGGCGCAGGCCGGCGACGACACCCGCCATGGGACCGGCGGGGCAACCGACGGCGGGGCGCCAAAAGAGAGCAGATGCCCGACCCTGGCCAAAAGGGCAGTATCGGCGTGACGCATCCCCCGCAAATCGTCGACAGAGCGGAAGACGAAGCCCCGCTCCCGCGCATGGAGGATGTTGGCAATGTGGAAATAGGAGAACCCGGCTCTCCGCAAGGCGTAGGGGCTCGCTGTGTTGACACACACAGAGTCGGCATCGCGCCACACATCCACCGGCCCGGCAGAGGCCGAATCGGCCGGCAAATCGTCCACGACGGTCGGCCCACTGCGCGGCACAAGCCTGACCGCGACCTCGACGACAACGAACGCCGCAAGGGCGAGAAGAGCCACGACGGTGTACCCGTCCCACAGCCGCCGGCCGACAGACCAAGCCACGGCGCGCTAGCTAGGCGAGCCAACAGTAGAGGCCGTTGGCGAAGATGAACAATATGACCAGAGGGATGACATATTTGAGCAGAAAATGAAAACAGCGGAACAGGCGCAAACCGCCCACGGCACCGCGGGCGCCCAACTCGCCCTCAAGCCTGCCGGCCGGCAAGACCCAACCGGCGAAAACGACTATGAGGAAAGCCCCCAGGGGCATCATGACATTGGCCGTGGTCTTGTCGAGAATGTCGAAAAGCGAGGGCGACAAGGCGCACGCCACGCCGCAGACCGCAGTGAGGCAAGCCGCCACCACCGTGGCCTTGCGCCTCCCGACGGAGAAAGAGGTCTTGAAATAGGCGACGACGACCTCCAACAGGGATATTGACGACGTCAGCGCGGCGACGAACAAAAGTACGAAAAAGGCGACAGAGAAAAGACGCCCCAGGGGCATCTGATTGAAAATGTTCGGGAGCGTGACGAAGACTAGCCCCGGCCCCTCGCCAGGATTGATGCCGAAAGCGAACACGCAAGGGAAGATGACCGCCCCGGCGAGAAACGCCACAAGGAAGTCGACCGCCGCGACACTGACTGCCATGCGAGAAAGATTTTGGGAGCGACGCACATAGGAGCCGTAGGTCGTCATGGTCCCCATGCCGATGCTGAGCGAGAAGAACGACTGCCCCAACGCGTCGAAGACGGCCTTGGGCGTGAGTGCGGAGAAATCGGGGCGGAGATAGAACAACAAGCCCTCGCCGCCGCCGGGGAGAGTGACGGCGCGCACGAGCATGACGACAATGAGGACAAAAAGGAGGGGCATGAGAATCTTGCTATACCTCTCAATCCCGCCCGACACGCCACGCGCCACGATGGAGGCAGTGACGACAAGCACGACCATCAGCCAGACGATGCAGGAGACGGAATCGGACGAAAGGCCGGAAAAGACCCGGGCCACCTGCCCCTCGTCCAAGCCCTCGAGCCACCCGCCCACCGACGCGACGGAGTAGTAGAGCGTCCAGCCCGAGACGATGTTGTAGTATGACATGATGAGGAACGCCGTGAGCATCCCCAAAAGACCGATGAGATGCCACTTACCCCCCGGCGCCAGCGACTGGAACACGGACGTTATGGGCTTGCCGGTCATACGGCCGAGCGAAAGCTCGGTCATGAGGACGGGGATTGATATTACGACCGTGAAAAAGACATAGAGAAGCAGGAACGCCGCCCCTCCGTCCTCGCCGACAATATATGGGAACCTCCACACGTTACCCAAAC
Source organism: uncultured Marinilabiliaceae bacterium (assembly GCA_964534235.1). Classification (GTDB taxonomy): domain Bacteria; phylum Bacteroidota; class Bacteroidia; order Bacteroidales; family Marinilabiliaceae; genus W3P20-009. Next base: position 132,961 of record CAZHOT010000009.1, read on the forward strand.
CGACCGCAGACCCCGCCGCGGCCGCCACAGCCCCCAACTTGGAGGAGAATTTCTCTTCGCTCATCGTTAATTTCTGTGCGACAAAAGTAGCTTTTTATCACAAAGCGGCAAAACGAGCCACGAGAGGCCCAATAGCCGCATCGCAAAGATTCAGCAGAAAGGGCTTACCTTTGCGCGCAGACAAACAAACTGAGGAGCGATGCGAGAATATAAGAAGAGCGTCAAGATGGGGGCGAGCGCCGAGGAGGTCTACGCCGCTCTGACCAACCCATTTGCCATAGAGCTTTGGACTGGCTACGCCGCCAAGATGAGCACCGAGCCAGGTTCGGAGTTTGAGATATGGGACGGCGACATATGCGGCCGCAACCTGGAATTTGAGGAGAACCGGCTAATCAGGCAGGAGTGGTACTTCGGCGACGATGGCGAGCCGTCGATTGTCACCATAAAGCTTACCGCCCGGAGCAACGTCCAGACCCAGGTGTACGTGACGCAGACCAACATCCCCGACGAATGCTATGAGAACATTGCCGGCGGATGGGAAGAGGACTACCTGGCCTCGCTGAAACAGTTCCTGGAAGAAGACGACGAGTGAGCGGCACGGAAGCCGCTAATACTCCTCCTTGACGGGGCGGATGACAAACCCGTAGAACTTGCGGTACTCTTTGAGCATCCGCCCCCCCTTGTGGAAGAAGAGCGCGCTGGCGTAGTCTCCATCGGCCTCGCTTATCTCGCCCGACCAATAGTAGCCCCGCGTCTTGACGTAGGCGGAGTCGCGCCCAGACCTCTGCCCGGTGACAGGCAGGAATATCGACCCTCCGCGCCCCCTGACGAGGTAGCCCTCGACCCCTCCGCGCACCGCCCATCGCCACTCACACCTCTCGACAAGCTCATATATCTCGTGAGCCGTGGGCATCCGCCACCCACCTCCCCAAAAGACATAGGCAGGGTCTCGGTCTGTCCCCACAACATCTTGCGACACGTAATCCTTGTATGAGTTGGAGACGACGGTGCCAGTGATGTCCCCATAGCCAAAGAACAGGCCTGCATCGTAGGCCCCGGCGGCCCCGATGTTGTGGTCGCTCCACAACACGGAGAGTCCCAAATCGACAGCCTCGCCCGGCAGACCGTAGCCACCTTTCCCCACCACAGCGTCATCGCCGTCGCCCGCGGCAGAGGCCGGGACGAACGGGGAGGCGGCAAGAAGCCACACAGCCACAGACTGTCTTATGCTCGCAAGGGAAGGCATCGAGAACAGGGATTGCAAAATACACGCCAAAGATAGCGCATTATCACGTAAAGCGCACGCCCCCCCCCCGTCCTAGGGCGTAGATCTACACGACAGGGGGGGGGGACACGCATCGTCCTAGGGCTCACGCCCTAGGCTGAAACATATCGCCCCATTGGGGCTTTGAGTCCGGGGGGAACGACGGATGGGCACGGGTGACGCAAGAGGGCCCAGCAAGGTTCACAATCCATATGAGAGATTTGGCAACAGGGCGTGCCGCTCATAGGCATAGGGCGACCTAGGCTCGCGCCTAGGGCATCTGACACCCGTGGATTCTATATATGGCGCACGACCTTCCGACACAACACGTCAGTTCATTCGTGCGTGGCGCGACGGGCGGGAGACGCAACCCGCCCGCCCACCAACACAGCATAGAACCGGGGGAGAAGCCTCGCCAACGCCATGCCCACAATGGTGGAGAGCACGGTGTAGATGACGGGGGACGCAAGGAAACTTATCAGGTAGCCCAAAGTGCCACGTCCGGCAATGGCAGGAATCAGTTTCCGGATGATATTGAGCGTCGGTTCGTGGTACAGGTAAGTAAAGAAAGTGAAAGAACACAAGAGGGCGAGCCACCCGCCCCGCTTGCCACACGTGGCGACCGCAGCCAAATCCATAAGAGACCAAAAGCCGACAACGGCAAGCAAAAGCAAGGGAAGGCGCAACGGGGCAAAGGCGACGTCGGCATCGAACAGGAAGACGTGCACCGCACAAATGATGGCGTAGGCAGGATAGAAGAACACGACCCAACGAGGGAGACGCACATCGGCGAAGAAGCTGCCGAGAAGAAACCAAAAGACGGATGCCGTGAGGCTCAAAGGGTTATATAAATAGACAGCAAAAAAGAGCGGGAGGAGAAACATCGGCCCCGCCTTGCGGACGTAGAACAGCAACGGAGCCGAAGCGACAATGACGATCAGGTTTCGCAGGAACCAAAGATGGAAAGCTATTGGCTGACTGTTTTTGTCGGTCGCCCAAAACACGTCCCTAACAAAGTCCGGGAACGACTGTGGGATAATTCCCGCATAGTCCCCATTGAAGAAGCCCGAAGTGGATGCTAGGCGATAGAGGACATGGAGCGACAGGGGGACAAAGAGGCAAACTATGAAATAGGGGACAAGCAGCGACCACACCCGCCGCCGCATTTTGCGAAAGACCGTCAGCCCCCCCCCGCAACATTCGTGCCAACAAAGAACAAAAATCCACTCATTGCAAAAAAAGTCGGCACAGCGACATCACATAAGCCGCTAGTAAAGGCCGACTGAAAGTCTCGCAACGCCCCGACGGTCTCCACACTGAAAAAGGAGTGAATATAGAGCACGAGCGTGATGCACACGAGAGAGGTCAGCTTAATCTTCCACGACAGGAGTGGAGAGACCAATTCGGCAGTAGTTTTCATATTACTATAAAACAATCGATTTTTGGGGGCTAATATAGTGCATTATTATGTAATGCGTGCC
>CAZHOT010000010.1:0-129587 GCA_964534235.1 uncultured Marinilabiliaceae bacterium
CCATTTCTTCATGCCGTATGCGGTTTGACCCTAAACCCGCTTCCCATAACCCCCTCTATAGGAAGATAGACGTCGCCTAGCCGTTTGCCGTAGGTGGTGAGGCTCACGACGACATCGGAGCCCGGCAGATAGCGGGTGTCGCAAACGCCTGGCTCTGAGCTAGTGAGCGCACTCTGCGTGAGGCTCTGCCTCCGCAACTCGTAGCACAGGTTCTCGTGCGTGGCGAACCTCACCAGGCGCACCAGGGAGTCATATGCCTTGTCTTTTATCCAAACCATAGTGGCAAGCGCAGATTGTTATATGGTCACCATCGTGGCGCCAAACCCGTATTCGCGGAACGAGGCGTCCTGGAAGTGGCACTTGGGATATTTGCGCTCGACGAACCGTCGCAACTCGCCCTTGAGGACTCCCGCCCCCACTCCGTGGATGAAGACGATGCGAAGCCCCTTGCGCCCCGCGTTCTGCTCCATGACGGTGCGGACGTGCGCCATCTGGGCGTCGAGCATGTCCTTGTTCTCGAGCCCGCGGGTGTCGGGCAGGAGCGCGTCGATGTGCAGGTCGACCTCCAGCAAGTCCGTCGTGCGGCTGGACTTTGAGACCTTGGGCGTCTCGGGCCTGCGCCCCTCGGCGGCCGCGCGCACCACCTGCCTGTCGGTGAGCTGCTCGAGCTTTTGGGCGAACTCGTCTTTTATGACCGGCAGGAGTATGGCCTTCTCGTCGAAGAAGTCGTTGTCTGCATAGCTGCCGCCTCTCACCAGGCGCACCCCGCGCGGCTTGATGACGGCGTTGTAGACCGGTTGGGCGGCAAACGCGCGGACCCTCTTGAACATCAGCAGCTGCACCTGCCACGTCTGCCCGTCGACCTGCATGGGGTTGAGCGAGTCGACGCGCTCCTTGGTGTTGGGCTCGATTGTCGACGCGGCAATGAGGGTCGACTGGCCTTTGGCGTCGGTCCGCAAGATGGCGTAGGAGGCGAAATAGTTCGAGTCGTTGACCACGTGGAGGTCCACCGTGCCCGAATTGCCGCCGTCGGCCTGGGTCAGCGCGAGGTAGAAGTGCGGGTTGGCGTCGTCGGTGGCGTCGGCGTCGAACGCGTAGGCGGCAGGCCTGTCGTCCGGCTTGCCAGGCCTCTGGCTCGGAGCGGGCACCTCAACCTCTTCTTCGCCCTCGTCGTCGTCCTCCATCCCCGCCTCGACCCTGGCGCGCCAACTGGCGCCGTCGGGCAAAGGCCTGGGGGGCGCGGCGCTGCGCACGCTCGCGGCGGCATTGCGTGCGGAGCGGCTGTATGCCTCGCCCTGCATCTTGTGTTCCGCCTCATCGACGACGATGACGTCGTTGTCCATTACGGGTATTTGGAAACCGTCCTCATCCTCGACGTAGACCGTGTGCCCCTCGATGCGCGCCACTCGCCCGCCGCCTTCCTCGTTGAGGAAACGCACGCGGTCGCCTATCTTGACTTTCATCTCTTTCGCAACTCTATCTATTTGTCTTGCGAAGATAGTGAGTTTTTACACACGACCAACTTGCCGCCACGGACGTAGAGACGCCCCGGCACGGGTCGCCCCACCCTCTGCCCCGTCAGGGCGTAGAACGCCCCGGAGGCCTCGGCGGGTGGCGCGACGACGGGGCGCAAAGACGTGTCGGGCTTGGGGCGCGTCGGGACGACGAACGGGTTGGCGTCGTAGCCCTCGACGAGGTGCAGGTCCGCAATGGACCGGATCTCCGTAGACGTCTCACCGATCCACCCGCAATGCTGGAAGATGGCGGTCGAGACGCGGATGAAGTCCACCCGCTCCAGTCTCACGGGCTCGCCGTCGTCGTCCACGGCCCAGTCGATGTCGAACGACGAGAAGAGCGAATCGGAGGCGGCGCATGCGTCGGCATATCCGTAGGCGTCGGCGGCATATCGATATTGCACCCACCGCGAGCCGTTGCCGCTCAGCTCCACGGCGTTGTTGGGCAGGCGGCCGCCGCGGAACGTCAACGCATCCCCCTCGGCCCACTGCGGCCAATAGGACTGGGAGTGGAACGTGTTCTTGGGGTGGAAGCCGGCCGAGTCGCGCCTCGCGCCGTCGGCGTCCGTCCACGAGCACTCCCAGCGCACGTATTCGTCGAAAGAGGAGTAGGACTGCGAGTGGGGGCCGCTCTCGGCCTCGGGCTTGAAATATGTTATCTCGAAATTGCGGACCTGCGAGGTGTGGAACTCCGAGCCCGCCAGCTCATACCACTTGGCCGTGCGGTGGTCGTCGCCCACGCCGACACAGACAATGCCCGGCTCAATCGAGCCCCCCAGACTTCCGGGCGAGGCGTAGTAGCCGTTGCCCAAGACCAGGATGTCGGAGCCGCGGAGGTTCTCGACGGGATGGTCAAAACGCACCACGACGTAGCCGCCGAAAGCCCCCAGGCTGACCAGCCCCCCGCCGTTGAGCTGCTCCTCGCACGCCCTGTTGGCCTCGGCTTGCGTGGCGCCCTCGGCCACGGCCGGCAAGACATTGACAAACTGGCCCGGGGCAGGGAGGAAGTCCAGCACCTCCACGCGCTGCGTCTGCGCCAGGGCGGCAGACAGCTGGCAACAGGCTGCGGCGACGGAAAAGAGGCGTCTCATGTCATTCTGTTGTTTCAAGATGCAAAAAGTGACCGGGGTTGATGCCCTCCAGCATCCAACGGCCCACCTGCCCGCCCCCCTCGTCGAACTCGTAGAGGTATCCGTTGGCGGTGTAGGCCCGCGCGTCGGTGGCGTAGAGGTGGCCCGTGAGGGGCGAGATGAACATCCCGTAGGGCGACTGCATCTGCTCGATGACGGCCATGGCGGGCTGATAGTCGCCCAAGCCGTCGGCCACCTCCAGGCCCGGCAGGGATATGGTGTGCGCCTCGACGACGCCCCGCCCGTCGGAATAGGAGAACGCGGAGCCGAGGGTATAGAATCGGTCGCCGCGGGCGCAGCTGTAGGTCGAGGCGAAATCGAAGACGCTGACGGCCTCCGTCTCCATGTCGACGACGACCGTCTTGGGCGCGACGTCGTAGTAGTCGCCCGCCGCGCCCACGCACAAGAACCTGCCGGCCTGCGACACCTTGCCAAAGAGGTTCGGGCAACGGGTGTCGATCCGCCGGAGCTCCGTCATGGTCTCGACATCGACCACCGAGACGGTCGTCTCCGGCCCGCGTCCCTCCGCCAGCGCGTAGCCGCCGGTGTTGGCCACGTAGAGGCGCCCTTCGTAGAGGGCCATGCCCTCCGGCTCGCGCCCCACGCCGCAAGTGTCTACAACCTCGAACGAACGGAGGTCTATCTTGGCCACATACCCGCCGCCGGCGTAGGAGGAGCAGTAGAGGTAGCGCCGGCCGTCGGAGACCAGCTTACGGTTGTTGGGGATGTCCTCTGTGGCGGCGACGGCCTTTCCGCCCAGGCCGACATATTGGATTATGTTCGACCAGTTGACCGAGACGGCGATGAGCGTGTCGGCGGCCAAGATTATGTCGTTGCCCGTGTCGCCGAGATGCCGGCCGGGGTTGTTGGCCTGGAACCACTTGTTGACCACCTCGCCATCCTCCAAACTCGCTATGCACGAGTTGTCCATCCCCCACAGCCCCTCGCACAAGACGAGCAGCTTGCCCGGGCGCGCTGCCGGCTTGACCTCAGGCTCGACGACATCGGCGGGCTCGACCGAGCAGGCCGCCGACACGAGAGCCGCGGCCGCCGCCAATGGCAGATTGAGAAAACGTCTCATCGAATCTCGATTTTTAGAGAAAACTTCCAATTGCGCCCCGGCATGGGGTAGCGCTTCACCACCTCGTGGCGCGAGTCGGTGGCGTTGTCGCACTCGGCCGAGGCCACCATCTGCGCCCGGCGCAGGTCGAAAGTCCGCGTGAGCTTGATGTCGAGCGTGGCCCACGGCGGGAGCAGGTCGTCGGCGTTGTTGGAGACCAAAGCGAAACGCTCGCCGGTAAAGAGCAGCGAGCCGCAGAGCGACCAGCGGCGAAGCCCCAAGTCCACAATGGCCGAGCCGGAGTGGAGCGGCGAATAGGGGACGAAATTGCCATACTCGGGGTCGGAACGCACGCTCACGTCGCGGTCGCGCTGGCAAGTGTAGTTGACGCTCGACGAGAGGGCGAGCCTCCCGAAGCTGTCGTCGTAGCCCGCCGAGAGCGACACTCCGTCGCTCTTGACCCTGCCGAAATTGACCATGGACCACCGGAACTGGCTCTGCATCGGGATGGCGACAATCTTGTCGTCGATGTCGTTGTGGTAGACATCGACGGCCAGGCGGAACCTGCCGTCCCTGTAGTCGGCCCCGACATCCCACTGCGTGGCATATTCGGGGCTGAGGCTGACGTTGCCCACGAGGGTGTAGTAGAGGTCGTTGAGCGTCGGGACGCGGAAGATTCTCTTGTGGAACGCCCGCCAGACCCACGCCCCGCGGCGATAGGACGCCATGAACATGGGCGTGAACCGGCTCAGCGGCTCCGCCGCCCCCCGCCGACGGTCGCGGACGCGGGTGAAGAGCGCCGCCACGCTCCACTCCAGGCCTCGCCACGCCCCGATTGCCGCCACGACGCTCTTCGAGTCGAGACGGCAGACCCTGGCGAACCTCGCCACGTCGGCGTCGAGACGGCTCACCCGGAGGTCGGTCGCCGCATTGACCGAGAGCCAGTCGCCCACGGCGCAGGCCGCCGCCACAGACCCGAAGAGTTCCTGCTGCCGGTATGTGTTGTCGCAAAACATGACCGCGGCGTTTGCCGAGGGGTCCTGCCTGTAGCGCAGACGGTCGAGGGCGTATTTGGCATTGGCCTTGAGCTCGACGGGCCCCGCGGAGCCGCGCCAAGAGGCCTGCGCGAAGAAGTTGCGGTCCCACTGCCTGTCGGTCGAGGCCCACTGGTCGGAGAGGCGGCGGACGACGGGGCCGGGCAACCCGCGGCGCGAGGCGTAGTAGTAGGCCCGGGCGCGGAAACCGCCCCACACGACGCCCCCCTCCAGGCGGACAAACGATATGTCGGAATTGCGCCGCACCCCGGTGGTGTCCTCCCACGCCGAGCGGAAGCGGAACTCGTAGTCGCCGTCGGAGTGCCACACCTCGCCGTCGACGAAGAGCCTGCCCCGCAGCGAGGCGTAGACCTTGCCCTTGTGGAAGCCGAAAGAGCCGTTGCCATACTCAGCGGCGAGCATCGTCTCGGCCGGGGCCCGCGTCTGCAAATAGACCGTGGCCCCGGAGGCATATTCCGACGCCGACTGGAGGCGCTCGCTCTTGTTGGCGTTGTGGAGCGAGACGCTCTCCATGTTGGAGAGCGAGAACTTGCCCAAGTCCACCTGCCCGTTCTGCACGTTGGAGATCCGCGCGCCGTCGAGATAGACCCCGACGTGCTGCGAGCCGAGCGAACGGACGTTGACCGTCTTGAGGCCGCCAAGCCCGCCATAGTCCTTAATCTGCACGCCGGAGAAATATTTGAGGGCGTCGGCCACGGACGACGTGGAGAGAGCCCGCAGGGCCTCGCCGCGGAGGGTCTGGCTCGGCGTGAGGTAGCGCATCTTCTCGCCCACGCACGCCACGCCCTGCAACGCGTAGACGCTGTCGGCGAGCAGACCAATGCCGCCCCCCTGCGCCAAGCACAAGAGGGGCGACATCAGAACCGCGCCAAGCGCCGGGAGGCGCCGACGCATCAATTGGCAGGCTTGGTGCGCCGCACGAACTCGAAATTGTCGATGGCGACATAGGTGGGGGCATTTATGCCATACTCACCGTAGAGTTCCGGGCTGCCGTCTATTTTGACATCGACGCGCGTCACCTCGCCGAGACTGGAGAGGTCGACGGACGTCCACTGCGTCATGAGCCGCAGACTCTCGCCGCGCCAGTCGCCGGGGTAGCAGACCACGCTGTCCACCTTGACCTCGCCATTATAGCCGACGAACGTGGCGCTGAACCATCCGTCCTTGCCCAGCTTCACGTTGCCAAACGCCCCGCCACTGCCGTCGTTGCCATCGCGCAGGGCGAGCGCGACGTAGGTGGTCAGGGCCACTTGCACCCGCCTGGGGGTGAAAGCCGCCACTTGCGCCGCATTGGCGTCGACAAGGGTCATGGAGATGGGGCTGCCGGAGTAATGGGAGTGATAGCCATAGGCGAAAGTCTTCGAGCCGCCCGCCCCGCCAGTGCCGAAGATGCTGGCGTCGTTGGTGTAGCCCGGCGTCACGGTGTCGGTCTTGGCGCTTATGCCCCAATAGGAGCCCCAAGACGAATGATTGTTGACGAAGCGTAGGAAACCCTGGTAGACGTAGGCCCTGTTGTCAAAATACGCGGTGTCGGCATCGACGGCGGCGTCCTCGAACGTCACGACGTCGACATACTCCGGGTCGTCGTCTTCGCAAGAGGTTGCAATGCCGAGCAGGGCCAGGCACGCGGCAAAAAGGAAGTGTCTCTTCATCTCTTAATATAGTTGTATAAAAAAAATTGCCCACGACGCGCCCTCGCCGACAGGGGAGACGCACGAAGCGCCACGGCAGGAACACAAAGGGAGGAGACGGGAAGAGACAAAAAGGGAAGAGAGCCCGCCGCACCCGGAGACGCGACAGCCGCACGACCGCGCCCGCGGCGCGACCTCGACACCGGCCCAATCCGCGGGGCCCGCACCGATTCTCCCTCCGACACGCCTCACCCGACGCACCCTCGGCCCCGACGCTCCGTATAACAGCATGGAACGCATGGCGACCCCGGCAGGAGGAACACGAAAGAATTTGGCAGGTCTTCTGGCTCGCCAATCTCGACGGAGGCGCCTTCTCGCGCATAGCGCAATGGCGTCGTGCCTCGCGTCGTGACCCCACACAGCGGACGGGACTCGCCCGCAGGGGTCGTTGGCACACAGCAGCGGGACTGTCCGAGAATCTCACTCGGTTCCCTTTTAATCTGGCGGGGCATTCCCCATCAGAACCAAAAACGCGGCAAATGTAGGGAAATGTATGGAAAACCGACGCCCCGGGCTTTGAATTAAACAAAGGTTTGCATATATTTACACAAATCATAAAACAACGCGATATGTCTAGCTCAATATTCTGGCTCGTCCCGCTAAGCTCGGCCGTGGCGCTGCTCTTCGCCTGGCTGTTCTACCGGGGCATGATGAAAAACAGCGAGGGGACCCCCCGCATGATAAAGATTGCCGGCTACGTCCGCGAGGGCGCCATGGCCTACTTGCGCCAGCAGTATGGCGTCGTCGTCCGCGTCTTCATCGTCCTTGCCGTTTTGCTTGGGGTGCTGGCGTTCCTGGGCGTCCAGAACCCGTTCGTGCCCGTTGCGTTCCTGACCGGCGGCTTCTTCTCCGGGCTTTGCGGCTACCTGGGGATGCGCACCGCCACCAACGCCTCGGCTCGCACCGCCAACGGCGCCCGCGAGAGCCTCAACAAGGGCCTGCGCGTGGCGTTCCGCTCGGGGGCCGTCATGGGCCTCGTCGTGGTGGGCTTCGGCCTGCTGGACATCGCGGCGTGGTTCATAATCCTCAACGACCTGGTGTTCACTCCGGAGAACATGACAAACGGCCTGGAGTGGTGCGGCCTGACGTTCGTCCACCCCGGCACAGACACGCACACCAAGATGGTCGAGATCACGGCCACGATGCTGACATTCGGCATGGGGGCCTCGACTCAGGCCCTCTTCGCCCGCGTCGGCGGCGGCATCTACACCAAGGCGGCCGACGTCGGCGCCGACCTTGTGGGCAAGGTCGAGGCCGGCATCCCTGAGGACGACCCGCGCAACCCCGCCACGATAGCCGACAACGTGGGCGACAACGTTGGCGACGTCGCCGGCATGGGCGCCGACCTCTACGAGAGCTACTGCGGCTCGATCCTCTCTACGGCGGCCCTGGGCGCCGCCATCCCCGCCATAAGCGACGAGAAGCAGCTCCAGCTAGTCATTGCCCCGATGCTCGTGGCGGCCATAGGCATCCTGCTCTCCATCCTCGGCGTCTTCGCCGTCCACACCAAGGAGGGCGCCTCGCAACGCAACCTGCTCCGCGCCATGCTCCTCGGCACGGGTGGCTCGTCGGTCCTGATTCTCGTGGCCGTGGCCGTCATGGCCGTCGTCGGGTGGATAAGCTGGGGCATCTTCGGCTCCGTCGTGGCCGGTCTCCTTGCCGGCGTCATCATCGGACAGGGGTCGGAATATTACACGTCCGACGAGTACGGACCCACACGCGGCATAGCGCGCCAGACGCTCCAGGGTCCCGCCACGACCATCATCGACGGCATGGCCGTCGGCATGGCCTCGACGTGGCTCCCCGTCACCATCGTCGCCGCCGCCATCATAGCGGCCTTTGGCTCCGCGGGCGGCTTCTCGAACTACCCCATGGGCGTCTACGGCATAGGCTTCGCCGCCGTCGGGATGCTCTCCACGCTCGGCGTGACGCTCGCCACCGACGCCTTCGGCCCCATTGCCGACAACGCCGGGGGCAACGCCGAGATGAGCGGCCTGCCCGCCGAGGTGCGCGAGCGGACCGACGCCCTCGACGGGCTAGGCAACACCACCGCCGCCACGGGCAAGGGCTTCGCCATAGGCTCGGCGGCGCTGACGGCCATGGCCCTCCTGGCGGCCTACATGGAGGAGATCCGGATGTGGATGGCGCGTCTGGCGGGCAAGGGCGACGGATATATGATGGTGGGCGACACGGCGTTCTACACCGGTGGCGAGGCCCCGGCCACGATTCCGCAAGGCGTCGACGCCGTCTCGCTCAGCACCGCCACAATCCAAGACTTCGTGGCGGCCTACGACCTCTCCATCTTCAACCCCATGCTCCTCGGCGGCCTCTTCATTGGCGCCATGATGGCGTTCCTCTTCTGCTCGCTGAGCATGAAGGCGGTGGGCCGCGCCGCCTCGAAGATGGTGGAGGAGGTCCGCCGGCAGTTCCGCGAGATTCCGGGCATCATGGACGGCACAGCCGAGCCGAGCTACGCCAGCTGCGTCGAGATATCGACCAAGGGGGCCCAGCGCGAGATGGCCGTGCCGTCGTTCCTGGCCATTGTCGTGCCGGTGCTGACGGGGCTGGTGTTCGGAGTCCCGGGGGTCATAGGCCTGCTGGGCGGCGGGCTCACGGCGGGCTTCACGCTGGCCGTCATGCTCAACAACGCCGGCGGGGCGTGGGACAACGCCAAGAAGTACATCGAGAAAGGCAACTACGGCGGGAAAGGCAGCGAGGCCCACAAGGCCGCCGTGGTGGGCGACACCGTGGGCGACCCGTTCAAGGACACGTCGGGGCCGTCGCTCAACATCCTCATCAAGCTGATGTCGATGGTGGCGGTGGTCATGGCCGGGCTGACGATAACCTGCTCGATCATGGGCTGACGTCGGGACGAGAAAAAAGGCGGAGGCGGTGTCGCCCGATGGCGACACCGCCTCCGCCTTTTCACAGGCAAAGCCAACCGAAAGGGGGAACCCTATTTGAGCAAGACGCGCGCCGTGGTGGTCTCGTCGCCGCTCTCCACCTCGACGACGCCCACCCCGCGCAGTCCGGCCGCGGAGACCGAGACATAGTGCGGGTCGGAGGCGCGCTCTTCGGCCACGAGCCTCCCGGAGAGCGAATAGAGGCGCACGCAGTGGAGCGGGACGTCGGTGGCGCGGACGACGACCTTGCCGTCGGCGCTGGAGATGTCAACCCGCGAGACGTCGGGAATGGACGGCAGGGCCGAGTCGCCCCTCTCCGGGGCAATCACAGCGGCCGCCCCCCCGATTGCAACATATTGAAATTCAACTCACTAAAACACGTGGCACCACCCATGGCGGAACGACGGATCCCCTCAGCGCCGTCGTCCTCGTAGGTCGTGACGTCGAACGTCTGCCCGGCGGGGAGGAAATCGAGCGGAACCCGCAGGCTACGCGCCTCGTCGGTGGCGACGCCGACATACCACGTGTCGCCCCGCCGCCGCGCCACGGCCACATATTTGCCAAACTCGCCTTTGAGCGGCACAGTCTCGTCCCACACCGTGGGGCAGAGGCGGATGAACTCCAATTGGTCTTCCTTGCCCGCATATTGCCACGCCCGGCCGTACCACAAGACGTGCTGCAAGGGGCTGAAATATGCCACCATCAGCCCAAGCTGCTGCCCCCGGGTCCGCCGGCGGTTCGTGGCATCGCCCGGCCGGCGGAAGACGAAGGTGAAGTCCGCCGGGCCGCACAAGAAGCGCGCGAACGGCAACCGGCACGCGTGGGCGGCATCGGGGTTGTTCTCGTCGCCGCGCACGCCCTCGACGGTCAGCAGGTTGGGCAGGGTCCGCTCCGTCCCCGTGGGGCGGTAGTTGTCGTGGACGTTGACGACCATCTGCCGGTCGGCGCACCCCCGTATGACCTTGTAGACGGTCTCCATGCCCCTCTGCGTCACCCCGTCGACGAATCCCATCTTGACCCCGGCGGCGCCCCACGACGCGTAGGTGTCGAGCGTGTTGTCTATATTGTAGTTGTCCCACGCCACCTTGTTGACGTAGAGCAGAATCCCCACGTCGTTCTTGCGCCCGTGATCGACGACCCTGGTGATGTCTAGCGTCGGGCGCGGTTGTGTCGGGATCGAGTTCCTGTTCTTCTCTTGCGAATATCCCAACCCGTACCACCCGGCGTCGAGCAGGACGTGGCTGCAGCCTATGCTCTTGGCGAAGTCTATGGCCCGGACGACTGAATCGGTGTGGAACTCGTCAGTCCCCGTCTCGAGCGAGCGCAAGACCTTGCCGGGGCGGATCCACGCCGCGTCGGCCTCCGTCTCCGGGCAGAGGGAGCGCATGATGTAGCTGGCCCCCATCAGCCCAATCTGCGTCTTCGACAGCATGACGACCCTCCAAGGCATGACGAGGCTGTCGGCGGCGGTCTGCGCCTCCTGCACGAAAGTCACCACGCCTTTGTTCACCTTCATGCTCATCTGGCTCGCCACGGCCTGGTTTCCCGCCTCGCCCACGACGACGGAGAGGTCTTTGGACGTGGCGAACATCGGGGCCAGCGTCGTGAAGCTCGCCCCCGAAGCCCTCTCGACGTATCCGCTCTCGGTGCCCGTCTCCGACCAATAGGTCAGCGGCCTGCGCATGGTCAGCGCGGCCAAGTCGGCGGTGACGCTGACGCCCGCGGCGCGCTTGGCCACGTAGCGGTAGGCGAAGCCCTCGTCGTAGGCTCGGAACGCCACGCTCAGTGCGTCGTCTCCCTGCCTCATGTCGACGACGAGCTCGTTATACCTGTCGGAGTGCTCTGCCCACTCGCCGAGGCTCGTCCGCATCACGCCGCGGCTCTCCACCGTCCGAGTGCCGGCCAATGTCGCCCCTTGGAGCTTATTGCCCACCGCGAGGCTGAGCCCCATGGGCCCCGCCTCCGCGACTTCGCTACCGCCGTACGACACCGAAAAGGCCAGCCCGTCTTGCAGGCTGACCGAGAGAACGACGTCGCCGCCAGGCGACTCCACAGTCCATTGCCCCGCCGTGGCGGCGCGCGACAAGTGGGGGAAAGGGAAAAGGAGGGCGAAGAGCAGGACGCCCTTAGTCTTGAACATGGGACGGTAGTGTTAAAGCGCAAATATAGCAACTTTGCGTCACCTCTTCTCCCCACACGCCAAACATATGGACAACAGACCTAGCGCCATTCCTCAACGACCCGCGCGCCCCCTCGCCACACCTTGCCACACCGCCGAGAATTTATAACTTTGCGCGAAGAGCGGGCGGCACGGACATCGGGGTGTACTCGACGCCAGGCGGCGCGCCCGCGGCACAAGGCACATAAAATCAACAAGGCAAACAAGATGTCTGACCAAAAGAAGAAGATAAGGCTCGTCCTCTCTGACGGGACAACGTTCGAGGGCGTATCTTTCGGCGGCGACCACTCGCGGGCCGGCGAGGTAGTTTTCAACACCGCCATGACGGGCTACCCGGAGAGCCTCACCGACCCGTCGTATGCCGGTCAGATTCTCGTCTTCACCTACCCGCTGATTGGCAACTACGGCGTGCCCCACGACGACGTGGACCCCGCCACGGGCATCCCCAAGTTCTTCGAGTCGGACAAAATCCACGTGGCGGGCGTTGTCGTCTCGGACTACTCGCACGACTACAGCCACTGGAACGCCCAGAAGAGCCTCTCGCAGTGGCTCCGCGAGCAAGACGTGCCGGCCATTGAGGGCGTGGACACCCGCGCGCTGACGCAGAAAATCCGCGAGACGGGCGCCATGCTGGGCAAGATTGAGCTTGAAGACCAGCCGGTGGACTTCGCCGACCCCAACAAGGAGAACCTCGTGGACCAAGTGGCGCCGCGCGAGGTCAAGACCTACGGCAACGGCAAGCACAAGGTGGTGATGGTGGACACGGGGGCGAAATATAACATCATCCGCTGCCTGCTGCGCCGCGACGTGACGGTTGTCCGCGTGCCGTGGGACTACGACTTCACCGAGATTGACTACGACGGGCTGATGCTCTCCAACGGCCCCGGCGACCCGCAGATGTGCCAAAAGACCGTAGCCAACATCAAGAAAGCCATAGAGATAGGCAAGCCCATCTTCGGCATCTGCCTGGGCAACCAGCTCCTGGGCATCGCCGCCGGGTGCAAGACCTACAAGCTCCCCTACGGCCACAGGGCCCACAACCACCCGGTGATCCGTTGCGGCACGTCGGAGTGCTACATCACGAGCCAGAACCACGGCTTCGCCCTGGACACCTCGACGCTCGGCCCCGACTGGGAGCCGTCGTTCGTCAACATCAACGACGGCACGAACGAGGGGATCCGCCACAAGACGAAGCCCATCTTCTCCACCCAGTTCCACCCCGAGGCCAGTTCCGGCCCGACGGACACGGAGAAGTTCTTCGACGAGTTCGTGGAGAACATAGAGAAGTCGAAAGCCAAATAGAGGCGACAACCTCATGCATAAAGAGAGCCAAGGGAGGGCGAAACTCCTTGGGCTCTCTTGTTTTTTTGCCCTCATGCGAGAACAGCAGCCGAAAAAGGCGTAACCACGGATGCCCCGCTCAGAGCCCTGTAGGGGCGACATGCGGCAGCCTAGGGCGTGAGCCCTAGGACTCCCCCCCGCACAAAAAAAAAACGCGGAGCAACGGTAAGAACCTAGCCCGCACGACGCACTGCGGGAGCTGAGCCGTCTAGCACAGACGAGAGAGGTGTAGCATGGTAAAGACGCTAGCCAAAGATGGATGTTAGCAGGATTCGGTCGTCCTAGGGCTCACGCCCCAGGCTAACTTATATCGGCGCTTTGGGGCTTTGGGTGGAGTGGCGTCGCGCCCGCCCCCCCCCGGTCGGATGTCAATTGTCAATTGATTATGTGGTCTTGCGCATTGTCCTAGGGCTCACGCCCTAGGCTGACCAATATCGCCCCTTCGGGGCTTTGAGATACCAGGTGGCGGTGCGGGCGCACGAGTCGTGCGCGTCCATACATAGCCCCCGACTACACACAGTCTGATGTCAATTGATTTGTTGCCCCCCTCCCCGGATTGTCCTAGGGCTCAAGCCCTAGGCTGTCTTATATCGCCGCTTCGCACACTTCGTAGCCTTTGGGGCTTTGAGTCGGGGGGATAAACATAAAAAAATGGGGGACACACTAGCATGTGCGTCCCCCATTTTTGTTTGAGAGATATTCGCTAGAGATTAGTTCCCCGAAGCCTCGGCGTCGGGTTTGGCCTCGGCCTCGGCCTCTGGGAGGACGGCCTGTGGCTTGGCCTCGGCAAGCTCCTCGGCGGCGAGCTCCTCGTCCCTCTTCTTCCAGGGGCGGGGTCCGAAAATCTTCTCCACGTCCTCGGTGAAGATCACCTCGCGCTCCAGGAGCAGCTCCGCGAGCTGGCGGTGCTTGTCGGCGTTGCGCGAGAGGATGTCTTTGGCGCGGGCATATTGCGAGTCGATTATTGCCGAGACCTCGTCGTCGATAATCTTGGCGCGGCTCTCGGAATAGGGCGCGCGGAAAGCGTAGTCCTGCTGGCCGGTGGAGTCGTAGTAGCAGACGTTGGGGAGCTTGTCGCTCATGCCGTAGTATGTCACCATGGCGTAGGCCTGCTTGTTGGCCCTTTCCAGGTCGTTGAGGGCGCCCGTGCCGACGCGCCCATAGGTGATGTCCTCTGCCGCGCGCCCGCCCAGGAGCGAGCATATGTCGTCGAGCAGGTGGCCCTTTGTGGTCAGCTGCCTCTCCTCCGGCTGATACCATGCGGCGCCGAGAGCCTTGCCGCGGGGGACGATGGTCACCTTGACGAGCGGATTGCCGAACTCCAGGAGCCAACTGACCGCGGCATGCCCCGCCTCGTGGCACGCCACTGCGCGCCGCTCCTCCTGCGTCATAATCCGGTTCTTGCGCTCCAGGCCGCCTACGATGCGGTCCACGGCGTCTTGGAAGTCCTGCTTGCCGACGGCCTGCTTGCCCTTGCGCGCGGCGGTGAGAGCCGCCTCGTTGCAGACATTGGCGATGTCGGCGCCGGAGAACCCTGGCGTGAGCTTGGCCAGGAAAGAGCGGTCGAAGCCCTCCTCGAGCTTCAACGGGCGCAGGTGTACATTGAAGATGGCCTCGCGCTCCTTGATGTCGGGCAGCTCCACCTGAATCTGGCGGTCGAAGCGCCCGGCCCTCATCAGCGCCCGGTCCAAAATCTCCGCACGGTTCGTGGCCGCCAAGATTATGACCCCGCTGTTGTTGCCGAAGCCGTCCATCTCGGTGAGGAGCTGGTTGAGCGTGTTCTCCCGCTCCTCGTTGGTGCCATATCCGGAGTTTCTCCCGCGGGCGCGGCCTATGGCGTCGATCTCGTCGATGAAGACGATGCTCGGCGAACGCTCCTTGGCCTTTTTGAAGAGGTCTCGCACGCGGCTTGCGCCGACGCCGACAAACATCTCCACGAAGTCCGAGCCCGACATCGAGAAGAAAGGCACGCTAGCCTCCCCCGCCACGGCCTTGGCGAGGAGCGTCTTGCCCGTCCCCGGGGGGCCGACGAGGAGCGCCCCCTTGGGGATTTTGCCGCCCAGCTCGGTATATTTCTGCGGATGGCGCAAGAACTCGACAATCTCCTCAAGCTCCTGCTTGGCCCCGTCGAGGCCGGCCACGTCCTTGAACGTCACGTTGACCGTGGTGTCTTTCCCGACCTCCTTGGCCTTGGACGAGCCGACGTTGAAGACGTTTCCTCCGCCCCCGCCCATCCGCCGGAACATGAAGTAGTAGAGGAAGCCGAAGAAGATTAGCGGCCATATGAACATCATGGCCCCTCCGAGGAAGTCGCTCCTCTGCTCATAGAAGACGGAGATGGGCCGCCCGGCAGCCTCCTCGGCGGCCTTGCGGCTAGCCTCGAAGCTGTCTATGGAGGGCAGGTCGACCACGAAGTGCGGCCCCTTGACCGGCACCGGAGCGTTGGAGAGGAAGAGCGCCTTGTAGTTCTCGACCGAGTCGGCCACGAGCGTCACCTCGGCCTTGAGGTCGTTGCGGACCACGACGATCTTCTCGACCCCCTGCCGCCCCAGCAGGTCTTGCTCGAAGCGGCTGTATGACAGGGAGTGGGGCGACGAGCCCATGCCCAGCGTGCTGATGGCGATTAGCGCCACCGCCACCAAGCCATATATCCAATAGGGATTGAAAGCCAACGGGCCCTTCCTCCCCTTTCTTCCTTTCTTTTCGGCCATTTATGTGCTGTTAATGTTGTGTGTCTGTTGAGCCAGCCTAGTCGTCGGGCAGGTCGTCGCGCCGCGCGTCGGACCACAGGCCTTCGAGGTCGTAGAAAGCCCTGACGTCGGGCAGAAAGACGTGCGCCACGACATCGTGGTAGTCAATCAGAACCCACTGCGCATTGGCCCTCCCCTCGAAGTGGATTGGCCACTCGCCGGTCTCCTTGTGCACGCACTCCTCGACCGAGTCGGCAATGGACTCCACCTGCGTTGTCGACGTCCCCTCGCATACGACGTAGAAGTCGGCCGTGGCCCCGTCGACGCCCCTCAAGTCCAAGACGCTGATGTTGTGGCCTTTGTTCTCCCTGATTCCCTCGACGATGGTGTCGACAAGGTTGTTGCTCGTGCTGGTCATTCGTTGGTTATCCTATTCCTTGTTTGTTTCTTTTGCCGCGCCGCGGGCCGCCTCGACTGGCGTCTCCTCCAACGCGGCGTCGATTACTTGCGCAATCTGCTTGACGTAGTGGAACGTGAGCCCCTCGACATACTCTTTCTTGATTTCTTCGATGTCTTTCTGGTTCTCGGCGCACAAGATTATGTCCGTAATCCCCGCCCTCTTTGCCGCGAGAATCTTCTCCGTTATGCCGCCGACGGGGATTACCATGCCTCGGAGCGTGATTTCGCCCGTCATTGCCACCCTCTTGCGCACCCTCCTGCCGGTGAGGGCCGAGACGATGGAGGTCACCATTGTCACCCCCGCCGAGGGCCCGTCTTTGGGCACGGCGCCCGCCGGGACGTGGATGTGGAAGTTCTCGTTGTCGAAATCGACCCCGTCGAGGCCAAAGAGGTGGGCGTTCGAGCGGACATATTCCAGGGCGAGAATGGCTGACTCTTTCATGACGTCGCCAAGGTTGCCCGTGAGGGTTATCTTGCCCTTGCCCTTGCTCGCAGCGCACTCGACGAACAGAATCTCGCCGCCCACGGCCGTCCAGGCGAGACCGGTGACCACGCCGGGGCGCAAGTCGTCGTGCCAGATGTCGTGGGCGAACTTCTCGCCCCCGAGCAGCCCTCGCACGTCGGCGGCGGAGAGGTCGGCGGGCAACGCCTCGCCCCGGGCCACCTTGAGAGCCACCTTGCGGCAGAGGCCGGCGACAGACTTGTCGAGGGCGCGGACCCCGCTCTCGCGGGTGTATTTGTCGATGAGATAGGCAATCGTGTCGTCGGGGAGGTTGAAAGAGCCGGGCTTTAGCCCATGGTTCTTCTTGGCCTTGGGGAGCAGGTGGCGCTTGACAATCTCGACCTTCTCCTCCATGAGGTATCCGTCTACGGCAATCAGCTCCATGCGGTCGAGCAGCGGGGCCGATATGGCTCCGATGTTGTTGGCCGTGGCTATGAACATGACCTTTGAGAGGTCGTAGTCGAGGTCGAGGAAGTTGTCGTGGAAAGCGGCGTTCTGCTCCGGGTCGAGGACTTCGAGCAGCGCCGCGGCGGGGTCGCCGTGATAGTCGTTGCCCACCTTGTCAATCTCGTCGAGGATGAAGACGGGGTTGGAGGTCCCGGCGTTCTTGATGCTCTCCAAGATTCTCCCCGGCATGGCGCCGATGTACGTCCGCCGGTGCCCCCGGATCTCCGCCTCGTCGTGGAGCCCGCCGAGCGACATCCGGACATACTTGCGCCCCAACGCCTCGGCCACGCTCTTGCCCAGCGACGTCTTGCCGACGCCCGGGGGGCCATAGAGGCAGAGGATTGGGCTTTTGAGGTTTCCCTTGAGCTTGAGGACTGCCAGGTGCTCGAGGATTCGCTCCTTGACTTTCTCCATGCCGTAGTGGTCGGCGTCGAGCACCCGCTCGGCCCTCTTGATGTCGAGGTTGTCCTTGCTGAACTTGCCCCAGGGCAGCGCCACCATGGCGTCGAGGTAGTTCTGGCTCATCCCATATTCGGCCGAGTTGGAGTTGAGGCGCGCGAACTTGTCGAGCTCCCTCTCGAAAGCCTCCTTGGCCTCCTTGCCCCACACTTTCTTGGCGGCCTCGGCGCGGTATCGCTCGACCTGCGCCTCCTGGGGGTTGTCTCCCAGCTCGTTCTGGATGGTGCGCGTCATCTCGTGGAGCAGGAACTCGCGCTGCTGGCGGTCTATCCCCTGCCTGGCCTTGGACTGGATGTCGTCCTTTAGCTGGATGAACTGCAGCTGCTTCTCGACGTACTCCATGACCATCTCCGCCCTCTCGTAGATTCCGGGGCTGCGCAGCATGTTGAGCTTGAGCTCCGTCTCCATATTGAGGTTGACAGCGATGAAGTTGACCAAGAAAGGCCCGTCGTCGATGTTCCGTATGGCGACGCTCGCCTCGATGGATATTGGCGTGTCCATGAGGCGGAAGAGCTCCGCCCCCTTGTCTTTGAGCGCGCTGAAGAGCGCGTTGAGCCTGTCGCGGTTCTCCTCCGGCACCTTCGCCTCCTTGGCCCTCCGGACCGTGGCGCGGAGGTAGGGCTCGGTCGCGGCCTGCTCCAGGAGCTCGACTCGCTCGACGCCGTTGAGAATCACGGTGAGCGTGTTGTCGGGCATGGAGACGACCTTGACGATGCGCGCCGAGACCCCTATGGAGCTGAGCCCCGACAGGTCGGGGTCCTCGACGTTCTCGTCGAGCTGCGTGGCCGCCACGAGAAGCCCCCTCGACTTGGCGACCTCGTCGACTACGACCCTCGACTTGGAGCGCCCGACGGTGATGGGGAGCACCGTGCCGGGGAAGAGCACGGCATTGCGCAAGGCAATGACCGGCAACTCCTTTGGCAACGCTGAACGCCGGGGCTCATTGGTGATGAGCATGGCCGCGCCTCGCTCGACGACCACTCCGTCTCCGGCGCCGTCGTCGGGCAGGGTCGAAAATCTCTTCCTTGTCGTGCTGTCGCTCATTAGGTTATGTGATGGGAGGATACGTGATGATGTCTAATATCATGCCAAAGTCTCGCACTCGCCCTTATTTCTGCCAAAATGGCGTTCAGGCCACCTTTAGCCTTGCCGCTCCGAGGTGGCTGATGCGCTCGGTGGCATAGTCGATGTCGATGACCAGCGTCTTGGTGTCGGCGGACGGGGCGCTATACATCTTGTCCATCAAGATTGTCTCGCATATGGCCCTCAGCCCGCGCGCGCCAATCTTGAACTCTACGGCCTTGTCGACGATGAAGTCGAGCACCTCGTCGGGGACGACCAGGTCCACGCCGTCGATCTTGAAGAGCTTGGCATACTGCTTCATGAGCGAGTTCTTGGGCTCCGTCAAGATTCTCCTCAGCGCGTCGCGGTCGAGGGGCTGGAGGCTCGTCAAGACCGGCAGTCGGCCGATTATCTCCGGGATGAGCCCATAGGCCTTGAGGTCTTGCGGCGCGACATATTGCATGAGGTTGCTGAAGTCAATCTTGTCTCTCGCCTTGTCGGAGTTGTAGCCGACGACGCGCGAGTTGAGCCTCTGCGCGATGCGGTCGCGGATGCCGTCGAAGGCGCCCCCGCAGATGAAGAGGATGTTGCGCGTGTCGATTGGCACGAGCCTCTGCTCGGGGTGCTTGCGGCCGCCCTGTGGCGGGACGCTGACGACCGAGCCCTCCAGGAGCTTGAGCAGCCCCTGCTGGACGCCCTCGCCGCTGACGTCGCGCGTGATGGAGGGGTTGTCTCCCTTGCGGGCAATCTTGTCAATCTCGTCGATGAAGATTATGCCCCTCTGCGCCCTCTCGACGTCGTAGTCGGCCTCTTGGAGGAGGCGCGAGAGGATGCTCTCGACGTCCTCGCCTACGTATCCGGCCTCGGTGAGCACCGTGGCGTCGACGATGGTGAACGGGACGTCGAGCAGCCGCGCTATGGTGCGCGCCATGAGCGTCTTGCCGGTGCCGGTGTCGCCCACCATGACGATGTTGGACTTCTCGATCTCGACGTCGCCCTCGTCGTTGTGGATGAGCCTCTTGTAGTGGTTGTATACCGCCACGGAGAGGTATTTCTTAGCCTCGTCCTGGCCTATGACATACTCGTCGAGATATGCCTTGATCTCGTCGGGCTTGCGCAGTTTGAGCTGCGCCGCGCTGAGCTTGCCTGCCTGCTTGAGCGCCTCGGTGGCAATCTCGTTGGCCTGCGCCGCGCAGCTGTCGCAAATGAAGCCCGTAATCCCGCTAATGAGCACCCCGACCTGCTTCCGGGTGCGCCCGCAGAAAGAACACTTGTCGTCCTTGACGTTTGCCATTGATGAAAAAAAGTCGTTTAGTGCCAAAACAGACGGCGCAGGGCAGAAGCCCCCTCAGGCCCCCGCGCCGCGCCGCCCAAAAGTCTCGTCCAAGGGCGCTACGCCTTGTCGCGCCGCAAGACCTCGTCTATCATGCCGTAGGCCTTGGCCTCCTCGGCCGTCATCCAATAGTCGCGGTCGGAGTCTCGCGCCACCTCGTCGTAGGGCTTTCCGGAGTGCTTAGCAATGATGTCGAAGAGCTCCTTTTTGAGCTTCTGAATCTCCCGCGCCGTAATCTCGATGTCGGAGGCCTGCCCCTGGGCGCCCCCCATGGGCTGGTGGATCATGATCCGCGAGTGCGGCAGGGCCGAGCGCTTGCCCTGGGCGCCGGCCACGAGAAGCACGGCCGCCATCGACGCCGCCAGGCCGGTGCATATGGTGGCGACGCTCGACGAGATGTATTGCATGGTGTCATATATCCCCAGTCCGGCGTAGACGCTGCCGCCAGGCGAGTTGAGGTATATGGAGATGTCTTTCGACGAGTCGGTGGACTCGAGGTAGAGCAGCTGGGCCTGGACGATGTTGGCCACGTCGTCGTTGATCTCGGTGCCGAGGAATATGATGCGGTCCATCATGAGGCGCGAGAAGACGTCCATGCTGGCCACGTTGAGCTGCCGCTCCTCGATGATTGTCGGCGAGATGTATGACGCCGCCACCTTGCTGTAGGCGTCGAAGACGGACCCGCCCACGCCGCAGTGCCTGACGGCGAATTTGCGGAAGTCGTTTTGTTCGGTCATAAACGTGTCTGTAATTAAAGGCACGGCAACCTTGCGCGCCGGTGTGGGTGGGCAAGGCTGCCGTCTGAAACCTGTTTTCTGAAATCCCCTTACTTGCCGGTCTCGAAGAGCTGCCCGAACTGCTCCTGGGTCACGCTCTTGGCCTCGACGTTGGCGTTCTCCTTGGCATAGGCGAAAATCTTGTCGTCGGCGGCCCCGGCGGCCAGGCGGTTGCGCTGCTCCTCGTCGTGGAGCATGTTGTGGGCGTACTTGTCGACCTGCTCGTCGGGCAGGTTGGTCAGCCCATATTGCATGAACTGCGCCCTGGTGCTCTTCTTGGCGAACTCCAAGACGTCGGCGAACTCGACCTTGATGTCGAGAGCCTTGGCGACGCTGTTCTTGACAATCTGCCAACGGAGGTCGTCGAGGAACTTGGGGAACTCCTTGTCTAGGACTTCGGGGGTGAACTTGTCGTTGTCGCGGTTGATTGCCGTGAGCCACCTCTTGAGGAACTCCTCCGGGAGCTTGATGTCTCCGGCGGCGTTGAGCATGGCGGCGCGGGCGTCGACCGAGAAACGGTAGTCTTGCGCCATGGCGTTGGACTTCTCCAGGTCGGCCTTGACGCGGGCGCGGAAAGCCTCCTCGTCGGCCACAGCGCCGTCGGGGTAGAGCCTGGAGAAGAGCTCGGCGTTGAGCTCGGCGTTCTTGAACTCCGAGACCTCGCTAATGACGATTGTGGCAACCGCGTCGGCGGCGATGGCCGCGGCCTCGTCGTCGCCTATCCCCAGGAGGTAGGAGATCTCCTTGTTGTCGGGGCAAGCCTTGCGGAGGTCGAACTCCACGGTGTCGCCGGCTTTCTTGCCGACGAACTTGGCCTTCTCGGCCTCGTCTTTGATGACGGTGACGGAGAGCAGGCCCTTGTCGTTCTTGTAGTCGGCTGCGGAGACCGTGCCCTTGACGAGCGACGCCTCGGTCGAGACCTCGACGGGGACGTGCCCGCCGTGGCGCGCCACGATGTTCTCAACCTGCTCCTTGACGGCTGCGTCGTCGACGACAATGGTGTAGGACGGGATTGTGAGGCCCTTGTCGATGCCGACACTGACCATGGGCGATATGGCTACGTCGAACTTGAACGAGAGCTTGTCAACCTCCTTGTCGAAGTCTATTTGCTGCTGGTCTTTGTTGGGGAGTGGCTCGCCGAGGATGTCAAGATTGTTTTCCTTGATATAGTTGGAGAGGGTCTCGCCCACGAGCGTATTCACCTGGTCGACGAGTATGGACTTGCCGTACATCCTCTTAATCATGCTTGCGGGAGCATGACCGGGACGGAAGCCCTTGATGGCCACTTTCTTGCCGTAGTCTTTGACAGCCTTGTCTACTTTCGGCTCGTAATCAGCCTTCTCAAACTCGATAGTCAGTACGGCATTGAGCTCATCAATGTTCTCTCTAGAAATGTTCATTTCAACCAGTTGTTGGTGTTTTTGTTAGAATAAAGTACGGATGAGGGGACTCGAACCCCTACGCCTTTCGGCATCAGATCCTAAGTCTGACACGTCTACCAATTTCGCCACATCCGCGAGACGCCGCTCCTAAGGCGTGGCAAAGTTAAGCCAATTATCCTCACGAAAGTCAAACGCGGCTACATTTTTTGGGAAGCCGGGCTAGGCGTCGAACTTGCGGCGGCGGAGCACGAAGTCGCGCCCGAGGTAGACCTCGCGCACCTTCTCGTCGCCCGCGAGCTGCTCGGCGGTGCCGGCGCGGAAGAGGCGCCCCTGGACCTGGATGTAGGCGCGGTCGCATATGGCCAGCGTCTCGCCCACGTTGTGGTCGGAGATGAGGACGCCGATGTTCTTGTCCTTGAGGTGGGAGACGATTTTCTGGATGTCGTAGACGGCGATGGGGTCCACGCCGGCGAACGGCTCGTCGAGCATTATGAAGCGGGGGTTGATGGCCAGCGCTCGGGCAATCTCGGTCCGCCGCCTCTCGCCGCCCGACAGCTGTATGCCCTTGCTCTTGCGGATGTGCCCGAGGCCGAACTCCGAGATGAGCTCCTCCAGCCTCTGGTGCTGGTACTCCTTGGAGTATTTGGTCATCTCCAGGACGCCGAGGATGTTGTCTTCGACGCTGAGCGTGCGGAAGACCGACGCCTCCTGGGCCAGGTAGCCCACCCCGAGCTGGGCGCGGCGGTAGACGGGCAGGGTCGTGATGTCGGTGTCGTTGAGGTAGACGTGTCCCTCGTTGGGCTCGATGAGGCCGACCGTCATGTAGAACGTGGTGGTCTTGCCGGCCCCATTGGGGCCGAGCAGCCCCACGATCTCTCCCTGCCGGACCATTATCGACGGGCCGTCGACCACCTTTCGCGTGCCGTATATCTTGACGAGCTTCTCGGTCCGCAAGACCATGTGCTCGTCGTCGGGCGTGGGGTCGGGTTCCTCGTAGATTGTCCCGGTCTGCAGCTCTCCGGAGATAATCTTTGCCCTTATGGCGTCCGACTCGCTCATGTGGCTCAAGTCGGCCGCCGCAGCCTTGCTGTCGGTCTCTGCCATTGGTGTTGTCGATTGTTACGATGCGCCGAACTCCATCAGGTAGGCCTTGATGAAAGGGTCTATGTCCCCGTCCATGACCGCCTGGACGTTGCTCGTCTGGTGGCCCGTGCGGTGGTCCTTGACCCTGCGGTCGTCGAAGACGTAGCTCCGGATTTGCGAGCCCCACTCGATTTTCTTCTTGCCGGCCTCGATCTTCTCCTTGGCGGCGTTGCGCCTCTTGAGCTCTCGGTCGTAGAGCTGCGAGCGCAGGAGGCGCATGGCGTTCTCGCGGTTCTCGGTCTGCTTGCGCGTCTCTGTGTTCTCGATGAGGATCTCCTCCGTCTCGCCCGTGTCGGGGTCGGTATACTGGTAGCGGAGGCGGACCCCCGTCTCGACCTTGTTGACGTTCTGCCCCCCCGCGCCGCCGGAGCGGAAGAGGTCCCACGAGACTTTCGAGGGGTCGACATACACCTCGATGGTGTCGTCGACGAGCGGCGTGACGAAGACCGACGCGAAGGAGGTCATCCGCTTGCCCTGCGCGTTGAACGGCGAGACGCGGACCAACCGGTGCACCCCGTTCTCGCTCTTGAGGTAGCCGTAGGCCGTGTCTCCCTCGATTTGGAACGTCACGGTCTTGATCCCGGCGTCGTCGCCGTCTTGCAGGTTGGTGACGGTGACGCGGTACCCGTGCGCCTCGGCCCACCGTTGGTAGAGGCGCATGAGCATCTGCGCCCAGTCCTGGCTCTCGGTACCCCCCGCCCCAGCCACAATCTTGAGGACGGCATCCATCTGGTCTTCCTCGCCCTGCAGCATGTTGGCAAGCTCGGCCTCTTCGGTGAGTCTCACCGCCTCGCCATAGGCCCGGTCGACCTCGGCCTCGTCTACGACTCCCTCCTTGAGGTAGTCCACGGCCAGGGTCAGCTCCTCGACGGCGGAGTGGACTCGCTCGTAGTTCGAGACCCACTTCTTGTTCTTGCGGACCCTCTTCATGACCTCCTCGCTCTTGGCGCGGTCGTCCCAGAAGCCGGGTTCCTGCGTGCGGAGGTCGTCCTCCTCTAGCTCCATTCGACGCCTGTCGACGTCAAAGATACCTCCTCAACGCCAACTCGCGTCCGCTCAGGTCCTTCAGCTGGTCCTGTGTCACCATGTCTTGTAGTATATGGTTACGTGTGAAAAATGGGGAAACGTGTATTTCGCCGCAAAAGTAGGGAATATTTCCCACTCTTAAGCCTCGTCGAGGTCGAGCAGCCCGTCGGGCAGGCGCAAGACGAGCCTGCGCCCCTCGTCGTCGGCCTCGACGACGAAATCGGCCGTGGCGGGAACCATCAGCTCTCCGCCCCCGGGCCGGCCGACGACGAAGAGCGGGTTGGCCGCCACGCTGTCGTCCACCTCCTCGATTGTCCCGACCTCGCCGACGCCCTCGACGACTACGGCGTAGCCCACGAGCGTATCGCCGGCGTCCTCGTCGCCTGTCGCCGGCGCCCCGACGGCCTTGGCCCGGACGGCGCAGCCCACGAGCCTCATGGCGGCATCTGCCGACGCCACATTGGCAAACGTGACCGTCGCCGCCCAGTCGCCGCGCTGAGCGAAGTCGGCAACGCGCAGGGGGACCTCGGCCCCGTCTACAACGACGAACATGAACTCCGAGCCGAAGACGTCGGCCGCGTCCACGCCACGTCGCAACTTGACGAGGACCGCCCCCCGCGTGCCGTCGGTCTTGGTGACCGTCCCGACATCGACCATCGCGGCCTTCTCGTCTGCCGCCCCACCGCACACCGCGATGGATGCCAAATCTGTCCTCATCACTTGAAAGTGTTAATCTTGACGTTCGCCCCCCACATCTCCCTATAGGCCTTGCGCGCCTTGCGGGGGACACTGACCCACGCCGCGGCGGGCAGAGCCTCCCGGCCCAATTGGGGCGGGTTCTCGCCCACGCAATATATGTCGGAGAGGCTGTCGCACTCGTCGAACGCGTAGTTGCCAATCTTCGCCACGGAGGCCGGGATCTCGACCGACGTCAACGCCGCGCAGTTGCGGAAAGCGTCGTCCTCGACGGCACGCGCCGCGGCCGGGATGTTGACCTCGGCAAGCGACACGCAGTCGGCAAAAAGCCCGTCGGCGACCCTCGTCAGCCCGTCGGGCAGACGCACAGAGGCCAGGGCCTCGCACCCGCCGAAAGCACCATTGCCCACCGAGCGCAAAGACCGCGGCAGGACGACCGAGCGCAACGCCCGGCAGCCGCCGAAAGCATCGTCGCCGACCTCCTCGACCCCGTCGGGCAACTCGACCCGGGCCAGGGCCGCGCACCCTCGGAACGTCCCGGGCGCCACGGCTAAGACACCACTAGGCAGGTCGACCTCCGCCAGGGCGGCGCACCCCGCAAAAGCGAAATCGCCAATGGAGCGCACGGAGGCCGGAATCTCGACCGACGAGAGGCTGACACACCCCTCGAAAGCCTGGAGGCCAATCTCGGCCACGCCGTTGAGAATCCGCACCGAGCTGAGCGACGAGCATCCGCTGAAGACCTTCCAGTCGACGCTCTCGACACTCTCCGGGACCACCACGCCCCGCAACGCCCGGCAGCCGCTGAAAGCCTCCCACCCGAGCGAGCGGAGCCCCTCGGGCAGGACAAGGCTGGCGAGGCCCGCGCAGTCGGCAAAAGCCCCGTCGGAAATGGTCTCTACGCCCATGGGGACGACGACATCGGTGAGCGCGGAGCAACGGGCGAAAGCCGCATCGCCAATGGTCGAGGCGGCGGGCAAGACGACGGGCCTACCGTCGACGCCGCCCTCGTAGTCGGCGCCCTCGTCGTCGACGAGAACGACACGGCGCAACGAGGAGCAGCCCTCGAAAGCCGAACTGCCGATGCTCTCCATCTGCCCGCTCATGCTGACGCTCTGCAGACCCGAGCACCCCTCGAAAGCCCCCGCCGGCAGACTGCGCAAGCCGCGGGGCAAAGAGACCGCCACAAGCCCCTCGCACCGCCAAAAAGCCGACGGTGCGAGACTCCTGACGCGCCGGGGCAGGAAGACGACAAACGACTCGCGGCTCTTGGGGCAGAAGATGACCCTCGACGTGTCGGCGGAGAACAGGACGCCGGAATCCTCGAAGAAATGCCTGTTGCCGCGGTCCACCACGACGTCGGTCAGACTGCGGCAACGGCTCAGGGCGTCGTCCTCGACGACCTGCAACGAGCGCGGCAGGACAAGACGCCGCAGAGAGTCGCAGTCGGCAAAGGCCCCGCCACCCAAGAAGCCCAACGACTGGGGCAAAGCGACGTTGCGCAGAGAGGAACACCGCGAGAAAGCGCCGCCGCCGACACTGCGCACCCCCTCGCCAAGCGCCACACTGCGGAGAGAGGAGCAGCCGCTAAACGCAGCCGCCGGGACATGGCGGACAGAGCCGGGGACAAAGACACTGTCTAGCGAGACGCACATGTCGAAGGCATTGGCGCCAATGGTCTCAAGACTGTCGGGCAAGACAACGGAGCGGAGGCCGGAGCAACGGGCAAAGGCACGGGCGCCGACATGGCGCACGGAGGAGGGTATGACGACCGAGCGGAGGGTGGCGCAGAGGGCGAAAGTGCCGTCGGCAATGCGGCCCACCGTCGGGGGAATGGCATAGGCGCCGGCCTCGGCGGCCTTGGGGTAGAGGATGATGCGCGACATCTGCTTGTCGAACAAGACACCCGCGGCGGCACAGAAAGCCGGATTGGCCTCGTCGACAAAGACGGCTCGCAGGGCGGAATAGCCATGGTCCGCGCCAAAATCGACATCGATGTGGCGGACGGAGGCCGGGATGACGAGCGTCCGCATCTGGCTGCACCACCGAAAAGCCTCGGCGGCGATGCGAACCACGCGGCGCCCCGCCACAGTGTCGGGGATTACGACATCGTCAACGGGGTCCACAAAGGTGAGGGTCACGGTGGTGTCGGACGCCAGCTCGAAAGTCAGCGCCCCGCTCTTGAACTTCCCCACCACCCTCGACGACGCCACTTGCGCTACAGCCGCCGAAGCCAACAGCCCGAGAGCCGCGACGGCACACATAATCTTTTTCATCCGCACAAATTTAGCCAAAGTCGAGAAACGGAGCAATTGGCAATTGCCTATCGGGCGGCGGAAGCGGGCAACCTGCCGGCCGACGAAACCTCCGCGCGGCATCCCACATACAAGGCAACCAGACAAAAGGATGCGCCTCAACGAGGCAACCGCACCCGAATGTAGCCATTCTGGGATATTATCAAGCTTATATGGAACAAAACATGAGAGTCGCCGTAGAAGAAATTGAACGGCAGAGTTAAGACGGGGCCCGACATCCGAGCAAAAACAACCGACTGCCGAAACATCGCAAACAGCACTGGCGTAACAAGCAACAGACAACACAAAGAAAGACAATAGAGACAAAACATACTTGCCGTGGAGAGACCAACCCTCCCTGGCGACTATCGGACAAAAAGTAACACACACAACACATCGAGCCATGAAAAAGATTACTCTGCTTCTGTTCCTCCTGATTGCAGGACTTAGCGGCACCATGGGGCAGGAGGCGGCCACGCGAGCCAAATTCCTCTATCAGATGACCCGCTACGCCAGTTGGAACACCAAGAGCACCACGGAGACATCCCTTGTCATAACCGTGGTGGGACAGGAAGACGTGGCCAACGAGCTTCGCAAAATCGTCAAAGGCAAGACCGTCATGGGGCTGCCGGTCAAAGTGGCCTCGGTCTCAAAAGTGACGAGTCTGCCGACCTCGGACGTTGTCTATGTGGCACAGGAATTCGCCAAGGACATCCCCGACATCATCAAAGACCAGCGCAACCGCCAAATCCTCATCATAGGCGGCGACAGGGGGATGTGCGCAGCCGGGGCGAGCGTGTCGATGGTGCCCCAGAGCGGCAACAAGTTCGGCTTTGAATGGAGCAAAGCGAACATGGCGAGCGGCAAAGTGCAAATATCGCCCAAAGTGCTAGCCTACGGCAGCGAAGTGAACTAGACAACAACGACGAGGCCGGAACGTGCGGCGGGGAGGCTTCCTTGCCGCACGCTTCTTTTCGCCCCCCCCGGGTGTGAGGCGCGACGGCATCATAAATAAAGTTAATTCGCTAGCTAAAGGCATCAATTGTGCGTATATTTGAGCAAAAACACATACTATTATGAATAATCATTGGCGCACCATCCTGCCGGCCCTGACAGCCATCCTCGCACCCGCGCAGGTTTGGGGGCAGACGGGCGGCGGGAACCATCTGCAATATACGAACAGCCTCAACTGCAAGGGCGAGATTCTCATTTGCGTCATAAACCCCACATTGGGCAACACATACGACCTAATCCCGGTCATGAAAGACGGGAGAAAGTCCAACTATTTCTCAAACTATGGGCACAAGGTTGACGACCGCGGCCAAACGTCGGCGTGCTGGGGGCCGTTCTCGCTAGACAAGTTCATAGAGTCGGAGGGGGACGAGCCCGACTACTTCACTTTCAGAGGGTCTACCGCAAGCGGCGCGGCGGTTGAGTATGACGACAAAGTATACTTGAAAGACTTGCGCCCGCAAATAACCGTGACGCCCGCCGAGCTCACAGCGGAGACCGACCCGTGCGACGCGAAGAAGACACGAATCGTGCTGAGCGTCTCGGACGCCGGCAACATCTACTACCTGACCAAGCAGCAACAGGCGCACGACGGCTCGCTCGACGAGACGAACGAAAAGGTCGGGAGGGACAAGGACGGCGCAGCGGGGCAGCCACTGACCTGGACGGCGGAAGACCTGGGGAACCCCACCGGCCTGCAGCACTACCGCCTCCACATCGAGGTGAAAGGGCAGCCGCTCCACTCCTACTGCAAGCAGACCATCTCGGTGGACTTCTCCAACACCCAGCGCGACCTCCCGGAGAACGCCGTGAACGAGACCCTGTGCGGCGACGCGTGGTCGGTACCGGAGGCGTACCTGTATGACGACGCGACCTACACCCTGCGCCAGGGCGACGCCTCGTCGAGAGTTAACAAACGCGAGGCGGGGCAGCCCGTGGAGTTCGCGGGCCTGACGGCCGGGGAATGGACCGTCGAGGTGAGCCTGGCGCAATGCGACGTCTCGTTCACCCTGGGGCAAGTCACTCTCCACTCACCGATCGCTCTCGGCGAGGCGTTCGCGGAGAGGGTGGAGGTGACCGAGGGGGCTACCGCCAGTTGGACCCTGCCCGCCACGCAGATCCGGCAGGGCATCACCTACCAAGCCACGTCGGGCGACGCCGCCCCGCCCGCCGGGGTCTTGCAGAGCCGGACGGCGGCGGCCGACGGCGAAGACGTGACATTCTCCGACCTGCCCGTGGGGACGACGGTGTTCTGGGCCTCGCAGGGCGACAACGAGTGCCTGACACGGATCGGCACCCTGGAGGTCGCGGTCTCCACGGGCCCCATATGCCCCGAAGTCGTGGCGGCGGCGTTCCACGCCGAGGGCGGCGGATGCACGGGGCAGGAGCCTAGCCTGGTTCTCGACGACTCGCAGACCGGGATGACCTACTACCTCACCGTGGGCGACGAGACCACCCCATTGGCAAACTCTGAGAAGCGAGGGGCCGACGGCGAGGCCCTCACATGGGCCGGGGCCGTGCTTGGCATGGACGACGGCGCGGACCGCACGTTCCGCCTCCACGTCTACCCCGCCGACAACGAGGAGAACTGCTCGCGCCACGACGCGTGGCCTGCCGTGACGGTGGCGAAAGCCGGGTGGCGGGTCGTCCGCCGCGCCAGCGCGCCCTAGCCTATCTTCTTCTCGATGAAGTGGCGCAGGACGTCGATGGCAATCTCGTTGTCACCCCCTTGCGGGACGATGAGGTCGGCATACCTCTTCGAGGGCTCGATGAACTGCAGGTGCATGGGCTTGACCGTCGTCTCGTAGTGGTTGAGGACATTCTCCAGCAGTCGCCCTCGGTCCCTCACGTCGCGCCGGATGCGGCGCGAGAGCCTGTCGTCGGCGTCGGCGTCGACGAAGACCTTGATGTCCATAATCTCGCGCAGCTCCGGGATTGCGAGGACCAGGATGCCCTCGACGATGACGACATCGCGCGGCTCTACGCGGATCGTCTCCGCGAGGCGCGTGCTCTCGACGAACGAGTAGGTTGGCATATCGACCCCCTGCCCCCGCCGAAGCATCTTGAGGTGGTCGATGAGCAGGGGGAACTCGATGGCGTTCGGGTGGTCGAAGTTAATCTTCCGCCTCTCGGCCATCGTCAGCCGGCTGTTGTCATTATAGTAGTTGTCTTGGCAGATTACCGTCACCCGCCGTCCGTCCATGCCGGCGACGAGCTTGTTCACGACCGTGGTCTTGCCCGACCCGGACCCACCCGCAATACCTATGATTAGCATCGTCTTGCTCAAATTAGCCTGTCAACATTGTATGCCCAAAGATAGCAGACATTGCCTATATTTGTAGGCACATCCATCATTTAACGCCAAGAGCCATGGGAATATACGTCAACCCCGACAGCGGGCGGCTGCGGACCGACATGAACGACGACATCTATGTGGACAAGTCGATGATCCTGACCGAGCTCAACAAGCTCTACTCGGCGAGAAGCCGCTTCCTGTGCGTGAGCCGCCCGCGCCGCTTTGGCAAGACCATGGTGGGCAACCTCATCGCCACCTACTACTCCCGCGGGGCGGCAGACAGCCGCGCCATCTTCGAGAGGATGAGGGTGGCCGAGACGGAGGGTTGGGACGCCCACCTGGGCGAGGCGTGCGTCATCAAGGTGGACCTCAACTCGTTCTACGAGCGCTTCCACGCCGGGGGCGGGGTCATCGGGGGCATGACGCGCGAGGTGGTCGCCGACCTCCGGGCGGAGTTCCCCGACGCAGAGATCCGCCCGGAGGCTCCGCTGCCGGAGGCCATGGTGCGCGTCTACCAGCGGCACGGGGTGAAGTTCGTGGTCATCATCGACGAGTACGACGTCTTCGTGCGCCAGAGGGCCCCGGAGGACGAGACGCGCTCCTACCTCTCGTTCCTCAACTCCATGTTCAAGGCCGACGACGTGGGGGTGACCATCGCGCTGGCCTACCTGACGGGCATCATCCCCATAGTGCGCGACAAGATACAGTCGAAGCTCAACAACTTCCGCGAGTACACGATGCTCCGCCCCATGGAGCTGGCGCCCTACATAGGCTTCACGCTCGACGAGGTGCGGGGGCTGTGCGAGACCCGCGGCATGGACTACGGCGAGTGCCTGCGGTGGTACGACGGCTACCGCCTGGCCCCGGGCGTGAGCGTCTGCAACTCCAACTCGGTGTGCCGGGCCATGGCCAGCGGCGAGTTCGGCGACTACTGGACCGCGACGGGCAGCTACGAGGTGGTGAGCGACTACGTGTCGCTCAACTTCGACGGCACCCGCGACGCCGTGGTGGCGATGCTCGCCGGGGGGGGCGCGCCGGTCAACGCCTCGTCGTTCCTCAACTCGCTGGACTCCATAGCGAGCCGCGACGACGTGCTAACCTACCTCGTCCACCTGGGCTACCTCTCCTACGACCGGGCGACGGGCGAGTGCCGCATCCCCAACGGCGAGATACGCGCCGAGTGGGACAACGCCCTGCGCCGCCTCGACGGCTACCGCGGCCTGGTCGGCGTGGTCGACGCGAGCCGCCGCCTCCTGGAGGCCACCCTGGCGCGCGACGGCGCCACCGTGGCGGAGCTTCTCGACCGCGCCCACGAGGAGGCCACGGGGCCGCTGACCTACAACAACGAGGGCGCCATGCAGAGCGCCGTGGCCCTGGCCTACCTCTACGCCCGCAACTTCTACAACGTGGTCAAGGAGATGCCCGCCGGCCGCGGCTACGCCGACCTGGCCTTCCTGCCCCTGCCGGGCGCCGTGGCGAGGCCCGCCATCGTCGTCGAGCTCAAGGTGGACCGCAGCCCCGACACGGCCCTGGACCAGATCCGCGCCCGGCGCTACCCCGCCGCCCTGGAGCAGTACCGCGGCGAGGCCCTGCTCGTCGGAGTGTCGTATGGCAAGAAGAGCCGCAAGCACAGGTGCAAGATTGAGCGGATGACGATGGGGAATTGACAATCGGCGCTAAAATGCCGTCGGCAAAGAGACGTTGCGCTCCGCCACTTGCGTCTGCCACAAGAAATGGCTATATTCGCGTCCGATTTGAATTCAATCTTTAAAGTAATCGTACGATGAAAAGGACATTCCAACCTTCGAACCGTAAGCGCGTCAACAAGCATGGATTCCGTCACAGGATGTCCACGAAGAACGGACGCAGGGTTCTGGCAGCCCGCCGCGCCAAGGGACGCAAGAAACTTACCGTCTCCGACGAGAACAAGGGCAAGGCCTACTAGGCCGCCGCGAAGGCAAAAAAATCAATGCGAGCTCCGAAGCGATTCGGGGCTTTTTTGTCCGTGGAAGACAGACCTCAGAACATGACCCTGGAGCAGTTCTGCTCGCAGATCCGCTCCGCCGTGGCCGACGCGGCCCTTGCCGCATGGGTCACTGCGGAGGTTGCGCAGGTCGGGCAGAGCCGCGGACACATCTACATCTCCCTGGTCCAGAAGTCTGAGCATAGCGACGCGCCCGTGGCGTCGCTCCGTTGCACGATATGGTCCAGCTCCGCGCACAGGGTGCTGACCCCATTCCGCGCCGCCACGGGGGGAGACCTCGAGGCCGGGATGAAGATATTGGCGTTCGTCAGCGTGGGTTTCCACCCCATCTATGGCCTCAGCGGGCAGATTGCGGCAATAGACCCCTCGTATACGCTAGGCGACCTCGAAGCCCGCCGGCGCGCCATCTGGGAGCAGCTCGTGGCCGAGGGCGTGGCCGAGATGAACAAGGGACTCGCGATGCCGCTCGTGGTCAAGGACATCGCCGTGGTCTCGGCCCCCGGGGCGGCAGGATATGGGGACTTCTGCAACCAACTGACGAACAACGCCTACGGCGTGGCATTTCGGACGCGGCTCTTCGCCGCACGGATGCAAGGCGCCGGGGCCGAGGCCGAGATTGTCTCCGCCCTCGACGCCGTGGCACGCCAGAGCGACGAGTTCGACATCGTCGTCATAATCCGCGGGGGCGGCTCTCGCCTCGACCTGGCCTGCTTCGACTCATACGCCATAGCCAACAACATAGCGCAGTTCCCGCTCCCGGTCGTCACCGGCATCGGTCACGAGCGCGACCGCTCCATTGCCGACATGGTTGCGCACACGGCCGTCAAGACCCCCACGGCCGTGGCCGAATTTATCATTGCGCGAGCGGCCGACTTCTTGTCGCGCCTGGAGGAGATGCGCAGCCGGGCGTTGGCGGCCGCACAGAGCGCCAACGCCAACGCCCGCACAACGGCAGAGATGCTCGCCGCCAGGCTCCTCGGAGCCTCGGCTCTGCGTCTCGCCGAAGCACGCAACCGCGTCTCGACCTTGACATACAAGGCCATGGGCGCCGCCGGGAGGCGCATTGGGGAACAAGGACAACGCGCTGAGACGCTTCGCCACCGCTTGCTGACGGCGGCGGCAAGCAGGCTCGACGCCCAGCGGAACGGGCTAGACGCCTTGCGCAAACAGGTCGAGGCAATCGACCCCAGGGCCGTCATGCGGCGGGGCTTCAGCGTCACCACCGACATCCGGGGCCGGCGTCTGACCTCTGTAGCCGACATTGCGCCTGGCGACACCATCGTGACCCACTTTGCCGACGGCAGCACGCAGTCCACCGTCAACGAAGAGAGCCAAGACACATAGCATTTTGAACAATTCTCACGTCGTGGGGCGCTTCGCCCCGTCGCCAAGCGGGCGCATGCACATGGGCAACATCTTCGCCGCGCTCGTGAGCTACGCCTCGGCCAAAAGCCAGGGTGGGCGGTGGATTTTGCGCATAGAAGACCTTGACCGCCAACGATGCCGCCCCGAATTCTCGGCACAGATTGTGGACGACCTCTTGTGGCTAGGGATGCGCCCCGACGAGGGGTCCGGCTCGGTCGTCGGCGGCGGACACGGCCCCTACTATCAAAGCCAACGCGATGCCGCATACACCGAGGCCTTTGAGCGTCTGCGGGCACAGGGGATTGTCTACGAGTGCTTCTGCCGCCGTCAGGACCTGACGGCGGCGTCGGCCCCCCACGCCTCCGACGGCCACGTGGTCTACCCACGCACCTGCCTGCGCCTCGCCGAGGCCGAGAGAGAGGCACTGCGCGCCGCGCGCCGACCGGCGTGGAGGCTGCGCCTGCCCGACGAGACAAGCTCGTTTGCCGACGGGCACTATGGGGTGCAGGAGGCCAACTTGGCTAGGGAGCGCGGCGACATAATCTTGCGCCGCGCCGACGGCAACTACGCCTACCAGCTTGCCGTCGTGACGGACGACGCCCTGATGGGCGTCAACGAGGTGGTGAGGGCCCGCGACCTGATGGCGGCGTCGCACGAGCAGGCGTTCCTGCTCCGCACGCTCGGCTACCCAGCCCCGCGCTACTGCCACTTCCCACTGCTGCTGGCCCCCGACGGGGCCAGGCTGAGCAAACGCGACAAGGCGCTAGGCATGGACAAGATTCGCCAAAAGGCGACGCCCGACGAGCTTATCGGGCTGATGGCCTGGCTCGTGGGATTCCAAGAACGATGGCACCCGATGGCATTGGACGAGTTTGTCGGAATCTTCCGATGGGACGACATGCCGCACGACGACATAGTGGTCGACGCCTCGGCACTGTTCTGACGCGGGGGCTATATCAGCGCGGCTAGGACGATAAGCCCCGTCGCCACACAGCCCCCGACAACCGAGAGGACTACGGACTGTGGCCTGGTGCGTTGCGCCTCGGCAAAGGCGTAGTCGGGGATGTCTGACATGTCGAGCTTCGTCTCCTCGCCAGTCGCGATGTCCACAAGCGCCGCCCCGTCGTCCAACCCGCAGAGCATCTTGCCCGGCTGGTTTATGCCCGCCACGACAATGGGCGTCCTCTCGCTGACGACCGAAGCCAAACCTAGCGACCCGCCGTCAGTCGCGGCGGCCAGGCCGGGCGTGCGGCAGGGGAAGACCTCCGTCCCGCCGGCCTCGTTGACGTAGGCGTAGCCCAACTGCGTCCCGCCATAGCTGACCACCACGAGGCCTATCGGCATGGCCGCCAAGCGGAGCGTGATTGCGGAGTCGCCCTCGTGGGCCATTGGCACATATCTGCGGACCGCCAAGCGTTCCGCCTTGCCCGCCACCTCACGGCGCAAGGCCCTAGGCAGGTCGCGGTTCGCCTTTCGCCACCGTTTCAGCACACGGTCCGACAGGCGCGCGACAGCCTCGTCTAAAGAGGCCTCGACGGCCGGGCCGCCCTCTTCGGCAATGACGAAAGAGCGCCCCTGCGCCGACGACAGACCGACGCCGAGGCACATGGCCAACGCCAACACTACGCTTTTGACTCTGTTCATTCTTTTTGCTTTGCCCCGCGCGGGAAGATGAGGTAGGGAAGGGACGAGACGACTATGGCGTATGCGCCGCCAATGGCTATCTGCACGGAATATGCCCATATGGCGTCGCCCTCGACGAGCATCGCCAACAACGCCACGGTGGCGGCCGGTGCGTAGCTCTTGCGGAATATGGAGAAGAGCATGACCATGACGGCCATGATGCCCGTCCCCGCCACGACATGCCCCAGGCCGAGCGAGCTGCATATGACGACCGCCGCACTGCCCATCATGGCGCCGAAGAAGAGCATGAACAGGACCTGCCACGGACGCTTGCGGAATCCGCTGCCGCCCTGGGCGAACTCCACGAGGGTCACCAGCAGGGGCGGGGCGGCCATGAAGATCCAATCGCTGAGCCATGCGGCCACAACGAGCGGCATGGCGCAGAGCGTCAGGAGAACCACCCGGCGGACCGGGGCCCCGCAGTCGGCCCACGGTTGGTGGACGCCGGGCAGAACGACGCGCCGGGCGCCGACACGCTCAAGCAGGAGCTGGACGAGGAGGACGAGGCCGACCGTGGCGACCACGACACCGACGTAGCACCACGACGCCGGACCGAAAAGCTGAGGCATCAGCGCCGCCGCCAACGCCGGGTACATCGGGACGTTGAAGAAAGACAGCAGGAGGCAGGTCAGGAGGAACGCGCAGGGGACGGACACCACGACACCCAGGCCCGCCGTCAGAATCGAGATGGCGACGCCGATTGTGGCGGCCAGTGACATCACGACCAGGGCGCCGGCCTTGCTGACGCGCCACACGTTCTTGTCGACGAGGAGCAGGCCCACGGCCAACGCCCCGACCTCGGGGAACAAGACCGCATCCGTCCCCGCCAGGCTGCGGACAACCATGACGAGCGCCACGACGGCCACCGCCGCCAAAGCCCTCAAGACTTCGCCCCTCGCGACCATCGGACCCCTATTTTGAGACAATCTCCGTCAGCCGGCTCTTTAGCTCGGCCAGGTCTGTCACGACCGGATATTGCGGGTAGTCCGCCACGACATTGGCTGGCGGGCGGAAGAGGATGCCGCGGTCGGCGGCCTCGAGCATCGTCACGTCGTTGTAGGAGTCTCCAAAGGCCACGACATCGTAGCGGAGGCTCTTGAAAGCCTCGACGGTCTTCCTCTTGGGGTCGGGCTGGCGGAGCTTGTAGTCCGTTATGCGCCCCGCCCCGTCGGTCTCGAGGCTGTGGCAGAGCAGGAAGGGGTTCTCGAGCTTGTCCATGAGCGGCTGTGCGAACTCGACGAAAGTGTCGCTCACGATGGCGAAGCGCGCCAAGCGGCGAATCTCCCGCACGAACTCCAACGCCCCAGGCAGGGGGTCGAGA
Organism: uncultured Marinilabiliaceae bacterium; assembly: GCA_964534235.1. Taxonomy (GTDB): domain Bacteria; phylum Bacteroidota; class Bacteroidia; order Bacteroidales; family Marinilabiliaceae; genus W3P20-009. Next base: position 36,803 of record CAZHOT010000010.1, read on the forward strand.
GTGCCGATGACCTCCTGGATGTCGGGCAGCGTCAGGTGGTGCTCGTCGAGGATGCGCAGACGCCTCCTCATCAGCTCGTCGTAGTCCTTGATGTCGCGCGTGGTCAGCTTGAGTTCCTCAATGCCGGTCTTTTTCGCGACGTTGACCCAAATCTCGGGGACAAAGACCCCCTCAAGGTCAGCACAAATAATCCACATTCTGTTTGTTTTAAACGTCGTGGTGCAAAGTTAGGCTTTTGCCCGCTACGCGCAACTGCCGCGAGGCGAAAAGCTACGTGGCGAGCCGTTTCCCATAGCGCTCCTCGAAGAGGGTCACGAGCCCGGCCCACTCCTCGTGCTCGGCCGCCGTCTTGCCCAGGGCGAAACGCCTCTGCTCGTCGGTCATGCCATAGAAAGCCTCGCCCAGGCTGCCCACGATGGCCCCCAGGGTGTCGGAGTCGCCCCCGAAAGAGACGGCGAGGCGCACCGCGTCTTCAAACGACGCGGAGGCGCGGAAAATTCGCAGGGCCGTCGGCACGGTCCGCTGGCAGGTCTCGTCGAAGACGCCGCGGCACGCCTCCATGTCCCGCTCGGAGAAAGAGGGATAGTAGACCCGCAGCGCCTCGTCGACAATGTCCCTCTTCTGCTCCTCGCCGCTTGCGGAGCGGAGGCGGAAGACGGCCACGGCAATGGCCTCGGCGCCCTTGACGCCCTCGCGGTGGTTGTGCGTGCACTCGGTGACGGCGCGCGACATCGCCTTGCACTCCTCCACCGTCGCCGCCGCCCACCCTGCGGGCGACACCCGCATGGCCGCGCCGTTGCCGAAAGAGCCGTAGGGCTTCGGGTCGGGACTGCTCAGCCACCACCCGAAGCGCCCGCCGAAACCCGCCTTGGACGCGGAGATGGAGTGGCAAAAGTCCAACAGGCTCTCGACAATCGGGACGCCGTTGAGCAAAGTGTTGGCCACCGCCAAAGTGCACACCGAGTCGTCCGTCAGGTGCATATTGGGCGTCATCTTGAAGTTGTAGTCTGTCGTGTTGGCGAACTCGTAGACAGAGCCTACGGCGTCGCCATATATCGCCCCCAGCATGTCACAATTAGTTTTTGGTTGAGAGATGCAATGTTCGCAAAAATATGCGAGATGGGCAAAGAAACGAGAGGTGGGGGGCACATGGAGGCGGTGGTGTGAGGATATTCGTTGGCACACGCATCGCCCTAGGGCTCACGCCCTAGGCTATCTTATATCGCCGCTTTGCGGCTTTGAGGCGCAGGGGGGGAGACGCGGATTCCGTACGGATTCGTTATCAAAAAGTGGTGTGAGGAGGCGGTGGCGTGAGGGGGGGGGGGGCGAAAGCGTAGGGATACGTGGCGAGAGGAGATGCGAGGAGTAGGGATATTCGTTGGCGTCCCACGCATCGCCCTAGGGCTCACGCCCTAGGCTATCTTATATCGCCGCTTTGCGGCTTTGAGGCGCAGGGGCGGGAGACGCGGATTCCGTACGGATTCGTTATCATAAAAAAAAACGCGTTGCCGCACGCATCGTGCGACAACGCATATCCTCCCGGACTCCCGGTCGGTTGTCAATTGTCAATTGTCCATTGTCAATTGATTAATTGTCAATTGAATGGTATCAGATTCCGAAGCTAACGCCGACGGTGTAGATGCCACCGATCTTGTCGGTGTAGATGAACTCCTGCTTGTTGGTGTTGAAGAGGTTGTGGGCGTTGAAGAAGACCTCGCACTGGTCCGTGGGCTTGTAGCCGAGTTTGAGATTGACGGTGCAGCGGGCGTCAACCTTCTCAGTCCCGAAGAGGGTCGTGTATTCGCGCTTTCCGAGCAGGTTGACGAAAGCAGCCGCGTTCCACTTCTCGGCGGGCTTGTAGATGAGCCCGAACATCCCGTAGACAGAGGGGGCCGCCTTGTGGCGGTATCCGTCTCTCGTGGCGTAGTCCTCGGCCGTGCTTGTGGCGAGATGGTACTCCTGCGTAGCGCGGTCGTAGCGGACGCCATACTTGAGTGCGTAGTAGAGGCCCAACGGACGCTCAACCCCATCGACGGCGGGCCCGCCGTTGTACGCGTCGAGGAGCCTGCCGAGGTACGCCTGCTGCTCGTCTTGGCTCATGGCGTTGAACGCCGCGGGGATGTCGCCAATGGGCGTGTAGCCGACGCAGCCCTCGATGTATTGTTGGGCGCTCCCCCCGGAGGCCTCGGCCGTTGCGGCGCCGGTCAGAAGCTCGGTGACGAGAGCCCCCAGGCCCCTCTCGGGGTCGGAAAGCTTGCCGAGGCTCGACGTGAGCTGGCGGGCAATCATCTGGCTCTGAGAATACTGGTAGTAGTCGTCGATCGTGGTGCGCTGGATGTTGGCATTGAGCTTGGCTATGAGCTTCGGCGAGATGACCCAGTCGACATTGAGTCCTATCCCAAACTGGTTGACGACCAACGGCATCTCTCCGTAGCGGATGTTGGTCTTGGTGCGCATGGCCCCCATCAGCGCTGCCCCCATGCCGGCGGCGCTTACCTGCCCCGACCCCAACCCCTGCAGCACAGAGTTGAACGCGGCGGCAGGGAGCACGACGTTGCTCTCGTGGGCCTTGAGGCACCCATAGTCGGAGCTGCGGGAGTAGAAAGCCTCGGCGTCGATGAGGACGCGGTTGGTGGGCTTCCACCGGTAGCCAATCTCGACATTGTCGATATGGACTAGGGGGGCGTCTTCGTTGCCCAGGAACGAGATGGAGTTTGGCTGCGTGCCGGTCGGCATATACTCACGCAGGTTTGAGCTCGTGTTGGCCAACGCCGCGGAGCGGAACGAGCGCCCATAGCCCAGGCGGAGGAAGTTGTCGTCGTTCACGAGCCAACTTGCCGCCACTTGCCAGGAGAAGTTCCACTTGTCGGGGATGTTGGTCTTGTCGGCCCTGACGGCGCCCACGAGCCTCAGGCCGCCGGTCTTGAAGTCGAGGCGCAGACTGGGCGCGAAGTCGTTCAGGTTGGCGTCGACGTCGCCCTTGGACCAGTAGCCCCAGTAGCCCGGCAGCTCCTCGGGCTCGCTGCCGTCGCCCCGGTCGAAATAGGTGGGCTCGGCGTCCTTGAACTTGACATATTGGAAGCTGACCCCCGGACGTATGCCGAGGGGGCCGGCCTTGATGTCATACTCCGCCTGGACGTTGAAGATGCGCGTCTCGTCTTGCAAGAAAGCCGGCGAGCCGACGGCGAAGCTCATCGAGCCGCCGGAGTAGTTGGCAAGGAGGCGGAGGCCACCCACCGAGGCGTTGACACCGGCGTAGCCCGTCTTCGACTGCCGGTAGCGCAACGCCATCTTCTCGTTGCCGATGGGCGTGCTGGCGAAGAGGGCGTACTGGTATCCGCCCTGGATGTCGATCCGCAACTTCTCCGACGGCGTAAGGGCCACGTAGCCGTTGACACCGGCCGTCCGCCGCGCCAGGTCGGGCTCGCGGTAGCGGGCGTAGACGTCGACATTGTCGGCATAGGCCTTGGCGAAAGTATATTGGCCGTCCGCCGCCGACGCGAGGGTCCGCATATTGGCAATCTGCTCGACGGTGAGGTCGGCCCCGGCGGAGATGTCGGTCAGCTTGCCGCTAGCCAGGGCCTGACTCATCTGCTCCTCGGAGAGCGTGGACCCCCCGGCGAAGAGCGAGGCGTCGTTGACGACATAGCATCCCTGCTGGGGGATGAACGGAATCTTGGAGTTCTTGCGCCTCCTCTCCTGATAGTTGGCGGTGAGGCCCAGGGCCACGACGCCGTTGACCGCCTTGCGGACGCCGAAGTCGGCCACAGCCGTGTTGTTGCCCATCTGGACCGCCCCCTGGGCCACGGCCTGCGCCATGTCGGGCTTCTCGGTGACGATGTTCACGACGCCGTTGACCGCGTTGGGCCCGTAGAGGGCCGACGACGCACCACGCACCACCTCGATGCGCTCGACGTCCTCGACGCTGACCGGCAGGGTCTCGAAGAACGGCGCCCCGATGGAGTAGTTGTGGACAATGCGCCCGTCGATCATGACGAGGATGTTGGAGTTCTCGGTGTAGAGAATCATGTTGTTGTCGGGGATGTTGGAGAGGCCCCGCATCTGGACGTCGTAGACGCCGTTGGTCTTCTCGGAAACAATCATCCCGGGGATGAGGCGGAACGCCTCCTCGATTGTCGTCACGCCGTATGTCCGCATCTCCTCGCGTGTGATGACGGTGCTGGCCAGTGGCGACGAGAACGAGCTCTCCTCCTGCTTGGAGGCGGAAGAGACGTTCTTGTTCATGATGAGGGCGAAGAGCTCGTCGACACTGCTCACCCCGAGCGTCTCGACGGCCTCCATGAGCTTGTCTAGCGGCAGTTCGGCCAGCTGGTCGGTCGTCATGGCCAAAATCTCGTCGCGCGTGAGCCTGTCCCCCTGAGCGCAGACACTCCCCGCGACGACCAAGGCCAGCATAGCGCTGAGCATTCTTTTCATAGTTTCTCTTTGTTGTAGTTTAGTCGGCTCAAATTTAGTTATATTTTTCGCTCCACAGTGCAATGCCGCAACCATAAAAGCGGGACACCGACGGGACGCGCCCCCGATGCCCCACCAAAATCCAACATGCATCTAAAAACCGAAACGCCGCTAGGACGCGACGAGGACGGAGAGGCAAAGCAACGTCACAGAGAAGACAACCTTGACAAGAAGCCCCACGACGGTCACCTCTTTTCCCATTCCCACAGATGGTACACTTTTCACGATAGCGCAGATATTTAGTTAATGCCAATTGCTAGAGCACAGCCGCCCAAAAGCGCCCGGCGGACAACCAATTATCCGTTTTGTCCACGAGCAAAGTTATAGCATTATTTCACATTAACTTTACCCCCCCCCATTTTTATGATGTTTTATGATATATTAGGTAATTTCGTCGTGATATGGTGTAGTTTTGGAGCTATGACCCTGCACTGTTTGCAAGACGTCGCCTCGGCTCGAAACTTTCTACCAGCTGCGCATCCCCGCCGCAATTGGCAAGACGCACGGGGCGAAAGAGCGTCGGCCTTAAACAACATTGTTTCAAACAAAGATGTTTCAAACAGGGTTGTTAGTCAACGAAAGAAACACTAACTTAGCGGCTTAGACCCCAAAAGGCAGACCTATGCAGACAAGTTCAGATCCCCCTTTCGTCTTCGGCGTCAGAGTGGACGGCGCCGCCTTTACCGACCGCCAGGAGGAGACCAAGAGGCTCGTGGCCAACTTCTCGCACGGCGTCAACACGATAGTCATCTCCCCCCGGCGCATGGGGAAGACCTCGCTTGTGGACCGAGCGGCGTCGGTCGTGGCGTCGGACTCGGTGCGCATAGCCCGGCTCGACGTCTTCGGGTGCCGCACGGAGCTCGACTTCGCCAACGCGCTGGCCACGGCGGTGCTGAGAGCCACTTCGAGCCGATGGGAGGAGTGGGTGGCCAACGCGCGTCGCTTCTTGAGCGGCCTCGTCCCGAAGGTCAGCTTCGGGGCGGACCCTCTCAACGACTTCTCGGTCTCGGTGGACTACGACGCCTCGCCGGGCACCGTCGACGAGCTGCTGCGCCTGCCCGAGAGAGTGGCCGCCGCCAAGGGTTGCAAGATTGTGGTGTGCATCGATGAGTTTCAGCAGATTGGCGAGTTCGACCACTCGCTGACCACGCAGAAGCGGCTCCGCGGCGCATGGCAGTTGCAGAAAAACGTCTGCTACTGCCTCTATGGCAGCAGGAGGCACATGATGGAGCGCATGTTCCAGAGCCCCAGCCACCCATTCTACCGCTTTGGGGACATGATGTACCTTGGGCGCATAGGCGAGAGCGAGTGGGTCGAATATATCGTCGGGCGCTTCGCCGCCACGGGCAAGTCCATCCCTGCCGTCCTGGCCCGCGAGATATGCCGCGTCACCGACCGCTACTCGTCATACGTCCAGCAACTGGCATGGCTCGTGTGGCTCCAGACGGAGCGCGAGGCGGGGTCGGCCGAGCTGGACTTAGGCATAGAGCGCCTGCTCGACGCTTGCGAGCCGCTCTTCATCCAACAGACGGAGAGCCTCTCGGCGTTTCAGATGGGCTTCTTGCGCGCCCTGGCGGACGGCGTCCGCACGGGCTTCACCCAACAGAGAATCGTCGGCACATACCGCCTCGGCACCACCGCCAACGTGACCCGCCTGAAGAAGTCGCTGGCGGAGAAAGACCTCATCGTCTCCACCGCGCCCAAGACGCTGGAGATGGCGGACCCCATCCTGGCCCTGTGGCTGCGCCGCAGGGTGTGGAGGTGCGCATAGCCACGGCGGGCCCTACCAGACGTACATCTTGAAGTCCGCCACGCTCCCGGGCGCCCCCGCCTCCATGCGCGGCAGGTATTCGAGGGCCGCCACGCTGACCTCCTGGCCCATGTCGACGACGAGCAGGTGCGGGGCCGGCGCGCCATCCTCGGTCTGCCAGCAGGTGCTCTCCTGGAGGTCGAAAGCCTTGTCGAGCGTGCTGTTGCCCCTCTCGCTGTCGGCATAGAGCGCCCTCCACCCGTCGCGCCCGACCCGCACGCCGGCGGCATTGCGCACGTAGAGCTCGGCAATGGCCGCCACACTGCCGCCGTCGTGCGCCGAGACGCACTCCAGGGCCACATACCGCCCCTTGGCCACGGCCGGCAACGCCAGGGTCTGCCACCCGCCGCCGGGGGCCGTCCGCCCCACAAGAGCCGGCACGGCGGAGTTGAGGTCGGGACGCGCCCCGGGGTCGTTGTGCTTGTTGCCGCGCTCTGCCCTCAGCTTGTCGAGCTCGGGCGTCTGCTGGCCGAAAACAGCAGGCTCGGCGCCGGGGCCGACGACATCGAGGACCACAACCTCGTTCTCGCCCCTATTGAGCCAACAGCCTGGCAGGTAGAGCGTCTGCTGGGGGCCGATGCTCCAGAAGCGCCCCAGGGGGTGCCCGTTGACGTAGACTTGCCCCTTGCCGAACGCCTCCATGTTGAGGAAAGTGTCGCCCACGCGGCGCAGGTTGAAGACGCCGCGGTAGTAGCCCGCCCCCCGCGAGCCGAAGACACCCGGCCCGCCCGCGCCACGCGCCAGGGCGCGGACGGCGTCGTCATATCCGTCGGGGATGGTGACGCACCGCCACGAGCCGGGCGTAACCTCGACCATGCTCCCGTCGGCCTCGTGGCGCAAGACGACCGGGCCGACGATGCCCTTGAAGTCCTTGATGGCCCGGCCGAAGTTGATGCGGCCCATGCCCTCGACGACAATGTCGAGCCGCGCGCCGCGCCCCACGGGTGGCAGCTCGACAGAGCGCTCGCCGCGCACGCGGTCAATCTTGCCGACATAGCGGCCGTCGAGGAAGACCTGCCCGAAGTCGCGTACGTCGGCAGTGAGCGTCGAGGGCGCGTCGACACGAGGCAGCGAAGTGGTGTAGACCATGGTCCCCCAACCCATGTCGGCCTCCTCGAAAGTGACGGGCCGGGGGGCGACGACGGTGTCGGCAGCACCCCTCTCCAGAGGGACGAACTCGCCGAGGCGGAACCGCGGGACGGCTACAGTGGGCATCGGGGCCTTGGGGACGGCGGGGAGGCGGCCGGAGGCGCTATGCCTGGCCATGACCTCGCGGAGCCTGTAGAACTTGGGAGTCGGGAGGCCCTGCTCGCTGATGGGGGCGTCGTAGTCGTAGCTCGTGACGTCGGGCTGGAAGCCCGGCGAATTGGCGCCCGCCCAGTGGCCGAAGCTCGTGCCCCCATGGGCCATGTAGAGCGAGAAGCTGATTCCGCGGCTGAGCATCTGGTCGATGCCGTCGGTCATGGCCTGCGCCGGCCGCGTCTCGTGGCGCGCACCCCACTTGTCGAACCATCCGCTCCAGAACTCGCTGCACATCTGCGGAGCGTCGGGACGCAACTCGCCCAGTCGGCGGAACTCCCTGTCGATGTCGGCGCCGGTCCCGAAATTCATTGTCCACACGAGGTCGTCGAGGCCGTTGAGAGTGAAGTTCGACGACCAGTCGCACTGGAAGAGCGTCACACGGTCGAAGCCCGAGCGGCGCACGATGTCGCGTATCGTGGCGACATACTCTTTGTCCTCGCCGTAGGCCCCATATTCGTTCTCTACCTGCACCATGATGATGGGCCCTCCCTTGTCGATTGTCATCCCCGCTAGCCGCTTGCCGACCTCGGCCTCGAACCTCTCGACGCGCTCAAGGAACCATGGGTCGGCCTCGCGCAGGGCTATGTCCCCCTTCTTGAGCAACCACCACGGCAGTCCGCCCATCTCCCACTCGGCGCAGACGTAGGGCCCGGGGCGGACAATGACATACATGCCCTCCTCCTGCGCCAGTCGGCAGAACTCCGCCACGTCGAGATTGCCGGAGAAGTCGAACTCTCCCTCGCGCGGCTCGTGGGCGTTCCAAAAGACGTAGAGGCAGACGGTGTTCATCCCCAGGGCCTTGCACATCTGAATCCGGTGACGCCAATAGGGCCGCGGGATGCGCGGATAGTGGAGTTCGGCGGCCTTGACCACGAACGGCTCGCCATTGAGGAGGAACACCTTGTCGCCCGCGACGAACGAGCCTCCCGCCTGCGCGGAGGCCGACGGCAACGCCAACATTGCGGCGCAGAGGAGCGCCGCTAGATTCTTCAAGAGCATAGGCATGGAGCTTATCGATTTCTTGGGGGCAAAGGTGGGATAAAAAACTTGAACAATTGACAGTTGACAATTGACAATTGACATCCGACCGGGAGGACCGTGGAGGGAAACGCCACGCCACCCAAAGCCCCAAAGGGGCGATATGTGTCAGCCTAGGGCGTGAGCCCTAGGACGAAACACTAGCCCAAGGACGACTCAATTGACAATTTCCGGGTGTCGAACGAATTCTTGTCGTGCGCATCGTTGTACCGTTGTTTTCTGTTCCGTTGTCGCATGTGTCGTCCTAGGGCTCACGCCCTAGGCTGCCTTATGCCGCCCCTTTGGGGCTTTGAGGTGCCTGATGGCGGTGCGGATGATGCAGATGACGGTGCGTGCGCACGAGCCGTGCGTTCCTACATAGCCCCCGGCAACACGCGGTCGGATGTCAATTGTCAATTGCCAATTGCCAATTGTCAACTGTCAATTGTGCACACCCCCAGACGAAGGGCGAGGCACGCCATTGCGGCGGAAACGGAGCAGGGCGAAGCCGTCCTCTGCCACGATGGTGTCGGTATCGACGAACCTCTCGGCAAAAGCCTGGGAGGAGAACGGGGCCGTATGCGGGGCAACGAACATGACGCCGCTGTCGGGCAAGTAGGGGCTGGGCTGGCGCTCCTCGTAGCCCACGGCGGAGAGCAGGGAGCGCAACGGGGCGCAGCCCGCCACGACGTCGGGGACATCGATGTTGTCATAGTAGAGCAACCAAAGCTCCTTGCCGTAGGGGACCATCTGATAGTAGCCGTAGATGTCTAGATTGGGAGTGGTGTGCGCCACGTAGATGTTGTCCGCCGCTGACAGGATGTCGGAGTGGCTATCGAGAAACCGCATCGTGCGGCGCATCATCTCCGCACGGCTCGGGCTTGGGAGGACATAGTAGGTGCAGAAACGGGCAATCTCCACACTCGAGACGAGTAAGACGAAGACGCCAACAGACCACCACCTCAGCCACTTGCGCCACGGGCCGCGCCCCAACAGGTGGACAAAGAGCGCGAACGTTGGGACGGAGAACGACCACAAATAGTCGCGGTTGCAACGCCCGAAGAGCGTGAACACCAACGGCACCGACGAGACAAAAGCGAGCAGGAGCATCTCGTCGCGGCCGGCCTTCCCCCTCCGCCGCGCGGCGACGAGAAGAAGCCAGCACAACGCGCACAGCACCACCGTGGCGGGTTCCGAGGTGTAGCCGTGCATGAGGCGGAGAAGCAGATTGCCCTCGTCGAGCGGGAGGCCGACAAGCGAGTGCAGCGTCCGCATGACAAGGTTCCACCAAGGCGCCGTAGCACCCGTCAGTGGAGCGCCAATGTAGTGGAGCAGGAAGTTGTGTCGGGCGTGGAAAGCGAGCGTGAGAGACATGCCCACCACAAAGCCCGACGCCGCCCACAGCCCCTTGAAGAACCAACAGGCGCGCCCCCGCCGCCCATAGTCGAAAACAAAGAGGAAGACGGCGAAAAGGGCCGCCACGGGGATGGCGTAGAGCGTGCTGAGCATCAGGAGCGCCGCCGACAGGAAGATTGCCAACCGCCCGCCCCATGCGGACACATCGGACTGGAGGAGGCACGCCACGAAGACAGCGCCGGCGAGCATGGCCAAAGTGTCGATGCGTCCAAAGCCGGCCCACCACGACGCGAAGGGGACCCAAAACAGGAGCGAGAACAAGACAGCCGAGCGCACGTCGGGGACAAACGGCTCGCGCCCACGCGTGAGCTTCCACCCGACAAAGACAAAGCACAGCAGGGTGAGGAAGACGCCGAGATTGCACACCGCGGCGTGCGAGACGCCGAAGACGGAGAGCCACCCGGCGAGCACGACGGTGTAGGCCGGCTGGTAGGTATAGTTCCACACGTTGCTGCGCCACTCGCCCTTGGTGACCCAGTTGATGGCCGAGTCCGCCGTCCCGACCTCGTCAATCCACGGCCGCTGGTTGTAGTCGACAATGAGCATGAGCAACACGGCGAACGCCACGCCGAGCCACACGAGAGTGTTGAAGACGCGCCTATTTCCCATAGCGCCCGAGTTTGCGGTTGATGCTGACGAAATCGCCGACGGCCTTGAGGCCAATCTTGACAATGCGCCGCATGTTGATGCTGTTGACCCCGCCCTGCCGCGGCCGGAACGTGATGGGGACGAAGCGGACCCTCTTGCGCCACTTGACCGCCACGGCAGAGACGGCGACATTGCAGAGGAAGAAGTCGGCAGGGACGACACCCAAGACCTCGCGAAGCGCCTCGGCGCGCATAAGCCGAAAGGGGGTGTTGGCGTCCGCCACCCACACACCGAACGTGGCCCAGACGACAAGGCGAAGGACGCGGGTGACGAAGACACGCCCCGCGCCGTCTTGCCTGCCTAGGCGCGAACCGATTTGGAAGTCGAAGTCGCCCCGACGCTCCCACAAGGGCCAAAACTGGTCGGGGTCGGTCTGGCCGTCGCTGTCGGTCTGGAACACGAAGTCAGCACCCCCGGCGAGCGCACGGGCGTAGAGAGAACGGACCGTGGCTCCGTGGCCGCTGTTGGGCTTGTCTACAACCTCCAGGCGAGGGAAACTGCCAGACGAAGCCAGGCGGCGCAGGACGGCCAGGGTGCCGTCGGTGCTTCCGTCGTTGGCCACCAGGATATGGGCGTCGGCCCCCATCTCGGCAAGCCGCTCCGCCACGGGATTCCACTGACGGAGCGTGGCCTCGATGTTGGCCTCCTCGTTGTAGGCGGGCATCACAAGGAACACTTTTTCCATGAATCTGAGAAAATTATATTTGCGACAGAGAGAAACGGGAGGGCGCCGGTCGCCCCCGTGGCATCATTCGCGCTTGCGAAACGTGACAAACTTGTTGAGCAGAAACTGAAACAGCACGACAAGGACAATGGACGCCATCTTGGAGGGCATCTCCCCCACCCCCACGCGCTCGACGCACACCCACAAGATGGCCTGACTGAGGCACAGCCCTCCCAGTCCGACCGAGAGGAAAACAAAGAAACGCCGCCACTTGTGGTCGCGGACGCGGAAATTGTAGGAACGGTTGAGCAGAAAGGAGACGGTGATGCCGAAGAGGACAGACGCGGCATTGGCCGCCAAATAGTGGAGAGGCGTGGCGCGCGTCAACAAAGAAAAAACGGCGAAATCGAGCGAGGCGGAGAGCGACCCAATCAGCCCATAGAGGACCAGATGGCGAAAACGCGCATAGAGCCCCCGGCAAAGGCGCCAAAAACTAGAGTCCCGCATTTCGCCAAAATGAACGGAACTCCGAGAAGAGAAACCGGAAAAGAAGAAAAGGGAGGGCTACGTACGCACAACGCGACGTATTTAACTTACATGGGGGGGGGGGGTAATTTAACACCCCGCCAACAAAACAAACAGCCAACATTACGACACTCGTCCAAATGGCGCAAAGATGGATATTTTTTTTTACAAAGCAAACACCAATCGGATGGCGGCATAAAAAATGGCGGGAACGCAGTATGCGCCCCCGCCCCAAAAGCGTTAATATTCTCTACCCCCGAATCTGCCTCACGGCCTCGTCGAGCGTGAGCGTAGTCTGCTCGCCACGGCTCATGTCTTTGAGCGTCAGCGTCTGCGACAACCTCTCGGTCTCCCCGCAGAGAGCCACGAAGCGCGCGCCTCGCTTGTCGGCGTAGCCCATCTGCTTCTTCATCTTGGCGGCCTCGGGATATATCTCGGCCGACAGCCCCTCCTGGCGCAGGCGCGCCAAGACGCGGAGGGCGTAGAGCTCGTCGTCGCCGCCGAAGTTGGCCACCAGGACGTCCGTCGTGGCGGCGGCCTCGGCGGGGAAGAGGTCGAGGCGGGTCATGACGTCGTAGATGCGGTCGGCGCCGAACGAGATGCCGACGCCCGACAAACCCTGCAAGCCGAAGATGCCCGTCAGGTTGTCATATCGGCCGCCGCCCGAGATTGAGCCAATCTCGGTGTCGAGAGCCTTGACCTCGAAGATGGCCCCGGTGTAGTAGTTCAGCCCGCGCGCCAGGGTCAGGTCCAGCTCCGCCCGGATGTCCACCCCCAGGGCGTCGACATAGGCGAAGAGCGTCCGCAACTCCTCAATCCCCTTGCGCCCCACCTCGCTGGTCAGGATTTGCCCCAGGCTCGCCAGCTTCTCTTCAGTTGTCCCGGAGAGACCCAAGACGGGCTGCAGCGCCGCCACCTGCCCGTCGGTCAGCCCATGGGCGCGCAGCTCGTCGTTGACGGCCTCAACCCCAATCTTGTCGAGCTTGTCTATGGCGACGGTGATGTCCATCATCTTGTCGGGGGCCCCGATGGCCTCGGCCATCCCTGCCAGGACTTTGCGGTTGTTGACCTTGAGGCACACGTTGATGCCCAGCGCCTTGAAGACGTCGGCGGCAATCTGGACCAGCTCCACCTCGCAGAGGAGCGAGTCTGTGCCGACGACATCGACGTCGCACTGGAAGAACTCGCGATACCTGCCCTTTTGCGGACGGTCGGCCCTCCAGACGGGCTGAATCTGGTAGCGCTTGAAAGGGAAAGTCAGCTCGCCCTGGTGCTGGACGACGTAGCGGGCAAAGGGGACCGTCAGGTCGTAGCGCAGGCCTTTCTCGGAAATTTGGAGCGCCGCCTTGTCGGCACTGGCGCTGAGGGGGCCTCCCGCCGCCGAAAGGAAGTCGCCGGAGTTGAGAATCTTGAAGAGGAGCTTATCGCCCTCGTCGCCATACTTGCCGAGGAGGGTCGTGATGTTCTCCATGGCCGGCGTCTCTATGGGCTGGTAGCCGTAGCGGCGGAAGACGCGGCGTATGGTGTCGAAGATGTAGTTGCGCCGCATCATCTCGGCCGGGCCGAAATCGCGCGTCCCTTTGGGTATGGAGGGTTTTACTGTAGCCATTTTTTTCTTTTTCTAAATGATATGCGTCCGTGCTTGATGCCGCGGCGGGCCTAGACGTTGAAGCGGAAGTGCATGATGTCGCCGTCCTGGACCTCGTAGTCCTTGCCCTCGATTCCGAGCTTTCCCGCCTCGCGGCACGCCGCCTCGGAGCGCAGGGCCACGAAGTCGTCGTACTTGATGACCTCGGCCCGGATGAATCCTTTCTCGAAGTCGGTGTGGATGACGCCTGCCGCCTGCGGGGCCTTGTCGCCGGCGTGGAAAGTCCACGCCTTGACCTCCTTGGGTCCTACGGTGAAGAACGTCCGCAGGTTGAGGATGGCGTACGCCGCCCGGATGAGCTTCGCCACCCCGCTCTCGGCGAGGCCGAGGTCGTCTAGGAACATCTTGCGCTCCTCGTAGGTCTCCAGCTCGGCAATCTCGCTCTCGGTCTGCGCGGCAATGACCAGGACCTGCGCCCCCTCGTCTCCGGCGGCCTGGCGGACCGCGTCGACATGCGCATTGCCTTTGCCTATCGACGCCTCGTCGACGTTGCAGACGTAGATGACGGGCTTGCGGGTGAGCAGGAAGAGCTCCTTGTCTAGCTTCTTCTCGGCCTCGGTCAGCTCGACGGTGCGGAGGTTCCGCCCCTGGCCCAGGGCCTCTCGGTAGCGCAGGAGCAGGTCGAGCAGCTTCTTGGCCTCGGGGTCTTTGCCCGAAATTGCCTGTTTCTCACACTTGGCAATGCGCGCCTCGACGGTCTCGAGGTCCTTGATTTGCAACTCGGTGTCGATGACGCCCTTGTCTCGGACGGGGTCTACCGAGCCGTCGACGTGGGTAATGTTGTCGTCGTCGAAGCACCGCAAGACGTGGATTATGGCATCCGTCTCGCGAATGTTTGCGAGGAACTTGTTTCCGAGTCCCTCGCCCTTGCTGGCCCCCTTGACGAGCCCGGCGATGTCGACAATCTCGACAGTCGTGGGCACGACCTGCGCCGGGTGCTCAATCTCGTTGAGCACCTCCAGTCGGCCGTCGGGGACCGTTATGACGCCCACGTTGGGCTCGATGGTGCAAAAGGGGAAGTTGGCCGACTGCGCCTTGGCGTTGGAGAGGCAGTTGAAGAGCGTCGACTTGCCCACGTTGGGCAGTCCGACGATGCCACATTGAAGAGCCATGAATGTCTTGTGTTGTTTGTTGTCGGGGGTTTCAGACTAACGCAAGGAGACGCGGCAAGAGTGTGCCGCGCCTCCCCGACGCATATGATGTTGTCGATTTCTCGGTCTAGAAAGTGTAGCTGAAGCAGATGGCCCAGACGCGGTCGTGCGAGTTGGGGTTGTAGTTGTGCTTGCTGTTTTTCTTCCAGACGGGTGTGAGGCCCGTCTGCCACCTCAGGTCGACCCCTATGCCCGACGGGGAGTCGTAGCCGATGCCGCAGAGGGCGTGGACGGTGAACTTGTTCTGAGCGCGGGCGAAATTGTGCAGCGTGTTGTCGTTGCGTCGCGGTTGCGCCACCCCGTCGCCGAAGTCGAGTTCCCCGTCGCCGGTGAGCTTTGGGTCGAGCAGGAAGCCCTGCGGCGTGTTGGTGGAAACGGAGTAGTCGAAGCGCTGGCTGAAGAGCGGGCCGACGTGGACGTTGAGCCCCTTGCCTCCGAAGACGTTGAGCGGCACGTAGTATTTGAAGAGGATGGGCAGCTGGACGTTGTCCGTGAGCAGTTGCAGACGGAACCACTCGTTTTGCAGTGAGCCGTCGGTGCTGAACGAGTCGTGCTGCGGGGCCGGGTTGATGAGCTTCTTGAGCGCCCTGACGCCCATTCGCGCGTAGAAGACCTCGGGCTGTATTGCGAAATGCTCCCCAATCTCCCACCGGCAGAGCAGACCCCACTGCCCCATGCGCGCCTGGAAGTCGTCGGCGTCGCTGTCGTATGTAGTGAAGTTCAAGCCCCCTTTGAAGCCCCAGTGGAACTCGACCTGCGCCGCGGTCTCCAATGCGCACGCGCAAACGAGAGACAGCACTGTCAACAGTTTTTTCATTGTTCTATTGTTCTGTTTTGCATTTGCCCCGCGAACCACCCAAAACCTCTCGGGCTCGCCGGCCGTCTGTGTTGTTGTTTTTCTTGAGTCCGTGTGTTTCGTGCGGGAGTTCCCCCCGCCCCAAAAGACGCGGGCTGGGTCGCACGAGCGGCAGAAGCCCACGATTCAAGGTGCAAATGTAAAGATTTATTTTTGCATAGTCCCATGCGCCAGGCTTGACGCGAGCCGTTCTTATGCAAAAACGCCGCCCCGGCATACGAGAGACCATAAAAAATCAACGAAGCGAGCCCAGCTTCCGCAGGGCGATAGTGGCGAGGCGGAAGTCGCCGCAAAATGCCCACCGAAAGAGGCCTCGGACGGCTATGACAAATGTCGCGCAGGGCAAGACTTAGCCGTCAAGCGCTCATTGTCAGCAGATTGGCATCGGGGCGAACGCGGAATCCGCATAATTGGCTAGACAAAACAACCACCAAGCACAAAATAATCACCCAAAACTACTCTCTTTTGCAACAAAACTAATGCACGAGAGAACACAAGAAGTGCTATATTTGCAATGTCAGCCAAGGGGAGGGAGAGCCGCACGGAACGCGCCTCCCGCCTCTGGGCTCGAAGACAGAGATAGTAGGTTGATTTTTTGTGGTATATTTTTGATGATGTGGGCCGGCGTCGTGATGACGTCGGCCCATTCCATATATGGCGCACGGCCTCAGCCGCGCCCCACGAGCGTCGCCAACGGCAGAATCATCTCCTCCATCGAGACCCCTCCGTGCTGGAACGAGTCGGCGAACTTCTCGACATACTCGTTGCGGTTGTTGCGGTAGACAAAATATCCGTCGTTGAGCGCGAAGACATATTGCGCGGCGACGCTCGACGCCGGGAGCCCCACCTGGGCTATCGTCTTCGGGTCAAGAATCTCCAAGACCCTCTTGGGGTCGTATTTCAACGACTTGCCGACCTTGTACCTCAGGTTGCGGTTGAGGTTGGCGGGGCCTACTACGTCGAGGGGCGTGTTGACGCGCAGCGTCCCGTGGTCGGTCGTCAGAAAAATCTTGAAGCCGCTGTCTTTGAGCAGGAGCAAGATTCTCCTCATCATGCCGTCGAGAAACCACTGGCGCGTCACCTTGCGGTATGCGGCGTCATCGGGGACGAGGTCCTTGAGGGTGCGGTTGCCAGTGCAGGCGTGCGACAGCGCATCGACAAAATTGAAGACCAGGGCGTTGAGGCGGTTGTTGCGGTAGCCCTTGTGGTTGCGCGACCCGGCGAAGCCGCGGATGTAGTCCTCGCCGCTCTCGTTGGACCCCACCTTGTAGAAAGAGTTCTCGATGTCCATCCGCTGCCTCTTGAAATAGTCGGCTAGCAGCTCCCTCTCGTTCTTGTTGAGCGCGTCCTCCTCCTCAGCCTCGTCGCGCCAGAATTCAGGATAGTTCTTCCGGATGTCGGCAGGCAGCATCCCGGCGAAGATGGCGTTGCGGGCGTACTGCGTCGCCGTGGGGAGGATTGAGCAGTAGAGGCTCGTCTCGATGTGGAAGTCCGCCTCGAGGAACGGGCGTATGACCTCCCACTGGTCGAGGCGGAAATTGTCTATGACGACCAGGGCCACCTTGTCTCCGGCCCTCAGAGCCGGCTTGACGACCTCGCTGAGGAGCCTGTGGGAGAAGAGCGGCGCGGCCTCGCCCCCCGCGGGCGAGAACCACGAGGCGTAGTCGCGGGCGACGAACTTGCAGAAAGACTGGTTGGCGGCCTCCTTGAGCTGGAGAAGCATGGCCCCCATCTCGCCGGGGAGGCGCAGCTCCCAGCCCACTATGTCGCGGTAGAGCGAGGCCCAGTCGTCGAAAGAGCGGCACTCGCCGATGCGCATCGTCAGCCCGGCATAGGCCCTTTGGAACTGCTCGCACACCTGCCTCTCGACGAGGTCGCGCTGCTCGAAAATCTTGGTGACGCAGACCCTCAGCTGCGGCAGGCTGACGGGCTTGACGAGAAAGTCGTCCACCTGCGCCCCGAGGGCAGTGCGCATGGTGTCTTGCTCCTCGCTCTTGGTCACCATGACCATGGGTACGCCGGGCCGGGCCCTCTTCATCTCGACAAGGACGTCGAGCCCGCTGCGGCCCGGCATGTTCTCGTCGAGCAAGACGAGGTCGAAGTCCGCACCGGCGAAAGCCTCCAAGGCGTCGTCGCCATTGGTGACGGTCTCGACCTCGTGGCCCAGGGACTGGAGGAAGATTACGAGGGGCTTGAGAATCTCAATCTCGTCGTCGGCCCATAGAATTCGTTTTTGTGACATAGACATGTTGCGTGTTTACGGTTTGAGAGACCCGGCGCGGCAAGCGCGAGACGCCGCGCCGGGCTAGGCAATGCAAAGGGGATGCCAACCCCCGGGAGGGGGCTAAATCCCGTAGTACGTCTTCATGAAGTCGAGGAGACGCTCGTCGATGCCCGACATGGCGCAGAGCCGCAGGTTGTCCACGCTCATCATGAAAATCTTGGGGATGGGGTCGGACGAGAGCCCCCGCCAGAAAGACTGCTCGCGGAGCGCGTAGAAATAGACCTCGGCCTCGGCCCTGTCGCGGAACGACGAGACGACGACGGCAGGCGTCCCGCCGTGGAGGGTGGGCGTGGCGATGTCGTAGTCGGTCAGCAAGTAGTTGGAGAAGTTGTAGTCGGCGACGGCGAAGAGCGCGTCGTTCTGCATCCCCTTGTCGACCACGCACAAGACAACATGCACGGTGTCGGGGCGATAGACATATTCGGCCCTAGCGGCCTCGGCCTCGGCTCCCGGCTCCGCGACGTGGCGCAATGGCGAGTCGTAGTCCTCGTGTCGAACCGGCGCAAGCCCCTTGTCGAGCATCTCCAGGAGGCGGCGCGCAAGGGAGTCTTGGGGCGTGGCGGGGCATGCCTCGGCAATCTCCTCCAGGCCGTCCCGGAACGCGTCGCCGCGGCCCATCTTGGCGTTGGCCATGGCCCTAACGAGCATGTATTGCGGCCTCTGCTCGACATCGGCGCCGGCGAGAGCCTCGGCCGCCATCTGCTCAGCCCGGGCAAAGTCTGAGGCCAGATAGGCGGCATAGGTGTCGCGGTAGTGCCGCTCCCAGCCCTCATGGGCCGCCTGGCGCTCCTGCAAGAAAGCGGGGTCGGCAAGGTTGCGCGCCATGAGGCTCTGCGGGAAACGCGCCACGATGTCGGCCGAGGCGCGGGACGCCCCGGCGGCGTCGCCCGCCCTCTGCCTGGCGAAATAGAGCAGCGTCAGGGCGTCGTAGTCAGAATCGCCGCCGCCGAACCGCCGCAGATATTCCTCCAACTGCTTGACGCACATGGCATAGTCGCCCAAATCGTCGTAGAGGAGCTCCGCGCTGCGCAACAGGGCCCTCGCCGTCTGCCTCTCGTTGTCGGCTTGCGCCTCGGCCGTGAGAGGCAGGCCCCTCAGCAAAGTCTCGCGGCTCCACCGCTGCCGGCTCATGTCCTGCCCCTTGGCGGCGGGGACGCGGATGCGCTCCAAGATGGCGCGGTCGTCGTCGGTGGCGTCGGCATCGACGACACCTTGGCCCAACGAACTCTTGTCGGCGCGGCGCCAATTGTCCTCGTTGCGCCGCGCGCCCCACCGCGAGCGGAACGTGGCCTTGCCGGCCGCCACGAGCTGATTGTTGTAGAAATACCACGACGACTGCCCCGTCTGCCTCTGCCCCTGCTCGACCTGGTAGAAGTCGCTTTGGCTCATGGCTCCCATAGCCTCTGCCTCGCGCGCCTCCTGCTCGGCGTCGAGCCTCTCGTTGTGCAGGCGCGCCATATTGTCTAGGATGGCGTCTCGCTCGTCGTCGGTCAGGCGGGCCAAAGCCAACGTAGAGTCGTTGTCGCGCACGACCCGCAACTGCTCCGCCAACGGGGCGAGAAGCC
Source organism: uncultured Marinilabiliaceae bacterium (assembly GCA_964534235.1). Lineage (GTDB taxonomy): Bacteria > Bacteroidota > Bacteroidia > Bacteroidales > Marinilabiliaceae > W3P20-009. The sequence continues at coordinate 56,165 of CAZHOT010000010.1, forward strand.
TGGCACGGCTCACGGCCTCGTCGCGGCGGGCATTGGATGGCATGAGGTAGGCCGCGGCGCTGTCCAGCGACGTCGAAGCCTCGACATAGAGCGGGTCGGACTGGTATATGTCCGCCAGGGCCAGGAACGACAGCCCTTTCTGATTGTCGTTGCCCGCCGACAGCTCCACCGAGCGCCGGAACGCCCCTACCGCCGCCTCGCGACGCCCCTTGTTGACCTCCAGGTTGCCTATGGCGTAGAAGACCTGGTCGAGATTGTCTGCGTTCTTGGGGTCGCGCGCCATCTTGCGGAGCGACTTCTCGGCCTGCCGCAACTCCTCGTCGGACGACGCCACGGTGGCAAGGTCGAGCTTGGCGGCAAAAGCCATGTCGTAGTTGCCGACGACCCTGGAGAGCGCGAGGAAAATCGGCGCCGCCTTGGCCTTGTCGCCCACGGCCCTGTGGAGCTGGGCCAAGATGTAGGCATAGCGGTGGCGCAAGTGGCGGCCCCGGATCTCGGCGGCGGCGCGCGTCATGTACGGAATCGCCTGGGCATACTGCCCCTGGGATATGTAGACATTGGCATAGGCGGCCTGGAACTCGGCATAGAGCGACGCCGGGGCCACGCCGTCGATGTCGTAGCTCTTGAGGGTGGCTATGGCGTTGTTGTAGAGACCCAGCTGCGCATAGGCAATCGAGGCCCATATCTTGCCCTCGTAGGCTGCGGGCTCGCCCTCGTGGCGGCGCGAGAGATAGTCGAAAGTCTCGATGGCCTCCCGCTCCTCGTGGATCACGACGTTGGCCTTGCCCATGAGCAGGTAGGCCAGGGGGACGTAGGGGTTGTACTCGCTCTTGGCGCGGAACCGCCGCTCCTCGTCGGTCATGGGACCCTCTCTCCGCGCCGGCTTGACGGTTATGGAGTGGAGCTGGACGAGCTTGTGCGCCTTGCGCAGGGCCATCTCCATGTCGCCCTGCGCCACCGCCGCCGCGCCCTTGTCGGAAAACTCGTAGACGGGCAGCACCTGGCTGTAGTCGTCGCGGCCGCGGGCGCGGATGTTCCCCAACCCGGCCTCGAAAGCCTCCACACCGTTATAGTACACGTTGTAGTGCGACGTGAGCTTCTGAAAGCCGCGGCTGAACCAAGTGTTGCGCTTCGTGGAACACCCGGCAAGGGCCAACGCCGCGGCCAGGACTGCGACGGCCACCGACGCCCGCCAGACGATGCGTGTATGAGCCCTAGAAATCATGCCTGAAAAACTCGCCGCACATAGTGTTGAGGTCACCACCCTGCAAGACGCAGACGTCCCCGCGACCCACGCCGACGCCATAGGCCGCCATCCGCACGGCGAAGTCGTCGCGCCCCGCCGAGACGACAGAGACGACATCGACAGGCAGACCGCAGAGCATGACGCCGGTTGCAAAGGTCATGCCGGCAAGCTCCGCAGGCCCCGATGGGCAGAACCGCATACGCTCGACGCGCCCGTCGCCCCCCACCCACACGACGGGGAAACGCCCCCAAGAGCCGTCAGTAAGCAAACAGAAGTGGGAGCAGAGAATCATAGTCCGTCGAGTCTACAACGTCGTATGGCTTGTAGCTGACCCGGATGTCGCGCAGGGCCATGGTCATGCCCCTAAGGTCTTTTGCGCCGAAGAGCGTCACTTGCGCCCGGACGGCCGGGATGCTGTCCTTAAGGACTACGGAAAGCTCGGCGTCGCGCTGCGCGACCCTCCTTGTGGCGTCGAGCGACAGCGAGTCGCGCGTCTCGGTGGAGTCGGCGTAGGAGACGACAATCCGCGCATAGGCGCTAGGGGCGTCCGCCACGGCTTTCGAGACGGTGTAGCGCTGACGGAGGTCGATGTGCCCCCCCCGCAGGGAGTCGAGGTCGAAGTCCATCTGCACGCGGTCGTAGCGCGTGCGCGACGGCCGTAGATAGCGGCCGAGCGTGTCGGCCTTGTCGGCCAACGGCAGGGCTATGGCGAACGGACGGCTCGACGCCAGCTGCACCGTCAGCGAGTCGTTGGCCGCCGCCACGGCTCTCGACGCCGAGTCGGCCTTGTCTGCCACGACCTTGACCCTCGCCTCGCGCTGGGACAGGATGGCGATGGTCCTCTCGTAGATTGCGGACATCTCGCCGGGCTTTTTGGCATAGTGGGCCACGGCCGAGTCATATTGGGCCTTTGTCAGCCCGTGGTGTCGGAGGATGGTGTTGTAGGTCTGCTCGATGGTCTTGTCCGCGGCGCCCCTCAGCGTCCGCTCCTGTAGCACGGCGTCGGCGGTATAGAGGTCGGCCACGACCCGCGACATCTGCTTGGGGTCGGGGACGTCGGGGCGGAAGAGCAGGTAGGGCACCCCGAGGAACGCCACGTGCATGACGACGAGCACCGCCACCGTCCCGCGGCCCCATCTCCTCTTGGTCTTCTTCTTGTCGCGCATCGGGTCGTCTTGTGGTGCGTGGCGCGTCATTTGCCGTCGGCCCGGAGAATCGTGGCGGCCGTCTTGAACATGAGCACGAGGTCGAGTTCAAGCGACCAGTTGTCGATATACTCCATGTCCATCCTCATCCAGTCCTCGAACGTTATGGAGTTGCGGTTCGACGCCACCTGCCATATGCAGGTTATCCCGGGCTTCATGGCCAGCCGCCTCATCTGCCACCTCTCATATTGCTCCACCTCGGAGGGCAGTGGCGGACGCGGGCCGACGATGCTCATGTCGCCAAACAGGACGTTGAGGAACTGCGGGAACTCGTCGACGCCCGTCTTCCGCAAGATCCGCCCCATGCGCGTTATGCGCGGGTCGTTTGTCATCTTGAAGACCGGCCCCGTCATCTCGTTCTTGTCCATGAGCTCCTTCTTGAGCTGCTCGGCGTTGACCACCATGGTCCGGAACTTGAAGACCTCGAAGACCTTGCCCCGCAGGCCCGAGCGCTTCTGCTTGAAGAAGACGGGGCCTTTGCTGTCCACCTTGATCAGCATGGCGACGATGAGGAAGAAAGGCAGCCCGACGAGGATCACGCAGAGCGAGATGACCACGTCGATGAGCCTCTTGACGAGCAGCCCGACGTAGTTGGACGGCATGTTTGAGATGGTCAGGACGGCGTTGGTGTCGAAGTAGCGGACGTATGCCGAGCTGGACATGCGGTTGAGGAACGACGAGTAGAGGCGGAACGTTATCCCATAGTCGGAGCACAGGCCGACGAGCCTCTCGATGTCGGCTGAGTCGACGCGGTCTCGCGCATATATGAGTTCGTCGACGTCTTGCGAGAGGATGGTGTCGATGCCCGTTGTCGAGATGGGGTAGACCGGCACCCTCCCGCGCTGCTTTTCCATCATGTAGTCGTCGCCCACGACTCCCACCACCTTATATCCCCACTCGAAGTGGCGGTTGATGAGGGCCAGGAGCCTCTCGCCGCTACGGTCGCAGACGAAGAGGACGCTCCGCATGTTTCGCCCCTTGCGCCGCAGGACGCGCAGGGCGTGGTAGAAGAGAATCTTGGCCGAGAAAGACAGGAAGATGGAGAGGACGCAGAAGAGGGCCAACACCATCCTCCCATAGTTGGGCAGGCCGAACAGCACCATGCAGAGAAGCAGGACCGACAGGCCGATGAGGTTCTCGACGACGTGCAGAATCAGGATATAGCTGTAGGGGCGGCTGCGGTAGACCTCGTTGAGCTTGAGCGACGACTCTGTCGTGGCCCATATGATGGAGATCAACAGGAACGTCAGCAGCATGTCGCGGCTGAGCAGGAGCGACAGCGGCGACGGGTAGGCCTGCCTGTAGTATACCATCACGGCCACGAAATAGGCCACACAGGCGAGGACCACGACGCCCGCCGCCAAAAGCGACCTTACGAAACGGCCTCTGACGCTGAGTTTATCTGAAGTCTCCATCCTAGCGCAAATTTAATGTTTTTTCAGCGTCTCGCTAAACTGCTTTATCCTCTGCTCCTGCGTTTTCTCGCAGATGAGGATTGTGCCGTGGTCCTCGGCGACGATGTATCCGTCGAGCCCCTGCACGACAATGTCCATCCCGCTGGAGGAGCGCACGATGCAGTCGCGGCTCTCGACAAAGCTGACGCTGCCGCCCCCTGCGCTGGCGTTTCCCTCGGGGTCTTTCTCCAGCTGGTTGTGGAGCGAGCCCCAGGTGCCGAGGTCGGACCACCCGAAGTCGGCCGGCATGACGAAGACGCCGCCCTCGCGGCCCAGCAGCCCCTCGCCTCCGCCCTCGCTCATGGGCTCCATGACGGCGTAGTCTATCGAGATGTTGGGGCACTGCGGGAAAAGCCGCCCCAGGGCCTCGCTCTCGCGGCCGGTGTATAGGTCGGGGGCCATCTCGTCCATCAGCGCGGCTATGGGCGGCTGGTAGCGCCTCAGAGCGGCCTCGGCCGTCCGCGCCTCCCAGAGGAAGAGGCCTGAGTTCCAATAGAAGCCCCCCTCGGCCAGGTACTTCATTGCCACCGGGAGCGACGGTTTCTCCTTGAAGGCCCTCACGGCGAGGACCCCGCCGGCCACGGGGGCGCCCCCCTGGATGTATCCGTAGCCCGTCTCGGGGTGGGTGGGCGTCATGCCCAGCGTCAGCACCCTCGACGTCCCCCGGACGAAGCCGACGCCCCTCTCGACAACCCGGCGGAACTCCTCGACATTGGCCACGAAATGGTCTGAGGGCGAGACGACCATGACGGCGTCGGGGTGGCGCATCCGTATCTTCCATGCCACGTAGGCGATGCACGGGGCGGTGTTGCGCATGCAGGGCTCGAGCAGGATGTTCTCGTCGGGGATTCCGGGAAGCTGCCTCCTGACCATGTCGCGGTAGGACGCCGAGGTGACGACCCATGTGTGGTCGGGCGCGAACTCCTCGCCGAAACGGTCGGCGGTGAGCTGCAGGAGCGTCCTCCCGGCCCCGAGGATGTCGATGAACTGCTTGGGGTTTTCGGGGCGGCTCATGGGCCAGAAGCGGCTGCCCACGCCCCCCGCCATTATGACCAGGTGTATGTCGGGTTCCATCGTATGGTTCATATGTAATATTCCATGAGGTCTACCAGTCCGGCCTGCAGGGCGTAGCGCGTCGCCTCGTAGACGTTGTTGACCTCAATCTTGCGGAAGATGTTCTTCTTGTGGGCTATGACCGTGTGGACGCTGCAGCACCTCTCGGCCGCGATGTCCTTGACGCTCCTGCCCTTGGCTATGAGCTTCAATATTTCTGTCTCCGACGGCGTGAGGGCGTCGCGGCGCTCGACCCTGGTCTTCTCCCGGAGGAGCAGGTTGGCCACCTGGTGGCAGAGGAAGCGCTCGCCTCGCATGGCGCATCGGAGCGCGCTTCGTATCTCGTCTTCGGAATTCTCTTTGAGCACGATGCTCATGCCGTCTTGCGCGGCGAAGAGCCTCAGAGCCTCTTGCGTCAGCTCTTGCGAGAACATGACCCACCGGCTCAGCGGGAACCGCTGGCGCAGGTTGACCACGGCATCGAGGCCGCACAGGTCGAAGCCCGCATAGTCCAGGACGACGACGGCATCGGGCCTACTCGCCAGCCCGCGGCGCAGGGCATCGGCGCCGAGGACGTCCACCGCCACGGCGTCGGCGAACGAAGTCGCGACGTAGTGGCGCAGGCCCGCACGGGTCACATCCTGGTTGTCCGCCAAAAGGAAGAAACAGACCGCCATGCGAAATCAGAGTTTCTGCCACTCGTCGTCGCCGACAGCCTCGCGGACTGCCGCGACGCCCTGGTCGATGTAGGGGAAAGCGTATTCCGCCAGGGCCTCGACGAAACGGTAGGTGACGAGCCCGTCTTTCTCCTCGTCGGTCAGCAGGGAGCCGCCTGGGGCGAACCTGTTCGCGAGGCCTATGAGGCAGCTGAAGACCAGCAGCACCTTGGCGGCGCAGAACAGCCCCCCAAAAATCCTGTTGGGCAAAGAGAGCGACATCGCCCTGGCCAGCCTGGTGGCAAGGGCCGAGACGACATGGACAGCGACGACAATGACGACAAGCGTGACGGCGAAAGCGACGAGACGCGTCGGGTAGCCGGCGAGGTGGGGCGAAAGGACTTCCTCGGTCACGGGGCTGAACCGCGCCGCTCCGTAGACCCCGAGCGCCAACGCCACGAGCCCGGCAAGCTCGCCGATGAGGCCGCGGCGCACACCGCGGACGAAAGCCAACACACCGGCGACGATTACGACGAGATCGAACATTGGGGACTGCAAGTTGTGGGCAAGTTAGCGTGACTGTAGCAGAAACGCCACTCCCGACGTTTACACCGGAAGTGGCGTTCCGCACACGGTGGAGCAAGAACCCCACCTGCGTGGCCTCACTCAGACTCGAACTGAAATTTAGAGTTTAGGAAACTCCCGTTCTATCCCTTGAACTATGAGGCCAAAACCCGAATCCGGACGGGGCGACGCCCTCCGAAGACGGTGCAAACTTAGGCAAAAATATCACACACGCCAACACCCGGGGGCCTTTTTCTGTTGGTTATGCCTAACTTTGCGGCATGAACAACTTCAAGCGCAACATAATGATTACCGGCGGGGCGGGCTTCATCGGCAGCCACGTCGTGCGCCGGATGGTGAACCGCTACGCCGACTACCGCATCGTCAACCTCGACAAGCTCACCTACGCCGGCAACCTGGAGAACCTCAAAGACGTGGAGCGGAAGCCGAACTACGCCTTCGTCCGCGCCGACATATGCGACGGCGAAACCGTCCTGGACGTCATGCGCCGCTTCGAGATTGACGGCGTGATCCACCTCGCCGCCGAGAGCCACGTGGACCGCTCCATCCGCAACCCGACGGCGTTCGCCATGACTAACGTAGTCGGCACGCTCTCGCTCCTCCAGGCCGCCAAGACATATTGGGAGGAGACCCCGGAGGGGATGGGGGGCAAACTGTTCTACCACATCTCGACCGACGAAGTGTATGGCTCGTTGGACTTCGGCGCCCCGCCATTCACAGAGGAGACGAAATATCAGCCGCACAGCCCCTACAGCGCCTCAAAGGCGGCGTCGGACCACTTTGTCCGCGCCTTCCACGACACGTACGGGCTGCCGACCGTCATCTCCAACTGCTCGAACAACTACGGCCCCTACCAGTTCCCCGAGAAGCTCATCCCACTCTTCATCAACAACATACGCCACCATCGCCCGCTCCCCGTCTACGGGCGGGGCGTCAACGTGCGCGACTGGCTCTACGTCGAGGACCACGCCGCCGCCATCGACACGATATTCCACCACGGCGCCGCAGCGCAGACCTACAACATTGGCGGGCACAACGAGTGCAGCAACATAGACCTGGCGCGCATGCTCACGCGGGTAGCAGACCGGCTGCTGGGCAACCCCGCGGGCCACAGCGAGAGCCTGATCACATTCGTGACCGACCGCAAAGGGCACGACCTGCGCTACGCCATCGACCCGTCGAAGCTCGGGCGCGAGATGGGATGGGAGCCGTCGGTGACGCTGGAGGAGGGCATCGAGAAGACCGTCGGATGGTACCTGGCCAACCAGAAGTGGATGGACAGGGTGACCTCTGGAGAGTATGAGAAATATTACGAGACATACTATTCGCACCCTTAGGCATCTCGCCGCCCTGGCGTGGCTGGGCCTGGCTGCGTGCGGCGGGGGCGGCGGCGAGCCCCGCCCCAAGCCCTTGCGCAACCACTATGGCGAAAACGTGGCGTCGCAGGCCGTCCTCACGCTCTTCGACCCGACGGGCGGCAAAATCGGCACCACGAAAGCCACCTATGTCGACGGCGACATAGTGGCCGCGCCGCTGTCGGCCGTCCGCGGCGCCCACCACGCCCGCATGGCGACACTGACGTCGCCGGAGGGCTACCCCGTCTACGGCTTCACGGCCTACGACTTCCGCACCGACATGGTCCTGCTCCGCGTCGGCAAACGCAACAGCGACTTCTCGCGCACCTCCGCCAGGCCCATGACGCCCGCCGACACCCTCTTCGGCATCGACGCCAACCACGAGGGCAGAATCTTCCGCCGCGAGGTGCGGGCCCCGGGGCGCGCGCCGCTGGCTCCGGGGGCCGGCGTCTTCGACAACATGGGACGCCTACGAGCCATAGTCGGGCAAGACAGCACACTGACCGCGGCGCACGACATAGACAGCCTCGTGGCGCGGCAGACCTCGCGCCACTCGTCGGTCTACGACCTGCGGCTCAAGAGCGGGCGCACATACATCGACCACACCAAGGTGGCTGGATTCCGCGTCCGCACCACCATGGGCGACTTCACGCTGCGGCTCTATGACGACGTGCCGGAATATCGCGACAACTTCATCAAGCTCGTCTCCGACCACTACTATGACAGCCTGCTCGTCCACCGCGTCCTGCCCTCGTTCCTGATTCAGACGGGCGCGGCGGACACCAAATACGCCCGCGCCGACGACGTCGTCGGGTGGCAGGGCCCCGGCTACACCCTGCCCCTCATCGAACGCCAGCGCCACTACCACCGCCGCGGCGCCGTCGCAGCCTCGAAACTGCCGCCCGACCGCAACCCTCAGAACCGGTGCGACGGCGGGCAGTTCTACGTGGTGTGCGGCCGCGTCTTCTCGCCCGCCGAGCTCGACAAGATTGCCCGCGAGGAGCGCAAGACGTTCTCGGCGGAGCAGCGGCGGACCTACACCACCACGGGCGGAGCCCCGCACCTGGACGGCGACTACGTGGTCTTTGGCGAAGTGACGGGCGGCATGGACGTGGTGGACCGCATCTCGCGCGTCGAGCTGACCGGCGACAAGGGCGACCGCCCCGCCGTCCCCGTCCGCGTCGTCTCCATCTCCATCATCCGCAAGTGAGCGAGGGCGGCCGACGCCCTAAGAGGCGTAAGAGCGTGAGCGAGGTCATGGCCTCGATCCACTCGCAAGACACCAAGCCGGAGCTGACCGTCCGCAAGTGGCTGTGGCACCGCGGCTACCGGTATCTGAAGAACGCCTCGTCGCTTCCCGGCAAGCCGGACATCGTGGTCTCGGCCTCGCGGACGGCGATATTCATCAACGGATGCTTCTGGCATCAGCACGAGGGGTGCCGCTACTACTCCACCCCCCGCACCAACACGGGATTCTGGCAACGCAAATTCGCCCGCAACAAAGAGCGCGACGCCCGCGTCCGCGACGAACTGCGGGCCATGGGGTGGCGCACGATGGTCATATGGGAGTGCCAGCTCAAGCCCGCGGCGGTGGAGCAGACGCTGACCGAGGCGGCCCGGCTACTCGACGAGGCTAGGGCGGAATGGCAGAAGCTGACGCCATCGCGGAGACGGCAGACGGCAATCGGGGGCGGGCCGCAGACCACGACGGGCTACGACGCGGACGTCCCGACCGGCACGTACATGGCGGCGGAAGAGGAGCTGGACTACGGCACCGAAGAAAAACAGCAAGACAATGATTGACACACACACCCACATATACGAGAAATCGTTTGACGACGACCGCGACGAAGTGGTGGCCCGGGCCTTGGCGGCCGGGGTAGGCCGGATGCTACTCCCGTCGTGCAACATGGGCGACGCCCCCCTCGTCTCCGCCGCCTGCGCCCGCCACCCCTCGTCGTGCCACGCCCTCTACGGCCTCCACCCGACCGAGATGGGCCCAGACCCAATGGCCGAGGCGGAGCAGATCTTGGACTACGCCAGCCGACAGCCGTCGTTCGTCGGCATTGGCGAGATAGGCCTCGACCTCCATTGGGACAAGAGCCGCCGCGACGAGCAGGTCGAAGTGTTCCGCTGGCAGATGGCCTACGCCTACGACCACTCGCTGCCCGCCTCCATCCACTGCCGCGACGCCGTGTGGCTCCTCATGGAGACGCTCGACGCCATGCACGGCCGCGTCCCCGCCGGGTCGCTCCACTGCTACGCCGGAAGTGCGGACGAGGCCCGCGTCATATGCCGCAAATGGCCGCAACTGATGTTCGGATTCGGCGGCTCGACAACATACCGCAACAGCAAGGTGGCCCACATAGCCACCGTCGTCCCCGCCGACCGAGTCCTGACCGAGACCGACGCGCCATACCTCACCCCCGCGCCGCACCGCGGGAAGCGCAACGAGCCGTCATACATCCCCCTCGTCGTCGAGCGCCTGGCGCAGGAGACGGGCGCGGTCCCCGACGAAGTGGCGCAGCAGACAACCGACAACGCCATGCGCCTCTTCTTCCCCAACGAAACGAAAACGAAACACAACGAGCATTAATTGCCACGAGGCGGCTTCCCCCTTGTCTTTCAACGCACAGCACGAAAGGCAAGAAAACAACAGGCGAAAAAACAGACACGCCAAGGGGAGGAAGGCACGCATTTTACTAAGCTCGTGGCTACGATGTTGTAAAAAATTAGTAATTTGGTCTCGCAAAGCGCACTTCCCATGGGGAGGGAGCTTGCGCAGACCAAAACAAAAGCAACAATTAATAAAAAGTCAAATTAACTACAGATTATGAAAAAGCTAATTGCCTACGTAGCAGTCTTCGGCATGATGAGCTTTGGCTCTGTCGCCATGGCACAAGATGAGAGCGCAGCCGCTCCCGCCGCCGAGCAGACAGAGCAGACGACGGCGGAGCCCGCCGACGAGGGCGTCACGGAGGTGGCAGCAGCGACCACGGAAGAGGCCCCGAGCCTCCACCAGGTCCTCAAGGAGAAGTTCGTCGAGGGCGGCGTGGAGTGGATGCTCCCGGTGCTGGCCTGCATTGTCTTCGGCCTTGCAATCTGCATCGAGCGCATCATCTACCTGACGGCCGCCAACACCAACACCAAGAAGCTCCTCGCCAACGTCGAGAAGGCATTTGAGCAGGGCGGCGTCGAGGCAGCCAAGGAGGTTTGCCGCAACACGCGCGGCCCCGTAGCCTCCATCTTCTACCAGGGCCTGGACCGCTACAACGAGGGCACCGACATGGTTGAGAAGGCAGTCTCGTCTTACGGCTCCGTCCAGATGGGCCGCATGGAGAGTGGCCTTTCGTGGATCTCGCTCTTCATCGCCATCTCCCCGTCGATTGGCTTCATGGGAACGGTCGTCGGTATGATCATGGCATTCGACTCCATCCAGCAGCTTGGCGACATGAGCCCTGTGGCACTTGCCGGCGGTATCAAGGTGGCCCTCCTTACGACCATCTTCGGCCTTATCTCCGCAGTCGTGCTCCAGCTCTTCTACAACTACATCGTCGCCAAGATTGACAGCATCGTCAACAACATGGAGGACGCCTCCATCTCGCTGATGGACATCATCCTCAAGTATCAGGCTAAGCACTAAACCGCCGTCCGCGCCCCAGCCCGCGTTTGCATATCGCTCACGACGCACGGGGGGGGCGCAGGGAGTGAGTTTGAAAGGAAAGCTAAGCCTAATAATAAAAACAGGAAGATGAAAAAAGTAGAACTCTTTGCGAAGATTGTGGAGTACGTGCTCCTTATCATAGGTCTCGTGCTCGTCATCGCAGCATATACCAACACGGCTTCCGAGGCACTGGTGGACGGGTCGGCGACCGACATGTCTATCATCTGGACAGCCATCCTGCTGGGCATCGGCCTCGTCCTCGCCATCGCCTCCACCGTCCTCGCCACAGCGTCGGACATGAAAGGCCTCGTCAAGATGGGCATAGGCCTGGTGGCCGCCGCCGTCATCATCGGCATCTTTTGGTCGATAAGCGACGACACCCCGCTCAACCTCGTGGGCTACGAGGGCGACCAGAACCAGGGCGCATGGCTCAAGGTGTCTGACACGGGCATCTTCACGACCTACTTGTGCCTGGGCGGCGCAGTGCTGTCCATTGTCGTGACCGAGATCTACCAGCTCTTCAGATAGGAGGGGCGTAGAGACATGGCGCCCCCGGCCAGACCGCCATTGCGCAGAAGCCGGTGGCGGGAAGCGCAGGGACGCCACGTGATAACAAAAGAAAGACAACAAAGACCATGGGCAATAAGAAAGAGACACCAGACGTCAACGCGAGTTCCACAGCGGACATCGCGTTCCTCCTGTTGATCTTCTTCCTCGTCTCGTCGACCATGACCTCCGACTTCGGTCTTGGCCGTATGCTGCCCCCCATCGCCCCCCCGAACCAGACAGACGCCCCCATCATCAAGGAGCGCAACGTCTTCACCGTCCAGCTGAACTATAAGAACCAGCTGCTGGTGCGCGGGGAGTGGATGGAGGACGTCAGCAAGCTGAAAGAGAAGGCCAAGGAGTTCATCGAGAACAAGTACAACAACCCGGAGTTGCCCGAGAAGGAGGAGAAAGAGATCCCCCTCTTCGGCAAAATCATGGTGACAAAGGGCATCATCTCGCTTCAGAACGACCGCGGAAGCCAATATCAGGCCTACCTGGAAGTCCAGAACGAGCTTCAAGCCGCCTACAATGAGCTTCGCGACGAGCTTGCCAAGAAGAAATTCGGCAAGAGCTTCGACGACTGCGAAGAGGAGGAGCAAGACGCCATAAAGAAGGTCTACCCGCAGAAGATTTCTGAAGCAGAACCTAAAAACTACAAGAAGTAATGGCAGTCATCAGAAAAAGCAAGAAACAGGGGCAGTTCAGGGTCAACACCTCGTCGCTCCCCGACAATGTCTTCATGCTTCTGTTCTTCTTCATGGTCGCATCGAACCTCAGGGAAGTGACCTTGATTGTCAAAGTGAAACTTCCGGAGGCCACCGAGGTGACCAAGTTGGAGCAGAAGTCGCTCGTCAGCTACATCTACGTCGGCAAGCCGAGCCAGGCCAAGAAGTATGGCACGGAGCCGCGCATCCAGCTCAACGACACCTTCGCCACCGTCGACGACATCGAGAACTACATCCTCCAGGAGCGCGAGAGCAAGAAAGAGTCCGACCGCCCGAAGATGACAGTCTCAATCAAGGCCGACGGCGACATCCAGATGGGCACCATAACCGACATCAAGCAGGCGCTCCGCAAGGCGCAGGCTCTGAAGATCAGCTATGCAGCCCGCAAGCGGTAACCCTATTTAGCCAAGAACAAGACCAAGCAATGCGAGAACGCCGCGCCCATGTCCAGGGCGCGGCGTTTGTTTGTCAGAAAGAGCTAACTTCGCGGGGAGGAGGAGAGAACCAAATGACAGAAAGATGCGGGGAGGAGTTCGCCCCATCGCTATTCAAATATCGGCGTCTGCCGACGCGGCAGATACGCGTCGGCGGCGTGACCATGGGCGGCGATGCCCCCGTCCGCATCCAGTCGATGACCACGACCGACACCAACGACGTGGCCTCGTCGGCGGCTCAGTCGATGCGGATTGTCGAAGCGGGCGGCGAGATTGTCCGCCTCACCACCCAGGGGGAACGCGAGGCGCGGAGCATCGGGGACGTCCGCGCCGAGATGGACAGGCAAGGATGCCATGCGCCGCTCGTGGCCGACGTCCACTTCAACCCGAAAGCGGCAGTGGCCGCCGCGGCCCTCGTGGAGGGCGTCCGAATCAACCCCGGCAACTTCACAGGCGAGGCGAAACGGTTCAGCGCCGACGCCGACACGATGTCCGACGAGGAGTGGCATGCGCTGATTGTCGAGAAGCTCCGCCCGCTGATTGAGACCTGCCGCAGCCATAAGACGGCCATCCGCATAGGCGTCAACCACGGGTCCCTCTCCGACCGCATCATGGCCAAGCATGGCGACACGCCGCAGGGCATGGTGGCCTCGTGCCTGGAGTATGTCGCGGCGATGGAGGAGCTGGACTTCCACGACATGGCCATTAGCATCAAGAGCAGCAACACGCGCGTCATGGTCGAGACCGTGCGCCTCCTCGCAGCAGCCTTGCGCCGCCGCGGCACCGTCTACCCCCTCCACCTGGGAGTCACCGAGGCGGGGAGCGACGCCGAGGGGCGGATTAAATCGGCGGCGGGCATCGGGGCACTGCTCAACGATGGGTTGGGCGACACGGTGCGCGTGTCGCTCACGGAAGCCCCGGAGAAAGAGATTCCCGTGGCCCGCGCCCTCGTGGACCACTGCGCCCGGCTCACCCTCGCCCCCGCCGTGCGGGAGGTGAAGACGAGCGGCTACTCGCCCTTTGCCTACTCCCGCCGCAAGACTGCCGAGACGATGGGCATCGGCGGAAACAACGCCCCGGTGGTGATGACCGCAGGCTACTGCCATGCGGCGGACTGGGCCGTCTCGCCGCACGGCGGCGAGGCGTCGCGCAACGAGACCTCCATGCCAATCGTGTCCCTTTCAGAGCTTGCGCGGCAGACCGACACCCGCCCATGCTTCGTCCGCATGAGCCTCGACGAGCTGTGCGACGCACCCGACGACCAGACAGCGGCCCTGGCACGAGACGGGAAAGCAATCATAATAGGCCACTGCAAGACCGGCAACTACCAAGCCGAAATCCGCGCCTTGGCACTAGAGCTGACAAACAGGGGGATAAACGCGCCGCTCGTATGCCGCCACACGTCGCGCACCGCAGATGTCGGGGCGTTCCAATTGGAAATCTCGGCCGACCTCGGCGGTCTGCTCATAGACGGGCTCATCGACGGCGTGTATGTAGACAACGCCAACATCTCGCCGACGGTTGCCGCAGAGACCGCGCTGACGTTGCTACAGGCCACTCGGGCCCGCTTCAGCCGCACGGAGTTCATCTCCTGCCCCGGTTGCGGGCGGACGCTCTACGACATCCAAGAGACCTCGGGGCGGATAAAAACGCAGTTCGGCCATCTGCGCGGCCTAAAGATTGGCATCATGGGATGCATCGTCAACGGCATAGGCGAAATGGCCGACGCCGACTACGGATATGTCGGCGCAGGACGAGGCAAAATATCGCTCTACAGGGGCAAGGAGCTCGTGCGCCGCTCCATAGACCAAGGCGAAGCCTTAGAGGCTCTGAGACAACTGATTGTGGACGATGGGCGATGGGCTGACGCACAAAAAGAGCCGTAAAGCCAAACAAGTCTTGCCAGACTGCGCAAAAATTAGTAAAATTGGAGCTTGAAAAACTATAATCGAGACAATGAGGAAACTTCCCTACGCGCTTGCGAGCCTCGCCGCCATGCTCGGCATAGCCCAAGGCACGCTTGCCGAAGAGCTTGTCATCAGGGGTACATACCAGGGAGAGAACATATACGTCAAGAACCCATTCGCCCCGTCGGGCGTGGGCTTCTGCGCCTATGAGGTGACCGTTAACGGCATGATAACGACCGACGAGATAAACTCCAGCGCATTTGAGGTGGACTTGTCGATATATGGCTTCGCCGTTGGCGACGAGGTGAACGTCGTGATCCGCTACAAGGACGACTGCTCGCCCATAGTCCTCAACACCAACGCCCTGCAGGCGCAGAAGCCGGCCAAGTTTGGCGACATAGCGGTGAAAGACGGCGTGCTCCACTTCACCACGACCGGCGAGACCGGCTCCCTCCCGTTCATCATAGAGCAGTTCCGATGGAACAAATGGGTGAAAGTAGGCGAGGTGCGCGGCAAAGGCCACAACAAGCCGAACACCTACGACGTGAAAGTGCGCACGCACAGCGGGGCAAACAAGTTCCGCGTGCGTCAGACGACCGGCAACCGCAAGGTGCAGTCGTACTCGCGCGAGGCCGTCTCGATTGTCACAACCCCGCGGGTGGAGTTTCAAGCGTCGGCATCGGAGATAGCGTTCAGCGGCGAGACCATGTATGAGGTGTACGACCAGTTTGGCGGCATCGTCTTCAAGGGCTACGGCAGCAAGGTGAACATAGCGTCGCTGAGCAAAGGGAAATATTATCTCAACTACGACAATTCGCAGGGCGAGTTCATAAAGAGATAGCCACTTGTCGGGATGAAAGGAATCGTCTTGGCGGGGGGTAGCGGCACTCGCCTATACCCCATAACGAAAGGGGTGTCGAAGCAGATGCTCCCCATTTTCGACAAGCCGATGATATACTACCCGCTGTCTGTCCTCATGATGGCGGGCATCCGCGACATCCTCATCATATCGACCCCCGCCGACCTGCCGGGCTTCCGCCGTCTGCTCGGCTCCGGGCGCGACATTGGCGTCCGCTTCAGCTACGCCGAGCAGCCCCGCCCGGAGGGATTGGCCCAGGCTTTCATCATCGGGCGGGACTTCATCGGGGGCGACACAGTGTGCCTGGTCTTGGGCGACAACATATTTTTCGGCCAGAACTTCAGCGACGCTCTGCGCCAGGCAAAGGAAGCCACGGAGAGGCGGAATGAGGCCTCGATTTTCGGCTATTGGGTCAACGACCCAGAACGCTATGGCGTGGCGGAGTTTGCCGCCGACGGACGAGTGGTCAGCATCGAGGAGAAACCTGCGCGACCGAAGTCGAACTACGCCGTGGTGGGCCTGTACTTCTACCCCAACAGCGTCGTAGACATCGCCTTGCGCCTCACCCCATCGGCACGCGGCGAGCTGGAGATTACGTCCGTCAATCAGGATTACCTGGAGCAGGGCAGGCTCTACATCCAAAAGCTGGGCCGCGGCTTCGCATGGCTCGACACGGGGACGCACGAGAGCCTGTCGGACGCCTCGACATTCATAGAGGTCGTGGAGAAACGGCAGGGCTTGAAGGTGGCCTGCCTGGAGGAGATAGCGTTCGTCAACGGATGGATCGGGCGCGACGACCTGCTCCGCATAGCCGAGCCGATGAAGAACAACGCCTATGGGCAATACCTCCTGCGGTTGGCGGGGGGCGACGAAGTTATGGCTTAGCAGGGAACTCCAGCCCATCATCTCCCAAGCTGCATTCACATGAACATCATACGAACAGGCATCGAGGGCGTCGTAATCCTCGAACCGCGCATATTCGGCGACAGCCGCGGCTACTTTTTCGAGTCATATTCACAACGAGAGTTCGACGCGTTGGTCGGCCCCGTCCGCTTCGTACAAGACAACGAGAGCCGCTCGACACGCGGCGTCGTGCGCGGCCTCCACTACCAGTGCGGCGACAAGGCGCAGAGCAAGCTTGTCCGCGTCGTCGAGGGGCGCGTGCTCGACGTGGCTGTGGACATCCGCCGCGGCAGCCCGACATTCGGCAGGCACGTGGCCGTTGAGCTTACGGGGGACAACCACAGGCAACTGTTCATCCCCCGCGGGTTCGCCCATGGGTTCGCAGTGATGAGCGAGACGGCCTTGTTCCAATATAAATGCGACAACCCCTACTCGCCCGAAAGCGAGAGGGGCATAGCCTACGACGACCCTCAGATAGGCATAGACTGGGGGATAGCGGCCGACGAGATAGTCCTCTCGGACAAAGACCGCCGCCACGCCCCTCTGTCGGCGGCGGCAGACCTGTTCGACTACCACGCAGGCGCGATATGAGCCGACGCATCCTCATCTTCGGCGCGACAGGAATGCTGGGACGCGCCGTGACGCGAGAGGCAAGCGCCACCGAGGGTGCTGACGCGGTGGCCATGGGGTCGGCTGAGTGCGACGTGACCAAAGAGGAGGAGGTCTTGCGCACGGTGCGCACGGTGCAGCCGGAAATAATCGTGAATTGCGCCGCATATACCGCGGTGGACGCCGCCGAAGACGCCGCCGAAGCGGCGGACAAGCTCAACCACGTGGCCCCAAGGAACATTGCGACGGCGGCCAAAGAGGCGGACGCCACGCTAATCCACATCTCGACGGACTATGTGTTTGACGGGGACACGTCGCGTCCCTACCGGGAAGACGACGCCACGCACCCGCTGAGCGTCTACGGCAAGACAAAACTTGACGGCGAGAAAGCCATTGCGGCAAGTGGATGCCGCCACATCGTAGTCCGCACCCAGTGGCTCTATGCCACATGGGGGAAAAACTTTTTGCTGACCATGCTTCGCCTCTTCGGCGAGAGGACGAGCGTCGGGGTCGTGTCTGACCAATGGGGAACGCCGACCTACGTTGGCAATGTGGCGCGCGCCGTGGCGACCATAGCAAAACGATACCGTCCGGGGCTTGACGGCGTATATCATTACGCCGACGCCGGCAAGTGCTGTTGGTATGATTTCGCCGCAACCATAGCGGAGATGTCGGGCGCCAAGTGCCGAATAGAGCCAATCAAGACCGGCGACTACCCCACCAAGGCAGCCCGCCCCCCCTACTCCGTGCTAGACACCGAAAAAGTTGCGCAGACGTTCGGCATCGAGCCCCCGCTGTGGCAGGAGAGCCTAGCCACTTGCCTAGAGGAGTTGGGATATGCCCCTACTCGCAGAGCGATTTCCCAATCTCCAACACTTTAGGCAGCTCCAAATCGGTATGCGCAGCCACGGCCTCGGCAGAGAGTCCGGCTTGCAGTAGCTTCCTGGCAATCTCCTCGGCCTTGGAACTAGCCCCCTCAGCAAGTCCTTCCGCAAGTCCCTCGGCACGACCTTCCGCACGACCTTCCGCACGACCCTCAGCACGACCCTCAGCACGTCCTTCAGCTCGACCCTCAGCACGTCCTTCAGCTCGACCCTCGATAAGTCCTTCGGCGTGTCCCTCTAGCCGTCCTTCATATCTCCCAGTCTCCACAGCACCATGCTCGTAGGAGAGGTTGTCAACGTGCTTGAGATAGGCGGACTTCTCGTCGGGCGCCATCCGGTCCACAATCATCCTGCGTTGCACCTCGTCGAGTCCAGCGGCCTTGGGACGTTCGCCGACTTCTCCACTTTTCAAATATCGCAGCCATTCCTCCAAAGGCGTGGTAGCCACCCTGTTGAAGTCCTCGACCCGCAAGACATAGTATTCGGGGAAAAGCACACCGGCATTGGGGAAATCGCCCCGCTCGTCGAAGTCGTCACCAAAGAAACGCTTGCACTGAGCATAGCTCAGCCGCAAGTCGGAATGTGGCTCGTGGATGCCGCAGAAGACGGTCTTGCCATGATAGACACAGTCGTCGCCCTGCCCCAGGCTGAAGTATACGATGTTGATGGAGTACACTTTGCGCACCTTGCCGTAGTCCTGACCCAGGGTCATGTATTCGGCAATGGCTTTTGAGACACCGTAGAGCATACGGTGGAAATATGTCAGCTCGCGGGAGTTCTGCACCTCCACAATCATGAGCTCGCCACGCGAGTCCTCGGCCAGGATGTCTACGCGGTTGAACTTGTCGTCGTAGTCCTGCTGATTTCCCTCGCTCTCCAAAAGCGTGCGGATCCGCACCTCACGCCCCAAGAGCGTGGTTATGAGCCCCTCCAGAATGCCGTAGTTTGCCTTGTCGCGGAGCATCCGCTTCATGGCCCAGTCGAACCGAATGTAGCCTGCCATAGATGTCTGTTTATATTCAAATATAAGCATTTAGAGGGAATGGAAACGCAAAAAAGAGACCCACCTGCCGGCGGGTCTCAAAAAGTGGGGGGCTGTCGCGCAGTGTTCACCCATTCAGAACTCCAATCCTACAGAGACTATGCTGGTGCGAGTACGGAAGTCCGACTTTTGCACGTAAGGGTCTCCGTAGTTCAATTTGTCCATATAGTTCGTAAAATCGCACTGAAACGCATAGCCGACGTACAACCTCCTAAAAATCAGACCAACTCCTATATCTCCCCCGAACTGGAATATATTGGCCGGGGAGTCCAAACGTCGGCTGAGAAAATTGTCGGAACGTCCATTAGACTGATAGCGATACTCATAGTAGTGACGCCCGATGATATTGAATCGGAAAGTGGGACCTAAGAACGACGCCACGGCAAGGTTGCCCCGAAAGAGACTTATCCGATATGCCGCATTGACGGGCAACACGATTGACAAGAAATCTTTCCTAGATATCTTATAGTATGCGTCCTTATCCACGCCGTGCGTCCACGCCAACCTGCCGCCGAACTCGACCGCAAGCGGAATTGCGCGGCTGACACCAACGCCATGCGTGAAACCGTAGGACAGCCCCTTTGTCACAAGCGTACCCTCTTGTCGAAATTCCTCATATAGCCCCTCCTGCCGCTCATAGGACAGGGTGTGGCGGCTGTATGTCCCTAGTTTTTGTGCGGACAGTCGCACTTGCGCAACGAAAGACAACGCTATGAGGCAGAAAATGGCTCTTGAAAGTGACCTATTCATATGTTACTTAACTACAATGCCAAATTCAACAGAACCTGTGTTGTAGGTATGCATCATAAAGTTCCCGTTCGCCCAAGGCATCGCCCAAATCATCAGAGCAAGCGAACATAGCCACAACGGCCAATAGGAGTAATGATAGATTTAGTGTCTTCATATGCGTACTCTTGATTTTGACTATGCGAAGCAAAACAGTAGCACCCACGGCACGATAGATGTCATATCTTGAACCATGCGAATGATAGATTATTTCACTTCGCTCACAAAACAAAGCTATGCCGCTTTTCCCCAACAGGCAAAGGGATTAACGCTTTTAACCTTGCGGGCGAAACTGCGTGGACGAGCTAAGAAAGAAGCGGGACGAAAAGGCAGAACAACCTATAAATCAACAATGACCTAAGGCATCAAACAAACAACGAACGCAAACAGACAGTGAAACAGAACATAAAAAACAAGGATTGCGGAGATAATATGTCGGCCATCAAGGGCAATTTGCCCAAAGAAGCGTGAAGAAAAGACCGCGGCGCAAAACACACTTTCGCAGGACGGAATGCCCACAAAGCACAGGCAAGCAGGAGCAAAGACACCTCGTAGACAAATAGAGGAAAACACACAGCCACGCAACCGTCTGCCGCGGACACGGCAAGACGAACTCCAACAAATTACGTTTGGGAGGGGGTGGCAAAAAAAAAGAGACCCGCCAAATGGCGAGTCTCGCTAGAGCGAGGTCGGTAGCAGATTCGAACTGCTGTAGACGGTTTTGCAGACCGTTGACTAAGCCACTCATCCAACCGACCAAGAACAGAGCTAAACGCTTCCGTTTAGCGAGAGCAAAGGTATGACATTTCCCCGACAATGCAAGGGGCGGGGGCGAACATTTTCATGCTTTCGCATCGCCGTCGCCCAAGACGGCGTTGAGGTCCTTGTGGAAAAAGAGGAGCATGAGGAAAATCCCCACGCATATGGCCGAGTCGGCCACATTGAAGACAGGGCGGAAAAAGAGGAAAGACTCTCCCCCGACGAACGGCAGCCACGAGGGGAACACGCCATCGACAAGCGGGAAGTAGAGCATGTCGACGACGCGCCCGTGAAGCCACTCGCCATATCCGCCCTCGGCAGGGAAAAGCTCCGCCACCTGCCCCCACGACGAGCTGAAGATGACGCCATAGAAGACGGAGTCGATGATGTTGCCCACGGCGCCCGCCAGGACAAGCGAGACGCAGACCACAAGCCCACGCCGCCCCTCGGCGCGGCAGAGGCGGACAAGCCCCCAGCCTATGAGGCAAATGGCGACAATGCGGAAAACCGACAAGGCCAGCTTGCCCCAACTAGAGCCGGAGAGCTGCATGCCGAAAGCCATGCCGTTGTTCTCGACGAAATGGAGGCGAAACCAGTCGCCGAAGACGCTGACCTCCTCGCCGAGCGCGAAGTGCGTCTTGACCCAAATCTTAACAAGCTGGTCTACGACCAGGACTGCCGCCACCACGGCCACCGACACCTTAGCGTTCGCTGTCATTGAGGGGAAATGATTTTTATACTGTCTCAAACGTGTATCGAGCCATCGGCCTCATGCCGCCACGAGGCCACGACGAAAGCCGCATTGCGAAGAAAGGACGCACAAGCCGTGCGTCCCCGTCATGCTTGCGCCGAAGCTACTCGCCGGCGCGCCCTTTCTGCTTCGCCTCGATGCTGAGCGTGGCGTGCGGCACGGCGCGCAGGCGCTCCTTGGGGATGAGCTTGCCGGTCTCGCGGCAGATGCCGTAGGTCTTGTTCTCGATCCGCACCAACGCGGCTTGCAGGTTGGCGATGAACTTCTGCGAGCGTTCCGCCATACGGCTCGCGTCCTCCTTGGAGAGGAGGCTGATGCCCTCCTCCAAAGCGTGGAACGTCGGCGAAGTGTCCTGCGTGTCGTTGACGTCGCCGTGGGTGATTTCATTGCGATAGAGGTCGAAATCACGCTTTGCTTTCTCTAGCTTCTCAAGGATAATCTCCTTGAACTCCTGCAGTTCCTCGTCGGAGTAACGTGTCTTCTCTGCCATAGTTGAATAAGTATTAGGGGCTCGCGGCCATACCCACTGCCGGGACTAGCGGCCGACGCCCTCATAGTTGTGCTGGATGGGTTGTCAAATCTTTCGGACCGAGACGAGGAGCGAGAGGTCGGCATCGAGCTCCACCCTCTGCGCCGCGTCGGCGGTCAGCTTGCCGTCTATCAACACCTCTTGCGCCAAAGTCTGCGCCGCTATGTAGTCGGCGAAGTCCCTCACCGCCTCGTCCGTGCGCTCGTTGGCCTCGATCCGCACCACAATCTTGTCGGTGACGTCGAAGCCCGACTCTTTGCGCAGGTTCTGAATCCTGTTGACGAACTCGCGCGCGATGCCCTCCTTGCGGAGCTCTGGCGTCACCTCGATGTCGAGAGCCACCGTCAGGCTGCCGTCGTTGGCAACGAGCCAGCCCGGGATGTCCTCTGATATGACCTCGGCGTCGGCGGCCTCAATCTCCACCCGCTCGCCGGCCACGGAGAGCGCAAAGCGCCCATCGAGCTCAAAGGCGGCAATGTCGCGTGTCGACATCTCGGCCATGGCGGCCGCGATCCCTTTCATCAGCTTGCCGAACTTGGGGCCTAGCGCCTTGAAGTTCGGACGGATGCGCTTCTTGAGGATGCCGTCGTCTTCGGTGACGAACTGCAGCTCCTTGACGTTGACCTCGGCCAGGATGAGGTTCTTGACGGACTCCACCTGCCCGCGGAACCCCTCGTCGGCGGCGGGGACAAGAATCTTGCATAGCGGCTGGCGCACCTTGATGTTCACCTTGCGCCGCAGGGCGAGCACCATCGACGAGACGCTCTGCGCGTATCCCATCCTCTCCTCCAGGGCCTTGTCCACCAGGGCGGCATCGGCTACGGGCCACTCGACCATATGGACAGACTGCGACGCGTCGCCGACGAGGTCGCACCACATGCGGTCGGCAATGAAAGGCGCTATGGGGGCGCTTATTGCCACGACCTTGCGCAGGCACTCGTAGAGGGTCTGATAGGCGGCGAGCTTGTCGGCGTCCATCTTCCCACCCCAGAAGCGCTTGCGGTTGAGGCGCACGTACCAGTTGGAGAGGTTCTCCATGACGAAGTTCTGGATGGCGCGTCCCGCTCGGGTGGGCTCGTAGCTCTCCATGGCGTCTGAGACCTCTGCCACGAGGCTGTTGAGGAGCGATATGACCCAACGGTCTATCTCGGGGCGATCGGCCACCGGGACTTGGGGCTCGCTGCCCGTGAAGCCGTCGATGTTGGCGTAGAGCGCGAAGAAGGAGTAGGTGTTGTAGAGAGTGCCGAAGAACTTGCGCCTCACCTCGTCCACGCCGGCCTTGTCGAACTTAAGGTTGTCCCACGGCTGCGAGTTGGTGAGCATGTACCAACGGAGGGCGTCGGGGCCGTACTCGTCGATGACCTCAAAGGGGTCCACTGCGTTGCCGAGCCTCTTGGACATCTTGTTGCCGTTCTTGTCGAGGACCAGGCCGTTGGAAATGACGTTCTTGAACGCCACGCCGTCGAAACACATGGTGGCGATGGCGTGGAGCGTGAAGAACCATCCGCGCGTCTGGTCGACCCCCTCGGCAATGAAGTCGGCCGGGAAGAGCAGGTCGCCCTCGTGCTCGAACGGGTAGTGGTATTGCGCATAGGGCATG
This sequence comes from uncultured Marinilabiliaceae bacterium, assembly GCA_964534235.1. Lineage (GTDB taxonomy): Bacteria > Bacteroidota > Bacteroidia > Bacteroidales > Marinilabiliaceae > W3P20-009. The sequence goes on from CAZHOT010000010.1 coordinate 79,720, forward strand.
GCCCCGCTGTCGAACCACACGTCGATGAGGTCCGCCTCGCGCCTCATGGGCTTGCCGCTAGGCGAGACGAGCACCACCGCGTCGATATACGGGCGGTGGAGGTCGATGTTCGTGGGGTCGTAGTTGGCGGCCGAGTAGTCGCCGACCTTGAAGTTCTTATATGGGTTGTCCGTCATGACCCCGGCCTTGACGGCCTTGTCGATCTCGGCCATGAGTTCCTTCATGGAGCCTATGCAGACCTCCTCCTTGCCGTCCTCGGTGCGCCAAATGGGCAGGGGCGTCCCCCAGAAGCGCGAGCGGCTAAGGTTCCAGTCTTGCAGGTTCTCCAGCCAGTTGCCGAAGCGGCCGCTCCCGGTGTAGGACGGCTTCCAGTTGATTGTGGCGTTGAGCTCGATGAGCCTGTCCTTTGCCGCGGTGGTCCGGACGAACCAGGAGTCGAGCGGGTAGTAGAGGACTGGCTTGTCGGTGCGCCAGCAGTGCGGATAGCTGTGGACGTGCTTGGCAATCTTGAACGCCTTGCCCTCGGCCTTGAGCTTCATGCAGAGATCCACGTCGAGCGTGGGGGCGTCGGCGGGCAGGGAGTCGTCGTAGGCGTTCTTGACGTAGCGGCCGGCGAACTCGGCATAGGAGTCCACATTGACGAAGGCCTTGACATAGTCGGGGTCGAGGTCCTCGATGGGGAAGAAGCGCCCGCGGCGGTCCACCATGGGCTGCTCCTTGCCGTTGCGGTCCACGAACATGAGCGGGACAATGCCGAAGTTGCGCGCCACGCGGGCGTCGTCGGCGCCAAAGTCGGGGGCGATGTGGACGATGCCGGTGCCGTCGGAGGTCGTCACATAGTCGCCGCTGATGACCTCGAAAGCCTTGCCGTCGGGGCGGGCGAAAGCGAAGAGCTGCTCGTAGCCGATGCCGACAAGCTCACGGCCGGCGAACTCGGCCAGGACGGCGTAGGGGACATCCTTGTCGCCCGGCTTGTAGGCGTCAAAAGAGACGCCCTGGGCCTTGGCCGAGAAGTAGGACGGGACCAGGTCTTTGGCCAAGACGACGGCCTCCAGCCGCGCGGAGTATGGGTTGAAAGTCTTGATGAGCTGATAGACAATGTTCTCGCCGACGCACAACGCCGTGTTGGACGGCAGGGTCCACGGCGTTGTCGTCCACGCCAAGGCGAAGACCGGCAGCCCCTCGGCGGCCCGGAAGAGGAACTCGCTCCTGCCGCCGCGGGTGAGGGCGAACTGGGCCGTCACCGTCGTGTCCTTGACGTCGCGATAGCAGCCTGGCTGGTTCAGCTCGTGACTGCTCAGCCCCGTGCCGGCAGCCGGCGAATAGGGCTGAATGGTATATCCCTTGTAGAGGAAGCCCTTGTCGTATAGACGCTTGAGAAGCCACCATAGGCTCTCGACATACCGGTTGTCATAGGTGATGTAGGGGTCGTCCATGTCGATCCAGTAGCCCATCTTCTGGGTCAGGTCTTCCCACTGGTCGATATATTTCATGACCTCGGTGCGGCAAGCGGCGTTGTATTCGTCGACCGAGATTTTTGAGCCGATGTCCTCCTTGGTGATGCCGAGCATCTTCTCGACCCCCAACTCGACCGGGAGGCCGTGCGTGTCCCATCCGGCCTTGCGCACGACCCGGAAGCCGCGCTGGGTCTTGTATCGGCAGAAAGCGTCCTTTATGGCCCTGGCCATGACGTGGTGGATGCCCGGTTTGCCGTTGGCCGATGGGGGCCCGTCGTAGAACACGAAGTCGGGATGCCCCTCCCTCTCTTTCAGGCTGGCGCGGAAAGCGTCCTCACGCCTCCACTGCGCCAGGACTTCCTTGCTGACCCCGGTGAGGTCCAAGCCCTTGTATTCGGCAAATCTCTTGCTCATGAGAATCAATGACAAACAAAAAACGGAGAGACGCCGCCGTCGTCACGTCCACGGCGCGCCACTTTTTGGGTTGCGAATTTAGCAATTATGACGTTGAAAAACAACATGGCGCGCTAGCGCCTGGCCCCGAAGAAAGCCCTGACGAGCGCCGCCGCCTCGGCCTGGCGCACGGCGGGGCAGACCCTCGTCTTGGGGTGCAGGGGGCAGGGGGACAGGCGCGAATATCCCCTCTTGTCGTCGGCCGCGGCGTAGACGATGCGCCCTACCTGGCTCCAGGCCAGGGCGCCGGCGCACATGACGCACGGCTCCAGGGTGACGTAGAGAGTGCAGTCGTTGAGATATTTGGCGCCGAGCCGCCGGGCCGCCGCCGTGACGGCTATCATCTCGGCGTGGGCGGTCACGTCGGCGAGCCTCTCCGTCATGTTGCGCCCCCGGCCGACGACCTTGCCCCGGCAGACCACCACGGCGCCGACGGGGACCTCGCCCTCGGCGGCCGCCTGCCGCGCCTCCTTGAGCGCCTCGGCCATCCACCTCTCGTCGTCGCCCCCGGCCGGCTGGCTACCTGCGCCTACGGGTCTGGGTGCCGAACTTGCGGGCATAGGCGTCGGTGGAGAAATGGCGGGTGGAGAAGTCGACATGGATGTCCCAATTCTGACGCACGTTGACCTTCTCCATGTAGTATATGAGGGTCTCCGGCTGCCGGCGCTCGTCCCAACTGCCGGTGGTCCACTTGCCGTCGCGGTTGTCGTCAACGAGGATGCGCAGCATGTAGTCGCCCGGCTTCAGATATCGGAACCCGGCCTTGCCGTTGGGGCGCAAGTAGTTTTGGCGCAAGACGTTGCCCTTGGTGTCGGTGAGCTGTAGCAGGCCCCCGTCGGGGACGCTGTCGACATCGACATAGAGGGTGCCATATTTGTCGAGCGCCGTGACGCCCACGTTCTGCTTCAGCGGCCCATTGACCAGCCCATAGACATCGGAGACCGAGGCTGAGTCTATCGTGACGACGTACTGCCCCCCGGGCTCCCACTTCACCTTGACGGCCTTTCGGCAGACGTTGACGGTGTCGTCGACGGGGACGAAAGGCACCTGCTTGAGCAGCGTGTCCACCTTTTGGAAGACCCGGACGGAATCCCAACAGAAGCTGGCGAACGGCGTAGGGGCCGTGATTGGGAGGTCGGCGTAGGGCGCCACGGCACCCGCCACCTTGACGGCCAACAGCTCGACCTTTGGCTTCTCCGGGGCCTTGTCCCGCCGGCGCCGGCGCTGCTGCCCGCCCGCCTCGGTCTTCTTCTCGAAGTGCCACTCCTTGAGCGTGTCGGTGCGCTCCACAAGACTCCCGATGGAGTCGGCCACAAGGTAGCTGACGGCGATGACGACCGAGTCGCGGCGCCACACGGCTGTGTCGGTCATCCAGACCTGCACGGTGTCGTTGGTGGGGCTATATTGGAACACCGCCACGTCTCCCCCCTCGCGCCCCACGAAGCTGACGCGCGGCCGCCTGGGCATGGGCTTGTTGAACGTGATGCTGAGCTTGTTGCGTTGCTTGCGCTCGTCGGTCTTGATGTACTGGTCGTATACGTCCTCGTCGAAGGCGAAGAGGACGAGCGAGTCGGGCGTGAAGACAAGCGTGTCTCGCACGGTGGGCCGGTAGTAGAACCTCACGGTGTCGTTGAGGACGAACGTGGAGTCGGTCTTGACGCTGTCGGGCACCTGCCTCGTCTCGAACGACGGCGCGACGCGCCGCCCGAGCCAGGCAATCTTCTCGCCCGCCTGGTCGAAGAGGAAGTTGCGGTTCTGGTCGTCGAGGGCGAAGATGTCGTATTCGGCCCCCGCGGGGACATTCTTGATTGCGAAGCGACCCCGGGCGTCGGTCTTGGCCACGCGCGCGGGCGTCGCCTTGCGGAAAGCCGTGTCGGCGAGGTTGCCGTGGAGCAGGACGTATATCCCCTCGACGGGCATGAGCGTCGAGGCGTCGTAGACGTTGCCCGAAATCATCATGGAGTCGGTGGTCCCGCCTGTCGAGAAAGTGAAAGTGAAGTTCTCGAAGACGTTGCCCTCGTTGAGGTCTGACAGGCAGTCGGCGAAGTCGAGCGTATACGTCGTGGCGGGCAGGAGCTCCTCGTCGAACGCCACCCTCACATACCGTGCATGCGCCTCGACGCGCGGCTTCTTGGCCGTCGGCGGCGACATGACGAACTTTTGGTCGGCGTCTTTGAGCTGCACGTTCTCGTCGAAATATATCGTCACGGCCTTGCCGCCGAAGTCCGTGGCCCCGGCCTCCGGCAGGGACGAGACCATGCGCGGCGGGCGGACGTCCCGCGGGCCGCCCGTGGGCGTCCCGGGGTTGGCGCACCCCCACGCCGCGGCGAGCAACGCCGCGCAAGCCGCCAGGGGGCGGAGCGGGCGCGAAAAGCCGCGCATATCGTGAAGTGTTGGCACTGCTAGGGAAAGAGGGAAAATTGCGGACGCTAAGTTAGCAAAAAGGGTCGGCGCATGGAAAACTATTATATTTGCCAAAGAAACAAAACCAAGATGGGAAGCACAAAGTCGCCATACAGTCGCGAAGAGAACGAGGAGGCCTGGACGGCCTGGGAGTGCCTGACGCGCACGGGCGTGAGCATATTCTTGACGGGCCGGGCCGGGACAGGCAAGACCACATTCTTGAAACGGCTTCGCGAGGCGAACCTTCGCCACATGGTGGTCGTGGCCCCGACGGGCGTGGCGGCCATAAACGCCGGCGGCGTCACCATCCACTCCTTTTTCCAGATTGCCCCGTCGCTGAACCTCCCCGGCAAGCCGCTGGAACAGAGCCGGATGATTCGCCGGAGCAAGCTCAAGCTGATGCGCAGCATCGACCTGCTCGTCATCGACGAGGTGAGCATGGTCCGCCCCGACCTGCTCGACGCCGTAGACGCCCGCCTGCGCCAGGTGAGGCACAGCGACGCCCCCTTTGGCGGCGTGCAGCTCCTGCTCATCGGCGACCTCATGCAGCTCTCGCCCGTGGTCAAGGCCGAGGAGGAGGAAATCTTGCGGGACTACTACCGCACACCCTACTTCTTCTCCAGCCGCGCCCTGCAGCAGGTCCAATATCACGTCGTCGAGCTTCGCCACATCTACCGGCAGACGGAGCAGCAGTTCATAGGGCTGCTGAACAAGGTGCGCAACAACGACATGAGCGACGACGACCTGCTCCTGCTCAACAGCCGCTACAAGCCCGGCTTCGACCCCTCCGACAGCGAGCGATACATCCGCCTCACGACCCACAACTCCACGGCCGACGGCCTCAACGCCGAGCGGCTGGCGCGGCTTGGCGGCGAGCCCCACGTCTACGAGTGCGCCACGTCGGGGACATTCCCCGAAAAGGCGTACCCCGCCGAGAGCCGCCTGACCCTGAAAGAGGGCGCGCAGGTGATGTTCCTCAAAAACGACCCCCAAGGCCGGTTCTTCAACGGCAAGATAGGCCACGTGACGCGGCTCGGCGACGAGGGCGTGACCGTCTCGTCGGACGACGAGCACGGCGAGATCGAGGTGCGCCGCGACACGTGGCAGAACATCTCCTACAACTTGAACAAGGACACGGGCGAGGTGGAGCAGACCGTCGAAGGCACGTTCTCCCAGCTCCCCCTCCGCCTGGCGTGGTCGATAACCATCCACAAGAGCCAGGGCCTGACGTTCGACCGCGCCATAATCGACGCCGGCTCGTCGTTCTCGCCCGGGCAGGTCTACGTGGCCCTGAGCCGCTGCCGCTCGTTCGAGGGGATGGTGCTCAGCACCCGGATCTCGCGCGGGAGCATCATGACAGACCGCTCCGTGGAGCAGTACATGGGCGACCGCGGCGGACGCAGAATCTCGCGCGAGGAGCTGAACCGCTTCGCCTCCGACTACGCCGTGACGGTCATGGCGGACCTCTTCGACTTCCGCTCCGTAACCGTCTGCGCCCACCGCATCATGCGCCTCCTGGAGGAGAGCTACTCGACGACCTACCCCGCCCTCATATCCGAGATTGGCTCGGCACTGAGCCGTTGCGACACCGAGATATGCGCGCCGGCGCAGAAATTCTCCGCCATATGCCACCAGTGCCACGCCGGTGGCGGCGACATCGTGGCCAACGAGGCGCTGATGGCGCGCGCCGCCAACGGGGCCAAGTATTTCGAGAGCCGCGCGCACGAGATTCTCGACCCCCTCGTGGCGACGACGGCCCTGACGCTGAACAACAAAGAGGTGGAGCGGCGCCGGTCGGACCTGCGCGCGTCGCTAATCCAGGAGCTGACGGTGAAGCACGCCACGCTGCGGGTCGTGGCCAGCGGCGGGTTCAACCCGACGCGGATTGTGGCGGCGAAAGCCATGGCAATATCGAAAGAGCCCGACGAGGCGTCGCTGCGCGCCGCCAAGGTCGAGGCCGACGAGCGCGAGGTGACGAACAAAGACCTCTATAAAGACCTCAAGAGGTGGCGCTCGTCGCTCATAGCGGGGACGACGACGCCCGCGTACGCCATCTTGAGCAACGCCGTCATGATGAACATTGCCGACACCGTGCCGACGAGCCTCAAGGAGCTGCGGGGGGTGAAAGGCATGGGCGACGCCAAGATTGACAAATATGGGGCCGACATCCTGTCCGTCGTCGGGCGCCACTTCGCCAGAGGGACACGCGCCGCGGGCCGGGAGCAACGCCCCAAGATGCAGCACGCGAAAAAGGAGCCGAAAGTCAGCACCGTGGAGCTGTCCGTCGAGGCTTTCAAGAGGCTTGGCGACATCGACGCCGTGGCCAAAGAGCGGGGACTGGCCCGCAGCACCATAGCCGGGCACCTGATTCGCTCCATCGGCGAGAGCGGCCTGGGCATCGACGACATCATGGGCGCCGAGCGCCACCGCGAGCTGCGCCGCATGGTGGAGGCCATGCCGGAGGGCGAGACGCAGTTCCAGAAAGAGACGATGAGCGGGAAGTTCGAGTACAGCGAGTTCCGCTACGTCCTCGACGAGGTGAGGGGCGAGCGGGAATGAGCCGCACGGGGCCGCACAGCCTCACAAACAGAGGGATGGAGCGGCCGAGAGGGGGAGCAAGACCTCGGCCACGCCGTCGGCTGGCAGCCCCATAAGCTCGCCCGGCTCAAACTTGCGCAACCCGCCCCCATAGACCCTGCCGTGAGCCTCCATGACGTCGGGCGGAATGGAGTTGAGCGCCCGCCACACAGACTGAAGACTGCCGACATGGCGAAGCGCGGCGGCGTACTGCGGGAGGGGATGGAGATTGAGATAGACATTGGCCGTGACGAGGCGCCCCTCGTTCCAAATGAAACGGAAGGCCCCGCCCGTCCTGCCCATATAGGGGATGACAAAAGGGGCGGGCGCGGGGCGCGGGCAGCAGTACCATGGCCTCCGCTGCCGGCAAATGTAGCCCGACGGCACCCCTTGCGACGCGCCCTGCTCGACATACCTCCACGTGGAGGGGAACCGCGAGCGAAGCACCTGCTCGTCGGCGGCGCAAGAGAAGAGGCTCAGGCCGGACTCCTCGACCCTCGTCACGTCTTTTGGCAAGTGGCGAGGGGCCGGCATGATGGGGACCAGGAAGTCGTCCGCAATGCCGCCCGCCCTGGCCTCCTCCGTCTTGACGATGAAGAAGCCGTTGTCGCCGGTGGCGACCCCGCGCTTGACCTTGAAGAAATCGCCCAAGACATATTTGTGGCCCGGGCGCGCCGCGCGGGGGCTGAACAGAGGCGTCCACTTGTCTGACGGACGCAGGGAGGCGAGGGGGACACACATTCGCGAAGCGGGCCCTTTGAGGCTCCCGCCCGAAGTCAGCTCGACCGGTGGCCCGCCGCCGGGCGGCAGGTTCTGAAACAGCACGACGCAGGAGCTGACCAAGGCGTCGTCGAACTGCACGCTGTCCGCCTCGAACCTGTGCACCCGGAGCAACCGGACCCGCGACACCAGAAACTGCTTGACGGCTACGCCATAGTTCACGTCGAGAAACTCCGCGGGGACAAGCCAGGCCGACACGCCGCCCTCGGCAAGCCACGAGGCGGAGAGCAGCATGAAGTGGCAATAGAGGCCAGCCAGAGCCGACACCTTGATGCCAAGCTTGCGCTCCACCCGACCCCGGAGACTCGCCTTGACGGCCGCCTCAATGTGGTGATGCCGGACGTAGGGCGGATTGGCCACCAGGCAGTTGAACTTCTCCGCGGGCGGCTCTTGGCGCAGGAAGTCGGCGATGCGGATGTCCATGGGGAAGTCTCGCCAAAGGGCTTGCGCCGGGCGGCCATAGTGCCCGTCGACCTCGAAGCCCACCGCACGGCGCATCCGCCCCCCGAAAGTCTCGACCGCCGCCGAATAGAACGCCCCGAGCCCCACGGCGGGCTCGAGGAACGAGACGTCACCATCTCCCACTACGCCCTTGACGACCTGCATTATCTCGCACGCCAGCGCATAGGGCGTGGCGAACTGCCCCAAGACGTTCCGCTCCTTGGCGCCTTTTTGGGCGTCGAGCTGCTTCTGAAGCTGCTGGCGGCGCTCCTCGATGGGTGTCATAGTCCAGCTTTTAGCAAATCGTCCATTGTGCGAAAGTAGCCATTCCGCACGACCGGGGCAAAGACCGCCAAAACGTGAGCCTCCAGCCATTCACTAATTACTCCACAATATTTTCCCCAGATTCGCTTGTTGAGCAAAAATTGCATACATTTGTGACGTTTGGCAAACAAGCACCTGCATCTTCAAACACATGTTCTTCTCAAACACCAAACTTAACGAGACCCAGCGATGGAACTGAAAAGAGACCTGGCGGCGGCGGCCCTTTGCGCGGCCCTGCTCGCCTCCTGCGGACGCTCGCCCGAAGCGTCGAGACCCTACAACGAGGGCGTCAACATCATCCCGGCGCCCCAGACGCTGGAGCTTCGCGAGGGGGCCTTCACCCTGCGCGACGGCATGACGATTGGCGCCACGACGCCCGACAGCCGCGCCGTGGCGGGCTTCTTCGCCGAGAAGATGGGGCGCGCCACGGGCTACGGGCTGACGGTGGCGGACGAGGGCGACATCCGCCTCAGCCTGGGCGACGACCCGGCCCTGGGCGAGGAGGGCTACCGGCTCGAGGTGTCCCCCAAGGGCGTCTCGGCAACCGCCACGACGGCGCAGGGGCTGTTCTACGCCATGCAGAGCTTCCTGCAACTGCTGCCCGCCGAGATAGAGAGCCGGACGCCGGTGGAGGGGCTGACGTGGAGCGCCCGCTCCGTGAGCGTCGAAGACTCGCCCCGCTTCGCCTACCGCGGCCTCATGATAGACCCGTGCCGCCACTGGATGACCGTAGACGACATAAAGCGGCAGATAGACGTCATGGCGGCGTTCAAGCTCAACCGCCTGCACTGGCACCTGACCGAGGACCAGGGATGGCGCATTGAGATTAAGAAATATCCGAAGCTGACGGAGGTGGGCGGCAAGCGCGTCGACGGCGAGGGGACGGAATACGGGCCGTTCTTCTACACCCAGGACGAGGTGCGCGACGTGGTCAAATATGCCGCCGACAGATTCATCACCGTCGTGCCGGAGCTGGAGATTCCCGGCCACGAGCTGGCCGCCATAGCCGCCTACCCGGAGCTGTCGTGCACGGGCGAGGCCACGACGCCGAGGGCCATATGGGGCGTGGAGAACATCGTCATGTGCCCCGGGCGCGAGGAGACGTTCGCGTTCCTGCAAGACGTCATAGACGAGATGGCGCCTCTCTTCCCCGGAAGCTACTTCCACATTGGCGGCGACGAGTGCCCCAAAGAGCGGTGGAGGGAGTGCCCGCGGTGCCAGAAGCGCATCCGCGACCTGGGCATCAGGGGCGACGCCCGCCACTCGGCCGAGGAGCTGCTCCAGACCTACGTCGTGGAGCGAGTGGAGAAATACCTGGAGAGGTATGGCAAGCGCATCATAGGCTGGGACGAGATATTGGAGGGCAACCCCGCCCCGACGGCGACCGTCATGTCGTGGCGCGGCGAGGCCGGCGGCATAGCGGCGGCCCTGGCCGGCCACGACGCCATCATGACCCCCAGCTCCAACGGCCTCTACCTGGACCACTACCAGGGCGACAGCAAGATTGAGCCCGTCGCCATCGGCGGTTTCTCGACGCTGGAGAAAGTCTACGGCTACGACCCCGTGCCCGACACGCTGGCCAAAGCGGGGCTGGGCGGGCGAATAGCGGGCGTACAGGCCAACGTCTGGAGCGAGTACCTCTACAGCAACAGCCAGCGCGAATATATGACCTACCCGCGCGCCCTGGCCATTGCCGAGATTGGCTGGACTGCCGCGGCCCGCAAAGACTTCGGCGACTTCGCCCGCCGCATGGACAACGCCTACGCGCGCCTCGACGGCATCGGCGTGGAATATCACATCCCCCAGCCCGAGCAGCCCGGCGGCTCGCTGGGCCACGTGGTCTTCACCGACCAGGCCACGCTGGAGTTCAAGACCAGCCGCCCCATGACCATGGTCTACACCACCGACGGCACCGAGCCCACGCCGCGGTCGGCCGTCTACGACAAGCCGCTGACATTCGCCGAGAGCGGCACCCTGCGCATCGCCACGCTGCTCCCGTCGGGCCGCATGAGCCGCACGCGCGTGATAACCGTCGAGAAGCGCGGCCTGGCGGCGGCAGTGAGCCCCGAGGGCCTCGAGCCCGGCCTCTCGATGCGGGTGACGGACGGGATGTATCTCAACGTCAAAGAGCTTGACGACGCCAAGCGCGAGCCGTCGGCCACGAAGACAATCTCGTCGCTGCGCGAGCTGACGTCGTTCATCGCCCCGGCGCCGCACATGAGGGGCATGAAGCAGTATGCAGCCGTGGCGGAGGGCTACGTGGACATCCCCGACAGCGGCGTCTACGTCGTCTCGTCGGAGCTTGAGGAGGTGTGGATTGACGGCGAGCTCGTGGTGGACAACAGCGGCGAGGTGAAGCGCTTCTCGCGCAACGACAGCTCGATAGCCCTTGAGGGCGGCAAGCACGCCCTGCGCGTCGTCTTTCTGGGCCACATAATCGGCGGATGGCCCTCCAACTGGGGCGACGGCTCGGTGCGGCTCCGCAAGGTCGGCGGGGCGGATGGCTTCAAGCCCATAACGCCCGAGATGCTGTGGCACTAGGAGAGGCGTGGAGGAGCCACACAATGATTGAGGCAAAAGGACTGCTGATGCTCGCCGCCGGGGCCTCGCTCGCCCTGCCGGCAGAGGCCGCCAAGAGGAAGCGCCCGCCAGGGCCCAACTTCGTCATCATCTTGGCCGACGACCTGGGCTATGGCGACGTGGGGTGCTACGGGCAGAGGCTCATCGAGACGCCGAACATAGACCGCATGGCGCGCGAGGGGATGCGCTTCACGCAGGCGTATTCGGGCTCGCCCGTCTCGGCGCCGTCGCGCGCGTCGCTCATGACGGGCCAGCACTCGGGCCACACCCTGGTGCGCGGCAACCGCGAGCACTGGAAGAACCACCCCACGATGCTCTATGGCGACAACGTGGAATATTCCGTGGCGGGGCAGGAGCCCTATGCGGCGGGGCACATCATCCTCCCGGAGGTCATGAAGCGGAACGGCTACGCCACAGGCATGTTCGGCAAGTGGGCCGGCGGGCATGAGGGTTCGGCCTCGACGCCCGACAAGCGCGGCGTCGACGAATATTTTGGCTACATATGCCAGTATCAGGCGCACCTCTACTACCCCAACTTCCTCAACCGCCACAGCAAGTCGGCCGGCGACACGGGGACGGTCCGCGTCGTCATGGAGGAGAACATCCGCCACCCGATGCACGGCCCGGGCTACCGCGGCCGCACCCAATATTCCGCCGACCTCATCCACCAGGCCGGCATGGAGTGGCTCGGCCGTCGGAGCGCCGACGAGCCGTTCTGCGGCATCTTCACCTACACCCTGCCCCACGCCGAGCTCTGGGGGCCCCAGGACTCCCTCGTGGCGCGCTACAAGCGCCGCTTCTTTGAGGACAAGACGTGGGGCGGCGACGGGGGGTCGCGCTACAACGCCTCGGAGAACGTCCACGCCCAGTTCGCGGCCATGGTCTCGCGCCTCGACGCCTACGTGGGGCAAATCTTGGACAAGCTGGAGCAGACGGGCCTGGCCTCCAACACGCTCGTCATCTTCACCAGCGACAACGGCCCCCACTGCGAGGGCGGCGCCGACCCGGAGTTCTTCGGCAGCGGCGGCGGGCTGAGGGGCATCAAGCGCGAGTGCTTCGAGGGCGGCATCCGCGAGCCTTTCGTGGCATGGTGGCCCGGGCGCGTGGCGGGCGGGACGGAGAGCGACCACATGCTGTCGTTCCAAGACATCTTGCCCACCCTCTGCGAGCTGATGGGCGACAAGGGCTTCCCTGCCAAATATCTGAACCGGGAGACGCCCGACGACTGCTTCGACGGCATCTCTTTCGCCCCGACGCTCCTCGGCTCGTCGCCCCAGCCGGCCCACGAGCACCTCTATTGGGAGTTCCACGAGACGGACCAGATAGGGGTGCGCGAGGGCGACTGGAAACTCGTCGTGAGCCGCGGCGTGGCGCACCTCTTCAACCTGGCCGACGACGTTGGCGAGAAGCGCGACCTGGCCGCCCAATATCCCGCCCGCGTGGAGCGCATGATAGACATCATCTATGGCGAGCACAGGCCCAACGACATGTTTCCCATCACACTACCCGACAAAACAAAACGACCAAGACAATGAAGAAGACAAACGTGTGCGCCACGCTCCTCGCGACGGCTCTCGTGGGCGCATCCTGCTCGCCCGCGGGGCAGGAGGAGCTGTATGTCAAGCACGTCGAGTTCCCTCCCGGCGCCACCGTGGAGCAGAAAGTCGACATGGCGGCTCGCCTCGTCCCCGCCCCCTGGCAATATGAGTGGCAACAGCTGGAACTCACAGCGTTCCTCCACTTCGGCATCAACACCTTCACCGACCGCGAGTGGGGCGACGGCAAAGAAGACCCCGCCCTGTTCAACCCGACGGGGCTCGACGCCGACCAGTGGGTGCGCGTCCTCAAAGACGCCGGGTTCAAGATGGCAATCCTGACCGCCAAGCACCACGACGGCTTCTGCCTGTGGCCCACAGCCACGACGCGCCACTCCGTGGCCTCGTCGCCCTGGCGCGGCGGGCGCGGCGACGTGGTTGGCGAACTGCAAAAGGCTTGCGAGCGCCACGGCTTGAAGTTCGGCGTATACCTCTCGCCGTGGGACCGCAACGCCGAGAGCTATGGCGACTCGCCCCGCTACAACGAGTTCTTCCTCCGCCAGCTCACCGAGCTGCTAACCAACTACGGGCGAGTGGACGAGGTGTGGTTCGACGGGGCCAACGGCGAAGGCCCCAACGGCAAGAAGCAGGAATATGATTGGGACTCGTACTTGAAGACCATCCGCGAGCTGCAGCCCCAGACCGTCACGGCCATCATGGGCGACGACGTCCGCTGGGTTGGCAACGAGCGGGGGCTGGGCCGCGAGACGGAGTGGAGCGCGACAGTCCTCACGCCCGGCAGCTACTCGCGCTCGGCGGCGAGCAACAAGGCGTTGGGCATAACCAACATGTCGAAAGACCTCGGGAGCCGCGCCATGCTGGAGGACGCCACGGAGGCGTACTGGTACCCGTCGGAAGTGGACGTGTCGATCCGCCCCGGATGGTTCTACCACGCCGACCAAGACAGCAAGGTGAAGAGCCTCCGCCAACTGGCGGACATATATTACGAGTCGGTGGGGCGCAACTCCGTGCTGCTTCTCAACATCCCCCCCGACCGCCGCGGCCTGATCCACGAGGCCGACGCCAAGCGGCTGAGAGAGTTCGCCGACTTCCGCTCCAAGGCCTTCGCCGACAACAGGATCGACAGCAAGGCCACGGCGTGGACGGCGAGAGCGGGCGAGACGCGGGAGTTCGCCCTAAAAGGCGCCAGCGAGGTGAACACCGTCTTGCTGCAAGAGGACATCTCCAAAGGGCAGCGCGTCGAGAAGTTCACCGTCGAGGCTCAGACGGCCGACGGGTGGCGCACCGTGGCGCAAGGGACGACCATAGGCTATAAGCGGCTCATGCTCTTCCCGAAAGTCACGGCCGGCAAGCTGCGCGTGAAGATAGACTCCTGCCGCCTGACGGCCAACATCTCCGCCGTCGGGGCATATCTCGCCCCGCCGACCGAGGAGGCGCATGGCGAGGCGGAGTGGAACAACGCCCCGCGCTCGGAGTGGAAGAGCATCGCGGCCCAACCGCTGACCATAGACCTTGGGCGGAGCGTCACACTCCGCAACTTCACCTACGCCCCGGCCGGCGAGGAGGCGCGCCCCACGACGGCGTTCAGGTTCAGCTTCTCGACAAGCGAAGACGGCGAGAATTGGAGCGAGGCGGCGAGCGGCGAGTTCAGCAACATCGTGAACAACCCCATCCCGCAGACCGTCAAGATTGGGGAGATCCCCGCAGTGCGATTCGTGAAGATTGAGGGGACGACGGTCGACGGCGCACCCGCCACAATAGCGGCGGAGGAGCTTGGCCTGTGGATTGCGGAATAGAGGGCGCCACGGAGGCAGACGGACTGGAAACTCACGCAAAATGAAAGCAATAACCACATCGACACTAATGGCGGCCATCATGCCCTGCCTTGTGGCGGGGCAGACGGCGGCTGGACTAGCCTACTGGCAGGACGTGCAGACGACGCACGTCAACACACAATATCCGCGCAACTCGTTCATGACCTACGCCGACAAGAGCCAGGCCGCGTCCATGCGCTGGGAAGACAGCCCCTACTACCTGTCCCTCAACGGGACGTGGAAATTCTTCTTCGTCGACAGCTACCGCGACCTGCCGCCAGGCATAACCGACGCCACGACAAGCACCGACGGGTGGGCGGACATCAAAGTCCCCGGCAACTGGGAGCTCCAGGGCTTCGGCACGGCCATATACACCAACCACGGCTACGAGTTCCAGCCCACGAACCCACAGCCGCCCACCCTGCCGGAGGAGAACCCCGTGGGCGTCTACAGCCGCACATTCACGGTGCCAGACGCATGGGCGGGGCGCAACGTCTTCCTGCGCGTCGAGGGAGCCAAGTCGGGATGCTACGTCTACGTGAACGGGACAGAGGTGGGATATAACGAAGACTCGAAGAACCCAGCCGAATATCTGCTCGACCCCTACCTGCGGCGCGGCGAGAACCGTCTGACGCTAAAGATTTTCCGATGGAGCACGGGTTCCTACCTGGAGTGCCAGGACTTTTGGCGCATAAGCGGAATCGAGCGCGACGTGTTCCTCTTCTCCCAGCCCAAGACGGCCGTGCGCGACTTCCGCATCACCTCGACGCTCGACGACACATACACCACCGGCGTCTTCGGGCTGAACGTGAGCATGAGGAACCTGGGCGACAAGGCCTCGGACGTCAGCCTGGGCTACGAGCTGCAAGACGCCGGGGGCAACGTCGTGGCAAAAGGGGAGCAGAGCCTCGGAGTAGACCCCTCGCTCGGCGCCACGCACACGTTCGAGTGCGACATCCCCGGCGTCAGGACGTGGACATCGGAAGCCCCGAACCTCTACCGCCTCTACATAAGCCTCAGAGAGGGCGGGCGGACGACAGAGGTGATCCCCCAACGGGTCGGATTCCGCCGCATAGAGATTAAGGAGACGGAGCTGAAGTCGCCTAGCGGGCGCGCCTGCACCCTGCTGCTGGTCAACGGCCAGCCACTGAAGCTCAAGGGCGTCAACATCCACGAGCACAACCCGGAAACGGGGCACTACGTGACCGAAGACCTCATGCGCCGCGACCTCGAGCTGATGAAACAGGCTAACATCAACAGCGTGCGCCTGTGCCACTACCCCCAGGGCCGCCGCTTCTACGACCTGTGCGACGAGCTTGGCATCTACGTCTACGACGAGGCCAACATCGAGAGCCACGGGATGTATTACGACCTGTCCCGCGGTGGCACCCTGGGCAACAACCCCGAATGGCTCTCCCCACATATCTACCGTACGGTCAACATGTTCGAGCGCAACAAGAACCATCCGTCGGTCACCATCTGGAGCCTGGGCAACGAGGCCGGCAACGGCTACAACTTCTACGAGACCTACCTGTGGCTCAAGCGCGCCGACAAGGGCGTCATGGACCGCCCCGTGTGCTACGAGCGCGCCCAATGGGAGTGGAACACCGACATGTACGTGCCCCAATACCCCTCTGCCGCATGGCTGGAAAACATAGGGCGCCGCGGCAGCGACCGCCCCGTGGTGCCGTCGGAATACGCCCACGCCATGGGCAACTCGACCGGCAGCCTCTGGGACCAGTGGCAGGCCATATACAAATATCCGAACTTGCAGGGCGGCTACATTTGGGACTGGGTGGACCAGGGAATCTTGCGGCACGACGGGCAAGGACGGCCCTACTGGGCCTATGGCGGCGACTTCGGCGCCAACATGCCGTCGGACGGCAACTTCCTGTGCAACGGCATCGTCGGCCCCGACCGCGCGCCCCACCCCGGCTACTACGAGATGAAATATGCCCACCAGGACGTGGCTTTCACGGCCGTAGACGCCGCCATGGGGCGATTCGCTGTCAAGAACCGCTTCTACTTCACGAACCTGGGCAAATATGACATCTCGTGGACACTGCGCGAGAACGGCAAGGCCATCCGCAACGGCAAGCTGAAACTCGACGTCCCCCCGCAGGGCGAGACCCCCGTGACAATTGACGTCGGGGGGCTGAAGCGGAAAGAGGGGACGGAATACTTCGTCGAGTTCCGCGCCTCGGTGACCAAAGCCGAGCCCATGCTCCCCGCCGGCCACGTCATCGCCCAGCAGCAATTCCGCCTCCCGATAGAGCCGCTAGGGCGGGCCTTCAAGACCCGCGGCGCGGCCCTGGCATGCTCGCAGGAGGGCGACATCTTGCGAGCCGCGTCGGCGGACGTGACGTTCGAGTTCGACAAGCGTAAAGGCGCGGTCACGACCTGGCGCGTCGGCAAGACGGAGCACTTCCACGACGGCTTCGGCTTCCGCCCCAACTTCTGGCGCGGCCCGACGGACAACGACTATGGCAACCAGGCGCCTCGCCGGCTCCAGGTGTGGAAAGAGGCGAGCCGCGACTTCAAGGTGGCCGACGCCACGGTGCGGATGGACGGCGACGCGGCCGTGATATGCGCCCGCTACTCTCTGCCGGCGGGCAACGACTACGTGGCGACATACCGCGTCTTCCCGTCGGGAGTCGTCAAGGCCGACTTCACGTTCAGCGGCACCGGCCAGGCGTCGCGCGGCGCGGGAGTCTCCGAGGCTGAGGCGACGGCCACGTTCACCCCCGGGCGCGACAACGCCGCCAAGAACGCCATGGTCGTGCCGCGCATCGGAATCCGCTTCCGAGTGCCCGCCGCCATGAACGCCGTGACGTACTTCGGGCGCGGCCCGATGGAGAACTACCAGGACCGCAACGCGGGGCAGATGGTGGGGATGTACGCCACGACGGCTGACGACATGTATTTCCCCTACGTCCGCC
This sequence comes from uncultured Marinilabiliaceae bacterium, assembly GCA_964534235.1. Taxonomy (GTDB): domain Bacteria; phylum Bacteroidota; class Bacteroidia; order Bacteroidales; family Marinilabiliaceae; genus W3P20-009. Next base: position 97,044 of record CAZHOT010000010.1, read on the forward strand.
CGCAAGAGAACGGGCACCGGACGGAGACGCGATGGCTCACGCTCGGCGGCAAAAAAGGCGGCCTCGCCCTCTACGCCGACTCGCTCGTGGGCTTCAACGCCCTGCGCAACACCGTCGAAGACTTCGACGGCGAGGAGAACACCAACCGCGACTACCAGTGGAACAACCGCAACGAAGCGGAACGAAACGACCACAATCCCGCCAAAGCCCGCAACATCAAGCCTAGGCAAACACACATTGACGACATCTCGCCCCGCGACTTTGTGGAAGTGTGCGTAGACATGAAGATGATGGGCGTCGGCGGCTACGACAGCTGGGGCGCAGTCCCCGACCCGCAGTACATGATTCCTGCCGACATGGAGTACAAGTGGGGGTTCACCGCCGTGCCGCAATAGGGCGCGGCGGACGCCCCCCCAAGAAACAAAAAAAAGACACCCTAAAGAGATGAAAGCCAAGACACTCACCCTGCTCCTGCCGTGGGTGCTATGCGCAACAGGCACCATGAGCCAGACCACATTCTCCCCCGACAAGCTCTACACCCTCTCGCCCACCGGGCAGGGGGGCAGAGCCGTCGTGCGCTCGGAAGACGGCGTAGACCTCCGAGCCGCCGACCCCACAGCCAAAAGCCAAGCGTGGAGCGTGACGAGCCTCTCGGGAAGCTACAGGCTGATGGACCCCGAACGCGCGAAAGCCATATGCGCCGCCCCCGACAAGACGCTCCGCCTGGCCGAGAACAACGGCAGCGACGAGAGCCAACTGTGGCGGCTCGAAGCCGTCGGCGACGACGGCTTCCTGTGGGTCTCGGCCAACATGCCCGACATGGCAGTGGCGAGCCAAGTCGACGGGCGGCTGACCCTGGTCAAGAAAGAGGAGGCGCGGGGGAGGCGCGCCCTGTGGACATTCTCGCCCTCGCGATACGCCAAAGACGCCGGTACGCCCGCCGACGCCCTGAGCGCCGCGGAACGCCCCTATTGGGAGAACGAGACCATCTTCGCAGAGAACAAGGAGCCGGGCCACGCCACCTACATGCCCTACCCCACGCCCGACGAGATGCTCGCCGACCGCGCGTACTACGCCACCCCGTGGGTCACGCCAAACAACAGCGCCTACATGAGCCTCGACGGGACGTGGAAGTTCAACTTCGCCCGCTCGCCGGAAGAGCGCCCGCAAGACTGCTTCGCCGACGGCTTCGACGCCTCGGCGTGGGACGACATCCCCGTCCCCTCGAACTGGGAGATGCAGGGCTACGACCGCCCGATATACTGCAACGTCGAATATCCGCACTCCAACACCCCGCCGTTCATCCGCTCCCGCCCCGGCTACAACGACGGCGGGGCAAACTACGCCGTCAACCCCGTCGGGACATACATCCGCCAGTTCACCCTGCCGCAGTCGTGGATTGGGCAACGGACGTTCGTCCACTTCGGCGGCATATATAGCGCCGCGCTGGTATACCTCAACGGCCACTACGTAGGCTACAGCCAGGGGTCGAACAACGTGGCCGAGTTCGACCTCACGCCCCACCTCCGGGGCGGGACGAACCAACTGGCGGTGCAGGTGTTCCGCTGGAGCGACGGCTCCTACCTGGAGTGCCAGGACATGTTCCGCATGAGCGGCATCTTCCGCAGCGTATGCCTCTACCGCACCCCGGTGGTCGCCATCCGCGACCACCGCGTCAGCACCACCCTCCTGAGCGGATTCGGCGGCGCTCCGCGCGGCAAGACGGAGGTCAACGTGAACGTCTTGGTGGACAACCGCGACCGCCGGGCGTTCAGCAAGGAGGTGACGGCCGAGCTATGGTCGCCCGACGGTCGCATGGTGGCCCGCGGCTCCGCCACTGCGGCGGGCGGGCCCGCGGACACCGTCGTGAGCCGCGACATAGCGCTGAGCATCGACGGCGACGTCATGCTGTGGAGCGCGGAGAACCCCAACCTCTACACGGTCCGCATCGTCCAAAGCGAGGGGGGCAAGGCCGAGATGGCGTTCTCGACGAAACACGGCTTCCGCCACATCGAGGTCCGCGGCCCGCTTGTCTACATCAACGGCGCGCGAGTCTTCTTCAAAGGGGTGAACCGCCACGACACCCACCCCCTCCTGGGCCGCGCCGTCACGACGGAGTCCATGCTGGAGGACGTCTTGCTCATGAAGCGCAACAACATCAACACCATCCGCACGTCGCACTATCCCAACGCCGCGCGGATGTACGCCATGTTCGACCACTACGGGCTCTACTGCATGGACGAGGCCGACCTGGAAGACCATGCCAACCAGGAGATCAGCGACATGGCGTCGTGGATTCCCGCCTTCACCGACCGCATCCGCCGCATGATTGAGCGCGACAAGAACCACGCCAGCGTCGTCTTCTGGAGCCTGGGCAACGAGGGCGGCGGGGGCGAGAACTTCCGCCACTGCTACGAGACGGCGAAGAGCATGGACAGCCGCCCCGTCCACTACGAGGGGACGCGCGACGACAAGCCCTATGGCGGGAACCGCTTCTCCGACCTCTTCTCGAAGATGTATCCGGGCATGGGATGGATGGGGCAATACGCCAACGCTTTCGACCGCCCCATGTTCATCTGCGAATACGCCCACGCCATGGGCAACGCCGTGGGCAACCTGCGGGAGTATTGGGACGCCATCGAGGCCAGCAGCTCCATCATTGGCGGGGCGGTGTGGGACTGGGTGGACCAATCCATCTACGAGCCGAGCGAAATCAAGGCCGGGACGTACCTCGGCCGCCTCCGCACGGGCTACGACTTCCCCGGCCCCCACCAGGGCAACTTCTGCAGCAACGGCATCATCCCCTCGACGCGCCACGAGTCGCCAAAGCTCAAGGAGGTCAAGGCCGTCCACCAATGGGCGGCGTTCCGCCTCGACAATACCGACCCGGGAGCCAACACGGCGACGGTGACAATCCGCAACAAATATGACTTCACCGACCTGGCGGACTTCGACCTCGTGGCCCAGACTGCCCTGGACGGCAACATCGTAGGCGAACGGAGCCACACCCTGCCCTCGACGGCGCCCGGCGATTCCGCCACAATATCCATAGCCCTCGACGGCGCAGACCTGGGCCGCGCCACCAAGAGCGGCGGCGAAGTGATGCTCAACCTCTCGTTGCGCCGCCGCAAGGCCACGACATGGTGCGAGGCGGGCCACGAAGACGCGGCGACGCAAATGGAGCTGACCAGGCGAGGCCCGCTGCCGACGATTGGCGGACGGGGGCGGAAGCTGCGCGTGGACGAAAACGGCGAGACCCTCACGGTGGGCGACGGGGAGTTCTCTGCCAGATTCGCCAAGACGACGGGGCGGCTGACGTCGCTCGTGATGGGCGGCAGGGAAGTCGTGGCGCAAGAGATGGGCTTCGTCTTCGACAACCACCGATGGATTGAGAACGACAGGTTCTCCGACACCGACCCGCACCTGGACCGTGGCGGCGCCCTGGAGTGGCGGCGCGAGGGGAAGAGCGTGGTGGTCGAGACGCGCCGCGGCGGCTCGCTGTGCAACAGCACGATTGTCTACACCCTCCACCCCCAGGGCATCGTCGACATGGACGTCCGCCTGTCCCCCCACACAGCCGACCTGCGCCGCGCCGGCCTGGTGTGCATGGTGGACAGCTCCCTGAGCCAAGCCGACTATTGGGCCCACGGGCCGTGGGAGAACTACAACGACCGCAAGAGCGGATGCCCCGTGGGCCGCTACCGCACGAGGATTGACCGAATGGGTGGCGAATATGTCAAGCCGCAGAGCATGGGCGGCCGCGAGGGCCTGCGCGAGCTGACCTTGACCGACGCGGCGGGGCGCGGAGTCCGGATAGAGACCGAGGGCGAAGTGGCATTCTCGGCCCTGCGCTACACCGACGCCGACCTCATGGAGTCGAACCATCTGTGGGCTTTGGACAGACGGCCATACATCGTGCTGCACCTCGACGCCAAGGTGCGGGGCGTAGGCAACGGCAGTTGCGGGCAAGACGTGGACACGATTGAGAAATATCGGATTCCCCAACAGCCCTTAAGCTACAAGCTCCGCATTAGCGAAGCTAAAACAGACAAAAACAGATAATCTTTAGAACAAAACATCTCCTAATACGTACAACACCCCAAAAACACATCAAATTATCCAATTTAGTAATTCAATCGTACCATGAAGAGTAAGATTCTATTGCTACCACTTCTTGCCGGACTGCTTCTCGCCGCCTGCCAGAAAGGAGACGAGCCTCAGCCCGCACAGCCTTTGACCCAGTTGGCGCAACAGAACCTGCTGAACAAGTACCCTGCCGCTCAAAACATCTCGTGGCAGACCAAGGGGGACTATGTTGTCGCCACATTCACGCTCTCGCCAGAGGCCACTGCCAACAAGACCACGACCACCGGCGGCACTCTCGCCGCATGGTTCGACACCACCGGCGCATGGCGCATGACCGAGACCGACATCCCGTTCGGCGCACTGCCAGAGGCCGTCCGCACAGCGTTCCACAACAGCGAGTACGCCCAATGGACTCTCGACGACGTGGACGAACTGGACCGCGACGGAGTGGAGAAGATTTACGTCATCGAGGTCAAGAACACACTGAACGGAATCGAGGTAGGCCTCTACTACTCAGCCGACGGCGTGCTGATCAAGACCATGCTGGACTCCGGGCCGGACTACGACTACTCGGACTACATCCCCGCCAGCGAGGGCGCCCTCCCCGTCTCCTCCTCCACATGGCAACAATATCTTGCAGCCAATTGGCCCAACGCCCGGATTACGGGCATTGACTATGAGATGGGCGAGATTGAAGTTGACATAATCGACGCCAACCGCATCCTCCGCGAGCTGACGTTCAACGCCAGCGGGACGTGGCTTCGCACCAAGACCGAGGTCTACAGCCTTACGGAAGTCCCGACGGCAGTGCAACAGGCCTTGGAGGGCAGCCAATATTCCGGATACTACATTGACGACATCGACCACTACCAGACCAGCGCCGACGGAGAGTACTACCTGTTCGACCTGGAGTCGGCGCAGGGCAACGTGGCATATGTCAACGTCAAAATCAGGATCAGCCCCACCGGCGTCATCACCCCCCACACGTCGGACATCCCGACCGCGCCCAACAACGGCACGGCGACGACCGCCGGCGTCGAGGCCTTCATCCAACAGAAATACCCCGGCGCAAGAGTTGTCAAGATAGACCGCGACGACAACCTCGTAGAGGTGGACATCTTCCACGAGAACCGCAAGAAAGAGGTATGCTTCAACCTCCTGGGCAACTGGGTCTACTCGAATTGGGAAGTCTACCCCAACGAACTCCCGCCCGCCGTGGCAAACGCCAAGAACTCCCACGCCGAGTTCGCAAACTGGTGGATTGACGGCGCCGAGTACTACGACACCGCCAGCAATGGAGAATACTGGGAACTAGACTTGGAAGGCCCCAACGGCGACGTCGAGATGTACGTGCGCAGGGACGGCACCATCATTGCTATAGATCGATGACGACGAGCAAACACGAGAAGAGGCGGAGCAGGGCGCTAGGCGCACTGCTGGCCGCGACGGCCCTGCTCCCGACGGCAGTGGCAGGGCAAAACAACATCCCGCAGGGGCAACAGCCCCCTCTCCCGCAGAGCCAACCGACACGGCAGCAACCGGGAGTGTACTATCAGGGGCAGGGCTACAGGTATGTGCAGAACGCCGACGTTGTGAACTTCGTGCAGACGCGCTACCCGGGATGCCAAATTTGGGAATATGACTACGACAACGGCTTCATGGAGGTCGAAATAATCCACGAGAACCGCAAAAAGGAAGTCCATTTCAACTCACAGAACGGATGGGTCTACTCGGAGTGGGACGTGTGGTACGGCGAGCTTCCACAACCCGTGGTGGCGGCGATACAGCAGTCGCAGTGGCGCTCGTACTACATTGACGACCTGGACTATGTCGAGATGCCCACCCGCTCGTACTACAAAGTTGAGCTGGAGTTTGGCGAGCACGAGGTAAAGCTCTACTTCGACGCCAATGGGCGGGCGGCTCAGCCATGGTGGTATATGTGACGGACATATCGGACTCTTCCAGACCTCCGACGGGGTGCGGGCGGCTGTCGCCTCCCGCACCCCGTCTCGTCTCTTTTTTATTCATCAAACAACGACAAAATGCACATCTTGAAATTATGCCTGTGCGCAATCCTGCTCACCCTGCCAATGGCGCACGCTTCGGCGGCCGCGGGAGGCGGCGAGTTCCGAGGGGTGTCGCGGCTTACGGGGCGGGGCAACCAGAACGAGCCGTTGCTCCACCTGACGATAGACATGACAAGCGCGACGGAGTGGGCCGGCATCGAACTCAGAATGGTCGGCACCGCCACATCGGCCGACGTAGACCGGCTGAGGGTCTACTCCACGCCCGACGGCCATTTCGACCCCAGGTTTGCCACCGCCTATGAGCCACTCGGCGACTGCGCCATGGCCCCGGGCGGCATCTCCATCCCCCTGTCGGGCGCCGCCAAGGCCGGCGAAAACCACCTGTGGGTCGTAGCCGACATCTCGCAAAACGCCACCGAGGGGAGAACGATTGAGACAGAAGTGCTCCGCGCCTCCACGGCCAACGGCGCGTTCAGCCCCACCAAAGCCTCTGAGACGCCGAAATGCGAGATTTTGCTCACGCGCCGCCTCATCTTCGCCCCTGGCGACTATGCGTCGCGCAACTACCGCATCCCGGCCATCGTGACCGCCGCCGACGGCACCCTGGTCGTGGCGACCGACAAAAGGAAAGCCAACCAGGGCGACCTGCCGGAAGACATCGACGTTGTGGTGAACCGCAGCTCCGATGGGGGCATGACGTGGAGCCCACCAATCACCGTGGCCAAAGGGCAAGGCCGGTTCAAGGGCTACGGCGACGCCGCCCTGGTCCGAACCAACGAGGAGGGCGGGCTTCTGTGCATATTCGTGGGCGGCAACGGCCTGTGGAACTCAACATCGGCAGAGCCTCAGCGCACCTACGTGAGCAAGAGCCTCGACAACGGCAAGACGTGGGGCGCCCCGACGGACATAACGGACCAGCTCTATGGGGCCGGGTGCGCCGACCCCACGCGACGCAACTGGACAGCCAGCTTCTGCTCCTCGGGGGCGGCGCTGCTGAGCCGCGACGGAACAATATGGGTCGTGGCAGTGGTCCGCGAGACGGAGCGCAAGAGCGTTAAAGACCTGGCCAACTACGTGTACTACTCCGAAGACAACGGCAAGACGTGGAATGTGTCGGCGTGCGTCATGCAAGAAGACGCCAACGAGGCCAAGATTGTGGAGACGGACGACGGCGGCCTGCTCGTCTCGATCCGCAACCAGCAGCGCGGCGCCCGCTACTACTCCGTCTCGCACGACCGCGGGAAGACGTGGACGCCCGTAGGCAAGTGGCAAGAGATGCAGGAGCCAGGTTGCAACGGCGACATAATCCGCTACACATCGGCAAAAGACGGCGACCGCCGAAGCCGTCTGCTCCACAGCGTGCCCAACGCCAACAGGCGGCGCAACGTCTCGGTCTTCGTGAGCTACGACGAGGGGAAGACGTGGCCCGTCAAGAAGACCGTCCAAAGCGGCGGCTCCGCCTACTCGTCGCTCTGCGCACTGGCGGACGGCACCATAGGGATATATATCGAGGAGAACGAGGCGGACGACTATTCGCTTTGGTTCTCCAGGTTCTCGCTGGAGTGGCTGACCGACGGGAAAGACTCCCTACATTGGTAGTCGGCCTACACAACATAAAACAAACAATGGGGGCGCAACGGATTTCTCCTTGCGCCCCCATCTTTTAATCCGCCGCCTCCTTTGGCTACGACTCTCCAAGACGGCTAGAGAGCAATATCTCGCGGACTTGCTCCAAGTCGATTCCAGAATAGGATGCTATATCCTCCTCCGTCAGTCCCCGCCTGAACATATTGAGCACTACCGCAACGTTCGCATCGCGCCGACCCTCGGCACGACCCTCAACGCGCCCCTCAGCACGACCCTCAACGCGACCCTCGGCACGTCCCTCAGCACGTCCCTCAGCGAGACCTACGGCGCGCCCCTCGGCGACGCCGTGTTCCCTGCCCTCCCGCTGGGCAGTGTTGTAGGTGTCGTTCGCCACCCACCAACTTTCGAAGCTGATGTCGTATCTCGCGGCCTCGTCGGGCGACATCTTGGCGATTTCGGCGATGTTGAACATACGCTTGAACGCCGGCTGCCTGTCGCTGAACGGAATCTCCCTCGTATTCATAGAGTTCATGTTTGCCAAGTTATACAACCAACTGTCTATCTTCGTCTGGCAGAAGCCCTCGCTCTTCCTCCTATAGTCGGGCAGCTCCAGAATGTAGGCACTGACTGCTTCGGAAAAGACCTCGTTGGTCTCGTCAACCCTCAGCCTCACAGTGCGGACAGCTTGCGGGGCGTCGTTGCGGACACGGAAGTTGAGAAAGAATATGCAGTAGACCGGGCGCAAGCTGAAATCCCACTCCACCCTTTTCTCACACCCATCCTCAAAGACGACGTCCGCCCCCCTGCGCCTCTGCGCCGATATGGCCCTCGAGAGATAGAGGACGACCCGCTCGGGCAAGTGCGTCTGCGGACGATTCTGCATCTCGACTATGAACTCATGCCCGTCGGAAGTCCTGCAACGCACATCGTAGACCACCCCGCGCACGCTCTCGACTTCGGGCAAGACCTCTTGCGACACGAACTCGACCGAGACAATGGGGGAGACGGGCTCGAGCAAGTCGTTGAGAAACGCCATCATTACCACCTCGTCGCCAAAAATCAGCTTGAAGCCGTAGTCCGTCATGGGGTTGACATACAGCCCACCCCCCTTTCGCCCGCTCTCCATCATGATGCAATTATAGCAATTATGGACGACAAAAGCAATCTGACAGGAAATGGGGGGAAAGCAGGCGCAAAAAAGCATTGCGCCCGCCATCGCCCCCTCCCCGCGAGGGGGGGCGTCAGTCCGCGTAGGCGTGGCGGTAGCCTTTGACGTCGGCCCAGTGGCCCCGGGTGAAGTCGGGGACGGCAACGGGCGCATTGCCGTTCTCGATTGAAATCTTCGACAGCTCGGAGAGGCTGCACCACTCGGCAAGGTCGTAGACGTCCATGTCGAGCGGGAGGCCGTTGCGTAGGCAGTAGACGAGGCGCCAATCCATGACGAAGTCCATGCCCCCGTGGCCGCCGACCCTCTTGGCAATCTCCTCCAGCTCGACGTGGATGGGGTGCTTATATTGCTCCATGAGGCTGGCGAAGACGGCGGGCGGCACGGCGCCGTGTGCATTGAGGTTCTCGTGGTCGGGCACCTGGTCGGGCGACACTTGCGACGGGCGCAGACAAAACTGCTGGACGGGATACTTGTTGGCGAAGCCGTCGGTGCCGGTGAGCTGGAACATCCGGCTGTAGGGGCGCGGCGTCATGACGTTGTGCTGGATGTGGATTGTCTTGCCGTTCTCCGTGCGTATGAACGTCAGCGTATGGTCGCCGTTTTGGAACTCCACGTCCTTTTTCTCCACGCCAACCTTTTGCGCCATCTTCTTGCCGTTGACCGACTTTGTGTCCATCGAGACGAGCGTCTTCATGCGGTCTCCTCGGTGGATGTCGAGAACCTGGCACACAGGGCCTATGCCGTGGGTCGGATAGACGTCTCCGCGGTTCTCGTTGTTGTAGTTGAGGCGCCAGTTGTTGTAATACATTGGCCAAAAGTCCTCCAGGTTGTGGATGTACGACCCCTCGACGTGCAAGACCTCGCCGAAGACCCCCTGCTGGGCCATGTTGAGCGCCGTCATCTCGAAGAAGTCGTAGACGCAGTTCTCCAGCTGGATGCAGTGGCGGCGCGTCCGCTCAGCGGTGTTGATGAGCTGCCAGCACTCGTCGAGCGTCAGGGCCGCTGGGACTTCGATCGCAACGTGCTTGCCGTGCTCCATGGCGTAGACACCCATTGGCGCGTGCGTCTTCCAGTCCGTCACGACATAGACGAGGTCTATGTCGTCGCGTTCGCAAAGCCCTTTCCACGCGTCGTCGGCCCCGGAGAACGCCGCGGCCTCGGGGAGGTTGGCGTCGGACAGGACTTTCTGCGCCCTGGCGACCATTTCGGGCCTGATGTCGCACAGAGCCTTGATTTGCACGCCGGGGATGTGGACAAAACGCTCGACGGCGCTTATGCCGCGCATTCCAAGCCCGACGAACCCGACTCGGACAGTGTCGAGCGGCGGGACGACAAGCCCCACGACGTGCTCCTGCCCTGCCGGGCGTTCGGGCGAAGCCGCCTCGACGGGCCCGCGGGCGCCGGGCGAATCCTGCCGCGGGCAACAGCAGCCGGACAGGGCCATCATGGCGACCCCGACTGCCAGGGAAGATAAGATTTTGTACATGATACTGTTTGAGAGATTGTTTCTTCTGATGCGCCTGGCGCCCCAAGAAGAGGCCCGCCAACGGCCACGGAAATTACAGATAATTCCGCAACCCTACAAGACAAGAGCCGAAAACTTTCGCATTGCCACATCGCCCGATATTGCTAAATTTGCCGCCGAAGCCCGTCGCGTTGCGCAACAAAGAGACACAGATGAGCGAGCAAGAGAAGCAGACGCTGCTAGACCAGCGCTATTTGGGCATGGCCCGGATATGGTCGTTGAACTCCTACTGCGAGCGGCGGCAGGTCGGCGCCCTGATGGTCAAAGACAAGATGATAATAAGCGACGGGTACAACGGCACCCCGTCGGGCTTCGAGAACGTGTGCGAGGAGGGCGGCGTGACGAAGCCCTACGTCCTCCACGCCGAGGCCAACGCCATAACCAAAGTTGCCAAGACGGGCAACAGCTCCGCCGGCTCCACAATGTATATCACGTCGTCGCCCTGCATCGAGTGCGCCAAGCTCATAATCCAGGCCGGCGTGGCGCGCGTGGTCTACTCCGACGACTACCGCGCCACCGAGGGCATAGAGCTACTGCGGCGCGCCAAGATCCGGGTGGACAAGGTGGAGGAGACAATAATCATTAAATAGCACGCAATCGGAATGAGAAGCATATGGACGCTACTGCTCATGGTGGCCGCGGCCCTCGGGGGCCTCTACTTGGGTTGGGTCAGCGGCCGCAACGCCGCGATGGGCAACCCGTATGAGGTGGCCGGCGGCTTCCCGACGGCGGGGAACCCCGGCGCCAGCAAGATTCAGAGTGTCTTGGACATGATAGGCAACTTCTACGTCGACCGCGTCGGCGTGGACACCCTGCAAGACGTGGCCATAGTGGAAGTCCTAAGGAAGCTCGACCCTCACAGCGTCTACATCCCCCGCGCGGAGGTGGCCCACATGGCCGGCGAGCTGAAGTCGAACTTTGGCGGCATAGGCATCATGTTCAACGTCAGCGACGACACTGTCAACGTGGTCTCCGTCGTTGCCGGCGGCCCGTCGTCGGCGCTGGGCGTCTTGCCGGGCGACAAAATCCTGGAGGTCGACGGGCGCCCCTTTGCCGGCAGGGAAGCCAAGCTGAACACCCAGAAAGTCCTCGACACGCTCCGCGGCGAGATTGGCACGACGGTGAAGATAGGCGTGGTCCGCCACGGCGGGACCCGCCTCGACTTCGAGATTGTCCGCGGCGAGATACCCCTGGTCAGCGTCGTCGCCGCCTACGAGATAGCGCCCGGCGTCGGCTACCTCAAGATTGACCGCTTCGCGGAGAAGACCTACGAGGAGATGCTCTCCGGCATAGCCAAGCTCAAGGCCCAGGGCTGCGGCAAGCTCATTGTGGACCTGCGCTCGAACCAGGGCGGCTTCCTCAACGTCGTCCAGCTGATGTGCAACGAGTTCCTGAGCCGCGGCGAGATGATTGTCTACACCGAGGGCGCCCACCAGCGCCGTCAGGACGTCCGCGCCGACGGGACGGGGACGTGCCGCGACATGGGGCTTGTCGTCCTCATCGACCAATATTCGGCCAGCGCCAGCGAGATTTTCGCCGGGGCCATGCAAGACAACGACCGCGGCACAATCATCGGGCGCCGCTCCTTTGGCAAGGGCCTGGTCCAGACAGAGCTCGCCCTGCCCGACCAGTCGAGCCTCCGCCTGACCATCTCGCGCTACCACACCCCCAGCGGGCGCAGCATCCAGCGCCCCTACGACCGCGGCGACGAAGAGTATTACGGCGACATCGTGGCCCGCTACCGCGGCGGCGAGCTGTTCAACGCCGACAGCATCCACGCCGACACGCTCCAGATATTCCACACCCGCAAGGGCCGCGTGGTCTACGGCGGCGGCGGCATCGTCCCCGACATCTTCGTGCCCTACGACACGACGACGGCCTCGCGCTACCTCTACACCCTGCGCGCCAAGCGCATATGCTACGACTACGCCATAGACTATGTCGAGGCGCACCGGGCGGAGCTAAAGAAGATGGACACGCCGGCCCTGCTCAGACACCTGCTGCAGACACCGTTCCTTGACCGGCTCGGCGACTTCGCCCGGAAGAGGGGCGTCGAGCCGCCCGCCACCATCAGCCGCCTGGAGCGGCGCGTCATCGAGAACGAGGTGCGCGCCTATGCCGGCCAGGCCATGAGCGGCAACGACGGCTTCTGGCCCATGATCAACATTGCCGACCCGATGATTGACAAGGCATTGGAGACAATGGGGGCGAAGAGCCTCTACAACTAGCCAGGCGGAGGTCTCGTGGGGCGTTGGAGCGGCAGGGCGGTCGAGCGCTGGGGGCTTGCGGGTGTCTTCGCCGTCTGCTTCCTGTCTTCGACGCTGTTGCCGGGCGTGAGCGAGGCCGCCATCGTAGGGCTCGCCGCGGGAGGAGCGTTCCGCCCCGCGCAGCTTCTCGTCGTGGCCTCGGTGGGCAACTGGCTGGGGAGCGTCTTCACGTTCGCCTCCGGGTGGCTCGGCTCGGAGTGGCTGATGGGGATGCTGGGCGTGAGCGGCGGCGACATCCCGGCGTTTGTCTCGGAGTGGGTCCGCGACTACGGCAGCCTCTGCGGGCTCCTGGCGTGGGCGCCGGGCTTCGGCGACTTCCTGGCCCTGGGGCTTGGGATTGCCAAGGCGCCCGCCGTGGCCACCTGCGCCACGATGCTGGTCGGCAAGGCAGCCCGCTACGCCGTCCTCTTCGGGGCGGCGGCGGCCATTGCCAAGGCCGTCCGGGGGCGGTGGCGGCGAAAAAAGGATGAAAACAAGCTAACGAGATAGAGAGAATGTATGACTACCTGATTGTCGGGGCGGGGCTCTTCGGCAGCGTCTTCGCCCACGAGGCCACCAGACGCGGCCGCCGGTGCCTGGTCGTGGACAGGCGCGGCCACACGGGGGGCAACATCCATTGCGACAGCATCGAGGGCATCAACGTGCATCGCTACGGGGCCCACATATTCCACACGTCGGACCGCGGGGTGTGGGACTATGTGAACTCCCTTGTCGAGATGAACCGCTACACGAACCAGCCCGTGGCGAACTTCGAGGGGAGGCTCTACAACCTGCCTTTCAACATGAACACGTTCTACCAGATGTGGGGCGTCGTGACGCCCGCCGAGGCCGAGGCCAAGATTGCCGAGCAGAGAGCCGAGGCCGCCGAGGCCATGCGCCGCGACGGAGCCGCGGAGCCGCGCAACCTGGAGGAGCAGGCCCTGATGCTGGTGGGGCGCGACATATATGAGCACCTCATCGAGGGATACACCGAGAAACAGTGGGGCCGCAAGTGCACCGAGCTGCCGGCGTTCATAATCCGCCGCCTGCCCGTGAGGCTGACGTTCGACAACAACTACTTCAACGACCGTTGGCAAGGCATCCCCATAGGAGGATATAACGCCCTGACGGACAAGCTTCTCGACGGCGTCGAGGTTCGCCTTGGCGTGGACTTTGCCGACGAGCGCGGCGCATTGGCCGGGGCGGCCCGCAAGGTGGTCTACACCGGGGCGATCGACGAATATTTCGGCTACCGCTTCGGGCACCTGCAATATCGCACCGTGCGCTTCGAGACCGAGACGCTCCCCACTCCAAACTTCCAGGGCAACGCCGTGGTGAACTACACGAGCGCCCGGGTGCCCTACACCCGCATCATAGAGCACAAGCACTTCGAGTTCGGCACCCAGCCGCACACCGTCATCTCGCACGAGTATTCGACCGAGTGGCGCCCCGGCATGGAGCCCTACTACCCCGTCAACGACGCCGCCAACAGCGAGCGCGCCGCCCGGTATGCCGAGATGGCGCGCGCCGAGGAGGGGACAATCTTCGGCGGGCGGCTGGCGGAGTACCGCTACTACGACATGGACAAGGTTGTGGCCAGCGCCCTGTCCGCCGCCAGGCGCGAGCTGGGCGAATAGAACGACAGACCCCAAAAACATCAATATAACAGAGATGACCAATCCCTGCCGACTATCGGCGCTTCTCGCCGCCCTGATGCTCGTCGTGTCCACGGCGGCATCGGGCCAGGAGGTGGACTACAGCCGAATCGACGTCAGCAAACTGCCCGAGAGCCAAATCAAGACCTACGCCACGAAGCTGTCCAAATCGGGCATGACCCTGGATGACGTCGTGGAGCAGGCCAAAGCGCGCGGCGCCACGACGGCGCAGCTGAGCCAAATCCGGTCGCGGCTGAGCCGCTATATGGGGAGCGGGAGCGCGAGCAACCGCACGACGACGCGCGCCAAGGCCACAACGGCCGACCAACAGGCAAGCGAGCTGACAGCGGCGGACGGCGCCGTCGAGGGGCAGACGCCGACGGCCGAGCGGCGATATGAGTTCACCGACGAGGACAAGAAGCTCTTCGGCTTCGACTTCTTCAACCGCGACGGCCTGACTTTCGAGCCAAGCACGAACATGGCCGTGAGCGACAGCTACATCGTCGGCGTCGGCGACGAGGTGGACATCGACGTCTATGGCGCGGCGGAGCAATATTACGAGCTGAGCGTGGCCAGCGACGGGACCCTGAACATCCCGATGGTCGGCCCCGTGCGCGTCGGCGGCTTGAAGCTGAGCGACGCCCGGCAGGCCATCATGAGCCGCCTCCGCTCGATATATAGCGACATGGGGGGGCGGACCAACGCCTCGATACGCCTGGCCCTGGCCAAGCCGGTCAAGGTGAGCGTCATTGGCGAGGCCTTCATGCCTGGGACGTACACCGTCTCGGCCTCGGCGTCGCTCTTCAACGTCCTCTACCTGAGCGGCGGCCCCAACAGCAAGGGCTCGTACCGCGACATCCAGCTCATCCGCGGCGGGCGCATCGTGGCCCACCTCGACATCTACGACTTCCTCGTCAACGGTCGCAACGACGTCAACGTCGGCCTTGCCGACGGCGACATAGTGATGATCCCCCCCTACATCAAGCGCGTCATGACTGGCGGCGCCTTCAAGCGCGAGGGCTATTTTGAGGCCAAGGAGGGCGAGACAGCGGCCGACCTCATCCGCTACGCCGGCGGCTTCACCCCGCGCGCCATGCGCGACCACATGGGGGTCTTCCGCGTCGGCAAGTACACGACCGAGTACCTCGACATCCACGACCCCGGGGCCTTGACCCTCCAGAGCGGCGACTCGCTCGTCGTGGCTTCGGTGGACAAGCAGCGCGTGGACAACATCGTGACGGCCAACGGGGCCCTCTTCGCCCCCGGCAACTACGAGTGGACGGAGGGCATGACGCTCCGCCAGCTCCTGGGGCGCGCCGGGGGAATCAAGGAGAACGCCTTCATGACCCGCGGCGTCATCAGCCGCTACAAGGACGACTACACCCTGGAGGCGCTGAACTTCAACGTCCTCGACATATGGAACGGCGTGACGGACATCGCCCTCAAGAGCGGCGACGAGGTGACGATAGCCTCCATCGACGAGATGCGCGAGTTCCGCACCGTGACGCTCGGCGGCGAAGTCCAATATCCGGGCGAATATGAATATCGCGACAACCTGACCCTTGGCGACCTGCTCGTCTTGGCCAACGGCCTGACGGAGAACGCCTCGACGAGCAACGTCGAGATTGTCCGCCGCCTGGGCGACGACGGGGCCTTCGACGCCGAGGGCAACGCCCGCGAGGTGCGCTCGGTGGTCATAACGCGCGACCTGGCGTTGGAGAAAGACGGCAACTCGTTCGTCCTGATGCCCTTCGACCAGGTCTTCGTCCGCACCAAGAGCACGGCCAACATCGGCGGCAGCGTGACCCTGAGCGGCGCGTTCCTCAACCCCGGCAACTACGGCCTGACGAGCAACAGCGTCCGCTTGAGCGACATGGTGTTCCGCTCCGGGGGCTTCACCGAGCGGGCCGACGTCGAGAGCGCCCGCATATACCGCCCCATACGGATTAGCGACACCGAGCGCAGCATAAAGCTCCGCCAGAGCTCCGCCCACGGCGACACCGTCTTCTACCTCCAGAACGGCGTCCAGGCCTACGACTTCGTCTCCATCCGCCTCAAAGACGCCCTGGCCTCGCCGGGCTCTTCGGCGGACATATTCCTGGCCGACGGCGACCAGCTTGTGGTGCCGGAACGCAGCCAGACGGTGCGCGTGGCTGGCATCGTCCAGTCTCCCACGAGCGTCGTGTGGCAAAAGGGGTGGGACGCCAAGGACTATATCGACATGGCCGGCGGCTTCGGCGGCCGCGCCCACAAGCGGAAGACCTACGTCGTCCACGCCAACGGCGAGAGCGAGAGCGTGCGCCACTTCCTCTTCTTCCGCCGCTACCCGGACGTGCGCCCCGGGAGCGAGGTCGTGGTGCCGCTGAAGCCCGAGCGCGAGATAACGGCCCCGGCCATAATCTCGATGAGCTCGACGCTCGTCTCCATGTCCGCCATAATCGTAACGCTGTTGAGATAGGGAACAGAATGTATAGCGAAGAAAACGCGCCCAAGCCCGAGACCCGGCAGGGCCAGCAGGAGGAGTTCGACATCGTGTGGCTCGCGGCCTACCTGTGGGGCAAGCGCAAGGCCATCGCATATGCCACCGCGGGGGCCGTGGCGCTCTCCGTGCTCCTATACTTTGTCCGCCCCAAGGTCTTCACGGCCGAGGCCGCCATCCTGCCCGTCATGGAGGCGCAGGGCGCCGACATGAGCAACGTCAAGGGTCTCGCGGCCATGGTCGGCATCAACCTTGGTTCGGGCGGCGCCAGCGGCACGCTCATCACCCCCGACCTCTACACCGAGGTCGTCACCAGCACTCCGGCCCTGCTGGAGATTATGGAGACCGTCCCGCTCACGTGGGCCGAGCCGGAGGACACCGTCATGACGCTCTACGAGCACATGCGCGCAGACAGCGTCTTGAGCGTCGGCGGCGCAATCTTGAAATATACGGTGCGCCTGCCGTGGACAATCAAGGAGGCCATGAGCGCCCCGCCGGCCGTCCTGGAGTTCTCGGCCCCCAAGGCCGACGACCAGACGCAGATCCCCCGCCCGACGGTGCTCGACAAGGTGCGCCGCAAATGCGCGGAGTGGCTTCGCGACCGCATTGTCGTGACCCCCGACAAGGAGACGAACCTGGTCCGGATAAGCGCGCAGGGCGAGACGCCCGAGCAGAGCGCCGAGCTGGCCACGGCCGTCATGCGCCAGATCCAGAACACGATTACGGAATATGCCACGTCGTCGACAAAGCGGACGCTGGACTTCCTCCAAGAGCGGTATGACGAGACGATGCAGGAGTTCACCGTCTCGCGGCAGGAGTTCTACGACTACCGCGACCGCCACCGCAACGTGATTGAGGAGCGCAGCGACGTGACCCGCCAGCAGCTAGAGGACAAATACAACATGAGCTACAACCTGCTCCAGACCCTCCAGGGCGAGCTTGAGAAGAGCCGGCTGAAGCTGCTTGCCGAGACCCCGATATTCTCCGTTGTCGAGCCCGTCGTCCAGCCCGAGAAGAAGAGCAGCCCCAAGATGCTGCTCCACCTCTTCGGCGGCTTCTTCGTGGGCCTGATTGTCAGCGTCGGCGGCCTGCTCGTCTGGCTGGGCTACAAGCAGGTGTTCGCACCCCGCGAGTTCAAGGTCATATATGACAAATACAGGGTGGAGGACGAGGCCTGACCCCCGAGCCCCAAACAGGACAAAACAACACAGCAAAAAATAAACCTAGAGAAAATGGCAGAAGACGTTTTCAAGAAACTGGTGGCCCACTGCAAGGAGTACGGCTTCGTGTTCCCGAGCAGCGAGATATACGACGGGCTGGGCGCCGTCTATGACTACGGCCAGAACGGCGTCGAGATGAAGAACAACATCAAGAAATATTGGTGGGACGCCATGGTCAAGCTCAACGACAACGTCGTCGGCATCGACTCGAGCATCTTCATGCACCCCACGATATGGAAAGCCTCCGGCCACGTCGACGCCTTCAACGACCCTCTGATAGACAACCGCGACAGCAAGAAGCGCTACCGCGCGGACGTCCTCATCGAGGAGCAGATGGCCAAATATGACGACAAGATAGAGAAAGAGGTCTCCAAGGCCCGCAAGCGCTTCGGCGACGCCTTTGACGAGGCCAAGTTCCGCGAGACCTCGGCCCACGTGCGCGACGCCCAGTCCAAGCGCGACGCCCTCCACGAGCGCTACAAGCGCGCCATGAACGACGGCGACCTGGCGGAGCTGAAGCAGATAATTGTCGACGAGGAGATAGCTTGCCCCATATCGGGGACCCGCAACTGGACCGACGTCCGCCAGTTCAACCTCATGTTCTCGACCGAGATGGGCTCGACGGCCGACGGCTCGATGAAGATATACTTGCGGCCGGAGACCGCGCAGGGCATCTTCGTCAACTTCCTCAACGTCCAGAAGACCGGCCGCATGAAGGTGCCGTTCGGCATAGCCCAGGTGGGCAAGGCGTTCCGCAACGAGATTGTGGCGCGCCAGTTCATCTTCCGCATGAGGGAATTTGAGCAGATGGAGATGCAGTTCTTCGTGCGTCCCGGCGAGGAGATGAAGTGGTTCGAATATTGGAAGCGTTTCCGCATGTGCTGGCACCGCGCCCTGGGCATGGGCGACGCGAACTACCAGTTCCACGACCACGACAAGCTGGCCCACTACGCCAACGCCGCCACCGACATCGAGTTCCGCATGCCTTTCGGCTTCAAGGAGGTGGAGGGCATCCACAGCCGCACGGACTTCGACCTGGGCCAGCACCAGAAATATTCGGGCAAGAAGCTTCAATATTTCGACCCGGAGACCGGCGAGAGCTACGTGCCCTACGTCGTCGAGACGTCGATAGGCGTGGACCGCATGTTCCTCTCCATCATGGCCGGCGCCTACTGCGAGGAGCAGCTTGAGGGCGGCGACAGCCGCGTGGTCTTGAAGCTCCCGCCCGTCCTGGCCCCCGTCAAGCTGGCCGTCCTGCCCCTGGTCAAGAAAGACGGGATGCCGGAGAAGGCCCACCAGATTGCCGACTCGCTGAAGCTGTCGATGAACGTGGCCTACGACGAGAAAGACTCCATTGGCAAGCGCTACCGCCGCCAAGACGCCATCGGCACGCCATATTGCGTCACCATAGACGGGCAGACGCTCACTGACGACACCGTGACGCTCCGCGACCGCGACACCATGGAGCAGCGCCGCGTCAAGGTCTCCGAGCTCCACGACATCGTCTACCGCAAGGTCAGCGGGCATGAGCTGTTTGAGAAGCTGCTGGCTGTCAAGGAATAGCACATTGCCCAAGGGGGCGTTTGCCCCTTGGAGAGAATGAAAGGGGGGGACGCATGGTGCATGCGTCCCCCTCTTTTATGTCTTGAACGGAAGTGTTTGCCCTGGCTGACGCGTCGTCCCTGGGCTTACGTTTCGCCGTAGGGCTCACGCCGCCCTTTGGGGCATGCGCAATGGGATACAACAGGGCGTATTGGCCGGGAGGGCATCGCGCAGTTACGCATAGGGACACACGCGACGCGAGGAGCCTTGCCAATCTCATCCCCTGAGGCCCCAAAACACAGAAAAAGGACGGCATGGGGCAGACTTGCGCACTCCCTGAGGCCGCAAGCTCCGCCCCATGCCGCCACCCTCCGCCCTCGGCGGGCAGGCTAGTAGTTGTCGGCCTTAATCTCGAAGAAGCTCTGCGGGTGGAGGCAGACGGGGCATGCCGCCGGCGCCTTCTTGCCGACCACGACGTGACCGCAGTTGCGGCAGACCCATACGCAGTCTCCCTCGCGCGAGAAGACCAGCGCGTCGTCGATGTTCTTGAGCAGCTTGCGGTAGCGCGCCTCGTGCTCTCGCTCGACGGCCGCCACGGCCCTCATCTGACTCGCGATCTGCGGGAATCCCTCCTCGTCGGCCTCGCGTGCCATGCGGTCGTACATGTCCGTCCACTCGTAGTTCTCGCCGTTGGCGGCGTCGAGCAGGTTCTCGGCCGTCGTCGGCACCTGGCCGCCGTGGAGCGCCTTGAACCACAGCTTGGCGTGCTCGCGCTCGTTGAGGGCCGTCTCCTCGAAGATGGCCGCCATCTGCTCGAATCCGTCTTTGCGGGCCTGCGAGGCGTAGTAGGTGTATTTGTTGCGCGCCATCGACTCGCCGGCGAAAGCCTCCATGAGGTTCTTCTCGGTCTTCGTTCCTTTAAGTTCTTTCATCTCAATGTAGTTCTTTGGTTTATGTCTTCGCCGGGGCGCCTCGGGCGACGCCCCGTTGCAAAGCTAGACGAAAAAACTCGCGCCGCGCAGCCCCGGCGGGCCAGATTCCGCAATTTATCCGCTTTCCTTGTTTACGTCTACCTAAGCCCCGCAGGGGATGGCGACTTTCACCCCTACGCTCCCGACCTGCAGCCCTATGGGCGGCGCGAACTTCCGCACGCTGACCCACCCCCCGCGAAGCCCCCTCGCGGCAAAACGCTCGGCCATGCGGCGGGCGACGTCGGCGGCGATGGCCTCCAGGGTGTTGCGCGGGAGGCCCAGCACCTCGGCCACCAGGCGGCAAGCGTCGACGTAGTTGAGCGTGGTGGAGACGTCGTCGGTTGCCGCCACGACGCCGCTCTCGACGACGAGGTCGGCGTCGACCACAAAGCGCCCCCCGACCGTCCGCTCCTCAGCGTAGCAGCCGTGGTGGGCGTAGACCTCCAGGCCGCGAAGCTCGATTGTCATATCCATAGTTGTTGGAAGTTTATGGCGCAAAGGTATAGATTTTAGCATCCATCGGGCGCCGCCCGCCAGGCCCGACGGGGGTGCGGGGGTGTGCAAAAACGGGGGCGGGGCCGCCGCCCGTTGGCGCGGGCCCCGCCCCGCAAAGGATATGGAAATCGGCTTGGGGGCGCCTACCCTTTCTCCTTGATGATGCCGTTGCGGTATGCCACGACGAGACGCTCCAGGTTGTCCACCTGCCGCTGGAGCTCGCACCCGCGGTCGGTGTCGCGGACGAGCATGCGATGGTATTTGAACTCCTCCAGCTGCACGCTGCTGTGGATGTCGGTCCCGTCTTCGACCGCCTTCTCCATGCTCTCGAAAGCCTCGTGCTGCACGAGCTGGAGGCCGTGGCTGTTGTATATGAGCGTGTAGCCGGCGATGCCGGTCGTCTTGTGGTAGGGCTTGGAGAATCCGCCGTCGATGACGAGCCTCTTGCCGCCGGCGCGGATGGGCGACTCGCCGGCCTTGGTTCGGACGGGCGTGTGTCCGTTGATTATCCTGGACTTCTCGGGGTCGAGGCCGAACTCGCGCATGATGTAGTCGCACGTCTCCGGGGTGTTGGCAAGCTCGTAGTAGGCACCCTTGGCCTCGTGGTTGGCCTCGTCGGTGTTGACGAAGTAGCGCTCGAAGGTCGTCATCTTGTCCTTGTCGTAGAGCGGCGAGTCGGGCCCGCACCACAGGTACCACGTGTAGTCCACGGCCTGGCGCTTCTCCGGCGAGCCCTCCGGGGCGAAATAGGCGGCTCGGACAATCTTGTCGACCCTGTCCATGAGCGCCCTCCCGGCGACGCGCTCTCCGCAGACGTCGACCTGCTTGAAGGTGCCGTCGGCGTTGAGGGGGATCGAGGCGTGGTAGAGGAGGCAGTTGTTGCGGACGAGGTAGAGGCCGCCGTGGCTGTATAAGCATCGGAGGTGCTTCTGCAGCTTCTCGGAGTGGGTGAACGAGTGGTGGAGCTGCTCCATGAGGTGCTCCTCGTCGGCGCTGAGCTTGTAGGGGTCGAGGGGGTCGATTGTGGGGAAGAGGTTGTCCTTGAGGGTGTATGTCTTGCCGTAGAGGTCTATCGTCCCCTTGTCGTAGTCAATCTTGTCGAGCAGGAGGCGGTCTTCCATGCCATACCCGGGGTTGCGGCGTATGGCCTGCCCCTCCAGCTTGAACTGGATTATGGCTATGGCCTTGTGCATCCGGGCCAGGAGGTGCTTGGTGCGGCTCATGCGGCTGTTCTCGCCGCTCTCCTGCGTCTGGAATCGCTCGCAGGGGTCGATGCCGTAGTGGTCTATGGCGAACGTGGCGAGGGGCAGCAGGTTGATGGAGTATCCCTCCTCCAGGGTCTCGACGTTGGCGTAGCGGATCGAGACGCGGATGACGGTGGCGATGAGTGCCAGGTTGCCCAGGGCGGCGCCCATCCACTCCATGTCGTGGTTGCCCCACTGGATGTCGAAGTCGTGGTAGTTGCAGAGCGTCTCCATGATCTCGCACGCCCCCGTGCCGCGGTCGAAGACGTCGCCGACGACGTGGAGCGTGTCGATGACGAGGCGGTGGATGAGCTGGCTGATGGCGATGATGAACTCCTCGGAGCGCCCGATGTTGACAATGGAGTTGATCAGCGACGCGTAGTAGCTCTGCTTGTCCTCCTCGGTCTGGCTCTCGTAGAGCAGCTCCTCGACGACGTAGGCGAAAGCGGGCGGCAGGGCCTTTCGCACCTTGGAGTGGGTATATTTCGTCGCCACCATCCGCGCCACGGCCACGACGTGGAAGAGCGTGGTGCGATACCAGTCGTCGATGTCGACGCCCTCCATGCTCTTGACCTGGTCGAGCTTCTCGCGTGGGTAGTAGATGAGCGAGCAGAGGTTGTCGCGCTCGTGCTGGCGCATGGTCATGCCGAAGATGTCGTCGACCTTTCGGCGTATGACGCCGGAGGCGTTTTTGAGGACGTGGATGAAGGCTGGGCTCTCGCCGTGGAGGTCGGAGAGGAAGTGCTCCGTGCCCTTTGGCAGGCTGAGGATGGCCTGGAGGTTGACAATCTCCGTGGCGGCACTGGAGATTGTCGGGAACTTGTCTGCCAGGAGCCTGAGGTAGCGCTCGTCGGCAATCAGCTCCTCTAGTGGATATTTGTTCGTCATGGCTCTATAGTTTAGCGAGTATGGCGGTTTGATTGTTTTATATCACATATGCAAATATAAGTAAATAACAATCAAAAAGAGCATCGCCACAAACATTCCACAGAAAAAAACTGCCGCCTAGGGGACAAAGGCGGCACACACGGGCCTCGGGACGCGGATCTCGCTCCCGGTGTCGGACAGTCGGCCCGTCCGCTCGTCAATCTTGAAAATCTGCACCTTGTCGTCGTCTCGCGAGCAGCAGAGCAGCAGCCGGCCGTCGGGCGAGACGCACAGTGCGCGGGGGTGGCGCGCGGTGGGGTGGTAGCCGACGCGCTCCAGGGTGCCGGCGGCGGCGTCCACCCGGAAGTGGGCCACCCCGTCGTCCACAAGGCGGAGGCTGGCATAGGCATGGCGGCCGTCGGGCGTGAGGCGGATGTCGGCCCCGCCGCCTCCCGCCGAGTCGTAGGCCTTGACCTCCTGCACCTTGCGGGCGCGCCCCCGGCGCCAGCGGAAGACGGTCACGGCGTCGCCCATCTCGCTCATGACGTAGAGATGGCGGCCGTCGGGGCTCATTGCCAACTGGCGGGGGCCGAAGCCCGGGCTGACGCCCCCGATGTCGTCCATGCGCTCCAGGGCGCCGCCCTCGCCGACGCGGAAGCGCATGAGGCGGTCGGAGCTGAAGTCGGCGGCGAGGGCGTAGCCGTCGGGGGTGAAGATGGCGCAGTGGACGTGCGCCCGCTCCTGCCGGGGCCCGCACCCGGGGCCGCCCGCCGCGCCGCGGAACTCCTGCGCCCTCTCGCCGAGGCCGTCGGGGCCGATGGGGAAGACCTCCAGGGCGCCGCCGCTGTAGCACGAGACGAGGACCGCACGTCCGTCGGTCGAGACGTGGCAAGGGCCGTCGGCCCCCGTCGCCCGGGTGCGCACGAGGCGCAACGACGCCCCGCCCCCGCTCAGCGGCCCGACCTCGATCTCGGCCAGGGCGGCCCGGTCACCGTCGTCCTCGCAGACGGCATAGGCGCGCCGCCCGTCGGGGGAGAGGGCGAGGAACGACGGGTTGGAGAGGGCGAGAGTGTCGGTGGGCGCGGAGCGGAGCGAAAGCGCGTCGAAAGCGAAAGCGTAGACCCCGCGGGGGCGGCCGTCGGGCGACGGCGTGTCGGTATAGGTGCCGACAAGCAGCGTGAGGGGGCGCGACAGGGCGGCGCCTTGCGCCACGGCGGCGGTGGCCGGTGCCGCCACGAGAAGAGCGGCCGTGAGCACTGGGATATTCATAAAATGGTGTTTGAATGGCAATTGAACGTCGTTTTACCGAATGCAAAAGTATGCTTTTTGCGGGCATCTGCTTAATTTTACAACCGACATAAAAACAAGAGACCTACGATGACGACCAACGACATCCTCGAGACCGAGGGGCGCGCCGAGACCCCGGGCAATTTCATCATACAGAAGATTGAGGCCGACCTGCGCGACGGCAAGAACGGCGGCAGGGTCCAGACGCGCTTCCCGCCCGAGCCCAACGGCTACCTGCACATCGGCCACGCCAAGGCCATAGCCATGGACTTCGGCGCCGCCGAGAGGTTTGGCGGCGTCTGCAACTTGCGCCTCGACGACACCAACCCGACCAAGGAGGGGACCGAATATGTCGAGGCCATCAAGGAGGACATAGAGTGGCTGGGCTTCAAGTGGGGCAAAATCCTCTACGCCTCGGACTATTTCGAGCAGCTGTGGGACTTCGCCGTGGCCCTCATCCGCCAAGGGCGCGCCTACGTCGACGAGCAGAGCGCCGAGCAGATTGCCGAGCAGAAGGGGACCCCGACGCAGCCCGGCGTCGAGAGCCCGTTCCGCAACCGCCCGGCGGAGGAGAGCCTGGCTCTGTTCGACGAGATGAACAGCGGGCGCATGGAGCCCGGCAAGATGGTGCTGCGGGCGAAGATAGACATGGCGAGCCCCAACATGCACTTCCGCGACCCCATAATCTACCGCGTCCTCAACGTGCCCCACCACCGGACGGGCAACCGGTGGAACGCCTACCCCATGTATGACTTCGCCCATGGGCAGAGCGACTACTTCGAGGGCGTGACCCACTCGCTGTGCACCCTGGAGTTCGTCGTCCACCGTCCGCTCTACGACCTCTTCGTCGACTGGCTCAAGGAGACCCGCGGCGAGAGCCTCGACGACAACCGCCCGCGCCAGACGGAGTTCAACAAGCTGAACCTGAGCTACACTCTGATGAGCAAGCGCAACCTGCTTGCCCTGGTCAAGAACGGCCTCGTCTCGGGGTGGGACGACCCGCGGATGCCGACCCTGTGCGCCTTCCGCCGCCGCGGCTACAGCCCCCAGAGCATCCTGAGCTTCATCGACCGCATAGGCTACACGACGTTCGACGCCCTCAACGAGTTCTCGCTCCTGGAGAGCGCCGTGCGCGACGACCTCAACAAGCGCGCCACGCGGGTCTCGGCCGTGCTCGACCCCGTGCGCCTGGTCGTCACGAACTACCCGGAGGGGCAGGTCGAGACCATGGAGGCCCAGAACAACCCCGAAGACCCCGGGGCCGGCAGCCACACCATAGCGTTCGCCCGCGAGCTGTGGATGGAGCGCGACGACTTCATGGAGGTGGCCCCCAAGAAGTTCTTCCGCATGACGCCCGGCGGCGAGGTGCGCCTCAAGAACGCCTACATAGTCCGGTGCACGGGGTGCAAGAAAGACGAGGAGGGCAACGTTGTCGAAGTCTACTGCGAATATGACCCCGAGAGCAAGAGCGGCATGGCCGGCGCCGACCGCAAGGTCAAGGGGACGCTCCACTGGCTGGCCGCCGGCCACTGCGTCGAGGCCGAGGTGCGCCTCTACGACCGCCTGTGGAAAGTAGAGAACCCCCGCGACGCCATGGCGGCCATCGTCGACGAGCAGAAGTGCGAGCCCGTCGAGGCCATGCGCCAGATGATCAACCCCGACTCGCTCCACGTGGTCCGCAACTGCTACGTCGAGGAGTTCGCCGCCCGCCAGGCGCCGCTCTCCTACCTCCAGTTCCAGCGCATAGGCTACTTCAACGTCGACCCCGACAGCGCCACCTCGCCCCGCCCGGTCTTCAACAAGACCGTAGGGCTGAAAGACAGCTGGGCCAAAGCCAAGAAGGGATAGAGAGGAGGAGGAGCGCCGAGCCATGGAGGACGCCTTGCGAACACCATGGACACTCTCGTTGGGGATGTCCGACTTCGCCGCCATGCGCGGCGAGGGCGCCATCTACGTGGACAAGACCGACATGGTTTTTGCCCTGACGCGCCTCAGCCGGTCGTATTTCCTGAGCCGCCCGCGGCGTTTCGGCAAGAGCCTGCTCGTCTCGACCTTTGAGAACTATTTCCTTGGACGCAAGGAGCTGTTCCGCGGACTGAGAATATTCGACATGGAAGAGGCCTGCCCGAATCCGTGGAGAAGCCACCCCGTGCTGAAGTTCTCGTTCGCCGGCGGCAATCTGGAAGACGGGAAAGAGGCGGTAGAGGCCAAACTCGACACCATCCTAGAGACGTACGAGAGACGGTACGGCGTCCGCCACACACGAGCCACGGCGCGTTTCTACCCGGAGCGCTTCGCCCGACTTATAGACGCGGCGAGCGACTCGTCCAAGGGACCCATTGTCGTGCTTGTGGACGAATATGACCGCCCCATGGAGGCCCTGCGCGGCGACGAGATGAGGCGCGTGCGCAATTTGCTGAAAGTTTTTTGGGGCGTCTTGAAAGACAAGCAGGAGAAGCTCCGTTTCGTCTTCTTCACGGGCGTCACCAAACATCAGAAAGTCTCCATCTTCAGCGAGCTGAACAACCTTGTGGACCTGACCGCAGACCGCAGGTACACGGAGCTGTGCGGATTGACGCGCGGCGAGATTGAAAGCTATTACGCCCCGTTCGTGGAGTCGCTGGCGGAGAGCTGCGGACTGACACGCGAAGAGTGCTTGGCGGAGCTGTCTCGACGCTACGACGGGTATCGCTTCCGATGGCCGTCGGAGGGCATCTTCAACCCCTACAGCGTCCTATCCGCGCTCGACAAGCAGGAGTTCGGCAACTACTGGTTTCAGAGCGGTACGCCGGGGACACTGCCGCAACGCATAGCCAACGAGGGGCTCGACCTGGCGCCCCTCATGGACGGAAAGGCCACGGCCGACGCCGACAGCCTCTCAGAGCTCAACCCGGAAGCCGTCGCCCTCGTCCCGCTGCTTTTCCAAACAGGCTATCTGACAATCAAGGGGCCGGCGGACGAGCTTGGGCACTACCCCCTGGGTTTCCCGAACGAAGAGGTCCGCATGGCGTTTACCGGCCAATTGGCAAACTACGTGTTCCCTAATGCCGACGGCGGACAGTCGGGCTTGACAATCAAAGAGCTGTCGGGAGACCTGAGGTCGGGCGACCTCGCCTCGTGCATGAACCGCCTAAAAGCACTCCTGGCCTCCCTGCCCTACGACCGTGGGAACCCGCGCAACCCGCCGATAGAGACCAACTACCAAAATGCGCTCTACATTGTCTTCACGCTCCTGGGTGTCACCATGCGAACCGAAGTAACGGGGGCCCGCGGCGTATGTGACGCCATTGCCGAAGCCGCCTCGCACGTCTACGTCTTCGAGTTCAAGCGCGACCGTCCGGCCTCCGAGGCCCTGGCACAAATCAAAAGGCAGGGCTACGCCGAACGGTTCGCCGCCTCGGGCAAAGTGCTGCACCTCGTCGGCGTGAGCTTCTCGACGGCGTTGCGCACCATAGACGAATGGATGGAGGAGCAGTAGGGGGCAAAATGTGAGAAACCACAGCGCTTGTCGCCAAATGGCGACAAGCGTTTTTTTTGCGGGTGCCCACGTAACAGTATTTTGGGTAACGCGGTGTTGGCGCGGAGAGTGTAGATTTGCGCAGTTGGAACAAACAAGCACACTGAGAAAATGATAGGAGCAAAGAGACAATTGGGCAAGAGCGGGCTGGAGGTGTCCGCCATCGGCATGGGCTGCATGGGCTTCAGCCAGGCCTATCCTCCCTACCCCCCGAAAGAGGAGAGCATCCGCACCATCCGCGAGGCCGTCGACGAGGGCGTCACCTTTTTCGACACGGCGGAAATCTATGGCAAGTTCGCCAACGAAGACCTTGTGGGCGAGGCGTTGGAGCCCGTGCGCGACAAGGTCGTGATAGCCACGAAGTTCGGCTTCAACGTCTCCGGAGCGGACTTCACGGGCGACGGCAAGTGGCTCGACGGCAGCATCCTCAACAGCCGCCCCGAACACATCCGCGAGGCCATCGACGGCTCCCTGCGCCGCCTGCGGACCGACCACATAGACCTCTACTATCAGCACCGCGTCGACCCGCGCGTGCCCATCGAGGACGTGGCGGGCGCACTGTCGGAGCTTGTCAAGGCCGGCAAAATCCTCCACTACGGCCTCTCGGAGGCCTCGGCCGCCACGGTGCGCCGCGCCCACTCCGTCCACCCCGTGGCGGCTGTCCAGAGCGAATATTCCATGTTCTGGCGCGAGCCCGAAGAGAACGGCCTGCTAGCCACCCTGGAGGAACTCGGCATCGGCTTCGTGCCGTTCTCGCCCCTGGGCAAAGGAATCTTGACCGGGACGGTGAAAGCCACCGACACGTTCGACAAGGGCGACTTCCGCAGCACCGTGCCGCGCTTCAGCAGCGAGAACCTGCCCAAGAACGTCCGCCTGGCGGAGTTCGTCGGCGGCATTGCCAAAGAGAAAGGCGCTACGCCGGCACAGGCGGCCCTGGGGTGGATCTTGGCCCAAAAGCCGTGGATTGTCCCCATCCCGGGGATGCGCAGCATGGGGCGCATCCGCGAGAACATCGGCGGGGCGGAGGTGGCATTCTCGGCCGACGAGCTCGCGAGGATAGACGAGGGGCTGAGGGGCATAGAGCTGCAGGGCAACCGATATAACGAGGCCAGCGAGTCGCTCATTGACAAATGATTCACCATGCGGCGGCGAGGGGGGATACGTCCCGCCACCGCCCCAAAAACATCCATAGATGAGGAGGACACTTTGCGGAATGTCGCTAGCCCTGCTGGCGTTGTCGGCGGCGGAGGCGCAGAAGCCGCTCGCTATTGAGCGACAAGGACATTTCACGGTCGGGGGGAAGACCGCAGTCCGCCCCGGGCAATATGACAACTCTGAGTTCGTCGGCTGGGCGGAGCAGGAGGAGACGGGGCAGAGCTACCGCTCCGACCACGCCGCTGTGGGCTACCAAGTCCCGGTGAACGCCAACAAGCACCCTCTCGTCTTCGTCCACGGCTATGGCGGCTCGGGGGTGTGCTGGGAGATGGCCCCCGACGGGCGCGAGGGCTTCTCGACGCTGATGCTCCGGCGCGGCTACTCAGCCTACGTCATGGACTTGCCGGGCCGCGGCCGCGCCGGGCGCACCTCGTCGGCGACGCAAGTACGCCCCGTGGCCGACGAGATGTTCTGGTTCGACATATGGCGCATCGGCGTCTGGCCCCGATATAACGACGGCGTGCAGTTCGCCACCGACTCTGCCTATCTGAGCCAATTCTTCCGCGAGCTGACGCCCGACCTGAGCGACCACACCCTCGACGCCTCGGCCGTGTCGGCCCTTTGCGACAAGATCGGGCCCTCGGTCCTTGTGACGCACTCGGCGGGCGGCATCCCCGGATGGTTCGCGGCCATGACAAACGCGTCGGTCCGCGGCGTGGCGGCCTACGAGCCCGGGGCCTACGTCTTCCCCGAGGGCGAAGTGCCGGAGCGCATCGACGGGCTGACGGGCGGCACGGACGGCATCCCCGTGCCGCTGGAGCTGTTCATGCGCCTCACAAAAATGCCCATCGTCATGTATTTCGGCGACTACATCCCCGAAGAGCCCGTCTCCGACCTTGGCGGCGAGAATTGGCGCGTGCGCCTCCAGATGGGCCGCAAGTTCGTGGAGTGCGTCAACCGCCACGGCGGCAATGCCACGCTCGTGGAGTTGCCCAAGAGGGGGATAAGGGGCAACACCCACTTCCTGATGCAAGACCTCAACAGCGGCGAGCTCGCCGACCTCTTCGACCAATGGCTGCGCGACAACGGCCTGGCGGGCGCGACCAACGCCGAGATGCCGTTCGCCGTGGGCTCGCCACTGCCCGCCGACGCGTTCCACGGCGAGGCCTACCGCAACGACATAATCCCGCACGACGCGGAGTATAACTTCCCGCAGACCAACGTCATAACCTTCGCCCCCGGCTCGCACTGCAACTGGCACAGCCACGGCGGAATGGACGTCCTGGCCACAGGCGGCGTCGGCATCTACCAAGAGGAGGGCAAGACTGCGCAAATAGTCCGCCGGGGCGACGTTGTCCACATCCCCGCCGGGACGCGCCACTGGCATGGCGCGGCGCCCGGCAACTGGTTTCAGCAGATTGTCATCTACGACAGCAACTGGAGCGACGACGGGCGCCACGCCGAGACGGACAACACGGTCTCCGACGAATATTATGCCGCGATGCCGATGGAGGAGTTCCCCCGCGGCGGCAAGGCGCAAGACATCAGCATGTTCGCCCCTGGCGACTCACTCCTGGTGCCCGACACTTTCAGCGGCCCCATCCGCCTGTCGGACATCCTCGGCGCCGACAACGCCTCCGGGGCGCCCGCCCTGCACAACGTCGTCTTTGAGCCCGGGACATATAACGCGTGGCACGAGCACGCCGGCGGGCAAATACTCATCGTCACCGACGGCACGTGCTACCATTAGGTTGACGGCGGCGAGGTCGAAATCCTCCACGCCGGCGACGTCGCGAAGTGCCCTCCCGGCGTACGCCATTGGCACGGCGCCGCCCCCGGCAGCCGCATGGCCCACCTGGCGGCAAGCACCAACCCGGCGCGCGGCGGAGTGAAGTGGTTCAAGATGCTGAGCAAGAAGCGGTATGACGCAATCGGCATACCTTAGCTAGGCGTAGGAATTAAGCAGAGGCGCAGGCTGACGCGAAACACAGGCAACATGAAGCAAATCATAACACTAACAACAGTCTTAATCATGACAACAAGCGTCTGCGCCCAACAGGTGGGCGACGAGGGCCCCACTCTCCACCCCAACAGGCTGGGCCTGGTCTACGAGGGCGCCATAGAGGCGAACGAACCCGGCAAAGTGAACATAGAGCGGGTGACATACATGGTCGACGGCATCGAGGCCGTGGCCAACGTCTACACCCCCGCCGGCTATGACCGCTCGAAGAGCTACGCGGCCGTGGTCGTGGCCCACCCCAACGGCGGGAGCAAAGACCAGGTGGCGGGCCTCTACGCCCAACGGCTGGCCGAGGCCGGACTCGTCACGATGGCCTTCGACGCACGCTATCAGGGCGAGAGCGGCGGCCTGCCGCGCCGCACCGACAAGCCCGCCAACCGCATTGGCGACATCATGGGGGCCGTGGACTACATCCAAAACTATCCCGGCGTTGACCGCGAGCGCGTCGGCGCGCTGGGCATATGCGGTGGCGGCGGCTACACATTCGCCGCGGCCCAAGCCGACAAGCGCATCAAGGCCGTGGCGACGCTGAGCCTCTTCAACACGGGCGACGTGCGCCGCAACGGCTATATGCGCACGCAGATGGGCAACATTGGCGAACGGCTCCGCGACGCCGCGCTAGCACGCCAAAAGGAGGCCGCCGGCGCAGAGCCGGACATTGCGGGCTTCATGAATTGGACCCCGGAGGAGGCACGCCAGATAAAAGTCGACCTGTACCGCGACGGCTACTTCTACTATGGCGTGACGCACAAAAGCCCCAACGCCCCGGGGACATACCTCAAAAGCTCCCTGATGGACATGATGGCCTGGGACGCCACCGACCACGCCGACCTCATCACCCAACCGCTCCTGGTCATAGCCGGATCTATTGCCGACAGCCGCTACATGAGCGAGGAGGCTTTCGCCAAGGCTACCTCGACGGCGGACAAGGAGCTGTTTCTCGTGCCTGGGGCGACGCATATCCGAACCTATTTTGTCGATGAGTATGTTTCGCAGATTAGCGCAAAGCTCCGAGAGTTCTTCCTGGGGAAACTGTAATTGAGGAAATCCTCTAGGAGAACCATATCGTGAGGGGTGGACGCACGAACTAGCGCGCCCACCTTTTTGCATCTTGAAGTCATAGGGTCACCAACGTCATAGGGGGTATCAACGTCATAGGGGGATCAACGTCATAGGGGAATCAACGTCATAAGGGATCAACGTCATAAGGGATCAACGTCATAAGGGGATCAACGTCATAAGGGGATCAACGTCATAGGGTCATCAACGTCGTAGGGGAATCAACGTCATAAGGGGATCAACGTCATAGGGTTCACCTCGTCATAAGGCCCACGCATCGTCCTAGGGCTCACGCCCTAGGCTGACACATATCGCCCCTTTGGGGCTTTGAGGCCCCGGGGGGGGGGGCGACGGATGGGCGCGGGTGACGCAAATGGATCCCGGCAAGGACCCC
>CAZHOT010000011.1:0-72662 GCA_964534235.1 uncultured Marinilabiliaceae bacterium
CATGCTGTGCTTGTTCTTAAGTGTCTTTGCCCGGAGCAATTCGAGATATTAGGGAATGAATATGACTTGGGAATCGCAAAAGGTCGATGCTACATTAATGGACGACGCCAATATGGGAGGGTCTTTATACGAAGCCTAAGCAGTTAGTCCTGCACCTTTCGTGGCATCTGGCTGTTTTCTCCGCTTGACAAACAGTCGCTTAAAGACCTCAACGCCATTTATGTAAGCACTTCTCCCAAATACTCCATTTGCATCCTGGTCAATACCGCGGTTGCTCCCTAATATCTCGACTAGCCACTAAAAAAGCTCAGCAAAATGAAAACCACACTACACACGGAGTGGACAGTCTCCGACATCTGCAAAGGCTTCGTCTACAACGAGCTGGAGGGCAAAGGCCTGTTCGGGCTGGACGGGCGGCTCGTCATCCAGCCGGAGTATCAGCGCCACTACATATACAACGACGGGCGCCGCGACGTGGCCGTGATAGAGTCGCTCCTCAAGGGCTACCCCATTGGGCTCATATACTTCAACCGCGCGCAGGGCGGGCTGCTCGAAGTCCTCGACGGCCAGCAGCGCATCACTTCCATCGGGCGGTTCGTCACGGGCAAGTTCGCCATCACGGACGAGGCCGGCAACGTGCAATATTTCTCCGGGATGCCCGAGGAGCGCCGACGGCGCATAGAGCGGTCGCCCCTGCTCATCTACGAGTGCGAGGGCGAGGAGCGGGAGATAAAGAAGTGGTTCAGGACCATCAACATCGTGGGCGTCCCGCTCCGCGACCAGGAGCTGCTCAACGCCGTATACTCCGGCGCATTCGTCACGGCGGCCAAGAAGACTTTCAGCAACTCGCACAACTCGGAGACGCAGAAATGGAGCCACTACGTGCGCGGCGACGTGAAGCGCCAAGACTACCTCGCCGAGGCTCTCCGGTGGCTCTGCGGGAGCAAAGGCGAGAGCGTCGACGCCTACATGAGCCGGCACCGCCACGACGCCACAGCGGACGAGCTCGAAACATATTTCCGCACCGTCATAGACTGGGTCTCGGCGACATTCAGCATGGTGGAGCGCGACATGTGCGGGCTGGAGTGGGGACGCCTCTACGAGACATATCACTCCACGCCCCGCAGCCCAGACCTCGTGGCCGAGCGCGTGCGGGCGCTGCAGGCGGACGAGTTCGTGGGCGACCGCAAGAACATCTACGAATATGTGCTTGGCGGCGAGACGGACAAGACGCTGCTCAACATCCGCGTCTTCGACGACCGGACGAAAAGAGCAGCATATCGCAAGCAGACCGACGAGGCGGAGAAGCAGGGGACGTCGAACTGCCCACTGTGCGCCGCGGGCGACAACGCCAACCGGGCCCGGATATACAAGCTCCAGGAGATGGAGGCCGACCACGTCAAGGCATGGAGCAAGGGCGGGGACACGACGATAGAGAACTGCGAAATGCTGTGCAAGACTCACAACAGGGCGAAAGGGAACAAGTAGCGGGAAACGCGTTATTTTGATGCCGCACACCATAAACCACAAACATGGACACGACAGAAAAGACATTCCGCGAGATTTCCGCCTTTTGGCTCAACGCCAAGCGCCCGCTTGTCAGACACTCCACCCTGTGCGCCTACCTGCTCTCGCTACGGACGCACCTGCTCCCGCACTTCGGCGACGCCACCTCGATATCCGAAAGCGACGTGCAGCAGTTCGTGCTCCGCAAATGCTCTTCGGGGCTATCGACAAAGACCGTGAGGGACATTGTGGCCGTACTCCGGTCGGTGGTCAAGTATGCGGACAAATGGAAAATGTTCAAGGCCGAGGCGTGGGACGTCCGCTACCCGACGCCACAGACCAAAAGCAGCCGCCCCCGCGTCTTGACAATGAGCGACCAACGGAAACTGATGCGCCACCTGCGGGAACGCCCCACAGCCCACAACATGGGAATCTTGCTGGCACTCTGCACCGGGATGAGGATTGGGGAGGTCTGCGCCCTGAAATGGGACGACGTAGACCTCACCAAAAAGACCATCACCATCAGGCACACCGTCGGCAGGGTGTACAATTGCGAACTGAAAGCCACAGAGAGGGTGCAGTCGTCGCCAAAGACAAAAAACTCATGCCGCGAACTCCCGATCAGCAGACAGCTCCATGAAGCCCTGCGCACCTTGCGGCCCCGCTCCCGCTCGCCCTATGTCGTCGGCTCCGGGACGCGCCCAAGCGAGCCGCGCTCGCTGCGGGAGCATCACAACAGGCTGTTGCGCAGTCTTGGCATAGGGCATATTGTCTTCCACGGCCTCCGGCACACTTTCGCCACCAGGTGCGTCGAGAGCCAATGCGACTACAAGACAATCAGCGCCATCCTGGGTCACGCCAACGTGGCTACGACGCTGAACCTGTATGTCCACCCGGACATAGGCCAAAAGAGGCGGTGCGTCGAGCGCATGAGCCGATTCGTCGAGACGCCGACGCGGAAAATCGCTACATTTGCCGATGGAGAACAAAACCGTCTCCCGACGCCATGAAATTCATCAACCCTTTCACAGACTACGGCTTCAAGAAAATCTTTGGCCGCGAGGTCTGCAAAGACCTCCTGCTGAGCTTCCTCAACGCCTTGCTTGAGGGCGAGAGGGTCATCACGGACCTGGCGTTCGGCAACAAGGAGAGGCTTGGGGGCGGCAAGGGCGGCAGGTCGATGATCTACGACATCTTCTGCCAGACGCAGACAGGCGAGAGGATAATCGTCGAGATGCAGAACCGCGGGCAGGTCAACTTCTTCGACCGCATGCTGTTCTACGCCAGCCGCGCCATAAGCGAGCAGGGCGAGAGGGGCGACGAGTGGGACTATGGGATAAGCGCCGTCTACGCCGTGGCGTTCATGAACTTCACAGTGAAAGGCGACGAGAAAGTCCGGACGGACTACAAGCTCACGGACTGCGACGACAGCAAGCGGCGCAACAGCAAGCTTCACCTCACATTCATACAACTGCCGCGCTACACCAACGACGACCCGGAGCGGTGCGCAAGCACTTTCGACAAGTGGATATACGTATTGAAACACATGGAGACTATGGAGAGGATGCCATATGCCGCGCAAGACGCGGTTTTTCAAAGACTCGAGGCAATAGCCTCGGTCGACGCCATGCCCCCACGCGAGCGGCGCAAATATGAGGCCGCGCTAAAAGCCTACCGCGACGACCTCGCCACAGAGAAGTATTCAGAAATGATGCGGCGGGAGATTGAGGAACAGAGTCAGCTACTCAAAGAGCAGAGACAGCAGCTCACAGAGCAGAAACAGCAACTCACAGAGCAGAGACAGCAACTCACAGAGCAGAGACAGCAACTCACAGAGCAGAGACAGCAACTCACAGAGCAGGAACAGCAACTCTCAGTACAAAAGAGGCAGCAAGACGAGCACGCAAGAGAACTCGACGCGCACGAGAGGGAACTCGAAGCCCTGCGCATGGAGCTCGAAGCGAAAGCGGCCGAGCTTAAAGCACGTGAGGAACAAGACGGGAGCGGGGCTTTGGCGCAAGCGGCCCGGAAGATGCTCCGCCAGGGCGTCTGCACGGAGACCATAGCAGACTTCACAGGCTTGACGACGCAGGAGATCGAGCGTCTGCGCGCCGACCTCGACTGACGCCCCCACGGACAGGCTACAGCTTGAAAGCGACGAGGAGAAAACCGCCGTCGCTCTTCAGGGTGTCGATGGCGAAAGGCTTCTGCGAGAGCCGATATTCGGCTGCTTGTCGCCTATGATCGTAGGGCGTGACGACCATGACCCCGGAATCGGGCAGACAGTCGTCGGGCTGATACTCCTTGTAGCCCATGGCCGACAGCCACTGGTTGAGCGGCTCGCACCCGCGGACTGAGGACGGGACCTCAATGTTGTCATACTGAAACATATAGAGCCTCTTGCCCAACGCAGTCAGAGGATAGTAGGCCACAGGGTCGGTGGCGATGATGTTGTCGAACTTAGCGAGGGTGGCCGACTGCGAGTGGACGAAGTCGCCCGTCCGCTCATTTTGCTCCCACCGGTCAGGTGTGTTCTTCAAGTAGTTGACCCAATAGCGGAAGCCCTCGGGGACACTGAGCAAGACGGCGCACAGACCTACGCGCAGAGGAGTGGCGAGACGGACGAAACCGCCCTCGGCAGACAGAGCCACCAAGCAGACCATCGTCGGAATCGAAAGAACCCACGAATAGGAAAAGGTGTATCTCCCGAACAGCGTCATCAGCAACGGAATGAGCGAGACGAAACCTAGCAGGAGCCGCCAACGTCCAATCCGTATGGCGAAGCCCCACGCCACGGCGAGCAAGACGATGGCCATGGGCTCGCTCGTGTAGGCGTGCACAAGCCTCGGCAGGGCGTCCTCGCCGTTGAGGACGAGACCGAAGTTCAGGCTCACCATCTTTATGAACGGATTCCACGACGCAGACGTGGCGGCCGCCGTCTGCGGCGCACCTAGGTAGTGGAGCAGGAAGTCGTTGCGGAAGTAGAACAGGCACGTTAGCGCAAGCCCCACACCAAAACCCGCCGCCACAGCCGCGCCGCGCCTTAGCCACGCCACGCGCCCCACTCCGCCATAGTCTACAGCAAAAAGGAACGCGACGAAAACGGCCACGAGCGGAACGACATAGAGACTGCTGAGCATCAGGGCCACAGCCGACAAGAAGAGGGCCGTCCCCCTCTCCCCGCCGCCGCCAGACAGGAGGAGCCGCACGACGACAGACGCGGCAAGCAAGGTCAGCGAGTCGATGCGGCAGGCGCAAACCCACCACGGAGCCCACACCACCCAAAACAGAACCACCCACACGCCCAGCCCGCGGGGCGACGACAGCCACCCACAGCGCGACATCGCGGCGCCAATATAGACAAACGACAGGGCGTAGAGGCACACTCCGAGCGAACACGTCACCGCGTGCGACACCCCGAAGAGCCACACCCACCCTGCGAGCAGGAGGCCGTATAGCGGCTGATAGGTGTAATTCTAGGCATAGCTCCTCCACTCGCCTTTCGTGACGAGATTTATGGCGGAGTCCGCCGTACACACCCCATCGACCCAGGGGATTTCAACATAGTCGGCAAGCGACACGTAGAGCGCCGCGAACCCCGCGGCAAAAAGCCACAGCCAAACAAGGACACGGCGCCGGGGCAAAGCCCCGGCGGGGCCTCCCCCCGGCGCCGCGCCTTGGCGCATCACGCCACGGACTGCTTGGCCGCCAAGCCCTCCAGCATGCGCTTCATGACCACCTGCGCCGAGACCACGCGGTTCGCCGCCTCGGGGATGACGAGGCTGCCGGGGCCGTCGATGACCTCGTCGGAGACAATCATGTTGCGCCTCACGGGGAGGCAGTGCATGAACTTGGCGTCGTTCGTCCAGCTCATGTGCTCCGCGTCGACGGTCCAGCTCATGTCTTTCGAGAGGATTTGCCCATAGTGCTCGTAGGACGCCCAGTTCTTGGCATATATGAAGTCGGCGCCCTCAAAGGCCTTCCTCTGGTCGCGCTCCAGGTGTGCGCCCTCCATGATGTCCGGCGCCAGGTCATATCCCTCCGGGCATGTCAGGACGAAATCCACGTCGGCGGCCTTCATCCACTCGGCGAACGAGTTGGGCACGGCCTGCGGCAGGGCCCTGGGGTGGGGCGCCCACGTCAGCACCACCTTGGGCCGCGCCTTGGTCTTGTGCTCGTCAATGGTTATGAGGTCGGCAAAGGCCTGGCACGGGTGGCGAGTGGCGCTCTCCAGGCTTATGACGGGGCGGCCGGAGAACTCAATGAACTGGTTGAGGATTGTCTCGGCATAGTCGAAGTCGCGGCTCTCGAAGCGGGCGAAGGAGCGCACGCCGATGATGTCGCAGTAGCTCCCGATGACGGGGATTGCCTCGCGCAGGTGCTCGCTCTTGTCGCCGTCCATGACCACGCCCATCTCGGTCTCCAGCTTCCAGCTGTCCTTGTCGATGTTGAGGACCATGGCGTTCATGCCCAGGTTCTGCGCCGCCTTTTGCGAGCTGAGGCGGGTGCGGAGGCTCGAGTTGAAGAAGACCAGGATTATGGTCTTGTTCCGTCCCAAGTCCTGCCACCCGAACGGGTTGGCTTTCACCTCGCGCGCCTCGCGCAGAGCCTTGTCGAGGTCCCCGATGTCTCCTACGGTCAGAAATCTATTCATTGTGGTAATATTAGTGTCGGGTTGTCGTCAGAGGGCGTCCACCAGGCGCGTCAGCTTGTTGGCGTTCGACCCTTTGAGCAGCAGCAGCCTCCCGCTCACCGCGGCGACCACCGGGGCGGCGGCGGCGGTGGTCTCGACGAAAGTGAAGCCGGGAAAGTCGTCCTTGAACTTGCCGAACTCCTCGCCAATCAGGACCACGGGGTCCAGCCCCATCTCCTTGACCCTGTCGAGAATCTTGCGGTGGCTGGCGTCTTGCGCCCAGCCAAGCTCGCGCATCCCCCCCAGGACGACCCCCTTGTTCTCGGCCCGGATCCGCGCCAGGTTGTCGAGGGCCGCCTCCATGCTGCTCGGATTGGCATTGTAGGCGTCGACGATGACCCTGTTGCGGCCGGTCTCGACGACCTGGCTCCGCCCGTTTGTCGGCTCGTAGCCCTCCAGGGCCTCAGAGATGCCGTTGTGGTCCACCCCGAAGAACTGGCCGACGGTGACGGCGGCTGCAACGTTGCCGACGTTGTAGTCGCCGCACAGGCGCGTCCGCACGTGGCGCGCCTTGAGGTTCGTGAGGTAAGACTCGGGCTGGAGAATCTCATACCACACGACGTCCAGCGTCTCGCCCCCCCTGCTGGCGACCATGCAGGGGTTGAAGGCGAACGTCTTGACGGGGCGGTGACCAATCATCTTGACAATGTTCTCGTCGTCGGGGTTGTAGAGGATTACGCCGTCGTGGGCGCCCAGGAAGTCGAACAGCTCCGCCTTGGTCTTCATCACGGCCTCGAACGTGCCGAAACCCTCCAGGTGCGCCGTCCCGACGTTCGTCACCAGGCCGACCGTCGGGCGGGCAATGGCGCACAGGG
Source organism: uncultured Marinilabiliaceae bacterium (assembly GCA_964534235.1). Lineage (GTDB taxonomy): Bacteria > Bacteroidota > Bacteroidia > Bacteroidales > Marinilabiliaceae > W3P20-009. The sequence goes on from CAZHOT010000011.1 coordinate 7,015, forward strand.
CGGCAATCTCGCCGGGATGGTTGGCCCCCATCTCGACCACCGCCACCTCGTCGTCGGGCGCAATGGAGAGTAGGGTCAGCGGCACGCCGATGTGGTTGTTGTGGTTTCCCACGGTCGCCGCCGTCTTGAACTTCTTGCGCAAGATTGCCGTCGAGAGCTCCTTGGTCGTCGTCTTGCCGTTGGTCCCCGTTATTGCCACGATGGGGATGTCGAGGTGCGCACGGTGCTCCGAGGCCAGGTCTTGCAACGCCCGGAGGGTGTCGGCCACGAAAAAGGCCCGCGGGTGCCCGGCGAAGTCGGGGTTGGACGTGACGACGACCGCGGCGCCGCGCTCGAGGACCTCGCCCACCATGGTGTTGGCGTCGAAGTTGTCGCCCCGAAGAGCGAAAAATATGTTCCCCTGGGCGATGCTCCGGGTGTCGGTCGAGATGCCAGTGCTTTGGCGGAAAGCCCCATAGAGCTCTGATATCGTGTTCATCGTGTGGTCTTGGTCGTCAGAAAGGGCTACAAGTTAGGGATAATCTCATAAATTCTAGCCTCGCCCTCGATTTTTATGCCCGCCGCCCCATGCGGAAGGTCCACGACGGTCAGCGGCCGGGACAAAGCCTCCACTCTTAGCGGGGCGCCGTCCGCCCCCAGGACCCCGCACGCGGGCGGCGTCTCCCCGCGTCCGAGGAGCAGGGTGACGCTCTTGGCCCCGGCGGGCACGCCTATTGTCATCCCCTCCGTCCCCACGGCGTGCCACGTGGACAGGTTGTGGTCGAACGCGCGAAGCACACTCGCCGGGTCGGCGGCATCGACGCTGAAGCCCAAATTGTCCAGGCGCAGGGGGTTGACCTCGAAAGTCCGCACCGAGGCGTAGTTCCGCCGCCGCGAGTCGAGCCGGCGCAAGCGGACGTAGCGCGCCCGCACGGCGTCGCCACGCCAACGCACCTCATATTGCCCGACCAGGTCGGCAATGAGCGGCGTCCAGGCCCTGCCGTCCGCCGAGCACTCCAGGGTGGCGTGGTCGAAGAAGTCCACGTCGTCCACAGAGTTGCGCCCCTGCAAGATGAGCACCTCGCCGACGTCGCGGACATCGCGCAAGTCCACCCCGATCCAGTCACCCTCCTTTTGCGAGACGCCCGACGTGTAGTATGTCGCGCTGTCGTTGTCGAACATGAGCTTCGAGAGCGACGAGGCCGAATTGGCGAAAGAGCCTATCGCCCTATAGTCCCTGGGCGTCTGGCCCAGCAGTCGGGCAAGGAGGGCGTGGCCAATGTCGTCCATCATGTTCTCGTAGAACGGCTGGAGCTTCATCGTCCCCACCTTGTGGGCGTCGAAGTCGCGCCTCTCCTCGGCAGTCATGACGCACCGCTCATATTTGCCCCACAGCTCGGCCTCGCCGGCCCCGGCGCGGTAGAGCCTCGCCATGTCTATCACCTCGCGGCCGCGCCTCCCGAGCTTGCGCATCTCTTCGAGCCATGGGCGGAGCTCGCCCGCCAGGGCCCTGTTGGCGCACAGGGCCTCAATCTCGCCCGGGGCGGCCTCGGCCGCGGCGAAGTCCCTCTCCAGCCTCTCGGCCGCTTCGTCAGTCCATTCGCCGAGCCGGAATGTCGTCGTCTCCCAACTCTCGTCGCGGCGGTAGCCCGTCTCGGTGTCGCAGGAGTGTATGGCGAAGGTCCTGTATGCACTACGGGCACCGGGCATCAGCTCGCCCAGGCCCCGCTCCCAATTGTCGATGGGGTTGTAGGCCGCCACGTTCCACGCATAGTCCGCCACCCCGTAGAGGGCGAGCTTCGACGCCTCGCCGTGCTCCATCGGGTTGCTGACGACGCCGCACACCTGGGCGGCGGTCAGCGTCGTGTCCAGCCCGTAGACGGGGCCCTGGAGGAGATAGTTGCGCGCGTAGTCGGTCACGGGGAAGTTCCACCAGTAGAACGCCGGGCGCCCGACGCGGCTGTCCACGAAGTCGAGCGTCTCCGGGGTGAGGTCGCTGCACACCACGTCGCCCGTCCAGAACACCTTGACGTCCTCTTGGAGCGTCTTGCCGTAGATGGCCAGGCTCCCCTGCGGCGTCGGGTTGGCCCACAGCTTGGAGTAGTCTGTGGGGCACACGGTCAGCGGGCCCACGTCGCCCTTGGTGCTGACGAACTCGCGCGAGAGGCGGTTCAGAAGCTCAGTCTGGCGCACGGGGTTCGTCCCCTCGCCAGAGATGTCGTCGAAGAAGATGGCGAAGTGGCGCACGCCGAGGCCGTACATATGCTCGAACTTGCGGACCAGGTTCTCATAGTCCTCGTCGTTCCATCGGATGTCCTGCCCCGGGTGTATGGCCCAGACGAAGTCGACCCTGTTGCGTCGGCAGGCCCCGATCAGCTCGCCGATGTCGCGGGCTTCCTTGTCGGGATAGGGGAGCCGCCAATTGGGCGAGCTGTGGTAGGGGTCGTCCTTGGGCCCGTAGATGTAGGTGTTCATCTTCATGCGGCCGTAGAAGTCGATGAGCGAGAGCCTCACCTCGTGCGACCAGGGGTTTCCATAGAAGCCCTCCACCACGCCGCGCCACGGCAAGTCGGGCCAATCTTCAATCTCGCAATGGGGAATCCGCCCGCCGCGGGCCGCCTCGCTCTCCATCATCTGCCGCAGGGTTTGCAGACCGTAGAACGCGCCGCGCTCGTCGTAGCCGACAATGTCGACGCCCCCCTTGCCGACCCGCAGGGCGTAGGCCCCGGACACGGGCCTCACCCCGCGCCGGGCGGCGGCTCTCTCGCCATAGTCTATGGTCAGCTTCGGGCCACGCTTGCCCTGCGCCACGAACGACAGGGCGTCGGCGAAAGCGCCGCGGCGGTCGCGGACACTCAACCCCGCGCCCGCGACGACCCACGACGTCGTGTCGAGCGACATCTTGTGGGGCGTGGGGTTCAATGTCCAACCATTGTGGTTCAAGGGGCGCCCCGGCACTCTCAGCACGTTTTGCTTCTCGAGGCGTTGCGAAGCCAGGGCGAAGCCGCCCTCCTGGGCGGCGGCGCTCCCCGCCGTGGCGAGGCAAGCGGCTAGGCAAATCAGAGGAATGGCTCTCATCTGTCTCACGTTTTGTTTAGATGGGTTTGAGCCACTAAGGTAATAAAAATCAGAACAAAAAGCATCCCGTCTCCGACAAGTCGGGGGCGGGACGCGGTATGCCTGGCGAGAGGCGAGACGGCTCAGCCGTTGAGGGCCGAGGCTCCGCTCACAATCTCGATAAGCTCATTGGTGATTGCCGACTGACGAGCCTTGTTATATTGCAGTTGAAGCTCGTCGAGCAATGCGGTGGCGTTGTCGGTGGCCTTGTGCATGGAGGTCATTCGGGCGCCATGCTCTGAGGCCAGGGACTCTTTCACCACCGACAGGAAGCGGACCCGGACGGCCTGCGGGATGAGGTCGGCCAAGACCTCCTCGCGGCTGGGCTCGACAATGAAGTCGCCCACGACGCCTCCGCCCTCGCCCTGCGCGTCTATGCTCAGCGGGAGCAACTGCACTTGGCGGACATTCTGGACGGCAGTGTTGACAAACTCGTTGTAGACCATGACCACCTTGCCGAACTCCTTGGCCTCGAAACGGGCGCGGATGTCGTCGACAAGGCTGTAGGCCGTAGCGAGGCTGAAGTTGTCGTAGAAATCCTTGGCCTCGACCACCGACACCGCCACGTGGCGCGCGCGGAGCCCCCTGGCTGTCTGTTTGCCTATGGCGAGGACCTCGACGCCCCCGGCATCAGCCGCGGCGCGCAGGTCTGTGGCCAGAAGCGCCTCCACCTCCTTGACAATGTTGGAGTTGAACGCCCCGGCCAGCCCCTTGTCAGACGCTATGGCCACGACGAGGGTCTTGCCGCCCTTTGTCGCGGCGCGGAAAGCCGGGTAGTTGAGCTCGACGCTCTCCACAGCCGACCCCAACGCGCCGACAATCTGCTTCAGCTTGGCCTCAAAGGGGCGCACCTTGGCCACCTCGTTCTGGGCCTTCTTGAGCTTGGCCGCCGAGACCATCTTCATGGCGCTCGTCACCTGGCGAGTCGACTGGACGGAGTGGATTCGCGTCCGGATGTCCTTCAGATTTGCCATCAGCCTACCCTCTCGTTAGTTGGCGAACCGCTTGCCTACCTCCTCGGCCGTCTCGCGCAAGACGGCGGTCTCGCCGTCGCCAATGCTGCCGGCGGCAATCTTCGAGAGCACGTCCTTGTGGCGGAGCTCCATCTCGTCGAGGAACTCCTCCTCGAACTGCGCCACTTTCTCCGTGGGGACGTTGCGCAGCAGGCCGTTGGTGCCGCAATAGATGATGGCCACCTGCCGCTCGACTGTGTAGGGCGTGTGGAGCGGCTGCTTGAGGATCTCGACATTCTTGCGCCCCTTGTCGAGGACGGCCATGGTCCCGGCGTCGAGGTCGGAGCCGAACTTCGAGAAAGCCTCAAGCTCGCGGTATTGCGCCTGGTCGAGCTTCAGCGTGCCGGCCACCTTCTTCATGCTCTTGATTTGCGCCGAGCCGCCCACGCGCGACACCGAGATGCCGACGTTGATTGCGGGGCGCACGCCGGCGTTGAAGAGGTTGCTCTCCAGGTATATCTGCCCGTCGGTGATGGAGATGACGTTCGTCGGGATATAGGCGGCCACGTCGCCGGCCTGCGTCTCGATAATCGGCAGCGCCGTCAGCGAGCCTCCGCCCTTGACTATGGGCTTGAGGTCTTCGGGCAGGTCGTTCATCTGCGCCGCTAGCTCGTCGTTCTCGACAATCTTGGCGGCGCGCTCCAGGAGGCGCGAGTGCAGGTAGAAGACGTCGCCAGGGTAGGCCTCGCGTCCGGGCGGACGGCGAAGCAGGAGGCTGACCTCGCGGTAGGAGACGGCCTGCTTGGAGAGGTCGTCGTAGACGATGAGGGCATGACGCCCCGAGTCGCGGAAATATTCGCCTATGGCGGCGCCGGCCAGGGGCGAGAAGTACTGCATTGCCGGCGCGTCGGCGGCCGTGGCCGAGACGACTGTGGTGTAGGCCATGGCCCCGTTCTTCTCCAGCGTCGCCACGATTTGCGCCACCGTCGAGGCTTTCTGCCCCGTGGCGACGTAGATGCAGTAGACGGGCTCGCCGGCGTCGTAGAAGCTCTTCTGGTTGAGGATGGTGTCGATGGCAATCGACGTCTTGCCCGTCTGGCGGTCGCCAATTATGAGCTCGCGCTGGCCTCGGCCGATGGGAATCATCGAGTCCACGGCCTTGATGCCGGTCTGCAACGGCCTCTTGACAGGCTGGCGGAACAAGACCTGCGGGGCCTTGCGCTCAAGCGGCATCTCATAGAGCTTGCCGCCTATAGGGCCCTTGCCGTCGATGGGCTCGCCGAGGGTGTTGACCACTCGGCCGACAATCTCGTCGCCGACCCGGATGGAGGCGATGCGGCCCGTGCGCTTGACGGTGTCGCCCTCCTTGACCTCGTCGACATTGTTCATGAGGACTATGCCGACGCTGTCCTGGTCGAGGTTGAGGACCACGCCCATGGCCCGTCCGACCTCGACAAGCTCGTTGCTCTCGACGTTGGCCAGGCCGAAGGCCGTGGCTATGCCGTCGCCGACAGTCAAGACGGTGCCGACCTCCTCCAGCTTAGAGGAGGTGTCGAACTTCTCGAGCTGCTGCTTGAGCACGCTCGACACCTCCGAGGCTTTTATTCTTTCCATGCGCTGAATGTCGTGTTAATGAAATGATAATCAAACCGTCAGTTGGCGTTGCACGGCCTGTAGCTTGCTCTTCACGGAGCCGTCCACCTGCCGCCCGTCGATGGCCAGGACGACGCCGCCGATGATGCGCGGGTCTACGCGGAACGTGGCGTCGACGGAGGCGACGGTCTCGCCCGACGAGCGCACCTTGTCGGCCACGAGGGCTACGAAGCGCGCGCGGCGCTCCTCGTCGAGTTCGCGGGCCGTGGTGATGTTCGCCGTGCAGATGTGGCGCTCGCGCTTATAGAGCATCTCGAACACGCGCAAAATGCCGCAGACGTGGCCGATGCGCTCCTTGTCGACGAGGAACGTCAGGAATCTCAGCGTCTCCTCGGCCACCCTGCCGCCAAACACCGCCTCGACAAAGGCGCGCTTCTCCGACGGCTTGCGCAGAGGCGAGTCGAAGAGCTTCTGAGCCTGCGGCTGCCGCCCCAGGGCCTCGCGCACGACGCGCGCGTCGGCGTAGACCTCGTCGAGCTTGCCGCGGTCGGCGGCAAAGTCGTGCAACACTGTGGCGTAGCGCCTGGCAATCAGTCCTGCGTCCATGTGGTGTGCGGTTTAATTGAAGTTGCTCTCTTGGAGATATTTCTCGATGAGCTGCTCCTGTCGGTCGTCCGCCCGGAGGTCGCTCTCGATGAGCTTGCCGGCAATCTCGACGGAGAGCGACGCCACCTGGCGACGCAGGTCGTCTATGGCCCCGGCTTTCTCCCTCTCGATTTGCGCGCGCGCCTGCTCAATGAGCTTGTCGCCCTCCTCCTGCGCGCGGCGCTTGGCGTCGTCGAGCATGGCCTGGACTTTCTCGCGCGCCTCCTTGAGGAGGGCGTCGCGCTCGGCGCGGCTCTCTGTCAGCATCTTGGCTTTCTGGGCCTCGATGCGCTCATATTCCTGGCGGGCCTCCTTGGCTTTCTCCAAGGAGCTGGAGATTTCGTCCTCCCGCTCCTTGAGCATCCCCAAGAGGGGCTTCCACGCAAACTTCGTGAGCAGCGCCAGGACCACCAGGAACGTCAGACCCGACCATATGACCAGTCCGGGCTCTGGAGACAATAGACCATCCATAGTGACCTGTCCTTTAGGGGGTTATATGGAAGACTACTGGGCCAGGTATGCCATGACGATGGCGAACAGGCCGGCACCCTCGACCATGCCCGCAGCGATGAGCATGGCGGTCTGAATCTTGCCCGCCATCTCCGGCTGACGGGCCATGGCCTCCATTGCCGAGCCGCCGACCTTGCCGATGCCGATGCCAATGCCGATAACGATCAGTCCTAGACCAACTGCAATCAAATTTCCAGTCATGATGTTTGTCTTTTTAGTTGTTGAATTTTCTGTTTCCGTATCAAGTTGTCACCTACTCCTCTGCCCCGGCATTGACCGCCAAGCCTATGTAGAGGGCGGAGAGGACGGTGAATATGTACGCCTGCAAAGCTCCGAATATCAGCTCGAGGGTGAAGACCAGCATCCCGAGGAGAATCGAGATGGGCGCCACGCCGACGGTCTGCAAGATGAAGATGAGCGAGAAGAGGCTCAAGACGATGATGTGGCCGCCCGTGATGTTGGCGAAGAGACGGATGAGGAGCGTGAAAGGACGCGTGAACATCGTGACAATCTCCAGGGGGATCATGATGAGCTTCATGACGCCCGGCACGTTGGGGACGGTGAAGACGTCGAGCCAGTAGTGCTTGTTGGCGTTGAAGTGTGTCACCAGGAAGGTGAAGACCGCCAGGATTCCCGTAAAGGCGATGTTGCCGGAGAGGTTCGTCGCCCCGGGGAAGAAAGGCACGAGGCCGATGAGGTTGTTCGCCCAGATGAAGAAGAAGAGTGTGAGCAGGAACGGGGTGAAGCGCGCCCCCTTCTGCTTGCCGATCTGGTCGTCGGCAATCTCCTTGACGAAGACCATGAGATATTCGGCCGCGTTGGCCGCTCCCCGCGGCACGCCCCCGGACTTGCGGATAGCGCGCGCGGCGCCGCCGAAGACCAGCAGGAGGATGACGCCCGCCATGATGCCCGACACCACGTTGCGCGTCAGCGAGAAGTCGAAGACGCCGGCGCGGTCGCCGTTGGCGCAGAGCTTGTCGTGGGCGTTGAGCGTGTAGGAGACGCCGTTCTTCTCGACGGCCCGGCCGTCGGTCAGCGACGACGAGAGGCAGAAGAGGAAGTCGCCGTTGGCGGTGTTGTAGGCCATGACTGGCAGGGGGATGTCTATCGAACTCTTGCCGCCGTCCCAGGCTATGACGTTCCAATGGTGGGAGTCGCTGATGTGGTGGCCTATGACCTCCATCACGTCGAGTGTCTCACCCTGCGGCTCTTGCGGGGCCGCGGCGTCGCTGTCCGTCTGCGCCAACAGAGGCACGGCGAGAAGCGAGAGAGCCGACACCAAAATGGATGCTAACTTGCTCATATGAAGAATTGACCGAGTTTCTTTTTCCTACCCCCTAGCCCTTTTGCGCAAGGAGGAGCCCCGACGAGAGGCGGAGCGCAATGAACGCCAGGCAGAAGACCGCTGGCTCCAGCTTCGAGGCGCCGCCCGTGGCCCAAATGAGCAGAGCCGCAAGGCCGCAGGCGCAAACGAACGTGACGGCCTCGACAACCATGACGCCGACCACTCCATTTTTACCCCCCGCGCCCCGAAAACGTTTCATGAGGAACAGTGTTTTCCCGCCCTCAAGAGCCAACTGGGCGAAGACCGCGGCGGCGAGGGCCGTCGCCGCACCGCCCCACAGGACCATGCCGACGGCGGAGGCCACGGCCGCGACGGCCAACGCCACAGAGACGCCCACTCCCCGTCTTGCCATAAATCCTGCCGCGCAAAAAAAACAGAGGCCGCGCGCCCTAAGGCTTCTTGGCCGCCGCGGGCTGGGGGGCCGCGGCGCCCTTGTCGGCCATGACGCAGTTGCCGATGAACTTGGCGCCGGGCTCGATGCTCAGCTTGTTGACGCTCATCTCGCCCTTGAAAGACGACGACGCCTTGAGCGAGAGCAACTCGCTCACCTCCATCTTGCCATCGAAAGAGCCCGAAATCTCGGCGCTGACGCACTTGATCGTCCCCCTTATGGAGCCGCCCGAGCCCAAGACAACCTTGCCTTGCGACTTTATGTTGCCGTCTATCACGCCGTCGACCCGCAGGTCGCCGTTGGTCTCTATGTCTCCGACGAACTTGGTCCCCGAACCGATGATGTTGGGCAACCTGTTCTCCGTCTCAAAGTTTTTACTCATCCCTATGGCCATTCCTTAATTAGTTGACAACCCTGGCGCGTTTTCACAACACCTAAGGCGAAACAAATATACGTAAAAATCCATTCAAACGTCGGTCTAGAGCGACGCGCATTTTTCCGCAAGCGCGCTTGCCCCCGGCCGCGGCATCAGGCCACGGCGGGCGGGGACTCCGCGACGACAAAACACGTTGCACGAACGACAAACGGACAATATACGAAGCAATGCGTCTCCCTATTGCGAAACATTGCGGCATCGATAGACAATGGCGGCACAAGCCAAACAGATTTAAAGCGCAACACGCTGGCCAAGGTCAACGTCTTCCGCAACGCGATTCGGGTCTACTGACCGCCGACGGGGGAAAAACACAGGGGCGCACGACTTCGTGCGCCCCAATAACGTTGTCGCCCGACCGTCGGGCTATGGTCAGCTGTCCTGACGCGTATGTCCGTCGCCTCGGACAATCCACTTGTAGGAGGTCAGCTCGCGCAGCCCCATGGGCCCGCGGGCGTGCATCTTCTGCGTGCTGATGCCAATCTCGGCACCTAGGCCGAACTGCGCGCCGTCGGTGAAGGCCGTGCTGGCGTTGACGTAGCAGCAGGCGGCGTCGACCTCGCTCACGAAGCGGCGGGCGGCGGCCTCGTCTTCGGTGATGATGGCCTCGGAGTGTTTGAGGCTGTGGTCGTAGATGTATTGGAGCGCCTCGTCGATGCTGTCCACGGTCACGACGGCCATGCGCAACGAGAGGAACTCGCACCCGTAGTCGTCGGGGGCAATCGGGACCAGCAGTCGCTCCGGATAGCTCCCCCGCAAGGCCTCCAAGGCTCGGCCGTCCGCCCGGAGTTCGACGCCCTTCTCGGCGAGCGGCTCGCACAGCGACGGCAGGTCGGCGAGCCTCGCGCTGTGGACGAGCAGGCAGTCGAGGGCGTTGCAGACGCTGACGCGGCGCGTCTTGGCGTTGCACACCACGCGCCGGCCTTTCTCCAGGTCGGCGGCGGCGTCGAAATAGGTGTGGACCACGCTCGCCCCGGTCTCAATGACCGGCACCTTGGCGTTGTCGCGCACCGAGGCAATGAGCCTCTGCGACCCGCGGGGAATCAGCAGGTCGACATAGCCCACGGCGTTCATCAGCTCCGTGGCGGCCTCGTGGCCGTCGGGGAGGAGCTGGATGAGGTCGGGGTCCATGCCGTGGCCCGCCACCACGCCCCTCAAGACCCTCACCAGGGCGGCATTGCTCTCGCCGGCGTCGCTCCCGCCCTTGAGAACCACGGCGTTGCCGGAGCGGAGACCGATGGAGACCACGTCGACCGTGACGTTGGGCCGCGCCTCGTAGATGACGCCCACGACACCCATCGGAACCCTTACGCGGCTAATCTTCAACCCGTTGGGCATCTGCCGCTCGTCGATCACCTCGCCACACGGAGCCGGCAGGTGCGCCACGGCTCGCGTGTCGGCGGCAATGGCCCCGAGGCGCTTGGCGTCGAGGCGCAGACGGTCGTAGCGGTAGTCGACGGGGTCCACCTTGGCCAGGTCGCGGGCGTTGGCCTCGACAATCTCGTCCGCATGGGCCACGAGGGCGTCCGCCATGCCCTCCAGCAGCGCCTCAGTCCGCTCGGGCGCCACGCCCGTCAGCGAGCGCGCCGCGCGCTTGACGGCCTCAAGCTGCCGCCTTATGTCGGTTCTCATCTTTCTTGTCGGTTAGTTGTGGAAAACGTGGAGGTAGTCATAGTGGACGAGCGGCTTCTGCTTGGCGGCGAAAGCCTGGCGCAGGGCCGTCTCCTTGTCCATGGCGGCGCGGCCGACGGCAATGGGCTTCCCGTCGGGGTCGGCAATGATTATGATGTCGTCTTTGCGGAAGTCGCCCTCAAACTCCCTGACCCCCACGGGCAGGAGGCTCGACACGCGGTCGGGGTCTGTCAGCGCCTCGGCGGCTCCCTTGTTGACGACGACGCGCGCCGCGGCAAACCCGTCGGAGTAGGCAATCCATTTCTTTATGGCGGGGCTGTGCTCGCCCGCCTCGAAGTGCGTGCGCGGGAGCGCGGGGTCGTCCGCCGCCAGGCGCTCCACCACCCTGTCGGTCTTGCCGTTGGCGATGTAGACGTCAATCCCGGCCTGGGCCGTCTTCTGCGCCGTGCGGCACTTGGTGACCATGCCGCCGCGTCCGAAGTCGGACTTCGCGGCGCGCACATATTGCGAGACGCTCGCGCCCCGCGCCACCTCGCGGATGACCTTTGACGACGGGTCGGCGGGGTCGCCGTCGAAGATTCCGTCGATGTTGCTGAGGATGAAAAGCCTATGGCAGTCCATCATCGACGCCACGAGGCCCGAAAGCTCGTCGTTGTCGGTGAACATCAGCCCGGTGAGCGACACTGCGTCGTTCTCGTTGACCACGGGGACGACCCCGTTGTGCCACAAGACGTCGAAGCAGCTCTTCATGTTCAGATAGTGGCGGCGGCTCCCGAGGTCCTGCTTGGTGACGAGGATCTGCCCAATCTTGACACCATGGGCGTCGAAGAGCCGCTTATACTGGTCGATCAGCTCCGCCTGGCCCACAGACGAGAGGAGCTGGCGCTGCGCCACGGGGTTGAGCGCCGCGTGAGCCCCGATCATCCCCCTGCCGGCCGCCACGGCGCCGGAGGAGACCAGGACGACCTGGTGCCCCGCCGCCCGGAGCCCGACAATCTGCTCCACGAGGGCCCGCATCCGCTCCACGTCGAGCGTGCCGCCGGGGGTGGTGAGGACGTTGGAGCCGACCTTGATTGTCAGTCGCATAGCCTCGCCCCCCTACTTGACGATTTTGGCATAGGAGCCCATCATGCCCTGCATGACCGCCGCCGAGAAGCCGGCGCGCTCCATGGCGTTGACACCCGCAATGGTGACGCCCCCCGGAGTGCAGACCTTGTCAACCTCCGCCTCGGGGTGCGACCTGTTGGTCAAGACGAGCTGCGCCGCGCCCTTGACCGTCTGCGCCACGACCTCGGCCGCCAGGGCGGCGCCCAGACCCATCTCGATGGCGCTCTCCTGCGCCGCGCGGATGTAGCGCAGGGCATGGGCAATGCCGCACGAGGCGAGAGCCGTCAGGGCCGGCATCTGGGCCTCGCTGACGACGAGAGCCAGCCCCAGGGCCGAGAAGACGTCCACCACGTCGGCCACGCGCTCTTGCGCCACCCCGTCGGCGGGGACGATGGCCGTGAGGCTCTCGCCGACCTCCGCCGCCGTGTTGGGCATGACGCGCACGGCGGCGACGCCGCCGCCAAGCATAGCGGCGAACTGCGCCACGCCGACGCCCGTGGCGATGGAGACGGCCACGGAGCCGGGAGCCAGCGAGCCGCGGACGCCGCGGACGACCTCCTCAAGCTGGTAGGGCTTGACGGCGAAGACCACCATGTCTGCCCCCTCGACGGCCGAGGCGTTGTCCGCCGTGGTGGCGAAGCCCTCGGCCGCCAACGCCCGCAGAGCCTCGGCGTTGCGCCGCGTCACGACAATCTGACCGGCGGCGGCCAGGCCCGCCTTGACGACGCCGCGGGCTATGGCGCGACCCATGTTGCCGCCACCGACGACGGCTATCTTGCTGAACTTGCCCATGACGCCTATCTTTCAGAAAGGACCTCGGCGAAAGCCCCCAGGAACTCGTCGACCTCGGCAGTGGTGAGGCAGAGCGGCGGCAGAATCCGCACCATGTTCTGCCCCGAGACGCCGGTGAAGATGTGCTTCTCGTAGAGGAGCTTCTGGCGGATGGGCGCCACAGGCTCGTCGAACTCAATGCCAACCATCAGCCCCCGGCCGCGCACGTCCTTGATTCGCGGACTCTTGGGCAGGTTCTCCATGAGATATTGGCCCACGCGGGCGGAGTTCTCCTCGAGCTTCTCGTCGCGGTAGATGTCCGCCACGGCTATGGCGGCCGCCATGCCGAGATAGTTGCCCCCGAACGTGGTGCCGAGCATCCCCTTGACGGCCTCGAACTCGGGGCTGATGAGGACAGCCCCGACGGGGAAGCCGTTGGCGATCCCCTTGGCCATCGAGATGAGGTCGGGGCGTATGCCAGCCTCCTGGTGGGCGAAGAACCGTCCCGTCCGCCCATAGCCGCTCTGGATCTCGTCGAGGATCAGGACCGTCCCGTGGGCGCGGCACAGCTCCTGCAAGCCGCAGAGGAACTGGCCGTCGGGGATGTTGATCCCGCCACAGCCCTGGATGCCCTCGACGATGACCGCGGCCACGTCGTCGCGCTCGACATATTGCGCCACGGACTGCAGATTGTTGAGCTCGGCCCACAAGACCTCGTGCTGCTTGTTGAACGGCGAGTTTATCTTCGGGTTGTCCGTCACGGCCACGGCGCCGCTCGTGCGCCCGTGGAAACTGCGGCGGAAAGCCACGACCTTGCTCCTGCCCGTGTGGAACGAGGCGAGCTTGAGGCAGTTCTCGTTGGCCTCGGCCCCGCTGTTGCAGACGAAGAGGCTGTAGTCCGCCAGGCCGCTCAGCCGCCCGAGCCTCTCGGCCAGGGCCGACTGGAGCGGGTTGATGACGCTGTTGGAGTAGAACGCGATCTTGCCGAGCTGCTCGGTGATGGCGGCCACGTAGCGCGGGTGGCTGTGGCCGACGCTTATGACGGCGTGACCCCCATAGAGGTCGAGATATTCAGTCCCCTTGTCGTCCCACACGCGGCACCCCTTGCCGCGGACGGGGACGACATCGAAAAGCGAATAGACATCGAAGAGTTTCATTGTCATGTGCTTATATCGTTTCTAGAAGCCCGACGGCTTGAGGTTGAGACCCGTGTTCTCCGGGAGGCCGAAGAGCAGGTTCATGTTCTCGACGGCCTGCCCCGCAGCCCCCTTGACGAGGTTGTCGATGAAGGAGAGGACGTGGAGCTTGGTGCCATATTTTCGGACGTGGAGCACGCACTTGTTGGTGTTGACAACCATCTTGAGGTCGGGGTTGACATCGACCACGTTGACAAACGGCTCGTCCTTGTAGAACTTCTTGTAGACCTCGACGGCATCGGCCTCGTCGAGGTCGCAGTCGAAGTAGACCGACGCCATAATCCCTCGCGTGTGGCATCCGCGGATGGGGACGAAGTTGAGGTTGCCCCTGTAGTGCGGCGCGAGCCGGGTCAGCGTCTCGTTGACCTCGCCGAGGTGCTGGTGGGTGAAGGCCTTGTAGGCCGAGAGGTTACCCTCGCGCCAGCTGAAGTGCGTCGTCTCCGACGGCTTCTGCCCGGCCCCCGTCGAGCCCGTTATGCCCGTGGCGTGGACCTCGCCGAGCTTGTCGAGCTTGGCCATGGGGAGCAGCGCCAGCTGGATGCTCGTGGCGAAGCACCCGGGGTTGGCCACGCGGTCGGCGGCCTTGATCTCGCGCCGGAAAGCCTCCGGCAGACCGTAGACGAAGCCCTCGGCGCTGTCCTGGAGGCGGAAGTCGTTCGAGAGGTCGATAATCTTGCCGTTGAAGTCGCGCGGCAGCTTGTCCACGAAGCCGCGGCTCTTGCCGTGCCCCATGCAGAGGAAGATGACGTCCGCGGTGTTGACGGGGGCCTCTGCCGAGAACGACAGGGACGTCTCGCCCACCAGGTCGCGGTGCGCCGCCCAGACGGGCTCGCCGGCGTGGCTCTCGCTCTGCGCGAAGAGGATGTTGGCCCAGGGGTGGTTGATGAGGATGCGCATAAGCTCACCACCCGTGTAGCCCGCCGCGCCGATTATGCCTACTTGGATCATTCTGGTCGTCGTTGAGTTTATTGTTGTCGGTGGGGCCTAGAGCTCGCTCTCAATCTTGCCGGCCTCGTCCTTGTGGTTCGAGTAGTAGGCGCGGAGGGGCGTCGAGAGGACCTTGATGAAGCCCTTGGCGTCTTCGCTCGTCCAGCCCTTCTGCATCTCGCCATACTCGCCGAACTTGTTCTTCACCAGGTCGTTGGGCGACTCGACGCCGACCGTCTCGAACGAGTGGGGGCGTAGCTTCATGATGGCTGTGCCGGAGACGTTGCGCTGGCTGCTCTCCAGCATGGCCTCGATGTCGCGCATGACGGGCTCGAGATACTGGCTCTCGTGGAGGAACATCCCGTACCAGTTGGCGACCTGGTCCTTCCAATATTGCTGCCACTTCGAGAGCGTGTACTTCTCGAGGAAACGGTGCGCGGCGATGATGAGCATGGGCGCCGCGGCCTCGAAGCCCACCCGCCCCTTGATGCCGATGATGGTGTCGCCCACGTGCATGTCGCGGCCGATGCCGTAGGGTGCGGCAATCTGCTCAATCTTCTGTATGGCCTTGACCTTGTCGTCGAAAGCCTCGCCATTGACGGCCACGATCTCGCCGTCCTTGAACTCTATGCGTATCTGCTCCTCGCCGTCTTTGCAGACCTGCTTGAGGTACGCGCTCTCGGGGAGGCCCTGCGCGCTGTCAAGAATCTCGCCGCCGCAGATCGACGTGCCCCAGATCCCGACATTGTAGGAGTATTTGAGCTTGGCGAAGTCGGCCTTGAAGCCGTGGCTGTTGAGGTAGTCGACCTCGAACTGGCGCGTCAGGGCCATGTCGCGCGTGAGGGTTATGATCTCAATCTCCGGGGCCATGACGAGGAACGTCATGTCGAAGCGCACCTGGTCGTTGCCGGCCCCCGTCGAGCCGTGGGCTATGGCCTGGGCCCCGATCTGCTTGGCGTAGCGCGCTATGGCCATGCCCTGGAAGATGCGCTCGGAGCTGACCGAGATGGGGTATGTGTTGTTGCGCAAGACGTTGCCGAAAATCATGTATCGGATGCTCTTCGAGTAGTACTCTTGCGTGACGTCGAGCGTGACATACTCCTTGGCCCCGAGGCGCAGGGCGTTCTGCTCGTTGGCCCTCAGCTGCTCGGGGCTGAAGCCGCCGGTGTTTGCGCAGGCGGCGTAGACCTCGTAGCCCTTCTCGCGGGCCAGGTACATCACCGTGAACGACGTGTCGAGTCCGCCGCTAAAGGCGACGACGACTTTTTTCTTTGCCTCCATATATGTCTGTCTATCTTTAGTTTCTTGTTTGTCACTCTTCGGGGAACCCGTCGGGGAACGCCTCCATGATCCTGTCGACCACGCCCGGGTCTTTCGCCAGCTCCTCGTCGGCGTCGCGCACGCTGCGCTGGCGGTCGGGGTCGTAGAGCATCCCGGTGCAGACGCAGTAGCGCCGTCCGGTGCGGACGAGGATGTCGTGGTTGATGCACCCCTCGCACCCGCGCCAGAAGGTCTCGTCGTCCGTCAGCTGCGCGAACGTCACGGGGACGTAGCCGTGGTCGGTGTTGAGCTTCATGACGGCGGCGCCGCTCGTGAGGCTGAAAATCTTGGCGTGCGGCCACCGCAGCCGCGCGAGGGTGAACGTCATGTGCTTGATGCGCCTAGAGAGGCCGCATCCGCGGTACTCGTCGCGGACGATGAGGCCGGAGGTCGTGACGTAGTGCTTGCCGCCCCACGTCTCGATGTAGCTGAAACCGGCGAACGTCTCGCCGTCGAGGGCTATGACGGCCTTTCCCTCGCGCATCTTCTGCTTGACGTAGCCCGGGTTCCGCTTGGCAATGCCGGTGCCGCGCACTTTGGCGGCGGCGGTGATTGTCTGTAGAATCTCGTCGACGTAGTTGAGGTGCTCCTCTGTCGCCACGACAACCTTCAGGTCGGGAAACATATCGTCAGACTTGCTCATTTATGTTCTTTTGTGGTATCTCTTAAATATTGTCTCACCTAAAGCAGCTTCCGCCCCGCGTCGGGCATTATGGCGCAAAGCTCGCCGACGAAAGCCTCGCGGCTCACCCCGGCCCGAAGCACCACCAGGGCGGTGTCGTCGCCGGCGATAGTCCCCATGGCGCTCGCCAGGCGCGCCTCGTCGATGGTGGCGGCCAGGACGTTGGCGTAGCCCGGGCGGGTCCGCAAGACGGCCATCTGCCCCGACACCTCGACGCTCAGCAGCCCCGCCGCCGGGGCCGGGGGCGCGGCCGCGTCGGGGTGGCGCGTGTAGCGGTATCCGCCCAGACCGTCGGGCACCTTGACGATGCGGAGCTCGGCGAAGTCGCGCGAGAGTGTCGCCTGGGTCGAGACGAAACCGCGGTCGGCAAGGAGGCGCAACATGGCGTCGTGGTTGTCGACGCTCACGCGGCCCACGATGTCGAGGATGGCCTCCAGCCTCCGGCTCTTGACGCTGCTTCTCACCTTGCCGTATTTTTATTCATCGGATGCGCAAAAATATGCATAACCGCGACACGTTGTCACCGCATGGGCGCAAAAAAAGCGGCGCAAGCATGCCGCCAGCGCCGCCCAAGGCGAACACCGCCGCCGTCACTCCGCGACGCCACGCCGCCAAACCCTGGGGGCGGGACGAGCCATATCGGTGAGCATCAGCCTCTTAATCGAGCGGACGAGCTCCAGCCGACTTGAGATATTCCTTGAAAAAGCGGTCGATGGCGTCGAACGGGATTTTGTCGGCCTGGTCGTAGAGGTCGGTGTGCGTGGCCCCCGCCACGGTAATCATGCCCTTGTTGTCGCCGCTCAGCTTGCGGAACGTGTCGCGGCCCATGTAGTAGCTGTGCGCCTTGTCGCCATGGACGATGACCACCGCCGAGCGCAGGTCCTCGGGGTGGGACAGAATCCCGTTGTCCATCCACCCGCCTTGCGCCTGGAGCATCCATCCGCCGTTGCTGTTGACGGAGCGGGGGTGGAACCCGCGCGGGGTCTTGTAGTAGGCGCTGTACTGCCTCACGAAGTCGGGCACCCCTTGCGCCTTGGCGTCGCCCGCGGCGGGGCATCCGCCGGCACGCTCGGCCAGGCCCGTCTTATACTCGCGCGTGCGCAGGACGGCAATGCGCCGCTTGGCCTCAAGCCTGTCGTCGGCGGTGCCGCTGTCGGCGTAGCCCCACGCCCCGACGCGGGGCATGTCGTACATGGTGACGGCCGCCGTGGCCTTGACCCTGGGGTCGGCCGCCGCCGCGTTGAGCGCTATGCCGCCCCACCCGCAGATGCCGACAATGCCGACGCGCCCGGGGTCCACGCCGTCGAGGTTCGAGAGGTAGTCCACGGCGGCCATGAAATCCTCGGTGTTGATGTCGAGCGAGAAGACGTCGCGCGGCGCGCCCGAGCTCTCGCCGGTGAACGACGGGTCGAAAGCCATGGTGACGAAGCCGCGCTCGGCCAGGGCCTGGGCGTAGAGACCCGACGCCTGCTCCTTGACCGCCCCGAAAGGCCCCGCCACGGCCAGGGCGGGCATATTGCCGACGACGCCCTTGGGCGTGTAGAGGTCGGCGGCGAGGGTCAGGCCGAAATGGTTGTGGAACACGACCTTGCGGTGGTTCACCTTGTCGCTAAGCGGGAAGACCTTGTCCCACTCGTCGGTCAGCCTCAGCGCCTGCTCAAAGACGGGCTGCGGGCCGTTTCCTGTGTTTTCCATATCTTTATTCATGTTGCGCGGCGGCCGGGGCCGCCCTTGTCGGTTGTCCTGTTCTTCTTGTTGTATATCCGTAATGCGAATATAGCGCGGCGAGGCGAAGCCGCATATACCTTTTTTACTCTTTTCTACGGCGGGGCACTCGTTGCCATGGCGCCGGTCGGCGTTTCGCGCCGATTTTCTTATCTTTGCCGAGATGAGCCCGACGAGCCCCGCCCGAAGACAGGCCGGCGTCGCGCCCGACGCCCGGCCCACCTACGTCAGCCTGTTCAGCAGCGCCGGCGTGGGTTGCTACGGCTTCCTGCAAGAGGGATTCCGGTGCGTGGCGACGGTCGAGACGCTGGAGCGGCGGCTGATGGTGCAGCGCCACAACGGCAAGTGCCAGCTTGAGAGCGGATACATCTGCGGCGACATGACCCAGCCCGAGACCCAAGCCAGGGTGGCGGCCGAGCTGGAGCGCTGGCGGACGGACTTCGGTGTCGCCGGGCTCGACGTGCTGATTGCCACGCCGCCGTGCCAGGGCATGTCGGTGGCGAACCACAAGAAAGGCGACGAGCGGGGGCGCAACTCGCTCGTGGTGGAGTCCATACGGATGGCGAGGGAGCTCAGGCCCAAGTTCTTCGTCTTCGAGAACGTCAGGGCGTTCCTGTCGTCGGCCTGCTCGGACCTCGACGGGGCGGAACGGAGCATCGGCGACGCCATCGAGCGCGGCCTGGGCGGGGAGTACAACATCCTCCGCCGCGTCGTCAACTTCAAGGACTACGGGTGCCCGTCGAGCCGGACGCGGACGCTCGTCATCGGGGCGCGCCGGGACCTGCCCGATGCCTCGCCCTACGACCTGTTCCCCGACCCGCGGCCGCAGAAGACGCTCCGCGACGTGATAGGCGGCCTGCCCCGGCTCAAGACGATGGGCGAGATCTGCCCCGACGACATATTCCACAGCTTCAAGAGCTACGCCCCGCGCATGGAGGCGTGGATTGCGGGCCTGGGCGAGGGGCAGTCGGCGTTCGACAACGCGGACCCGGCCCTGGCGCCCCACAGCGTGAGAGACGGCAAGATTGTGCCGAACGCCCGGAAGAACGGCGACAAGTACACCCGCCAGCGGTGGGACGCCGTGGCCCCGTGCGTCCACACGCGCAACGACATCCTGGCGAGCCAGAACACAGTCCACCCCGCGGACAACCGCGTCTTCAGCATCCGCGAGCTGATGCTCATGATGTCCGTCCCCGACAGCTTCCGGTGGACGGGCAAGTCGCCCGACGAGCTGAACTCCATGCCCCTGGAGCAGAAGAGGGCCTTCCTGCGCAAAGAGGAGATGAACATCCGGCAGTGCCTGGGCGAGGCCGTGCCGACGGCGGTGTTCCGGCAGGTGGCGGGGAAGATCAAGGCCTACTTGCAGGCTACACAACCGAGGGAAAGAGAGTTACGACGCATCGTGGACGATAACGGCCTAAAAGACCGTAACGCGCTGATAGAATACATCAAAAGGAACAAGGGGGAAAGTTTCGCCAACTTGGCAAAAACGGCCGAAGCCGCAAATGCCATGCGCACCGACAATGCCGCATACTACACTAGACAAGACATTTGTTATTCTCTTGTCAACAGATTGCCAGACCCCAAAGGCAAGAACGAGGTCAATATTTTGGAGCCATCTGTCGGAGTTGGCAACTTCATTCCGTCAATTGCGCACAAGTACGCCCATGTCCCGATGGTCAACATTGACGTTGTTGACATTGACAATGGGAGCTTGGACGTTTTGCGCACGTTGGTAGAAAAGATGTCTTTGCCAAGCAACGTCAAGCTCAACTACATTGCAGACGACTTCCTGCTACACTCTTTCAGCAAAAAGTATGACGTCGTGATAGGCAACCCCCCCTTCAAGAAAGTTGCAAAAGACCCTCATTTGCTGTCCCTGTACAAGGGACAGGCAGAGAACAGAGCGACATCGAACATCTTCGCTTTTTTCGTAGAGAAAGCGTTACGTTTGGCGTCGTGCGTTGCACTTGTAGTACCCAAGAGCCTCATAAACGCCCCCGAATTCAACAAGACTCGGGAATGCCTAACCCGCACACGCATTGAACGAATAATAGACTATGGGGAGAAAGCGTTCAAGGATGTCAAAATCGAGACTGTCAGTTTCATAGCGTACCCAAACGAACCCACGGGACTTACCACGGTAGAGTCATACATAACAAAAGAGACAAGAACCGTCCCGCAGTCCTATTTGACAGACCAGAGCTTCCCTTACTGGCTTCTCTACAGGGACTTGCATTTCGACGAAATAGCGAAACGGATGTGTTTTAGCCTATTCAAGTCATACCGGGACAGAACAATAACCAAAGCCGCGACAAAAGCGCATGGGCGATACAGAGTGTTGAAGTCCAGAAACATTGGCAACAACGAGATTGTCAACATCCCAGGGTACGACTCTTATGTGGACGACTTGAATAACCTCGACGTCGCAAAATACATGGGCGAAACACGATGCGTCCTATTGCCGAATCTCACATACAAGCCTAGAGCCTGTTTTCTGCCCCCAAACTGCATCGCAGACGGCTCTGTCGCCATACTGACGCTGATAGACAAAGACCAAACAATAACCGAGGCAGATTTGGCGTTTTACGCCACGCAACAATTTGCGGAATTCTACTCTGTAGCAAGAAATAAAGGTTCACGGTCTCTCAACATCGACAACAACTCGGTCTTCTTCTTTGGGAAGCTGAAAGAACAACCCATATGACACGGGGCGAAATAGAAGAATATCTAAAAAAGTATGACTTCGATGTCAGAAAGTCACGCGATGCGAGATTTGTCGACCAAAAATGCACACCGGACATAGTGTGCTTCGTGGCCGACTGCGTTTTAAACATGGTTGCCACAAAACCGACTTTCGCCATAAGCGACA
Source organism: uncultured Marinilabiliaceae bacterium (assembly GCA_964534235.1). Lineage (GTDB taxonomy): Bacteria > Bacteroidota > Bacteroidia > Bacteroidales > Marinilabiliaceae > W3P20-009. The sequence goes on from CAZHOT010000011.1 coordinate 28,213, forward strand.
TATGGGATACGCAATTCTTCGTAGAGAACTCGCGAGCCATATTCGGAAAGCCTTGGGCGAACGACAAAAAAGCGCACAACGAGTACAACAAAGTGCTGTCGCACCCCCTAAAACTTCTCGCCTACGCACATGTCCTAAGATGCAAAAAGGAAAGAAGGGTCCTTATTTTCTCTGTTGAGAATTACGATTTGCTAGACTATATTTCCCGGAAAGACAGAAATGCATACGTATTCCTATACTGCTATTTCCATAAAGTCCTAGGAGACAGTGGATTCATACGACACATGGAGGAATACAGATTGGACTGCACAAAAAACCTAAAAGAGGCAAGAGCAAAGTTGTACCGTCAGTACAGAATGCTTATAGCAGGGAACACACCTTCGCACTCACCATTCGACATAGACCGCATTTTCCATAAAATCCTGAACGTCTATGCGGTTGAGAATAACATTCCCGGTAGCAGGGGAAAGGATGCCGCCCTATACTCTGACCTTATGTACAACAAAAAGAATTGGCGAGACTTCGGGAAAGCTAAAGGAATCACTCGACGTGAAGCGGCAGAGGCAGACGCCGCTGAGACCCGCGATGCCATTAGCAACTACTACATCCAAAAAGCAGTGGCGACGCTCAGAAAGATCCAAACGGAAAGCGAAGTCCACGACAAATTCTCTCAAGGCGTGGCAACGCAAGTACATCATATATTCCCGAGGTCGCAATTTCCCGAAATTGCTCACTATCTGGAGAACCTCATCCTATTGACAGCCACACAGCACAACGCCTTTGCGCATCCGAAAAACAACACACAAATAATAAACAGAGACTACCAACTCGTGTGCCTATTGTCGAAAGCCGACACCATACAAAAATCGCTAGCCTCAGTTGGCGAACAATACTACAGGAAAGAGTCTTTTATCTACGTTATTAACCATGGGCTTGCCATATCGCTACCCATAGGACTGTCATTCGCAGAAATCAAGGCAGAACTCATAAAAGCATACGACTCACAGTAGCCCCCCACTAAACGCAACCACATAAGAAAAACATGACCGACGACACGACATACGACGAGCCCCTCGACGACGACGAGGCCACGGACGACGCCCCCCCCGAAGCCGGGGCGGGGAGCGCCCCGGCATGGGACTCCGAGGCCATCCGCCGGAGCCACCTCCACGGGATGTACCGCTCGTGGTTCCTGGACTACGCCAGCTACGTCATCCTGGAGAGGGCCGTGCCCCACATCGACGACGGGCTGAAGCCCGTCCAGCGCCGAATCCTCCACACCATGAGCCGCATGGAGGACGGGCGCTACAACAAGGTGGCCAACATCGTGGGCGCCACCATGGCGTTCCACCCCCACGGCGACGCCTCGATTAGCGACGCCCTGGTGCAGCTGGGGCAGAAGGAGCTCCTCATCGACACGCAGGGCAACTGGGGCAACATCATCACCGGCGACGGCGCCGCCGCGCCCAGGTACATCGAGGCGCGGCTCACCAAGTTCGCCCAGGACGTCGTCTTCAACGCCAAGACGACGGTGTGGAAGGAGAGCTACGACGGCCGCAACGAGGAGCCCGTGACGCTGCCCGTCAAGTTCCCCCTCCTCCTGGCGCAGGGCGTGGAGGGCATCGCCGTGGGCCTGTCGTCGAAAATCCTGCCCCACAACTTCGTCGAGCTCATCGACGCCTCGATAGCCCACCTGGAGGGCAAGCCCTTCGCCCTCTACCCCGACTTCCCGACGGGCGGGAGCATCGACGTCTCGCGCTACAACGACGGCCTGCGCGGCGGGGCCGTGCGCATCAGGGCCAAGATCGAGAAGCGCGACGCGCGGACGCTGGCCATAACCGAGATCCCGTTCTCGAAGACCACCTCGTCGGTCATAGAGTCCATCCTCAAGGTCAACGACAAGAAAATCAAGGTCAAGAAGATTGACGACAACACCGCCGCGCAGGCCGAGATCCTCATCCACCTGCCGGCCGGCGCGTCGCCCGACAAGACCATCGACGCCCTCTACGCATTCACCGACTGCGAGCTCTCCATCTCGCCCAACGCGTGCGTCATCATCGACCGCAAGCCCCACTTCCTGGGCGTCTCGGACATCTTGCGCCACAGCACGGACCGCACCCTGGCGCTGCTCCGGCAGGAGCAGGAGATACGCCTCGACGAGCTGGCGCGCCAGTGGCACCTGCTCTCGCTCGACAAGATATTCATCGAGCAGAGGATATACAAGGACAGCGAGTTCGAGCAGGCTGCGTCGACCGAGGCGGCCTGCGCCCACATCGACGCCCGCATCCGCGCCTACGTGGCCGACAACGGCGTCCGCCTCCTGCGCCCCGTGACGCCCGACGACATCCTCCACCTGCTGGAGATAAAGATGGCGCGCATCCTCAAGTTCAACACCGACGCCGCCGACGAGAAGCTGGCGGCCCTGGGCGAGGAGATGCGGCAGACGCAGGACAACCTGGACAACATCGTCGACTTCACCATAGCCCACTTCCGGCGCCTGCGCAAGCAGTATGGCGCCGGGCACGCCAGGCAGACCGAGATACGCTCGTTCGACAACATCGAGGCCACGAAAGTCGTCGAGCGCAACAAGAAGCTCATGGTCAACCGCGAAGACGGCTTCATGGGCTACGGCCTGAAGAACGGCGACTTCGTGGCCGAGTGCTCGGACCTGGACGACGTCATGGTCTTCTACACCGACGGTCGCTACGTCGTCAAGAAGATTGGCGAGAAAGTCGACATCGGGCCGGGCGTCCTCCTCGTCTCTGTCTTCAAGAAGAACGACACGCGGACCGTCTACAACGCCGTCTACACCGACGGCGAGACGGGCGTGACATACGCCAAGCGCTTCAACGTCACGGGCGTGACCCGCGACCGCGAGTACGACCTCACGACCGGCACCCGCGGGACCAAGCTGCGCTACTTCAGCGCCAACGGCAACGGCGAGGCGGAGGTGGTCAAAGTCCTGCTTCGCCCCCGCGCCAAGCTGCGCAACGTCGTGGTGGACTTCGACTTCGCCACGCTCGCCGTCAAGGGGCGCGCCTCGCGCGGCAACGTCGTCACCAAGAACGAGGTGCACAAGGTCGTCCTCAAGCACCGGGGCGAGAGCACCCTCGGCGGGCGGGAGATATGGTTCGAGCCCGAGACGCTGCGCCTCAACCCCGACGGCCGCGGCGAGCTGCTCGGCGAGTTCGGCCCCGACGACAAGATACTGCTCATCACCCGCGGCGGCGACGCCGCGACCATCGGCACGGGCTTCGAGCAGCACTTCGACGACAACATATGGCGCATCGAGAAGTTCGACCCGCACAAAGTGTGGACCGCCATATACGTCGACGGCGAGACGGGGCTCCACTACATCAAGCGGTTCAAGATGTCGCCCGCCGCCAAGCCTGTCAACTTCGTGGGCGACAACGCCAAGAGCCGCCTCGTGGCCCTGTCTGACGAAGACCACCCCCTCTTCTCGGTGGCCTTTGGCGGGGCGGACAAGTGGCGCCCCGCCGAGCAGGTGGACGCCGCGGAGTTCATCGGCGAGAAAGGCATCAAGGCCAAAGGCAAGAGGCTCGCCGCATACGAGGTCGGGGAAGTCCGCGAGCTGGAGCCGCTGGTCCCGACCGTGCGCGGCGGGGCCGCCGACGAGACGCCCGGCGAGGAGCCCGACGGAGGAGGCGAGGAGCCCGGAGAGGGCGGCGAGGGCCAGCCGACATTGTTCTAGTTGACACTTTTTGCGATTTTCGGTCGGTTTGTATAGCTTTGCAAACGATTAAAACATAGATATGGCAACTACTGCAGATTTCCGCAACGGCATGTGCATAGAGTACAATGGGCAGTTGTACTACATCGTCAAGTTCCTCCACGTCAAGCCCGGCAAGGGCCCGGCATTCGTCCGCACGACGCTCAAGAACGTCAAGACGGGCAAGGTCATAGACAACACGTTCAACTCCGGCGTCAAGATCAACGAGGCCCGGGTGGAGCACCGCCAGTACCAGTACACGTACAAGGACACCCAGGGCTACCACCTGATGAACACCGAGACCTACGAGGAGATTGTCATGGGCGACGACCAGATCCCCAACGCCGACCTCATGAAGGAGGGCGAGAACATCGAGGTCGTGGTCCACGCCGAGACCGAGACGGTGCTCACCGCCGAGTTGCCCCCGTTCATGACTTTCGAGATAACATATACCGAGCCGGGCGTGCGCGGCGACACGTCGTCCACCTCCTCGCTCAAGCCCGCCACGATTGAGACCGGCGCCAACATCATGGTCCCCCTCTTCGTCAACCAGGGCGACAAGATAAAGGTCGACACCCGCGACCGCTCCTACGTCGAGCGCGTCAAGTAGCCCCGACGGGCCGACGGGTGTGTGAGCCTAAAGGAGACGGGCGCCGGGCGGGAAGACAAGCCCCGGCGTCCCTTTTGCATTTTTTGGCGGGAGGACTAGGCAGGAAACAAAGAGACGTAGGCACGCATGGCGCAAGACAAAAACATCGTCCGGCTGTTCAAGGAGAAGCTCAACCTGCTCCTCGACGTGGCGCAGACGGTCAACGAGGACAGCACCGTCGAGGAGCTCATGGGCGAGTTCGAGTCGCTCCTCAAAGACAAACTGGGCGTCGGGCGCCTGCTGGTCTTCACTCTGGAGGACACGACGTGGCGCTGCGTCCTCCAGAGCGGCGTGAGCGACGAGCAGCGCGACGAGATTGTGCAGCTCCGGCACACGTTCACCGAGGTGGCGGACGTGGCCCTGCTGGCCATGGCCGACATCCCGAGCCTGCGCGGCTTCGACGCCGTCATCCCCCTGCGCCACAAGCGCAAGATAATGGGCTACGTCATGGTCGGCGACACGGAGCTTGGCGACGGCGTCAGCCCGACGCTCCGCAACCTCAAGTTCATCCAGATCCTGGCCAACATCACCATCGTCTTCATCGAGAACAAGAAGATGCAGGCCCGCCTCCTGCGCCAGGAGCGCCTGCGCCAGGAGCTGGCCGTGGCGTCGCGCATCCAGGCCGGCCTCGTCCCCGCCCAGGACAACCTGCCCCAGACGGACTTCCTGCGGATTCTCTCCTACTACCACCCCCACGACCAGATTGGCGGCGACTACTACGACATCCTGCCCCTCGGGGGCCACGTCACGGGCTTCTGCATAGCCGACGTGTCGGGCAAGGGCGTGGCCGCGGCCCTGCTGATGTCGAACTTCCAGGCCATGGTCCGCGCCCTGTTCACGGCCCAGGTGCCGCTCCGCTCGCTCGTCGAGAACCTGAACCGCCGCATCTGCCAGAACGCCGGCGGCGAGAAGTTCATCACCTGCTTCATAGGCCGCTACAACAGCCTCACGGGCCGCCTCAGCTACGTCAACGCCGGCCACCTGCCGCCGCTCGTCAACAGCCGCGGCGTGGTGAGCGAGCTCTCGGCCGGGAGCATCGGGCTGGGGATGCTCGACAAGATGCCGGGCATCTCCGTCGGCTCCGCCCGCCTGCGCCGCGGCGACGTCCTGGTGGCCTACACCGACGGACTGGAGGAGGTCGACGAGGGGGACCGCATCGTCAACCACCACGACAAGCTCGTCGAGATCATGCGCACGGCGCGCGACGTCGACGGGGCCATGGCCTCCATTGCCGCCCTGGCCAAGCGGACGCGCGAGGCCGGCGAGACGTTCGACGACACCTCCGTCCTGGCCATGGGCGTGACCCGCGGCGGCGTGCTGCCATTCTGAGCGGCCGCATCGGCGGAAAACAGCTATATTTGCCAACAGAAAAACCAATATCCTTAGGAATCAGGATGGAATCCTCTCTCAAGAGATGCATCCCCAACGCCATCACGTCGCTGAACCTGCTGTGCGGGGTCTTGGCGACCTGTTGCGCCTTTGAGGGTCTCTTCGCCGCCGCGGCGCTTCTCATCGTCGGCGGCGCAGTCTTCGACTTCTTCGACGGCTTCGCCGCCCGCGCCCTGGGCGTGAGCGGCCCGATGGGCAAGGAGCTCGACTCGCTGGCCGACAACATCTCGTTCGGCCTGGCTCCGGCCGCCATCTACTCGACCTACATGCGGTGGCTCCTCACGGGCAGCCTCACGACCCCGCTGGCCTCCATGGAGGCGTGGCAGGTGCTCCTCGTGTGCCTGCCGCTGACGCTTGCCGTCTTCGCCGGGCTCCGCCTCGCCAAGTTCAACATCGACGAGCGCCAGACGGAGAGCTTCCTGGGCCTGACCACCACCGCCACGGGCCTCTTCACGGCCTCGCTCTTCTGGATGCTCCCGGCGCACGAAGACCTCTTCGCCCAGACGCTGACGCCCGCCGCGACGCTCATCTTGGTGGCCGTCTTCTGCTTCCTGCTCGTGAGCGAGATCCCGATGTTCTCGCTCAAGGTGAAGCACTGGCGGTGGGCCGGCAACGAGCTCCGCGCGGCCCTGCTGGCCGTGGGCCTGGCGAGCATCGTCGCCCTGGGCCTGGGCGGCCTGAGCGTGACAATCCTCCTCTACGTCGTCTTCTCCGTCGTCCGGAGCCTGCTCCCCGGGGCGAAGGGATGACCCCGCGCAATGCGCGTAAACGTCAAACAGCAAACTGTCAGTTAGGACTTGCTCTCGGCTTCGGCAAAACGGATGTTGTGGACGGCGGCCGCCATGGCCGCAGTCTTGGCCGTTGCCGTGACCGCCGTGTGGATAGGCCTCAACAAGCGCTACAAGGCTCCGTCGCCCATGCGGTGCCTGCCCAACTCGACCACTGTCGTCTTCCGGCTTGGCGACCGCGACGGCATCGCCGAGCGGGTGGACTCGTCGGCCTATGGCGGCGAGCTTGCCGCCGTGCTGGGCGGCGACCTCGTCTTGCCTTTCGCGGCGAGGATAGACTCCCTCTTCGGTCCCGACGTCATCGGCGAGCCCGCCCTGCGCGAGCGCGACCTCTACGTCTCGCTGACGCTCCGCGGCGACGGCGGCGCGGGGCAGTTCGCCGCCTCGTTCGCCCTCCGCAACCGCATGGAGTGGCACCGCGCAATGAGCGCCCTGCGCGACCGCGAGGCCGTGAGCGTCGGCGACACCTCCGTCCAGGGGCACGGCCTCTTCCTGCTGCGGCAGGAGGGTTGCGCCGAGCCCCTCTTCATGGCGGCGGGCGGCGGATGCCTGTTCGCCTCGACGACGCCCGACCTGCTCCTGGGCTTCGGCCGAGACAGCATCGTGACCCTGCGCGACGACCCAACGTTCTCGACCATCGAGCGCACCGTGGCGGCCGGGGCCCCGGCCTCCGTCTTTGTCAACACCCGCTCGCTGCGCCTCCTGCCCGACAGCGTGCGGCCGGGACTCGACGGGCGCTTCCTTGCCGCAATCTTGCGGGCTGGCCTCTCGACCGACTGGATGGCCCTGGACCTGCACCCCTCCGGCGAGAGCCTCTCGGCCGACGGCTTCGTCGTCGCCCCCCACCCCTCCCTCTCCATCCTGACGGCCCGCGAGACGACCGAGGCTATCAACATAGCCCGCCGCGTCCCGCAGGGTGTCTGCTCCTTCGAGCGCGTCGGCCCGGGGCCCCGCGGCCTCTCGTCGGCGTCGTTCGCCGAGTTCCTGTCGGGCGACAGCTCGGGGGCGGGCTACCGCGCGGCGCAGAGCGACCTCTTCCGCCGCTCGGGCTTCGACGTCGAGGCCATGCTCTCGCAGGTCTTCTCGGCCGAGCTGGCCCTGTGCCGCTACGACGCCCTGTCGCCCTCGTCGGAGTTCCTCATTGCCGACACCCGCGGCGGGACAGCCGCGCAGTCGGTATTGGCGCAGCTCCTCGCGGCCATGCACGGCGGCGCCTCCCCCATGGCCATTGGCGAGATTGCGGCGGGCGAGAGCGCCGTGCCGGCAAGCGTCGTGTCGCGGCGCGCCGACGCCCAGAGGGTCAGCGACGTCAGCTTCCCCGTCTACACGGGCTTCGAGCCGGGCGACGACCTCTTCTTCCTGCCCAAGATTTTCGGCGGACGGCAAGTCCCGTGCCGCCTCTTCTTCCGCTACGAGGACGCCATAATCCTCGCCGACAACATGGGCGTCCTCCGCCGCGTCTTGGCGGACTACGCCAAGGGCAACACCCTCGACGCCAGCCCCCACTACTCCACCCTGCGCTCGCACTTCGGCACGGAGTGCTCCCACTTCGCCTTGCGCCGCATGGCGGACGGCGAGGCATTCGACATCATAGCCTCGCAGCTGACCATGGCCGGCCGGCTGCCCTACGTCAACATCTTCGCGCGCGCCTCGGCCACGGCCACGGGGTCGCGTCCTGGCCGCGCCCCGACGTGGCAGACGCGGCTCGACACCACCGTCCGCGGAGACATATATGGCGTCGTGAACCACTACACTCGGCTCACCGAGTGCCTGGCGCAAGACTGCGAGGGGCGCCTGTGCCTCGTCGGAGCCGACGGGATGCTGCTGTGGCGGCGCGCCGTCGACGGCCCCATTGTCGGTGGCGTCTCGCAAGTGGACTTCTACTCGAACGGCAAGCTGCAATACCTGTTTGCCACGCCCACCTCGCTCTACATCGTCGACCGCCTCGGCAACGACGTGGGCCCGTTCCCCGTCCGCCTGCCCTCCCGTGCGCAGAGCGGGGCCAGCAGCGCCACCTACTCCGACGGCAGCCCCATGCGCTTCTTCGTGGGCTGCGAGGGCGGCGTGGCCCTCTTCGGCCCCGACGGCAAGGCCGTCGACGGGTGGAAGCCCCTGCGCCCCGAGGGGGCCATCGAGGCCCCGGCGCGCCACCTGGTGTGCTCGGGCAAGGACTTCATAGTCTTCCGCGACAGATATTCCCACTACTTCACCGACCGCCGCGGCTCGCGCCGCCTCACGACGCAGCCCCTGGCCCCGGGGCGCCGCGGCGAGATGACCGTCGGCGGCCCCGCGGACAGCTACTTCGTCACCACCACGTCAGACGGCTCCGTGGTGGCGATAGACGGCACGAACGGCAACCTGACGCGGCTGGAGATGGACAGCATAGGGCCCGACCACGTGTCGATGCCCCTCGCCGGGGGGCGCTACCTCGTCGTGGGGCGCACCAAGGCCGCGGTGGTGGACATCGGCGGCGCCGCGCCAAAGGTGGCATCGACGTGGCGCACGGGCCTGCAGAGCCTCGGCGCCGTATGCGTGGAGCGCGGCGTGGTGGGAATCCTCGACAACGAGGCCGGGGCGGCGCGCCTCTTCTCGATTGCCGACGGCAAAGAGCTCAAGGCCTCGCCGCTCCCGACCCGCGGCACGATGGCCCTGGGCGTGGCGAAAGAGGGCCTCGTGGCATTCACCATCGGCGAGAGCGGCGAAATATGCCAGACGCCCCTGCGCTAAAAAGGAGAAAACGACCGACGGACATGGAGGGCAAGAACGAGATAATACTGATAAGCCTGCAGGGCGCCGACCGCCCGGGGCTGACGGCCGAGATGACGCGCGTCTTGGCGAAGCACAACGTCGACATCCTCGACATAGGGCAGTCGGTGATCCACAACGACCTGAGCCTGGGCCTGCTCGTCTCGCTCACCGACAAGACCGAGGACTCGTCGTCGGTCCTCAAAGACCTGCTCTTCGCCGCCTACAACGTCGGGCTGACCATCAAGTTCCGCCCCATAGCCCCCTCGGACTACGAGGCCTGGGTGGGCCAGCAGGGCAAGGCCCGCAACATCCTGACCCTCATAGCCCGCCGCCTTGGCGGGCGCCACATTGCCGAGGTGTCGCGCATCGTCAAAGAGCAGGGGCTGAACATCGACCAGATCATGCGCCTGACGGGGCGCCGCTCGCTGGAGCAGACGGGCGACAACTCGGTCATGAGCGTCGTGGAGTTCTCCGTCCGCGGGACCCCCGCCGACCCCGACAAGCTCAAGAAAGACATCCTGGAGGTCTCGAAAGAGTGCGACGTCGACATAGCGTTCCAGGCAGACAACATCTTCCGCCGCAACCGCCGCCTGGTGTGCTTCGACATGGACTCGACCCTCATCCAGACGGAGGTCATCGACGAGCTGGCCCGCCGCGCCGGCGTCTACGACGAGGTGTCGGCGATAACCGCGGCCGCCATGCGCGGCGAGATGGACTTCCGCCACAGCTTCGCCCGGCGGGTGGCCCTGCTCAAGGGCCTGGACGTCGGCGTCATGCACGACATTGCCGAGCACCTGCCGCTCACCGAGGGCGCCGAGCGCCTCTTCCGGACTCTCAAGAGGAGCGGATATAAGACCGCCATCCTCTCCGGCGGCTTCTCCTACTTCGGCAACTACCTCAAGCAGAAGCTCGGCGTGGACTACGTCTTCGCCAACGAGCTGGAGGTGTCTGACGGGAAGCTGACGGGGCGTCACGTGGGCGAGATTGTCGACGGGGCCAAAAAGGCCGAGCTCCTGCGCCTCCTGGCATTCAAGGAAGACCTGCACCTGGAGCAGTGCATAGCCGTGGGCGACGGGGCCAACGACCTGCCCATGATCCAGGCGGCGGGCCTGGGCATAGCCTTTCACGCCAAGCCAAAAGTCAAGGCCACGGCGGGGCACTCCATCTCGCAGCACGGCCTCGACGCCATCCTCTACCTCATAGGCTTCCGCGAAAGGGAGATTAACGCGTGACATTTCAAAAAACTCAAGCACATGATAACGGCGTACGATTTCAACCTCAGAGAGAAGAGCGGCGAGGAGGTGAGCCTCTCGCAGTTCAAGGGCAAAGTCCTGCTCATCGTCAACACGGCCACGGGCTGCGGCTTCACGCCCCAATATGAAGACCTGGAGGCCATGTACCACCGCCTCCGCGGCAAGGGGCTGGAGATTCTCGACATCCCGTGCAACCAGTTCGGCGGCCAGGCCCCCGGGTCGGACGAGGAGATTCTCAGCTTCTGCCAGGTCAAATATGGAGTGGACTTCCGCCAGTTCAAGAAGAGCGACGTCAACGGCGACAACGCCCTGCCCCTCTACAAATGGCTCAAAAGCCAAAAGGGCTTCGAGGGCTTCGGCGACGACAACAAGCTGACGGCCTCGGTCTTGGAGAAGATGTTCGACGAGAACGGCACGGACTGGCGCAAGTCGAGCGACATCAAGTGGAACTTCACCAAGTTCCTCATCAACCGCGCCGGCGAGGTCGTGGCGCGCTTCGAGCCCACTCGCAGCATGGAGGCCGTGGAGGAAGCCGTCAAGGCGGCCCTGTAGGAGGCGGCCCCATCATCCTCCCCTCCCCGCCTTTCGCCAGGCGGGGAGGGGAGCGTGCTTTGCGGCGTCGCTCGACGGTGGCGGCATGACGAAAAAAGCGTATCTTTGAGTTTCTGTAGACAAAAGCGCGAACGAGATGCATCTTGGCCTGGAAGACATATTCGGGATTCTATATCACGGCGAGAGGCTGGAGCTGCCCGAGGCGGACATGCGCCGCATGGCGGCGTGCCACGACTTCTTGGAGCAGTTCCGGCGCGACAAGGTGATATACGGCATCAACACGGGCTTCGGCCCCATGGCGCAATACCGCGTCGGCGACGACGACCTGCAAGAGCTCCAATATAACATAGTCCGCAGCCACTCGTGCGGCGCCGGCGAGCCGATGCCCCGCCTGGCCGTGCGCGCCGCCATGGTATCGCGGCTGATGACATTCATGCAGTGCCGCTCCGGGGTCAGCCCCGAGCTTGTGCGCCTCCTGGCGGAGTTCGTCAACCGCGGCGTGTGCCCTCTCATCCCCAAGCACGGGAGCGTCGGCGCCAGCGGCGACCTCGTGCAGCTGGCCCACATGGCCCAGGCCCTCATTGGCGAGGGGCTGGTGAGCCTCGACGGCGGCGAGTGGCGCCCGGCGCGCGCGGTCATGGACGAGCTGGGGCTAGCCCCCATTCGCCTCAAGGGGCGCGACGGGCTGTCGGTCGTCAACGGGACGAGCATGATGACCGGCGTCTCGCTCACCAACGTCCACGACGCCCTGCGGCTCGTCGAGTGGGGCATAGCCGCCTCGGTCATGCTCAACGAGGTGGTGGAGAGCTACGACGACATGATGGACGAGCGGCTCAACGCCGTCCGCCGCCAGGAGGGGCAGCAGGAGGTGGCGCGGCGGATGCGCGAGATGGCGGCGGGGAGCAGACTGCTCCGCAACCGCGGGGCGGAGCTCTACGGCGACGCCGGGCGCGGGGCGGAGCGCTTCGCCCACAAGGTGCAGCCGTTCTACAGCCTCCGGTGCGTGCCGCAGATTGTCGGGCCCATATGGGAGACCGTGCGCGGCGCGGCGCGGGTGGTCGAGGGCGAAGTCAACTCGGCCGACGACAACCCCATAGTGGACCCCGACGCCGCCAACGTCTTCCACGGCGGCAACTTCCACGGCGACTACATATCGCTGGAGAACGACAAGCTGAAAATCGTCATGACGCGCCTGGCCATGCTGGCCGAGAGGCAGGTGAACTACATGCTCCACGACAAGGTGAACGAGCTCCTGCCCCCATTCGTCAACACGGGGCGCCCGGGCCTGGACTACGCCATGCAGGCGTGCCAGTTCACCGCCACGAGCACCACAGCCGAGTGCCAGACGCTGAGCAACCCCATGTACGTCCACTCCATCCCCTGCAACAACGACAACCAGGACATCGTCTCGATGGGGACGAACTCCGCCCTGCTCTGCCGCCAGGTGGTGGACAACGCCGCGCAGGTCATGGCCATATGCCTCATGACGCTGTGCCAGGCCGCCGACTGCCGCGCCGCCCGCGACAAAATGGGCGAGAGCAGCCGCCGCGTCTACGACACCATCCGCGGCGTCTTCCCCCCGTTCCGCAAAGACCACGCCCACAGCGACGAGATTGCCGCCGTGGTCTCGACAATACTCAAAGCGGGGCCGGACGGCGACGAGAGGGTCAGACTACAATAAGGAAAGAAACTCTACAACAAAGGAACATAAGCACAGATGTACGCACTAGTTACAGGAGGCAGCCGAGGCCTAGGCAGGGCGGTCTGCGTGGCGCTGGCCAAAGCGGGCTACACCATAATCATAAACTACCGCTCGGGGCAGGCCGAGGCCGAGACGACATTGGGCATGGTGCGCGAGGCGGGCTCGGACGGCGAGCTCCTGCCTTTCGACGTCGCCAACCGCGACGAGGCCACCGCCGCCATTGAGGGGTGGCAGAAGTCGCACCCCGGCGAGTATGTGGCCGTGGTGGTCAACAACGCCGGGATCCGCCGCGACAACCTGATGGTCTTCATGCCCTACGAGGACTGGAGCCAGGTCTTGCGCATCACGCTCGACGGCTTCTACAACGTCACCCAGCCACTGCTCCAGCCCATGCTCGTCAAGAAGTGGGGGCGGATTGTCAACATGGTGTCTCTCAGCGGCCTCAAGGGCCTGCCCGGGCAGACGAACTACTCCGCGTCGAAAGGCGGCCTGATGGCGGCCACCAAGGCCCTGGCGCAAGAGGTGGCCCGCAAGGGCGTGACAGTCAACGCCGTGGCCCCGGGGTTCATCCACTCCGACATGACGAAAGACCTCGACGAGGCGAGCCTCAAGAAAACCATCCCCGCCAACCGCTTCGGCGAGCCGGAGGAGGTTGCCGACCTGGTGGCGTTCCTGGCCTCGGACAAGGCGGGCTACATCACGGGCGAGGTCATCTCGATCAACGGCGGGCTGTACACCTAGCGCGAAGTGGCGACCACCGGCGACATAGACCGGCTTCTCCGCCCCGCGTTGGCGGAGGAGTTTGAGATTGAGGCGCAAGACATATTGCCCGACGCGGCGCTTGGCGACGCGCTGGGCATCGACAGCCTCGACATGGTGGACCTGGCCGTGACCATAGACCGCCTCTTCGGCATCAAGACGAGCCGCGAGGAGCTGGCCGGACAACACACCTACGGCGACTTGCTGACCCTCATCGTACGGCGGCTCGATGCCGGTGCGTAGTGAGCAGAAGTGGGACGGCCGCTCGCGGGGCGGCTCGTTCGGGACGTGGTGCTTCGTGTGGCTCATCCGCCACGCCGGACTGGGCGCGGCCTATGCGCTGCTGACCCTCGTCGTCCCCTACTTCGTGGTCTTCGCCCCCCGTGCCACACTCTCCGTGTGGCACTTCGGCCGCCGGGTGCGCCGGCTGGGGCGTTGGCGGTCGGCCCTGGAGGTCTTCGCCACCTACTACGCCTTCGGGCAGTGCATCATCGACAAGATTGCCATAGGCCAGGGGCAGACGGGCGCGTTCACATTCGCCACCGAGGGCATGGAGCAAGTCCGCTCGCTGTTCCGCCAGGGCGACGAGGGGCGGAGCGTGGCCGCCGTCTTCGTGAGCGGCCACGTCGGGTCGTGGGAGGCGGCTACGCCGCTGTTCGCCCACTTCGGCAAGCGCATGAACGTCACCATCTTCGACAACGAGGACGAGGACGTCCGCCGCGTCATAGAGCGCAAGCAGCGCGGCCGGCCTTTCAACCTCATCCCCCTGCGCCGCGACGGGCTGGAGAGCGTCATGGAGATCAAGGCGGCGTTGGACCGCGGCGAGTTCGTCTGCTTCATGGGCGACCGCTTCATGACCGGGGCCTCGGCGCGCCGGCTGCCTTTCATGGGCCACGAGGCGTGCTTCCCCGACGGGCCTTTCGACATATGCGCGTCGATGCGCGTGCCGATGGCGTTCTTCTTCGTTGTCCGCGAGCCTCGGCGCACCTACCGCGCGCACTTCGTCGTCCTGCCCCGCGGCGAGGGCGGGAGAGCGGACCCGCGGGCCATGCAGCGGGCGTTCGTGACGGAGCTGGAGCGGATTGTGTGGCGGCATCCGCGGCAATGGTTCAACTTCTACGAATATTTCAATTGACAGTTGACAGTTGACAATTGACAACCGACCGTTGTTGCATGTGATGGGACATATATGAAGACGCACGGCTGCGCATCAGCCCCGCACATCTGCCCCCCCCGGGGACTCGAAGCCCCAAAGGGGCGACATGAGGCAGCCTAGGGCGTGAGTCCTAGGACAGGGCGAAGAACCAATTGACAACTGACAACTGACAATTGACAATCAGCATTTTAAGAATTGACAGCTGACGACAGCGATTATTAATCGACACCTATGATACTAGACGGAAAAGAGCAGATTTGCCACTACATCCCCCAACGCGAACCCATAGTCATGGTCGACAAGCTCTACAGCTTCTCCGCCGAGGGCAGCGAGACGGGGCTGACGGTGGACGGGGACAGCATATTCGTCGAAGACGGGCACCTGACGGACGGCGCCCTCATCGAGCACACGGCCCAGAGCGGCGCCCTCCACATCGGCTACGACCACGTCTTGCGCGGCGAGCGCGTGCCCATAGGCCTCATAGGGTCGATAAACAAATATCAGATACACCGGCTGCCGCGCGTGGGCGAGAGCCTCCGCACGACGATAAGCATGGAGACGCGCGTGGGCGACGTGAGCCTCATCGGCATATCCGTCCGAGTGGGCGACGAGGTCATAGCCCAGGGCAAAATGAAGGTGGCCACACCCGCCGAGGCATGAAGAGCAAGAGGCTTAAGCTCCACGAGCCGGCGCTGACAGACCGCATGGAGGTCCCGGTTCGCTTCAGCGAGGTGGACATGATGCGGGTGGCGTGGCACGGCAGCTACGTCGCCTACCTGGAGGACGGGCGCGAGCACTTCGGGCGGACGTATCCCGGCGTGGGCTACGAGGACTATTTCCGCACGGGCTACGTGGCCCCGGTGGTGAACCTCACCATCGACTACCGCAAGAGCCTCCGCATGGGCGACCGCGCCATCGTCGAGACGCGCTACGTATATTCCGACGGGGCAAAGCTGATATTCGAGTACGTCATATACCGCGAGGCGGACATGGAGGTCATGGCCGTGGCGCAGACCACCCAGCTGTTCATGACCGCCGAGGGCGAAATCCAATATGCCGACCCGGACTTCTTCACAGAGTGGAAAAAACGCTGGCTAGGCCACGAATGACGGTTCGCATAGCCCCACACAAAAGCCTCATCTGCGGCTACGGGCGGAACCTGGACGCCGCGCTGGCAGGCATGGCGGCACGGCGCACGGCGCTGCGCCCCATGACGGCCGAAGACGGGACGGGGTTCTGGGGGCAGCGGGCCGAGGAGGCCACAAGCCGGCCAGGCCTGACGCGACTGGAGACGATGATGGCCGCGGCCCTGGAGGACTGCATGGCGGGCAACCGCCGAAGCCGAAGAGGGGGGCGCACGGGCGTAATCTTCTCGACAACCAAAGGGAACATAGGCCTGGCGACGCCGCAGTCGGACGCCTCGCGCCTCACGCTCTACGAGACGGCGCTAAGAGCCACTCGCGCCGCGGGCCTGGAGGCCGAGCCCCTCGTCATATGCAACGCATGCATATCGGGGGTCGCCGCCGTGATTGTCGGCTCGCGGCTGATATGGCGTGGCGACTACGACGACATATATGTCGTGGGCGGCGACGAGATGAGCCTCTTCGTGACGAGCGGCTTCGTGGGCTTCCGCTCGGTCAGCGCCGGGCCCTGCCTCCCCTACGACGCCCGGCACGACGGGCTGAGCCTCGGCGAGGCGGCAGGGTGCCTGATGCTGACCAACGACGAGAGCCTGGCGGGATGCGCCACCATTGGCGGCGGCGCCCTGACCAACGACGCCAACCACATCTCCGGGCCGTCGCGCACCGGCGAGCCACTGGCAGAAGCCATAGGGCGCGCCCTGCGACAGTCGGGCATGGAGACCGGGGACGTGGCATTCGTCAACGCCCACGGCACCGGGACGGTGTATAACGACATCATGGAGGCCAAGGCCCTGACGCTCGCGGGGCTACGAGACGTCCCGGTCAACAGCCTCAAGCCCTGCCTGGGGCACACGCTGGGGGCGTCGGGGCTGGTGGAGCTGATGGTGTGCGACGACGAGCTGACGCGCGGCGAGCTTCTGCCGACCCTTGGGTTCGCAAGCCCCGCCCCCGAATGCCGCCTGCGGGTCAGCGGCGAGGCGCAAAAGGTGGGAGGCGGATGCTGCGTCAAGACAGCATCGGGCTTCGGGGGGTGCAACGCGGCGGTGGTCCTGCTGCGCCCCGACGCTGCGGGACGGGCCCCGGAAACGAGACCGGACGCCGGCGGGGCGCGGCTCTCCACGGTGCGCACGGTGGACATAGGCGCAGGGCGCGTCTCCGTAGACGGGGGCGAAGTGCTGACCGCCGCGCCAGGCACGGACTTCGGCGCACTAGCGCGCCAGGCCTACCGCGAGCTGGGGCGCCCCTACCCGAAGTTCTTCAAGATGGACGACCTGTGCAAACTGGGCTACCTGGGGGCGGAATATCTGCTCGCCACGGCGGAGGCCGACGAGGCGTCGCGCCGCGACATGGCAATCCTGCTGGCCAACCGCTCCTCGTCGCTCGACACCGACATGGCCTACGTCCGGCAAATGGAGGCTGGGAGGCCCAGCCCCTCGACCTTTGTCTACACCCTGCCCAACATCGTCATTGGCGAGATATGCATCCGGCACCACATCATGGGCGAGAGCCTTTTCGTCATCCTGCCGCGACGCGACGACGAGAAGATTCGCCAACTGGCCCCGCGGGTGCTGGACTTGCGCCGCTCCCGGCTCGTCGTCTGCGGATGGTGCGAGAAGATGGGGGCCGACTACGACCTGCACATGGAACTGCTAAAAAACGAATGAGATGGATAACCTGTCGAGAGAGACGCTGAAGAGCCAAATCATATGCACTCTGAACCTTGAGGAGCTGACGCCGGCGGACATTGCCGACGACGCCCCCCTCTTCGGCGGGGGGCTGGGGCTGGACAGCATCGACGCCCTGGAGCTGATCCTCCTCATGGAGCGAGAGTATGGCATACGTGTCGCGACAGCGGCCGAGGCGCGCCCCATCTTGGCTTCGGTCGAGACGATGGCGCAATATATCGACAGCCACAGGCAGAAGTAGGAGGGCGCGGGCATGGGACGTCGCGGCATCAACATTGCGGGCATGGGCGTGATTTGCGCCTTGGGGCGCGACGCCTCATCGACGTTGGCGTCTCTACGCAACGGGCAGTCGGGGCTTCGCCTCCCCGAACTCACACCCACGTCGATGCGCGTCCCGGTGGGCGAAGTCCGCAGGAGCGACGACGACCTGCGCCGCGACCTCGGCGCTCCGAGCCGGACGACCAGCCGCACGACACTGCTCGCCCTGGCGGCGGCCCGCGAGGCCCTGGCCGACAGCGGGCTGACGGCGGAGCAACTGAAAGACACCGCGCTAATCTCGTCGACCACCGTCGGCGGGATGCGCGAGACACCTCTCTTCTTCACCCTCTTTGCCGCCGACAACCGCCGCGGGCGGCTTCGCCACATTGCGGAACACGAGTGCGCGAGCCACACCAACACTGTCGCCGACCTGCTTGGCATAGGCGGATGGCGGACGACGCTGAGCACCGCCTGCTCCAGCGGGGCCAACGCAATCTTGCTGGGGGCCATGATGATTGAGGCGGGCATGGCCACGAGGGTCGTGGCGGGCGGGGCCGACGCCCTGTGCGCGTTCACCCTGGGGGGCTTCAACTCGCTGAAGATACTGAGCCGCGAGGCGTGCCACCCGCTCAGCGCCGAGCGCGACGGACTGAACCTGGGCGAGGGGGCGGCCTACGTGGTGCTGACAGCCGACGAGACACCGAGGAGCCGCGGGCGGCTCACGGGGTGGAAGAACGCCAACGACGCCCACCACCAGACGGCGATGAGCGACGACGGGCGCGGCGCGCAAGACGCCATGCGCGGCGCCATGGGCAAAGCCCAAGTGGGGGCCGGCGACATCGGCTACGTGAACCTGCACGGCACGGCCACGCCCAACAACGACCAGAGCGAGATGGCGGCCCTCGTGAGCGCGTGGGGCGGCGAGCCACTGCCCCCCTTCGGCTCGACAAAGGGGCTGACGGGCCACGCGTTGGCGGCGGCGGGGGCCATGGAGGCCGTGTTCTGCCTCATGGCCCTGGAAGAGGGCGTGGCGTGGGGCAATGCCGGCCTGGTCAGCCCCATGCCGGGATTCCCGCCCCCGACGGCCCGGAACACGCCCATGAGCAACAACTGCGCCATGAGCAACTCGCTGGGTTTCGGAGGCAACTGCACATCGTTGATATTCAGCAAGCCATGACAACGGGGGCGAACATATACATTGCCTCGACGGCGACATTCTCCGAGCAGACGGACGTCAAGACGCTAATCCGCGACGCCGGGGCTCGCCGACGCATGAGCCGCCTGGTCAAGATGGGCGTGGCGACGGGCCTGGAGTGCCTGGTCCGGGCCGGGGAGACGTCGCCCGACGCCATAGTCACGGCCACGGGCTACGGATTCCTGGCCGACTCGGAGCGCCTCCTCCGCGAGATGGCGGCGGCTGGCGAGGAGATGATGTCGCCCACGCCGTTCATGCAGTCGACATTCAACACCATAGGCAGCCAACTGGCCCTGGCGTGCGGATGCCGCGGGCAGAACCTGACGTTCTCCAACGGCCACGCGTCGTTCGGCTCCGCGCTTGTCGGAGCGGCGTCGCTCTTGCTGTCGGGCGAGGCGCGGAACGCGCTCATCGTGGCCGCCGACGAGCTCACCCCGACGCTCTCGACCGTCCTGGCGCGGCTCGGGGCAAGGCGGCGGGGCACGGAGCCCGGCGAGGGCGCCACGGCCATCCTCCTGACCACCCGTGCCGACAACAGCCTTGCCACGATAGGGCAACTGAGGCCCACGGCGACGACGCTCCCCACCACCGCGGCCGACGCCGCCTACCCCACAGCCGCCGCGGCCCGCATGGCACACATGGTCGAGAGCCGCACGGGCGGGACATTCGAGACCGCAGGAGCCGCATGCCTAGTGTCGTTTTCGTAGTCGCCGGCATCGCGGCCGCCCTAGTGCTGTGCGCATGGGTCTACGCCGCGGCGCGGATAGACTGCGGGATATTCATCGACGCGCAATGCTCCATAGCCCCGCAAGAGGGAATCTTGCTGACATTCGACGACGGCCCCGACGCGGAGGTGACCCCCCGCGTCTTGGACGTCTTGGACAAGCACGGCCACAAGGCCGTCTTCTTCGTCGTGGGCGCAAAAGCCGCACGACACCCGGAAATAGTGAGAGAAATAGCGGCCCGCGGTCACCAGATAGGCAACCACACCTACAGCCACTCGCCCTACGCCAACTTCTTGGGCGCAAAGCACCTGCGGCGCGAGATTGAGGAGGCCGACGAGGCCATAGCCGCCGCTACCGGCGTCCGCCCCACCCTGTTCCGCCCCCCCCTGGGCATCAGCACCCACTTCATGCGCCGCGTCTTGCTCGCCACCGGCCACAAGGCCATGGGCTGGAGCATCCGATCGCTCGACACCTGCCGCGGCCCGCGGCAAGCTGTCCTGGACCGCGTCGTGAGGCGGCTGCGCCCCGGCAACATAGTCCTGCTCCACGACCGCCTGGAGGGCGCGGAGTGGCTCGCAGACAAAATCTTGGAGGCGTGGGAGCGGGACACCGACCGCTCAAACACGTGAGACCTATATCTAGAGCCGCCGCCCACCGCGCGCCGGCACAGGGTCAGTAGAGCTCCTCGGCCACGGAACATACCGTGTCCACAGCCCCCATGGTATAGAAGTGGACGCACGGGACGCCGTGGTCGCGCAAGTCCGCGGCCTGGCGCAAGAGCCAGTCGCGCCCCACGGCCCGGACATCGGCGTCGTCTGCCCTCTCGACGGCCTCGACAAGCTCTTGCGGAATCTCGGCGTTGAAGACCTTGGGCAGGATGCTCATCTGCGACTTGCGGCTGACGGGCTTAAGACCCGGGACGATGGGGACGTCGACGCCCGCCGCGCGCACCCGCTCGACGAAACGGTAGAAGTGGTCGTTGCGGAAGAACAGCTGCGTGACGACATACTCGGCCCCCATGTCCACCTTGCGCTTCAGCCAATCGATGTCCACATCCATGTTGGGCGCCTCGGCGTGCTTCTCGGGGTAGCCCGCCACACCGAACGAGAAAGGACGCGCCGGGGGCTCGGCCACGCCGCCGTCTATGGAGACGCCGCGGTTGAAGTCGACCACCTGCTCGATGAGGCCCGTGGCGTGCTGGTGGCTGAGCTCGGCGGGGACGAGGACATCCTTGTCGGAGTCGCCGCGGAGCAGGAGCAGGTCGCGGATGCCGAGGAAGTTGAGGTCGATGAGGACATACTCCGTCTCTTCGGGCGAGAAGCCGCGGCATATGATGTGGGGGACCGTCGGGACCCCGTAGCGGCTCTGGACGGCCGCCGCCACGGCCACGGTGCCGGGGCGCTTGCGCACAAAGACCTTGCGCAGGTTGCCCCCCTCGGCGGGATGGTAGACGGGCTCGGAGTGGTGGGTTGTGATGTTGACGAAGAGCGGCGAGAAGCGCATGAGCTTGTCGAGGTCGGAAAAAAGTTTCTCTATGCCGCGCCCCTTGAGGGGCGGCAGAACCTCGACGGAGAAACCGGTGGTCTCCCTCGAACGCAAAATATCGGCTACGGACGGCATGGTCATCATTTCATGTTTGGAAGTACGCGAAGTTACGGACGACCGATTAAGAATTGAGGATTGGGAATTAAAAAAAAGAGACCGGGGCGGTTCCCCTCGGCTCTTTGCTCGCAGCCTCATCACCCCGCCGCAAATCGTCCCCCCCCAAAAAACGTCCACACCCGCCTACGCCCCACATGCGCCACCGACGCGCCGCGGCAGACGGTGGGAGACGAATATTTTGGTGGTGTCTAGACCGCACGCCCCCCCAAAAAAGGTGGACAAAAGCATACACACTTAAACATTTGCGTCCACTTTTGAGAAGCCGTCAATCACAGCTATAAGATTCATAATCAAACGATTCATATTTACAGCAATCCACTTTTCGCCCAACTAAGATTAACAGACATTAAGAATCCCGTTATGTTTGCCGTTGCGAAAATCAAGCAAACGTTAACAGTGATGAAACACTCAATATTGACAGCACTCTCCGCGGCACTAGCCGTACCGCTGACGCTCTCATGCGCCGGCGACGCGACAAAGTCGGGCGGGACCGCGGCTGGCCTGCCGACCTACCTCGACACCGAGGCCGACATCGAGGCGCGGGTCGAAGACGCGCTGGCCCGGATGACGACGCGCGAGAAAGTGCGGATAATCCACGCTCAGAGCAAATTCTCGTCGGCGGGCGTCCCGCGGCTGGGGATTCCCGACTTCTGGACTGCCGACGGGCCTCACGGCATCCGCCCCGACGTCTTGTGGGATGAGTGGGAGCAGGCAGGCCAGACCAACGACTCGTGCGTGGCGTTCCCCGCGCTGACGTGCCTCGCCGCCACGTGGGACACGACCCTGGCCGGCCTCTATGGCGTGAGTCTGGGCGAGGAGGCCCTCTACCGCGGCAAAGACATGGTCCTGGGCCCTGGCGTCAACATCTACCGCACCCCCCTCTGCGGCCGCAACTTCGAGTATATGGGCGAAGACCCGCACCTGGCGGCCCGCATGGCGACGAACTACGTCAAGGGCCTCCAGTCGACGGGCGTGGCGGCGTGCGTCAAGCACTTCTGCCTCAACAACGACGAGGAGAACCGCTTCGACGTGAACGTCGTCGTCGACGACCGCGCGATGCGCGAGATATACCTGCCGGCGTTCCGCGCCGCCGTGACCGAGGGCGGGGCATGGGGCGTCATGGGGGCGTACAACCTCTACCGCGACCAGCACCTGTGCCACAACGACTTCACACTCAACAAAATCCTCAAGGGCGAATGGGGCTTCGACGGCGTGGCTGTGAGCGACTGGGGCGGCACGCACGACACCGACCAGGCCATTGAGAACGGGCTGGACATGGAGTTCGGCACCTGGACCGACGGCCTGCACGCCGGCGCTAGCAACGCCTACGACAACTACCACCTCGCCATGCCCTACCTGCGGCAGATCGAGAGCGGGCGGCGCGGCACCCAGGAGCTCGACGACAAGGCGCGCCGCGTCCTCCGGCTCTTCTTCCGGACGACCATGAGCGGGCGCGCCTCGCGGGGGTCGATGTGCTCGGAGGCCCACTACGCCGCCGCGCGCAAGGTGGCCGAGAGCGGCATCGTCCTGCTCCGCAACGAGGGCGGGGTCCTGCCCTTGAGGCGCGACGCCCAGCGCGTGGTGGTGGTCGGCGAGAACGCCATCAAGAGCATGACCGTCGGCGGCGGCAGCTCGTCGCTCAAGGCCCAGAGGGAGATTTGCCCCCTGGAGGGCCTGCGCGCGGCCCTGCCGGGGTGCAAGGTCGAGTTCGCCCGCGGCTACGTCGGCGACACGTCGGGCGAGTACAACGGCGTCACGTCGGGGCAAGACCTCAGCGACAGCCGCACGGCCGACGAGCTCGTGGCCGAGGCCGTGTCGATGGCCCGCGAGGCTGACTACGTGGTGGTCTTCGGCGGGCTGAACAAGAGCGACCATCAGGACTGCGAGGGCCACGACCGCCTGAGCTACTCGCTGCCCTACGGACAGGACGCCCTCGTCGAGGCTCTCGCCGACGCCACGGACAGGCTCGTCTTCGTCAACATCTCCGGCAACGCCGTTGCCATGCCGTGGGCCGACAGGGTCGAGGGCATCGTCCAGGGCTGGTACCTGGGCTCGGAGGCCGGCACGGCCCTGGCGGCCGTCCTGACGGGCGAGGCCACGCCCAGCGGCAAACTGCCGTTCACGTGGTGCAAGCGCCTGGAGGACTACGCCGCCCACGCCCTGGGGGCCTACCCGGGCGTGAGGCGCGAGGGGAGCAAGACCGTCGACGAGGAGTATCGCGAGAGCGTCTTCGTGGGCTACCGCTGGGCCGACCTCCAGGGCGTGGAGCCGCTCTTCGCCTTTGGCCACGGGCTGAGCTACACGACGTTCGAGATGACCGACCTGCGGCTTAGCGGCACGACGATGCGCGAGGGCGGCGAGCTGACCGCCACGGTGCGGCTGAAGAACACCGGCGACCGTGCCGGCAGCGAGACCGTCATGCTCTTCGTCGGCGACCGCGTGGCGAGCGTCGAGCGCCCCCTGCGCGAGCTGAAGGGCTTCGCCAAGGTGGAGCTGCTCCCGGGCGAGAGCCGCGACGTCAGCATCCGCATAGCCGACGAGGCGCTGAAGTTCTTCGACAGCGCCGCGGGCAAATGGGTCGCGGAGCCAGGCGACTTCACCATAGAGTGCCAGACGACAAGCGACAAACTCAACGCAACAATCACTTATTAAATAAACACGAACATGAGACTAAGAAACACACTCATCGCCGTCGCCATGCTCAGTTGCGGCACCCTGCTCGCGCAGGATGTCGCCGTGGGCGGGCGAGTGGTGGACAGCCAGGGGCTTCCTCTCCCGGGCGTGAACGTCCTGGTGGAAGGGACCACCACCGGCACGATTACCGACATGGACGGCAACTACTCGCTCACGGTGCCCTCCGGCTCCAACCTGGTGTTCTCGTTCATAGGCTTCGACAACAGCACGGCGTCCGTCGTGGCTGGCCAGAGCACCTACAACGTGACGCTGAGCGAGGAGACCCGCGGCCTCGACGAGGTCGTGGTGGTGGGCTACGGCGTCCAGAAGAAGAGCGTCGTGACGGCCTCCATAGCCAAAGTGGGGCAGGACGAGCTGAAGAGCACCGCCCCGACGCGCGTCGACAACGCCCTCAAGGGCCTGGCGTCGGGTGTCACCGTCACCTCGGCCAGCGGCCAGCCCGGCGCGGCGTCGCAGGTCAGAATCCGCGGCATCGGCACCATCAACAACTCCGACCCTCTCTACATTGTCGACGGGATGCCCATCGAGGGCGGCATTGACTACCTCAACCCGAGCGACATCGAGAGCATCGAGGTCTTGAAAGACGCCGCCTCCGGCGCCATCTACGGCACCCGCGCCGCCAACGGCGTCATCCTGGTCACGACCAAGGGCGGCACGCAGGGCAAGGTGAACGTCAACTACAGCTTCACCTACGGCATCCAGAACCCGTGGAAGCACCGCGACGTGCTCAACGCCACGGAGTATGCCATCATGATGAACGAGGGCCTGATCAACGCCGGGCAGGCGCCGCTCTACGCCGACCCCTACGCCTTTGGCGAGGGTACGGACTGGCAGGAGGAGGTCTTCAACGACAACGCCCCGACCATGACCCACGAGGCCAGCGTCAGCGGAGCGACGGACAAGGTCAACTACTTCCTCTCGCTGGGCTACAACAGCCAGGAGGGCATCGTCGGCGGCAACTTCAACCGCTCGAACTACCGCCGCCTGACGCTGCGCAGCAACACGAACTACACCCTCTTCGACCAGTCCAAGGAGCGCGAGTGGCTCAACAAGTTCACCATCGGCGTCAACGCCTCCTACGCCCGCATCCACAGCAAGAGCATCGACGCCAACTCGCAGTGGGGCTCGGCCCTGGGCTCGGCCCTCTACCTGTCGCCAATCCTCACCCCGACGGTCAGCGGCGAAGAGGCCGCGGCGCAAGACGCCCTCTACGGCCCGGAGTACATGCTCTACGACGACGGCGGCCGGATGTACACCATCCCCGGCAGCAACTACCAGGAGATGAACAACCCGCTCGCCATGCTGTCGCTGCCCGGCGACGACAACTGGAGCCACAAGTTCGTCGCCAACTTCTCGGCCGACCTCTCGATCGGCTGGGGCCTGAGCTACCGCATCTCCTACGGCGCCGACCTCTCCTTCTGGGGCTCGGACGGCTACACGCCCCTCTACTACCTGAGCGGCAACAACAAGGCCACCATCACCAACGCCCACCAGAGCAGCGACCGCGGCACGGTGTGGCAGATTGAGAACGTCCTGACGTGGAACCGCGACTTCGGCCCCCACAGCGTCAACGTGGTCTTGGGCCAGAGCGCCATGCAGAACACGGGCAAGAGCCTCAACGGCAGCCTCCAGAACCTCAAGGACATCAACAAGCCCTACATGAACAACACCGCCGCCGACCGCAGTCGCGGCGAGATGAGCGCCGGCGGCGGCCCGGGCTACGAGCACGCGCTGAGCTCCTACTTCGGCCGCGCCAGCTACAACTTCGACGAGCGCTACATGGCGCAGTTCACGATCCGCCGCGACGGCAGCTCGCGCTTCGGCTCGAACAACCGCTACGCCACGTTCCCCTCGTTCTCCCTCGGATGGAACATCACCAACGAGCCCTATGTCAACGCCCCCGAATGGCTGACGCAGGCCAAGGTGCGCGGCAGCTGGGGCAAGAACGGCAACGACAACATCGGCGACTTCACCTACGCGGCCTGGACGGCCAGCCCCTACAACAGCCTCTGGGGCAGCGGCGAGGCAGTGGTGGACGGCGTGCAGAGCGGCGCCCTGCCCAACCCCGACCTCAAGTGGGAGGAGAGCATCCAGACGAACGTCGGCGTGGACCTGGGCTTCTTCGGCAACTCGCTGACCCTTAGCGTGGACTGGTTCAAGAAAGAGACGAGCGGCATGATTATCTCGATGCCGATCCCGAACTACGTCGGCGCCGGCGCGCCCCTGGGCAACGTGGGCGACATGGACAACACCGGCATTGAGATTGAGCTCGGCTACAAGTGGAACGCCGGCCCGGTCAAGATGCACGCCAAGGCCAACGCCTCCTACCTCAAGAACACTCTGAAGAACCTCGGCAACACGTCGGGCTACCTGGAGCTTGACAACATGCAGGGCTCGGGGACCATCACCCGCGCAAGCAACGACGAGCCGTTCCCCTACTTCTACGGCTACAAGACCGCCGGCATCTTCCAGACCATCGACGAGGTGAAATCCTACGTCAACAGCGAGGGCGAGATGATCCAGCCCAACGCCGTGGCCGGCGACGTGCGCTTTGTGGACATCGACGGCGACGGTGCCATCACGGCCTCCGACCGCACGAAGATTGGCAAGGGCATGCCCGACTGGACATTCGGCCTCAACTACGGCCTGGAGTGGAACGGCATCGACTTCAGCCTCATGATCCAGGGCACCCAGGGCGGCGACATCTTCGACGCCACGCGCCGCACCGACGTGCGCCCGGCCAACCTGCCCTCCTACATGCTCAACCGCTGGACGGGCCCCGGGACGTCGAACAAGTACCCGCGCTACGTGGTGGGCGACGGCTCCAACTGGCAGAGCTCCGACATCTACGTGACCGACGGCAGCTACGTGCGCCTCAAGAACGTCCAGATCGGCTACACCCTGCCCAAGAGCGTGACCCGCAAGTTCTTCGTTGACAACCTGCGCGTCTTCGTGGCCGGCGAGAACCTGCTGACGTTCACCGAGTATGCCGGCTACGACCCCGAGATTTCGTCGGGCGGCACGTCGCTTGGCGTTGACTACGGCGTCTACCCGCAGAGCCGCACGATTAGCTTCGGCGTAAACGTTGGTTTCTAAACATTTCTAACAGAACAGCATTATGAAAAAGAGGTATACATTGGCGATGGCCGCCGCCGCAGTGCTCGCAACGGGCTGCTCCGACGACTTCCTGGAGGTGACTCCGCCCGACAAGGCCACGCTGCAGGAGTATTTCAACAACTACGACCACGTCCTGGAGGCGCTCGTGTCGACCTACAACCCCATGCGCTGCTACGACTGGAACGGCGGCCAATATGCCCCGCTGACGCTCTGCGCCGACGTCATGGCCGACGACGTGTGGCCGGGCGGGTCGGGAATCACGGACATCCAGCCCCTGCACAAGATGTTCAACTTCGAGAGCACGCAGAACTCGTCGGACGCCCTGACCGGCATCTGGGACCAGAGCTACAAGGGCGTCCGCAACGCCAACGACGTCCTGACCTACCTGGACTGGGCCTCGGCCAACATGACCGAGGAGCAGCGCGTGGCCATCGACGCCGAGACGCGCACGCTCCGGGCCTTCTACTACATGCTCCTGTGGAAGTACTACGGCAACATCCCGTTCTACTTGCAGAACCTCGCCGCGCCCTACATTGCCGAGCAGAAAGGCCACGACGAAGTCTACGCCACGGTCATCGCCGACCTGGAGAGCGTCATTGACAAGAAGGTCCTGCCCATGCAGTGGGACGACCAGAACCTGGGCCGCATGGGGCAGGCCTGCGCCATGATGATATACGCCGAGATGGTCATGTATCAGAAAGACGAGACCCGCTACGCCAAGACGCTGGGCTACATGAAGGAGATCATCGGCAGCGGCGACTTCGACCTGGCCCCCGACTACGGCACCATCTTCCTGGAGAGCGGCGAGTGGTCTTCGGAGAGCATCTTCGAGATTAGCTACAAGGACGACAACGCCGTCCGCGACTGGGGCGCCGTGGCCAACGCCGGCGGCACCGTCTACCCGCGCCTCATCAGCCCGAACGGCGGCGTCGCCGCCGACGGCGTGGACAACGGGTGGAGCTTCGAGCCCGTGCGCCTGGAGACTTACGACCTCTTCGCCGAGGGCGACAAGCGCCGCGACGCCACGATATATGACGCCCGCACGGCGGCCTACACCAAGAAGTACCAGGACACGGGCCTGTGGCTGAAGAAATACATCGCCTACGCGGCCAACTGCGCCGACCAGAAGGCCTCCAGCGACTTGAACTTCAACAACAACCTGCGCGTCTACCGTTTCTCGGAGACCCTGCTCAACGCGGCCGAGCTCATCGTCATGACGGGCGGCGACGCCGCCGAGGCCAAGGGCTACCTGGCGAGAGTCCACAACCGCGCCGGCCTGACCGACACGCCGGAGGCCACGATAGACAACATCTTGGCTGAGCGCCACTACGAGTTCGTGGGCGAGGGCAAGCGCTATTGGGACCTGGTCCGCACCGGCCGCGCCTCCCAGGTGCTCACGCCCGACGAGTACGGCTACCGCACCAACACCTGGAGCGAGAGCAAGAAGTACCTGCCCATCCCGCTCAGCGAGCTTGACGCGGCACAGGGCTCCCTCACTCAAAACAACTACTAGTGTCCCCACAAAAAACAAGAATCGACATGAAAACCAAGCATATCGCATGGCTCGCCTGCGCCGCCCTAGTGGCGGCGGGGTGCAGCCCCGAAGACTTCGACGGCGTGAACGAGGGCGGCCTGCCGCAGGCCGAAGGCGCCACGGTCAGCGTGAGCGTAGACGACGAGACGAACGCCGTGACGCTCACCATGGCCGGCGAGGGGGTCTACCCGCTGTGGTACCTGCCGGTCGACGGCAAGGAGATTACCAAGAACGAGGTCTACGCCACCGAGAACCCCTTCACCAAGATATGGGTCAACGCCGGCGACTACACGGCCTACTACCGCGTCGGCAACCGCAACGGCCTCTCGCAGGGCATGGGGCAGGTCACGTTCAGCATCGCCAACACGCTCGTCAACTATGACAACCTCCTGGCCCGCCTGGCCGGCAAGGAGTGGCGCATAGCCTCCGAGGAGGCCGGCCACCTGGCCTGCGGTGCCAGCGGCTCCGACGGCACGGGATGGTGGAGCGCGGCGGCCGGCGAGAAGTCCGCCATGGGCGTCTATGACGACCGGCTGACGTTCTCCAACGAGTATGACTACACCTACAACCCCGGCACCGGCGGCACGGTCTACGTCAACACGGGCGTGACCCTCTTCCCGGACTACCACAAGGACGAGGACTTCATGGTCCCCGTCGAGGAGCAGGCCAAGACCTACAGCCTCTCGGCCGAGGGCGAGGACATCTTCATGATCCTGCCCGCCGGGACGCTCTTCCCCTACATCCCCGCCGACGGTGCCTACACCGGCGAGCTGCGCCTCCGCATCGAGAGCCTCACGGCGTCGCGCATGGTGCTTGTGTGGGACAACGGCGAGATTGCTTGGCACTACATCCTGACCTCGGCCAGCGCCGGCTTCC
This sequence comes from uncultured Marinilabiliaceae bacterium, assembly GCA_964534235.1. Lineage (GTDB taxonomy): Bacteria > Bacteroidota > Bacteroidia > Bacteroidales > Marinilabiliaceae > W3P20-009. The sequence goes on from CAZHOT010000011.1 coordinate 57,827, forward strand.
AGGGCTTCGACGCCACGAGCGACTGCAACATCTTCAAGGACGCCGAGTTCACCAACAAGTTCTTCTACGCCCCCGACTGGGTACAGATTGACGACCCCGCGGTGACACAGAGCGGCCGCGCCTACGACGTCGCCCTGCCCGAGGCCACGACCGACCAGTGGCAGGCCCAGGTGATCTTCAAGTCGACCCTCTCCACGCAGTCGGCCAACAACTACGACTTCTCGGTCAAGCTGACCTCGACGACCGAGCATCCGGGCGTGACGGTCAAGCTCACCAAGGAGGGCGACGACAACACGTTCTACTTCGTCGAGAAAGTCAGCCTCAAGGCCGGCGAGGAGAAGCTCTTCTACAAGAGCGACATGCCCGGACTGGACATCGAGGGCCTGAACCTCGTCTTCGACTTCGGCGGCAACGCGGCCAACTCCACCGTCACCGTCTCCGACTTCTGCATGGAGATCCATGGGTGCGACGGCATCGAGGCCCCGACGGAGGACGACGAGCCCGCCTACGAGTATGACGCCACGACGACCTGCAACCTGTGGAACACCGTGACGTACGAGAACGAGTTCTACTACGCCCCCGAATGGGTGAAGATTGACGACCCGGAGCTGACCGCCGACGGCAACAAGTACACCGTCGAGCTCCCGAGCGCCACGTTCCAGCAGTGGCAGGCACAGGTCTTCTTCAAGACCGACATCGCCACCGCGTCGGGCTCGACCTACGACTTCGCCGTCAAGCTGACCTCGACGACCGACATAACGGGCGTCACCGTCAAGCTCTGCGACGTTGACAGCGACGACGCGTTCTTCTTCACCGAGAACGTCAACCTCAAGGCCGACGAGACGCTGACGTTCCACAAGGACGCTTTCAACGGGCTCGACATCAGCGCCGTGAAGGTGGTCTTCGACTTCGGCGGCAACCCCGCCGAGACGAGCGTCACGATTGAGGACGTCTACCTGAAAGAGACAAGCTGCGAATAGATTATGTCATGAAGGCGGGGCGGCATCCGGTTTGGCGAATGCCGCCCCGCTTTAATCATCTCCACTAACACACACCTAAATGAAGACGACAATGATCCTCTGCCCCCTGCTGTGCCTCGCCGCCCTGGCGGCGTGCGACGACGACGAGAACGACATCCGCTATGCCGCTCCGGAGGCCATAACCATAGGCCAGAAGAGCTTCAGCATCGGGGCCGGCGGCGGCGACCTGACGACCAGCGTGCGGGCGAGCAGCGCGTTCGCCACCTACACCGACGCGGCGTGGCTCACCGCCTCGCCCAGCAACAGCCTGGGCCGCGAGGGCGACGTGACGATAAGCGTCGGGGCCAACAGCGCCGGCGAGCGCACGGGGCACGTGATTGTCCACTCCGGCGGCACGCGCGACACCATATCCGTGCGCCAGGAGGCCGGGGCGCAGAGCATCGAGTGCCCCGTCGAGGGCTACACGCTCGTCTGGAACGACGAGTTCGACGGCACGAGCCTCAGCCCTGACTGGACAGCCGCCACCGGCATGGGCAGCGGCGGATGGGGCAACAACGAGCTTCAGAGCTACACGGCCGACGCCGCCACGGTGTCGGGCGGGACGCTCAAGATTACGCTGGCCGACAAGGGCGACCAGGTGACGAGCGCCCGCCTCTACGCCAAGGTCTCGACGGGGTGGCGCTACGGCTACATCGAGGCCCGCATCAAGTGCCCGAAAGGCAGGGGGACGTGGCCGGCGTTTTGGATGATGCCCGTCAACTTCACGGCCTGGCCCGCCGACGGCGAGATCGACATAATGGAGCACGTAGGCTACGCCCCGACGGCCGTCCACTCGACAATCCACTGCAACAAGTATAACAACACCGGGACCTCCATCGAGACGTCGCGCCACACCCTGGCGACGGCCGAGAGCGAGTTCCACGACTACGCCGTGGAGTGGACAGCGAAGCGTATGACGTTCTACGTCGACGGGACCGCCATCCTGACCTACGAGAACGACGGGACGGGCCGCGACGCCTGGCCTTTCGACAAGGCGTTCTACCCCATCCTCAACCTGGCGTGGGGCGGCAACTGGGGCGGCCAGCAGGGCATCGACGCCTCTTGCCTGCCGGCCGTGATGGAGGTGGACTACGTCAGGATTTACCAATAATCGCTAAATTAGCCCGCGATTCCCTAAAACAACATTTTATGACAAAGAACATATTCCCTCCCCTGCTGGCCCTCGCCGCCCTGGCGGCCGGGTGCTCGCCGGCGGGCGACAGGGTGGAGCAGCTCCTGAGCCAGATGACCCTGGAGGAGAAGATAGGTCAGCTCAACCTGCTGCCCGGCGACGACGCCACGACGGGCGTCATGGAGAAGTCTCCCCTGGCCGAGCGCGCCGCCAAGGGCGAGCTCGGCATGGTCCTCAACGTCATGGGCGTCGAGAAGATCCGCGAGCTCCAGCGCGTGGCCGTCGAGGAGAGCCGCATGGGCATCCCCCTCATGTTCGGGCAGGACGTCATCCACGGCTACGAGACGGTGTTCCCCATCCCCCTGGCCCAGGCCTGCAGCTGGGACCTCCCGCTCATCGAGCGCGCCGCGGCCATAGCCGCCTCCGAGGCCACGGCCAGCGGCATCTCGTGGGTCTACTCGCCGATGGTCGACGTGGCTTGCGACCCGCGCTGGGGCCGCATGGCCGAGGGCGGCGGCGAAGACCCGTGGTACTCCGGGCAGGTCGGCGCCGCCATGGTGCGCGGGTACCAGGGGCAGTGGACCGAGCGCAACGTCATGGCGTGCATCAAGCACTACGCCCTCTACGGGGCCAGCGAGGCCGGCAAGGACTACAGCACCGTGGACATGAGCCGCCTGCGCATGTACAACCAGTATCTGCCGCCCTACCGCGCGTGCGTCGACGCCGGCGCGGGGTCGGTCATGACGTCGTTCAACCTTGTCGACGGGGTCCCGGCCACGGCCAACAAGTGGCTCGTCGACGACGTCCTGCGCCGCCAGTGGGGCTTCGACGGCATGGTCGTGACGGACTTCGGCTCGATCAACGAGATGGAGAGCCACGGGCTTGGCGACAGGCAGTCCAACACCATCCGCGCCCTGCAGGCCGGGACAGACGTCGATATGTGCTCCGAGGCGTTTGTCGGGACTCTGCGCAAGAGCGTGGACCGCGGGCTGGTCTCGGCGGCCCACATCGACAACGCGTGCCGCCGCGTGCTGCGCGCCAAGGAGAGGCTGGGCCTGCTCGACAACCCCTACCGCTTCTGCGACACGGAGCGCGAGGCCACCGAGCTCTATGCCGACACGAGCCGCGCCGTGGCCCGGAAGCTGGCCGCGGAGAGCTTCGTACTGCTCAAGAACAAGGGCGGCGTCCTGCCCCTGCGCGAGCAGGGGACGATAGCCCTCATAGGCCCCCTGGCCGACAACCGCGACAACATGCCGGGCTGCTGGTCGCTGTCGGACAAGCCCGAAAAGTATAAGACACTCCGCGAGGCCATGGAGAGCCGCCTGGCTGGCAAGGCCAACCTGGTCTACGCCCAGGGCAGCAACATATATCTCGACACGACCCTCCAGCGCCGGGCCGAGTTCAACCGCCCGCTGCCCATAGGCGACCCCGCCAAGATGAACGTCGAGGCCCTGCGCGCCGCCGCCCAGGCCGACGTCATCGTCGTGGCCATGGGCGAGATGAGCGAGATGAGCGGCGAGAGCTCGTCGCGCACCGACCTGACGATGCCCGACGGCGAGCGCGAGCTGCTGGAGAGACTAGCGCGGCTCAACAAGCCCATCGTCCTACTCAACTTCGCCGGCCGCGCCACGGTGCTGACGTGGGAGGAGGAGCACCTCGACGCCATCCTCAACGTCTGGTTCGGCGGCTCGGAGACGGCCGACGCCCTGTGCGACGTCATCTTTGGCGACGTCGCGCCGTCGGGCAAGACCGTATGCTCGTTCCCCAGCTCGGTCGGGATGCTCCCCTACCAGTATAACCACACGATGGGCGGCCGCCCGGTGGCTGACGACGCGCGCGGGTTCCAGAAATACCGCTCGAACTACATCGACGGCAGCCATGCGCCTCTCTACCCCTTCGGCTACGGCCTGAGCTACACCAGCTTCGCCTATGGCGACGTCGCGCTGTCTCAGCCCTCGATGCGCGCCGACGGGCAGGTCGTGGCCAGCATAGAGGTGACGAACACCGGCTCGCGCGACGCCGACGAGGTCGTCCAGCTCTACATCCGCGACCTGGCGGCCAGCGTGGCCCGCCCGGTCAAGGAGCTGAAAGGCTTCCGCCGCGTCCACCTCAAGGCGGGCGAGAGCCAGACGGTCTCGTTCACCATAGGCGGCAAGGAGCTGGAGTTCTACAACTACGACCTGCAAAAGGTGGTCGAACCCGGCGACTTCGACATCATGATTGGCGCCAACAGCCGCGACGTCAAGACGGCGCGCCTCGTGGTGGAGTAGCACCCCCGACATAGTGGCGGGGCCACGTCCCCCGCCTCATGCAGAGTTAAGGTTTGTTTTCACTATCGAAAACAAACCTTAACTTTGCATACTCATGAAGAAGCCCTACGCAATAGCGCTAGTCGTCTCGCTGACGGCCTCGCCGCTGACGGCCTCGCCGCTGGCGGCCAAGCCCACGCGCCTCGACTCGACGCTGATGCTCATTGACCGCGCCATAGACGACAGCCACAAGTATGTGGCGGCCAAGGAGCGCCGCATGGCATGCCTGCGCAGCGACTTGGCCCTGGCCGCCACGCCCCGGGCCCGTTTCGAGACTTCGTTCCGCCTCTACGAGGAGTACCTCCCCTTTGTGCGCGACTCCGCCTTCTTCTTCCTCGACCGCTGCACTGTCGAGGCCGAGACCATGGGCGACCGCTCGGCCGCCTTGCGGTGCCAGGCTCTGAAGTCCATCTTGTGCTCGAGCACGGGGCAGTTCATCGAGGCCGTGGACGTCTTGCGCGACGCCGACACGTCGGGCGTCGGGCGCGAGCCCCTCGCCGCATACTACCACGCCATGGGCCAGGCCTGCGGTGAGATTACGTTCTACTCGCCCTTTTCCGACCTCCGCGAGGACTATGGGCGCCGCGCCGACGAATATTGGCAGCGGTTTCGAGAGTTGGAGCGACCCGAGTCGCCCGACGCCCTGCTCCAGCGCGAGATTGTGGCCCTCAACGCGGGCCGCCTCGACGAGTCGATGCGCGTCAACGACCTGTGGATGGCGACAATCGAGCGCGGGTCCCACTCCTACGCCCTGGCCTCGCTCTACCGCTACCTGGAGTACAAGGCGCGGCGCGACACGGCGCAGATGATGATTTGGCTCGGCGAGAGCGTCCTGACCGACATCCGCAACGGCGTCATGGACCAGGGTTCGATGTGGGAGATGGGCAACCAGCTGATGCTCATGGGGCAAGTGGACCGCTCGTACCGCTACCTGGTCTTCACCGGCGACTGCGCCCAGCGCTTCGGCTCCCGCCAGCGCCTCTCGCAGATTTCGCCCCTGCTGACGGTCATAGCCCAACGCTACAAGGAGCGCGCCGAGAAGTCGCAAGCCCAGCTGCTGGTCACGATAGGCGTGATAAGCACACTGGGGCTTCTCCTCGCGGCCCTGCTCTGCTACGTCGGGCGGCAGCGCGACAGGCTGCGGAGAATGAGCGACACCCTGGCCCGGCAGAACAGCGACCTGGAGAAGCTCAACGAGAGCCTGCAGTCGGCCAACGCCCACCTGACCGAGGCCAACAGGGTCAAAGACGAATATGTGGGCCGCTTCATCAACCTGAGCTCGCGCTATGTCGAGCGGTTCGACCAGCTCCGCAAGAAAGTGCGCAACAGGCTCAAGAAAGGGCAGATGGCAGAGCTCGTGGAGATGACGCGTTCGGAGGAGTTCAACGCCGACTACACGGAGGAGCTCTATGACAACTTCGACGACGCGTTCCTGAAGCTCTTCCCCGACTTCGTGGAGCGTTTCAACGCCCTGCTCCGCCCCGACAGCCAAGTGAGGCCACAGCAGAGCGGGCGCCTGAACACGACGCTGAGAATCTTCGCCCTGGTCCGCCTGGGAATCTCCGACAGCGGCAAGATTTCCGAGATTCTGCACTACAGCGCCAACACGATCTACAACTACCGCGCCCAGGTCAAGAAGGGCGCCCTAGGCGGCAAGGCGGACTTCGAGAAGTGCGTCATGGAGATTGAGTAGCCGCCCCCGGCGCGCGGCGCTTCCGATGGCGCATCCCCGGATTATTTTTTCTGACAGGAGGGCTCAATCACGAGATATGGAGCGACGCCCCTTGCGCACACTCGGTGCGCAAGGGGCGTGCCTTTTGCCGCTACGGGCCGCGCCTAGGCCAAGGCCAGGCGAATCATGGCCGTGGGCTTGAGGGTCTTGCTGACCGTGGCGAGGTACTGGCCGACGGAGAGCTTGCTCTCGTCGCCGTCTCCGGCGAAGAAAGTCTGCTCGACGAGGAGGCTCTCCTTGAAGAACTTGCCGAGGCGGCCCTGGGCAATCTTCTCGATCATGGCCTCGGGCTTGCCCTCGTTGCGCGCCATCTCGGCGCCGACGGCGAGCTCGTGGTCGATGGTGGCCTGCGGGACGCTCTGCTTGTCGACCGCCACGGGCGACATCGTCGCCACCTGCATGGCTATCTTCTTGCCGACCAGCTCGTCGACCTGCTCGTTGAAGCCGACAAGCGCGGCAATCTTGCGGTTGTGGACGTAGCAAGCCATGCCCTCGGCGTCGATCTGCTGATAGGCCGAGAGGTCTATCTTCTCGCCAATGACGCCCGTGAGCTCGTTGACATGCTCGGCGACGGTGTGCCCGTCGGCCAGTGCGAGCGCCTTGAGCGCCTCAAGGTCGGCGGGCTTGCTGGCGAGGGCGATGTCGAGGATGTCGTTGGCGAGCTGCTGGAACTTGGCGTTCTCGGCCACGAAGTCTGTCTCGCTGTTGAGGACAATGGCTGCCCCGTGCTTGCCGTCGGGCGCTATGCGGCCCAGTGCCACGCCGTCTGTTGCCTCGCGGTCGGCCCTCTTGGCGGCCACGAGCTGCCCCCTCTCGCGGAGGATGTCCCTGGCGCGGTCGAAGTCGCCGTTGGCCTCGGTGAGCGCCTTTTTGCAGTCCATCATGCCGGCGTTGGTCAGGTCGCGCAGCTTCTTGACGTCTTGTGCTGTAATTGCCATATGTGCTAAAAAGTTATCTGAAAAAGAATTGACGCCCGCGCTGTGCCGAGCCGGAGCAGGGCCTTGGGCGCGGGCGTCTTGCTGTCCTGTTGCCTGTGGCTGGCTACTCTGCCGCCTCTGGCGCGGCCTCGTCAGCCGCGGGCGCGGCGGGCGCCTCGGCCTTGCGGGGGCGGCGGGCGCCGCTCTTGGGGGCGGCGGGCCTCTTCTCCTTGGGCTGCTGCTCCTCGTCGTCGAGCTTCTCGGCCTTGCGCTCCTCGAGTCCCTCGCGGATGGCCTGGGCCATGATGTCCACGACGAGCTCGATGGACTTCGAGGCGTCGTCGTTGGCCGGGATGACGTAGTCAACGTCGGCGGGGTTGGAGTTGGTGTCGACCATACCGAAGATGGGTATGGAGAGGCGGTTCGCCTCCTTGACGGCGATGTGCTCCTTAGTGACGTCGACGACGAACATGGCTGCCGGGAGGCGGTTGAGGTCGGCTATGGAGCCGAGGTTCTTGTTCAGCTTCTCGCGCTGGCGCATGACCTGGAGCCTCTCCCTCTTGGAGAGGTTCTTGAACTCGTCGCCCTCGATGAGCTTCTCGAGCGAGCCCATCTTCTTGACGGTCTTGCGGATGGTAGGGAAGTTGGTGAGCATACCACCCGGCCAGCGCTCAACGACAAATGGCATCCCGACGGCGCCGATTTTCTCGGCAATGATGTCGCGGGCCTGCCTCTTGGTGGCTACGAAGAGCACTTTCCGTCCGGACTTGGCGATGGACTTGAGGGCCTCTGCGGCCTCGTCGATTTTCGCCACGGTCTTATGCAGGTCGAGGATGTGGATTCCGTTCCTCTCCATGAAGATATAGGGCTTCATGGCCGGATTCCACTTGCGCTTGAGGTGTCCGAAGTGGACACCGGCGTCCAAAAGCTGATCAAAATTGGTTCTAGACATATCGTCTTTTTTCTTCTGGGGTTTACCTTCTGTTTCGTCAACCGGGAGGTAGGCCGGGGCGTTGCCGGCGGCATCCGCCCGGTTTAGATACTAAACACTCACTCTCAGCCCTGCGGGCGCGTTAACGCTTGCTGAACTGGAACTTCTTGCGGGCCTTGGGCTGGCCGGGCTTCTTGCGCTCGACGACGCGGGAGTCTCGCGTCATGAAGCCTTGCGCCTTGAGGGCGGGCTTGTCTTCGGCGTTGATCTTGACCAGTGCGCGGGCGATGCCGAGGCGCAAGGCCTCCGCCTGCCCCTTGATGCCGCCGCCGTCGAGGTTGGCCTTGATGTCGTAGTTCTCGGTGACGCCGAGGGTGGCGAGGGGCTGCCTGACGATGTACTGCAGGGTCTCGTCGGGGAAGTAGTTGGTCAGCTCGCGGTTGTTGACGATGATGTCGCCCTTTCCGGCCTTGAGGTATACGCGTGCGACGGCGGCCTTGCGGCGGCCGAGAGCGTTCGTGACTTCTGCGCTCATTGTCTTACAAAATCTCGTTAAGGTCAATCTTCTTGGGTTGCTGCGCCTCCTGCGCGTGCTCCGCGCCGGGGTAGACGTAGAGGTTGCGGAAGAGCTGTGCGCCGAGCCTGTTCTTGGGGAGCATCCCCTTGACGGCGTGCTCGATGAGGCGGATGGAGTTCTTGCCCATGACCTCTGCGAGGGTCTTGTCGTGGCGCCCGCCGGGGTATCCGGAGTACCGCTTGATGACCCTCTGCTGGAGCTTGTTGCCCGTGAGCTTGATTTTGTCGGCGTTGATGATGACGACGTTGTCGCCGCAGTCAACGTGGGGCGTGAAGTTGGGCTTGTTCTTTCCGCGGAGCGTCTTGGCCACTTTCGAGGCCAGGCGACCGAGGATCTGGTCCGTAGCGTCGATGAGCAGCCACTGCTTGTCGACGGTGGCCTTGTTGGCCGACACGGTCTTGTAACTTAGTGTGTCCACAGTCTTTATTAGTTGAGGAAATTTAGACTCAATATCGCCTCCGTGTTGCGAAGCGTCGCCCGTGGAGCGTTGCATCAGGGCCTCCGGCGCGCCTTTTGACCAACTCCAACCGGCCTCGGGCCCACGCTCTTGGGCATAGCGACCCCACAATTAGGGACGATATTCGGGTGCGAAATTAGAAAAAAATATGCGCCGCGCAAAGCGGGTCGGCTCCGTCGGGCCGAAATTTGGCGAGACGCCAGCCGCCCATAGCGCCCCGCGACGCACACTTGCGCCCCCGGCTGAGGAGCGGGGCGACGGCCGCGGCGGCGGCAACGTGAGACATTTTGCGTAAAACAATGCGCAAAATCATAGCTTCCAGCACCCAAAGAGAAGCGCCGGGGGCGCACACTTCAACACATTGGCTAGCAAACATATAGCAGTCCAAATCGCCAACACGAACGACTTCTAAATGTTTTATGAGACCCGCATAGTGTTGCAATTCTCGCTCACGCCTCCTATATTTGCCGAAAGTCCTTAACCAAAGGAGTGGCAAAAGGCGCAATTTGTCACGCGCGGCGTCGGCGTCGAGGCCGGCGCCGGCGCACAGAAACAACTGATTCACTCAACACAACCGAACCAATGCGAAACAGACTACTGAAACTACTGCTACTGTTCCAAGCCCTGATGCTGACGCACGGCGCGGCATGGGCCCAGACGCGCGCCGGCGGCGTCGTCTTCGAGCAGACGGGGGGCTCGCGTCAGCCCATCCCTGGCGTGGCCGTCGTGGTGAAAGGCACCACGACGGGGACCGTCTCCGGCCTCGACGGGCGGTTCACGCTCCCGGCGCCGCAGGGCGCCACCCTCGTCTTCTCGTTCATAGGCTACGTCAACGTCGAGATGGCCGCTGGCGGCGACATGGAGGTCGCGATGCGGCCGAACACCGAGGAGCTGCAGGAGGTCGTCGTGACGGGCATGACCCAGCAGGACAAGCGCCTCTTCAGCGGCGCCGCGACCCGGATTGACGCCGAGGCGGCCAAGATTGACGGCATAGCCGACGTGAGCCGGAGCCTGGAGGGCAGGGCCGCGGGCGTCTCGGTGCAGAACGTGTCGGGTACCTTCGGCACGGCGCCCAAGATCAGGGTGCGCGGCGCCACGTCCATCTACGGCTCGTCGAAGCCGCTGTGGGTGGTGGACGGCGTGATAATGGAAGACGTCGTGGAGATCGACGCCTCGAACCTCTCCAGCGGCGACGCCAACACCCTCATCAGCAGCGCCATAGCCGGCATCAACTCCGACGACATCGAGAGCTTCCAAATCCTCAAGGACGGCAGCGCCACATCCATCTACGGGGCGCGGGCCATGGCCGGCGTCATCGTCGTGACGACCAAGAAAGGCAAGGCGGGGCAGTCGAACATCTCGTACACCGGCGAGTACTCCATGCGGCTCAAGCCGAGATACCGCAACTTCAACATCATGAACTCCCAGGACCAGATGGGCGTCTACCAGGAGCTGGAGCAGAAAGGTTGGCTCAACTACGCCGAGACGGCCAACGCCTCGACGAGCGGCGTCTACGGCAAGATGTATGAGCTGATCTCGACCTACGACGCCACGAGCGGGCAGTTCGGCCTGCCCAACACCGACGAGGCCAAAGCCGCCTACCTGCGCGAGGCCGAGAGGCGGAACACGGACTGGTTCGACCTGCTCTTCTCGAACTCCGTCATGCAGAACCACTCCGTCTCGGCGAGCGGCGGCACCCAGAGGGGCCAGTATTACGCGAGCCTGTCGGCCATGTACGACCCGGGGTGGTACGAGGCGAGCACCGTCCAGCGCTACACGCTGAACGTCAACTCGACGATAGCCCTCGGCAGGCCGCTGGACCTCAACATGAGGGGCAACGCGTCGTTCCGCAAGCAGAAGGCCCCGGGGACGCTGGGCCGCACGACAGACCCCATAACGGGCGAGGCGAGCCGCGAGTTCGACATCAACCCCTACTCCTACTCGATGAACACGAGCCGCACGCTCGACAAGGACACGTACTACACGCGGAACTACGCGCCTTTCAACATCCTCAACGAGCTTCGCAACAACTACATAGACCTGAGCGTCTTCGACTACCGCGCCCAGGCGAGCCTCGACTACAAGCCCCACCGCACGGTCCGCCTGTCGTTCCTGGCGAGCGTCAAGGGGAGCCACGCCAGCAACGAGCACAACGTGACCGAAAGGTCCAACCAGGCCCAGGCGTACCGCGCCATGGGGACGACGGCCATCCGCGACTCGAACCCTCGGCTCTACACCGACCCCGACAACGTCTACGCCCTGCCGGTGAGCGTCCTGCCCTACGGCGGCATCTACCAGCGGACGGACAACACGTTCTTCGGCTGGGACACGCGCACGTCGGTCTCGTATAACGACGTCTTCGACGACACGCACATCGTGAACTTCTACGCCGGCATGGAGAACAACTCTGTGGACCGCAAGACGACATGGTTCCGCGGCTGGGGGATGCAATATGACAAGGGCGAGACGGCACTCTACGACTACCGCGTCTTCAAGATGGGGCAGGAGCAGAACACCACCTACTTCACCATGAGCAACACCCACACCCGGAGCCTGGCCTTCTTCGCCACGGGGACGTACTCGTGGAAAGGCCGCTACCAGGTGACGGGGACGTGGCGCGACGAGGGGACGAACTACCTGGGCAAGGCCACCTCGGCGCGCTGGCTCCCGACGTGGAACATCTCCGGGGCCTGGAACGCCCACGAGGAGGAGTGGTTCGCCGGCGTCTTCGGCGACGCCCTCACCCACGGGACTCTCCGCGCCAGCTACTCGCTGACGGGCGACCGCCCGCCGGTGACGAACTCGCTGCCCATCTTCACGAGCAAGGCCCCGTGGCGCCCCTTCACCAACATCCAGGAGCCGGGGCTGGAGATGACTCTCGGCAACCCGGACCTGACGTATGAGAAGAAGCACGAGGTGAACGCCGGCATCGACCTGGGCTTCCTCTCGAACCGGCTGAACCTCACGGCCGACGTCTACTGGCGCCGCAACAGCGACCTGATAGGCTACGTCAACTCGCAGCTCTACGGCTCGTGGATCTTGGGCAACGTGGCGGAGATGAAGAGCCACGGCGTGGAGGTCTCGCTCAGCACGACCAACATACGCACGCCGGACCTGACGTGGAATACGAACTTCATCTTCTCGTGGGCCGACAACGAGATTACGGACCTGACGACGCACTCGCGCGTCTTCGAGCTTGTGCAGGGCGAGGGCTACAGCGTCAAGGGGTATCCGGTCAACTCGGTCTTCAGCATCCCCTTCGCGGGGCTCAACGACGAGGGCATCCCGATGTTCCACGGCCCCGACGGGCTGACCACGACGGGCATCAATATGCAGGAACGCGACCCAAGCCGCATCACCTACCTCAAATATGAGGGCCCGGCCGACCCTCCCGTCACGGGCTCGCTGGGCAACATTGTGACGTGGAGGGGGTGGTCGTTCAACGTCTTCGTGACCTACAGCTTCGGCAACGTGGTGCGCCTCTACCCGGCGTTCAGCTACTCCTATGACGACATGGTGGCGACGCCACGCGAGTTCCGCAACAGGTGGGTCCGCAAGGGCGACGAGGCCCGCACCGACGTCCCGGCCATAGCGGCGCGGCGCCAATATCACAACGACTCGGACCTCGACCTGGCCTACAGCAGCTACAACTTCTCGACGGCGCGCGTCGCCAAGGGCGACTTCATACGGATGAAGGAGATGTCGGTCTCATACAGCTTCCCCCGGGAGTGGATTGACGGCGCGGGGCTGAACAACCTGTCGCTCAAGCTGCAGGGGACGAACCTGTTCCTCCTCTACGCCGACAAGAAGCTCAACGGGCAGGACCCCGAGTTCTTCAACACGGGCGGCGTGGCGGCCCCGATGGCAAAGCAGTTCACGCTGACGCTCCGCGTGGGGCTCTGAGCAGGACGGCACGCGGCAAAAACCAGAAGAAGAAAGAGCAAGAGAGAAAACGAAGCAGACAATGAAACACAGACATCTGTACATATGCGCCATGGCGGCCTCACTCACGACCTTGACGGCGTGCGACGACTACCTGGACGAGATGCCCGACAACAGGACGACGCTCGACACGGGCGACAAAATCGTAGACCTGCTGACGACGGCCTACCCCGCGACCTCGAACCTCGTCGTCAACGAGTTCATGAGCGACAACTCGGACTACCTTGGCGACGCCTCGGCCTACGGCGACCGCCATATGGACACCTGGTTCTTCTGGCGCGACGACATCGAGCTGAGCAACGACTCGCCGGAGCGCCAGTACATGGCATACTACGACAACGTCGCCAAGGCCAACCAGGCCCTTGAGGCCATCGACCAGCTTGGCGGCGCCACGACGGCCCAGTTGCGCAACGCCCGCGGCGAGGCCCTGCTCCTCAGGGCCTACAACCACTTCCTGCTCGTCGGGCAGTTCTGCATGGCCTACAACGGCCGCAGCGCCCAGACCGACATGGGCCTCTACTACAGCAAGCGCGTGGAGCGCCTCGACGCCGCCGCGCCCCGCGGGACGATGGCCGAGGCCTACGCCAACATTGCCGCCGACATCGAGGAGGGCCTCCCCCTCATCAACGACGACTACAGGGTCCCGAAGTACCACTTCAACCGCCGCGCGGCCCTGGCCTTCGCCACCCGCTTCTACCTCTACTACGAGCGGTGGGCCGACGCCGAGCGCTACGCGACGCAGCTCCTGGGCGCCACGCCGTCGGCCTATCTGCGCAACTACGCCGAGCTGGAGGCCATGCCGAGCAGCACGGCGGACCAGAGCAACACCGTGGCGGAGCTCTACTGCAACGTCGACCGCGACTGCAACCTGCTCGTCGAGGCCAGCGAGAGTTCGGCGGGGCCCATCTTCGGAGCGTGGTTCATGGGCAAGCGCTACAACCACAGCTCCAACATTGCCACCAACGAGACCCTCAACACCCGCGGGCCGTGGGGCGCGGCGGGCCTGTGGCGTTGGCAGCCGTTCTCGGCCTCGACGGGCATCTACCGCTTCGTCTTCCACCGCAAAGTGCCGTTCGAGATGGAGTATACGGACCCCGTGGCGGGCTACGGGCGCTACCACGCCCTCAACGTGGCGTTCAGCGTCGACGAGGCCCTGCTGAACCGCGCCGAGGCCTACGTCATGCTGGGGCGCAACGCCGAGGCGGCGGCCGACCTCGACATGTGGATGAAGAACTACTTCAACACCACCGTGACGCTGACGCCGGAGAGCATCCAGTCATATTTCAACGGGATCGGCTACGCCTATTCCGACGCGTCGCCCATGGTCGGGACGAAGCGCAAGCACCTGCGCCCCAACTTCGACATCGGGGCCGAGGGGGGCGTCCAGGAGTCCATGCTCCAATGCGTGCTGCTCTTCCGCCGGTTGGAGACAATCCACCAGGGCCTGCGGTGGCAAGACATCAAGCGCTACAACATCCGCATCCCCCGCCGCCTGATGGGCAGCGACGGCGAGCCCCAGCGGATTCTCGACTGGCTCGAGCCCAACGACCCGCGCATGGCACTCCAGATTCCGCTCCCGGCGCGGACGGCGGGAGTGACGCCGAACCCGAGGAACAATTGACAATTAACAATTGATAATTAACAATTTCTAGGTATTGACCGTTGTTGCCCGCGGGGACCCAAAGCCCCAAAGGGGCGACATAGGGCAGCCTAGGGCGTAAGCCCTAGGACGTAGTGCGAACCGTAGGACGTAACGCGAACCCTTGGACGTAACGCGAACCCTTGGACGTAACGCGAACCCTTGGACGTAACGCGAACCC
>CAZHOT010000011.1:72762-108014 GCA_964534235.1 uncultured Marinilabiliaceae bacterium
TTGGACGGGGGGCAGAACGAAACAAAAAAAACAAAAAAAAATGAGACACGACACATACATATGCATGGGGGCCGCGGCGCTGACGCTGGCGCTCCCGGCGTGCCAGGAGGACCCGCTGAAAGACCAGAGCGTCATCACGGTGGAGAACCGCACGCAGAACGACTTCGACCGATGGCTGACGGCCAACTTCGTCAACCCATATAATGTCGAGATCCAATATCGGTATGAGGACAACGAGACCGACATGAACTACTACGACGTGCCGGCCGAATATGACGCGTCGGTCAAGCTGGCGCACATAATCAAGTACACGTGCATCGAGGCCTACGACCGCGTGGCGGGCGTGACGTTCACCAAGACATATTTCCCGAAACTCTTCTCGTTCGTGGGCGAGTTCGAGTATCTCAACAACGGGACGATGCGGCTCGGCACCGCCGAGGGCGGCAAGAAGATCCGAATTCTTGGCGTCCGCTCCCGATGGCTGGACCAGGGTCTGGCGGACCGCGCGGTCCTCGACGAATATTTCCTCAAGACCATCCACCACGAGTTCGTCCACATCCTCAACCAGACGCGCGACTACCCCGTGGAGTTCGACCAGGTGACGCCGACGGGCTACGTCTCGAACGACTGGAGCGAGGAGACCTACGTCACGGGCTACCTGCCCCGGGGCTTCATCTCGGCCTACGCCCAGAAAGAGGGCCGCGAGGACTTCGCCGAGATGGTGAGCGTCTACGTCATGAACTCCGCCGAGCAGTGGGAGGCCCTCCTGGCCCAGGCTCGGACGGCGACCGGCACCGACGCCGACGACAACCCGACCTACGACACCACGCCGCGGCGCAACATCGAGATGAAGCTCGCAATCGCCAAACGCTACTACTCGGAGACGTTCGGCATCGACCTCGACCAACTGCGCGACGAGGTGGTGAGGCGCGAGAACGAAGTCGTGGCGGGCAGCGTGAACCTGGACGACCTCACAGTAGACTGACACACACGGCCATGAGACACATCCATTCATTGCCAATCGCCGCCCTGTTCGCCCTGCTCGCGTCGTCGTGCCTGCGCGAAGACGAGGAGAAGTTCGGTCAGAGCGCCTCGGAGCGCATGAGCAGCTTCCTGGCCGAGACGATGCAGACCCTGACGGGCGCGGAGCACGGGTGGGAGATGGACTACTACCCGGAGCCCACCCAGACCTACGGCGGCTACGCCTACACCATGCGCTTCACGGCCTCGGACGTCTCGATTCGCTACGAGCTGGACAACAGCGGCGCGGAGCAGACGACGAGCTACAGGCTGAAGAGCGACATGGGCCCCGTCCTCTCGTTCGACCAGCTCCTGACGCTCTTCCACTACCACGCCACCCCGTCGCGCGGCAACTACCGCGCCTTTGAGGGCGACTTCGAGTTCGTCATAGACTCGGTTGGCGCCGACCTGGTGAAGATGCACGGCAAGAAGACGCACAACACCATCTACCTGCGCCGGCTGGAGAGCGAGCCGTCGGCCTACCTCCGCGCCGCCGTCGCCGTCGGGGCGGCGTTCGACCTCGCCTCCGCCGACCTCAGCATTGGCGGCTCGGCGGCCCGCGTGGAGTTCGCCATCGACGGCAACGGCTCGCACAGCCGCCACCTCTACATCGCCTCGGCCACGGACAGCGTCTACACGGCCTACACCGTCACCGACACCGGCCTGCGCCTCTACCGCCCTGTGACCGTCAACGGGACGCAGGTGTGGGACATGGCCTACGACCACGCGTCGCTGTCGCTCTCTGCCCCGGGCCTCACGACGACCCGCTCCTACGTCAACCCCCGCGTCTTGACGGAGGCCGTCTCGGACATTGGCTTCGGCGACGAGGGCGGCAGCAGCACGTTCAGCGTGGACTATCTCGACCAGTTCGACTTCGTCTCCGACGCCGAGTGGCTGTCGGTCTCGACGGACGACGGCGGCGTGACGCTGACGGCGACGGCCAACACCACCGGCCACCCCCGCTCTGCCACCGTCGGCGCGCGCTACAAGGGCGGAAGCCGCGACCTGGCGAGGTTCAGCGTCCGCCAGTGCGACCTGGCGGACATCTTGGGGAGCTACGTCGTCACGTTCACGAACCGCGCGGGGGCGCGTCAGTCCCTGCCCGCCGAAATTTCGCAAGCGTCGGCGGGCGGGCAGGTGGTGTTCTCGGTCCAGGCCGGCGAGAGCCAACGGCTCAGCAGCAACGCGGCGTTCGACGCGTCGTCTCGCTCGCTGGTGGTCTCGGCCGGGCGCAACGGCTTCGACAGCGGCGCCTCCTACTATTGGAACATCATGCTCTTTGCCGACGGCACCGTCGGGACGACGGCCAACTCGCGGATCAACGCCCTCTTCTCCTACGACGAGGCGACGGCCACGACGACAGCCGTCTTCGAGGGCGCGTTCCTCAGCTACGAGATTGCCGGATGGCTCTACACGGTGAGCACCTCCGCCACGTCGGCGTCGCTGCGCTACTCCGACATCCTCTTGTGGATGGAGCGGCCCACCCTGCGCAAGACCGCCACAGCCGCCCCCGCGGCCAAAGCCGTGACGCTCGCCCCCGCCGCGCCGCGGGGGACACTGCGGCGCGCCGCGTGGGACGACTGACAAACCCGCAAACACAAACTCAAAAGAAGACACAACCATGAAGAAGAGAAAAATGCCTCTGTGGGCGGCGGCCCTGCTTCCGCCTCTTCTCCTGCCGTCGTGCCTCATGGAAGACGACGACAAGTTCGACGCCAGTGCCTCGGAGCGCCAGGCCTCGCACCTGGCCGAAGTCCGGCAAGTCCTCGCCAGCTCGGCCAATGGGTGGGTCTTGGACTACTACCCCGGCTACGACATGGAGTATGGCGGATGCGCCTTCACGCTCCAGTTCTCCACCGACGGGCAGGTCGTTGTCCGCTCCGAGCTCTTTGGCGACCCCGAGCCCGAGACCTCGACCTACAGGCTCAAGGCCGACATGGGCCCGGTCCTCTCGTTCGACACCTACAACCTGCTGGCCCACTTCTTCGCCACGCCGGAGGAGCAGCTCTATGACGCCTTCCAGGGCGACTTCGAGTTCGTCGTCGACTCCGTCGGGGCCGACGAGATAAAGCTCCACGGCAAGCGGACCCACAACGCCATGTCGCTGCGCCGCCTGACCAAAGACCCCGAAGAGTACATCGTGGGCGTGATGGAGGTCAGCGAGCTGTTCAACGTCGTCTCGGCGAACCTCACCGCGGGCGGTCAGCCAGTCCGCGCCCGGTTCAACATAGCCACCCCGACGGTGACCCTCGTCTCGGCCACGGACTCGGTGGCGGTGCCCTACACCAACACCGACACGGGTCTTCGGCTCCAGCGCCCCGTGGCGGTCAACGGCGTCAGCGTCTTCGAGCTGGCCTACGACGACGACGCCCTCTCGCTGACGGGGCAGGGCGTGGCGAGCACGCGATGCTACATCAACGCCAACGTCGTGACAGACGCCATCTCGAACATCCGCCGCAACAACGACGAGTTCTCCGAGACCTTTGAGATTACCCACCTGGAACAGTTCTCGTTCGACAAGGGCGACGCCACGTGGCTGACGCTGAACGCCGAGGGCAACACACTGACCATCGAGGCGAGCAAGAACACCGAGGGTCACCCCCGCAGCGCCCAGGTGGGCGTGGTCTACGACGGCGAGGTGGTTGCCTATTTCGTGGTGAGCCAGTTTGGGCTGGAGGACATCCTCGGCACCTACACCATGAGCTACACCAACGGACAGGGCGCCGCCGAGACTCGCACCGCCATCCTCTCGCAGCGCGACACCGACGGCGCACTCAACCTGAGAATAGGCGACGGGATCAACGTCCCCGTCTCCTACGTCGAGCAGTCCGGGGCCATCGTCGTGCGCGGCGGCGACACGGGCAACACCGTCACCCTGGAGAACCCGCCCAGCGCCGAATACGCCCTGGTGAACTTCTTCGTCTACGGCAACGGAAGCTACGTCACGTGGGAGTCCATGGCGACCCTCACGGCCACGTTCGTATGGTCGGAGGCCACGGGCACCACGGCACAGTTCAACGGCGTGGTGAACAACTCGGCGATAGACGCATGGCTCTTCGGCGTCGTCCCCGTCGGGACGGCCGTCAGCTGGTCCACCTCCATGGGCTACGTCCTATGGCTGACGAACCCTGTCACCATGACGCGGGTCTCGGCAGACCAATCGCATACGACGCCCCAGGCGCAGGCAGAGGCGCGCGCGGTGCGGAGCGTCGAACTCGACTAGCGCCCGCGTTCTCGCGTGCGGGCATATGCGCCGGCAGACGGGCGTCTGCCGGCGCATCATTCTTTTTGCCTATGTTGCCATTTTTTGTTAACATTGCGAAGCGTTGCACCAGCGCCCGAAATGCAAAAAGACTGGAACATAAAGGAGCAGCCCGACGAGGGCGCCGTGGAGGCGTTGGCCAGCCAAGCGGGAGTCTCTCCCGCCTTGGCCAGGGTGCTGGTCCAGCGAGGCGTCGGCACCCCCGCCGCGGCGAGCGGCTTCTTCAGCCCCGACCTGCGGAGCCTGCACGACCCATTCCTGATGCGCGACATGGGCCGCGCCGTGAGCCGCGTCGAGGCGGCGCTGGCCGGCGGGGAGCGAATCCTGGTCTACGGGGACTACGATGTCGACGGGGTGACGGCCGTGGCCCTGGTGTTCCGCGCCCTGGGCGCCATCCCCGCCGCCGGCGGGCGGCTCGGCTTCTACATCCCCGACCGTTTCAACGAGGGCTACGGCATCTCGCGCCAGGGGGTGGAATATGCCCGCGACGGCGGCTACACGCTCGTCATAGCCCTCGACTGCGGCATCAAGGCCGTGGCGCGCATGAGGGAGGCGCGGCAGATGGGGATAGACTTCATCATCTGCGACCACCACGTGGCTGGCGACGAGCTGCCCGACGTCGTGGCGTGCCTCGACGCCAAGCGCCCCGGGTGTCCCTACCCCGACAAGAACCTGTCGGGCTGCGGCGTGGGCTTCAAGCTCATGGAGGCCCTGTACCTGCGCCTGGGGATGGACCGCTCGTCGCTCGTCGACCACCTCGACCTGCTGGCGGTGAGCATAGCGTCGGACATCGTGCCCATGACTGGCGAGAACCGCATCTTGGCCTACCACGGCTTGCGGCGCCTCAACCGCAACCCCAACGTCGGCCTGCTGTCTCTCATGGAGAGGGCGGGGCTGGCGCCGGGCCGCGTGTCCGTGTCCGACGTGATATTCAAGATTGGCCCGCGCCTCAACGCCGCCGGGCGCATGAAGAGCGGCAACGACGCCGTCCGCCTGCTGCTGGCCACGAGCCGGGCCGAGGCCGACAGGCTGAGCCGCGACATCGACTTCAGCAACGAGGAGCGCAAAGACCTGGACCGCGAGATCACCCGCAAGGCCATGCGCGTCCTGGCCGCCGACCCGTCGCTCGCCGGCTCCAACGCCATAACGCTCTACGACCCGGAGTGGAGCAAGGGGGTGATAGGCATCGTGGCGTCGCGGCTCAGCGAGACGTTCCTGCGCCCCGCCGTCGTCCTGACGCGCTCGCAGGCTGACCCCAGCCTCGCGGCGGGCAGCGCCCGGACTGTGGCGGGCTTCGACCTCTACAGCGCCATCGAGGCCTGCGCCGACCTGCTGGAGGACTTCGGCGGCCACACCTACGCCGCCGGGCTGACCATGAAGCTGGAGAACGTAGAGCCTTTCCGCCGCCGCCTGGCGAGCTACGCCGACAGGCACGCCGAGCGTCCCGACCACAAGCCCCGCATCGACGTGGACACCGAGATTGTCCTCGACGACATATCGGACGACTTCATAGCCCAACTGGAGCTGCTCCAGCCCTACGGGCCCGACAACACGCGCCCCGTCTTCGTCTCGCGCGGCGTCTACGACTACGGCACGTCGAAGACCTTCGGGCACTCCAACCGCCACTTGAAGCTCGACGTCATCGGCGCCCAGGGCCGCGGCGTCCATTCGGGCATAGGCTTCGGCCTCGGCGAGCTGTTCGCCGACGTGAGCCGCGGCGCGCAGTTCGACATATGCTACACCATCGAGAGCAACGAGCACCGCGGCAAGACGACGACCCAGCTCATGATTAAGGACATACACATCTGCGACAAAAAATAGAAAAAAGAGTAAGAGCCATGTTCGACAAGCATACATACATCCGCCGCCGCGAGCGGCTCATGCGAGCGACTCCCAACTCCCTGCTGCTCTTCGTGGGCAACGACGACTCGCCTTTCAACTACGCCGGCAACCAATACCGCTTCCGCCAAGACAGCACGTTCCTCTACCTCTTCGGCCTCGACACTCCGGGGCTCGCCGCCACCGTCGACACGTCGGCGGGCGTCTCGACGCTCTACGCCGACGACGTGAGCATGGACGACATCGTGTGGACGGGGCCCATGCCGTCGGCCTCCGAGCGCGCCGCGCTGTGCGGGGCCGAGCGCTCCCGGCCCCGCGCCTCGCTCGCGGCGGACATTGCGCGCGCCAGGGCGGCGGGGCAGGAGGTTCTCTACGTCGCGCCCTACCGCGGCGAGACGACCCTCCGCCTGAGCGAACTGCTGGGCGCGTCCCCTGCCGAGGTCGCGGCGGGCGGCTCGACGCTCCTGGTCCGCAACCTGGTCGAGCTGCGCTCGGCCAAGGAGCAGTGCGAGATTGACGACATGGACCGCCAGGCGGCGTTCGGGCGCGCCATGCACCTGGCCGCCATGCGCATGGCGCACGCCGGCGTGACGGAGAACGAGATAATGGCGCGCATCGAGATGGAGGCCCTCCGCGGCGGCGGTCCCGTCTCGTTCCCCACGATATGCACCACCCACGGCGAGACGCTCCACAACCACGGCTACATCCACACCCTGGAGGCCGGGCGGATGCTTCTCGTCGACGCCGGGTGCGAGAGCCCGGCCCACTACGCCACCGACAACACCCGCACGACGCCCGTCGGCGGCCGCTTCACGACCCGACAGCGCGAGATATATGAGATTGTCCTGGCCGCCAACGACCACGTGAGGCGCGAGGCCCGCCCCGGAACGATGTACCTCGACCTGCACCAGCAGGCCTGCGGCGTCATCCTCGACGGGCTGAAAAGCCTCGGAATCGTCAGAGGCGACACCGCCCAGGCCCTGGCCCATGGCGCTGCGGGCCTGTTCATGCCCCACGGCCTGGGCCACATGATCGGCCTCGACGTCCACGACATGGAGAACTACGGCGAAGACCTGGTGGGCTACGACAGCGAGACCGGGCCGCGGCGCGAGGGGCTCGGCATAGGCTCTCTGCGCATGGCGCGCCGCCTCCGCGAGGGCTTCTGCGTCACCGACGAGCCGGGCATATATTTCATCCCCGAACTCATCGACCGATGGCGCGCAGCGGGGAAGTGCCGCGAGTTCATCGACTACGACAGGCTGGAGACATACAAGGACTTCGGCGGCGTCCGCATCGAAGACGACCTGCTCATCACCAAAGACGGCTGCCGAATCATCGGCGACGTCCGGCTGCCGTCCACCCCCGACGAGGTCGAGGAGGAGGCGCTCAAGGGTCTCGACGCGTAAAAAGACGGAGGAGGAGACATATGCGAGTAGCCATCATAGACATCGGCACGAACACCATCAACCTGCTGGTGGCCGACACCCGGGCCGACGGGGGTTATAACGTGATATGCAGCACCAAGGAGACCGCCCGGCTGGGCAAGGGCGGCATCAACGACGGCAACATCGCCCCGGACGCCTTCGGGCGCGGGCTTGAGGCCATAGGCCGCCACGTGCGCACCATCGGCTCCCTCGGCGGCGCCGACCGCGTGGTGGCGATAGGCACCTCGGCCATGCGCGCCGCCGCCAACGCCGGCGACTTCGCCGCGGAGGTGGAGCGCCGCTTCGGCTTCGGGGTGAAGGTCATCTCGGGCATGGAGGAAGCGCAGATGGTCTTCGACGGCGTGAAGCAGGTGATGCCCCTGGGCCGCGAGCGCGTCCTGATCCTAGACATTGGCGGGGGCAGCTGCGAGTTCATCATAGCCAACAAAGACGGCGTGGCGTGGCAGCGGAGCTTCGAGGTGGGCATGTCGCGGGTCTTGGACCGCTTCTCGCCCTCAGACCCCATCACGCACCGCGAAGTGCGCGACATCGAGGCGTTCTTCCGCTCGGGCGTGGCGGGGCTTCACGACGCCCTGCGCGAGTTCCCGGCCTCGACACTCGTCGGCACGTCGGGTTCGTTCGACACGATGGCGGCCCTGGTGGCGGCCCGCAACCATCCGCTCCTCAACGTCCGCCTCTCGACGAGCTACGAGATCCCGCTGCCCAACTTCGACGAGGCGTTCCGCAAGGTCGTGACGTCGACCGCCGCTCAGCGGGCCGCCATGCGCCACATGGACCCCGCCCGCGTGGAGCTGATTGTCCCCGGGGCGATATTCATCAACTTCGTCATTGCCGAGGCGCACATCGAGAGGCTCTACCAGTGCGGCTTCGCCCTCAAGCAGGGGGCCATATTGCAACTCATCGAGGGGCGGATATAGACTAGAGAAAACGGAAACGGCATGGCAAAAATCCTCGTCATAGACGACCAGCGCGGCATCCGCGCCACACTCAAAGACATCTTGGAGATGGAGGGCCACACCGTCGCCCTGGCCGAAGACGGCGCTAAGGGCGTCGAGGCCTTTGGCGGCGGCGGGTTCGACCTTGTGCTGACCGACATCAAGATGCCCGCCATGGACGGCATGGAGGTCTTGGCGAAAGTGACGGCGTCGCGGCCGGACTGCCCCGTGATAATGATTTCGGGGCACGGCGACATCGACACCGCCGTGGAGAGCATCAAGCGCGGCGCCTACGACTTCATCCAGAAGCCGCTCGACCTCAACCGCCTCCTGATAACCATCAAGAACGCCCTGGAGAAAGGCGAGCTCGTGACGGAGACAAAAGCCCTGAAGCGCAAGGTGGCGCACACATATGACATGGTTGGGAGCTCCGAGCCCATGCGGCGCATGCGCGAGATGATAGACAAAGTGGCCGCCACCGACGCGCGCGTCCTTGTCCTGGGTCCCAACGGCACGGGCAAGGAGCTAGTGGCCCGCGCCCTGCACGAGGGGAGCCTCCGCTCCGCCGGCCCGTTTGTCGAGGTCAACTGCGCCGCAATCCCGACCGAGCTTATCGAGAGCGAGCTCTTCGGCCACGAGAAGGGCGCCTTCACGTCGGCCGTCAAGCAGCGCGCCGGGCGCTTCGAGCAGGCCAACGGCGGGACGCTCTTCCTCGACGAGATTGGCGACATGAGCCTGGCGGCGCAAGCCAAAGTGCTCCGCGCCCTCCAGGAGAACTCGATAACGCGGGTGGGCGGCGAAAAAGACATCAAGGTCAACGTCCGGGTGGTGGCGGCGACCAACAAGAACCTGGCCGAGGAGATCCGCGAGGGGCGCTTCCGCGAAGACCTGTACCACCGCCTCTCGGTCATCGTCATCCGCGTGCCGTCGCTCAACGAGCGCGCGGACGACATCCCCGAGCTGACCCGCTACTTCCTCGGCGTCGTGGCGCAAGAGCTCAACGCCCCGCAGAAAGGAATCACGCCGGAGGCCCTCGAAGAGCTGAAGCAAATCACGTGGACGGGGAACATCCGCGAGTTCCGCAACGTCATGGAGCGGCTCACAATCTTGGCTCCGGGACACGACATCACGATTGACGACGTGCGCGACTACGCGCGCCCACTGCGATGACGGCGCGGCGATACAACATAAAGGGCGGAAAGTGCGTATACCGATCAGGTCGCCCCGGGGGCCAGGCGCCTCCCGGCGAACCCGATGCGGACATAGGGACCAAGTGTAGGACAGGCGTCGCCGCCGGCGCGCCTTGATTCGTCGCAATTGCGCAAAGAGAAGATAAATATCGCCAAGACGGGACAGGAGTTCCACTACGCCCTAAGCGGCCCGGGTGCCGCCACGGCGCGCTACGTCGCGGGCGGCGTGGAGTCGGAGTTCGAGCTGTCGAACGTGTGCAACCCGCTGGGCGACATGCTCAGCGCATTGGCGCAACTCATAACCCACCCCTCGCAGCTGTGGGAGGGGAGCAACACCGCGGCTTTCGTGTGGTACTCGGAGCAGGAGAGCTACAATTGGACTCTGAGCGTCGACCGTGAGGGGCACATGTCAGTGCGCGTGACGCAGACCAACGAGTTCTTTGGCGACGACGAGGTGGAGCTTGTGCGCCACGAGTGCGCCGCCACAGACTTCCTCCACTGCGTGGTCGTCGAGCTAGACAGCTTCATCAAGGAGCTTGGGCTGTTGAACTACCACCAGATGTGGCAGACGGCCGAGTTCCCCCTGACCTATTTCCTAATCCTCAAGCGCTACCTCTCGGACCTGGGCTTCTGGGACGAGGCCGACGCCGGCCGCAGCCTCAACCTGGCCACCGAGATAGGCCTGCTCCTGGGCTAGCAGCCCACCCCACCCTCTCGTCAGAAACGGACTCTCAGCCCCGCCATGGAAGTGACCCGGGGCATGGGGTAGCCGGCGTTTATCTCGTAGCGTTGCGCCAAGATATTCTCCACGCGCGCCCACACCCATAGCCAATCGAGTGCCCGGAACTGCGTGCTCGCGTTCCACAGCGTGAAGCTCTCCGTCTCCTTGGGACTCACAGAGGTGTAGAGGCCGGCAATGTGCATGACGCCCGTCGAGACAATCCCCCGCCCCGCCTCCAGGCGTACGCCGGCGTAGAGCTTATGCTCCGGGGCGGCCACGACCGGGTTCTCCATGTGGAGGAAGCTGTAGTTGGCGTCGACCGACCATCGGCTGTCGATGCGGAACGCCCCCTGGGCCTCCACCCCGCAGTTCTCGATCTTGCCCGAATTCTGGTTGAGCATCCCGGCACCGGACGGGTTGGGCAGGGTCATTATCAAGTCCTTGCCGTCGATGTAGAAAACGTTGACACCATACGTCAGCCGTCCTCCCATGGGGCTTGCGGAGAGCGCCACCTCGTAGTTCCACACGCTTTCGGGCCTGAGGTCGGGGTTTTGCGGCGGGAACATATACATCTCGCGCAAGATGGGATAGCGGAAGCCCTTCGTGGCCGACGCCTTGAGCTCGACGGTGCGGGGCAGGTGGAACGCCAGGCCGGCCTGCGGCACCCACTCGGTGCCGACACGCGAATGGCGGTCGAGGCGCACCCCGGCGTTGAACGTGAGCCAAGCGCCGACGTGCTGCCGCAGCTCGACATATCCCGCCAGCTCGTCCTCCTGCTTGTCCACAAGGTCGTTGCGTTGACCCTGGCGCGCGCCGGCCACGTAGTCGGTCCAGGCCTCGCCGCCATAGCGGAACCAGTCGAAGCCCGCCGTCAGGCGCGTAGCGGAGCCGAACCGCGCGCTCTGATATGCCGAGACGCCCATCATGTTGTCGCGTGAGTTGAACCGCCCGTCTTGCGAAGTCTCGCCCGCCCCGGGCGTGTAGCCATCGTTAATCCGGTGGACGCCCCAATTGTAGAAGAAACTGACACTCCCCGACGTGCGCCCATAGTCGTTGCCCACGGCAGCCGACGCCACGCCGCGCGTGATGCGCTGGTCGCCATCGACGAGGGGCGCCGAGACGGGCCCGGGGTAGGAGGCGTTGAAATGCGTGACGTTGACGTCGGCATAGGCGTTCCAATGGCTGGCGACGTCCACCGCCAGGCGCGCGTATCCCCCGCCCTGCTCAAAAGTCATGTCGGGACGGTGCCCGTCGGTGCGATTGTATGAGCCGCTGACGACCGACGAGAAACGCCTGTGGCGCACCATGTTGGTGAGCTCGGTCTCCAGGGTGTTGTAGGAGCCGTAGCCCGCCGTGAGGCTTGTGCGCACGCCGTCGGCCTCCATCTTGCGCGTCACGATGTTGACGACGCCGCCCATGGCGTTGGACCCATAGAGCACCGACGCCGGCCCGCGCAAGACCTCGACCCTCTCCGCCAGCAGCGACTGGTAGGCGTCGGCCACGGGATGGCCGAAAATCCCGGCATATTGCGGGTGGCCGTCGATGAGGACGAGCATCCGCGCCGTGCCGCCACTGAGGCCGCGGAGCGAGATGCCGCCCGCCGCCCCGCCCGACACCCCGAAGCCCATCACGCCGCGGGCCGTGGTGAACAGCCCCGGCACCTTCTCGGTCAAGACGGGGAGCAGCGACGGACGGAGGTCGTCGTCGATGACCTTGCGGGACACGACGGAGACGCTCTGCGAAAGGTGGCGGACGTCGGCCCCGGCGCGCGTGCCGGTGACGACAACCTCGCCAATGGAGCGGTCGAGAGTGTCGGCCGGGACGCCGCCCTGCGCCGCGGCAGACGGAAAGAGGAGGAGAGAGGACGCCCAAAAGGCGAACAGACGAATAGACGTGTTGTGCTTCATGGCGGCTAAATTAGGCAGAATGGACATTGCGCGCGCTACCCAAATTACTCTTTTGGCTAACTTTGGGAAAGACTAGCCTAGAGGTTTAAAATATGGTCAAGAGATACGATTTCTTGGTGATTGGCTCGGGGGCCGCCGGGCTGACCTACGCGCTCAAAGTGGCGCGTCACGGCAAAGTGGCGCTCGTCTCCAAGACGACGCTCGACGTGACGAACACGAGCAAGGCCCAGGGGGGCATTGCCGCCGTGACGAGTTCGGTGGACGACTTCGAGAAGCACATCCGCGACACGCACATCGCCGGGGCCGGCATATGCGACCCCGACGTCGTGCGGATGGTCGTCACGCACGCCCCGGCGCAGATTGAGCAGCTCCTCAAGTGGGGCACGGACTTCGACAAGAAGAGCGACGGGCAGTTCGACCTCCACCGCGAGGGCGGCCACTCGGAGTTCCGCATCCTCCACCACGAGGACAGCACGGGGGCGGAGATTCAGCGCGCCCTGATCTCGCAAATCAAGAGCCACCCCAACATCGACGTCTTCGAGAACCACTTCGCCGTCAACATCTTGACCCAGCACCACCTGGGCCGGAACAACGAGCCCTGGATGCGCGACATAGACTGCTACGGGGCCTACGTCCTCGACGAGGCCACGGGCGAGGTTCTCACGTTCCTCTCCAAGGTGACGATGATGGCGACCGGCGGCATAGGCAACGTCTACCAGGTGACGACAAACCCCTCCATCTCGACGGGCGACGGCATCGCCATGGTCTTCCGCGCCAAGGGCGTGATCCAGAACATGGAGTTCGTCCAATTCCACCCCACGAGCCTCTACCACCCCGGCGAGACCCCCAGCTTCCTCATCACCGAGGCCATGCGCGGCTACGGCGGTCTGCTCCGCCGCCGCGACGGCACGACGTTCATGGAGAAATATGACAGCCGCGGCAGCCTCGCCCCGCGCGACATCGTGGCCCGCGCCATAGACAGCGAGATGAAAATCTCGGGCGACGAGTTCGTATATCTCGACGTGACGCACAAAGACCCGGAGCAGACGCGGCGCCACTTCCCCATGATATACGAGAAATGCCTCTCGCTCGGCATCGACATCACCCGCGACTACATCCCGGTGACGCCCGCCGCCCACTACCTGTGCGGCGGCATCAAGGTCGACCTGCGCGGCCGCACCTCCATCAACCACCTCTACGCCGCCGGCGAGTGCAGCTGCACGGGGCTGCACGGAGCTAACCGCCTGGCGTCGAACTCGCTGCTGGAGGCCCTGGTCTACGCCGACGTGGCGGCGACGGACTCCGTCGAGGTGGCAGGGCGGACGGAGTGGCGCGACGACATCCCGGAGTGGGACAACGACGGGACAGTCCACAACGAGGAGATGGTGCTGATAACGCAAGCCAACCAGGAGGTCGAGACAATCATGCGCAACTATGTCGGCATCGTGAGGAGCAACATGCGGCTGAAGAGGGCGCACGACAGGCTCGAAATCATATACCGCGAGACGGAAGACCTCTACCAAAGCAGCCACATCTCGAAGAAGCTGTGCGAGCTGCGCAACAAGATAAACATCGGATACCTCATCATCAAAATGGCGCAGAAGCGGCACGAGAGCCGCGGCCTGCACTTCACGACCGACTACCCCGAGCGGAACAAGAAGCTCGACACGTACCCCATAGACTGACCCCCCACCGAAAAATCGCCGCCCATGAAAAGGCTAGCCCTATTGCTCGCGCTGTCGTCGGCGCTCACAGCCCCCGCCGCGCAAGACTCGTCCCGCCACTTGGCGTTCAAGGGCGTGCCCCTCGACGGGACCACGGCCCGTTTTGTCGAGAAGATGCGGACCGCCGGGTTCGCCAAGGCGGGGAGAGGCGACGGTGCGACCCTCATGACGGGCGAATTTGCGGGCTACAAAGGCTGCGCCCTGAGCGTCGCGACGCCCAAGGACGCCGACGTGGTGTGCAAGGTCTCCGTGGCGTTTCCCAGCAGAAGCGACTGGAACTCGCTGACGAACGACTACAACCACCTCAAGTCGATGCTCCAGCACAAATATGGCGACCCGTCGGAGGTCGAGGAGGTCTTCGAGGTCGAGAGCAGGGGCTACCCCACCCGGACCGGCGACGAGAAGATGATGGAGCTATATTTCGGCAGATGCAAGTGGCGCTCGACATACTCCACCCCCCTCGGCGACATCCGCCTGTCGATCAGGAAGTCGGGAGGGCTTGGCGGGCATGCGGCCTTGGAGTATGTCGACAAGCTCAACACCGGCGCCGCGCGCCCGGCGGCCATCGACGACCTCTAGTGACGGGCGGCAACCGACAAATCGAAGCAATACATCTATGGCAAACTACATCAGGTTCGACTGGGCCATGAAGCGCATGCTGCGCGACAAGGCCAACTTCAGCATCCTGGAGGGGCTGATCACGACCCTCCTCGAGCGCAAGGTGCGCATTCAGAAGATTTTGGAGAGCGAGGGCAACCAGACGGACTACGACGACAAGTTCAACCGAGTGGACATCCTCGCCGAGGACGACCGCGGGGAGATATTCATCGTCGAAGTGCAGAACTCGCGCGAGCTCTCATACTTCCACCGGATGCTCTACGGCGTCTCCAAGGCCGTGACGGACTACATGAGCCTCGGGCAGGACTTCGGCAAGGTGCGCAAGGTGTACTCCATCAACATCGTCTACTTCAGCCTGGGGCAGGGCGACGACTACGTGTTCCACGGCTACACGACGTTCCGCGGCATCCACGAGCCGCACCACGAGCTCCGGCTCACCGCCACGCAGAGCCGCAGGTTCTTCGGCGACTACGCCACAGGCGGCGACACTCCCAACGCCGGGGCGCTGTTCCCCGAATACTACGTCCTGCGCGTCGAGGACTTCGACAAGGTGGCCACGACGCCCCTAGACGAGTGGCTCCGCTTCCTCAAGAGCGGCGAGGTCGCCGACGACGCCAACGCGCCGGGCCTCGGGGAAGTGAGGCGGAGGATGGTCGTGGACAACATGGGGCCGGAGGACAGGTCGGCGTACTTGAAACACGTGGACAACATCCTCTACGAGCACGGGGCCATCGAGTCCGGCAGGTACGAGGGGAGAATCGAGGGACTTGAAGAGGGACGGATTGAGGGACGGATTGAGGGACGACAGATGGGGAGAGCGGAAGGCGCGGAGGACAAAGCGGTAGAGATTGCCAAGAGGCTGCTCGACGCAGGCATGCCCGCAGAGCAAGTCGCAAGCATAACAAACCTGGACAAGGAGCGCATTGAGAAGCTGAACATGGGCGGAAAGGCATAGGCCGCCCGCCGCCGAGAGACGACCCTACCTCCTGTTATTCCGTTGCGTGCCGATGTGCAGACCCAGTGTGACGGAGATGTTGGTCTGGTTGCCGTGCGGATTTTGGGCTATGGACTGGATGTCGGAACCCGTGTCTATCTCTATTGTGTCGTCTTTAAGCCTAGGGACGAAGTTGAGCCTCATCTGCAAGCTGACCAGGGTGCGCCGCCCCGCCTTGTAGTAGACCCCAGTCATGACGCCAAAGGCCGGCGAGATGCTCTTGGTGTCGTAGACCGTGGGGCGCACAACGTCCTCGTAGCGGTTGTTGGGCGTGAAGTCCACCGAGTTCATGACCAGCTCGCCACCCACCACGACGCCCAGGAGTGGGCGTATGGCGTTGCGCGTGAAGAAAAGCTTCCCCGTGAGGTTGAAATCGACAGCACGGTAGGACGCCTCGAACTGCCCATAGCGCGTGAGGTTGGACCAGGTCTTCTTGTCGTTGTACGGATAGTTGCGGAAACCGGCCTCGGCCCCCAGCCCGATGCTCTGGTTCATCTGCCTCATGACGTCGGCATAGATGACAAAGCCCGTCTTGGCGACGTCGCGGAACGACAGCTCCTCGCCCCCCCGCCCCAGGGACGTGGGGATGGCGAAGCCCGCGTGGCCGCCGACATAAACCTGCCCCACGTTGAAAGTCTGCGCGAACCGCGGGGCTGGCGGCGGGGCGGCCTCTGAGACGCCCTCGGCGCGCAGGGCCAGGCACGAGGCCAGGGCGCAAATGGCAAACGTCAGGCGCAGGGCGGCATTGTGGCTTGTCATGGCTGTCGGGATGTCGTCAATGCGGATTCTACGGCTCGATGTTGAAAAAACGCTCGGGCGCGATGCCCTGGAAGTCGTCGATGACCACGTCGGCAAGCTCTGCCGCCACGTCGCGCCCGAAAGTCGTGGCCACGCCCACGGTGAGCATCCCCGCGGCGCGCCCGGCCGCCATGCCGTTGCGCGAGTCCTCGAAGACGACGCACTCGTCGGCGGCGCGCCCCAGCATCTCGGCGGCGCGGAGGAAAGCGTCCGGCGCGGGCTTGGAGCGCGGCGTGAGCTCGGACGTGACGATGACGTCGAAGAGGGCATCGAAGCCACCGACATGGCGGCGGACGTCGTCCATCTTGGCGTTGTTCGAGCTGGTGACGACGGCGGTCTGCACTCCAGCCGCACGGAGAGAGAGGATGTAGGCCTGGGCCCCGGGGACGAAGTCGTAGCGCATCTCCTCGGCCTCAAAGCGGTAGAGCTCGCGGGTGACCGCCTCGCGCGCGTCGGCGGCGAAGAACGTCGAGAGGATGCTCTCCAGCGTCATGCCCTTAATCTGCCGCGCGAAGTCGGGCTTGTCGGGATGGTAGGCGCGGCCTATGCGCCCCCAGATGATGTCATATTGCCGTTCGGTGTCGAGGACAACCCCGTCGAGGTCGAACAGCGCTGCTTTTCTTGCCATAGTTGTGTTGATATTGCCGTTGAAAGCCTCGAAAAAAGGCTTGTATGCCGAGAAAGGTAGCCTCTCGCCGTCGACGGTCATCTCCGCCCGTGCGTAGAACGGCTCTCGCAACTTCAATTGCTCCTCGATGAAAGCCTCCAGCTCGTCATCGCTCTTCTGGGCTATGAGGGGCCGTCCGGCTTTGGCCCCGCGCAGACGCGCGGCCAAAACCCGCGGCTCGACCTTGATGTAGACCGTGAGGCCCGAACGCCGCATGACCTCCATGTTGTCGAAGTGGCACGGAGCGCCGCCGCCGGTAGCGACAATGACGCGCCTTTCGCCCGCCAGGCTCCGCAAGGCCTCTGCCTCGGCCCGGCGAAAGGCCTCCTCGCCACGCCGGGCGAAGCACTCGCCGACGCTGCACCCCATCATCTCCTCGACGTAGCAGTCCATGTCGACGAACCGCCACCCCATGTCCTGCGCCACGTAGCGCCCTATGGTGGTCTTGCCCGAACCCATATAGCCCACCAGGAAGATTCTCTCCATCGCCACTACGCCTCCGCGCTGTCCGTTGCTTGTTCGCCAACCATCGCGGTCAACGCGCGGCTCAGCTGGTCGGGACACGACGTGGGCTTGGCGCCGCAACGGATTCCGCCCAGCGCCCGCGCCACCTCGGCCGCCCCGCGCCCCTCGACAAGGCGGCAGATGCCCTGCAAGTTGCCGTGGCATCCGCCCACTACCTCCGCATGGCGGATCACGCCCTTGTCGTCAATCTCTATTCGGAAGAGGCTGCTGCACACCCCCTCCGGCACATATTCGTATGTCATGGTATAATAAGCATCTTACCGACCGCCTTGTGACCGTCGCCCCCCGCCGTCATCCAGACGAGGTAGACGCCCGGCGCGGCGCGGCGTCCGTCGCTCCTCGTGCCGTCCCACCTCGCCATGCCGCCAAGCGACTTGCCGCTCCACACCCTGTTGCCGGCGGCGTCGGTCACGTATATGTTGGCGTCGGCCTCCAGGCGGTCGATGGAGACATAGCCGGGACCCCGCGAGAGGCTGTAGGGGTTGGGGAAGACCCGCGCCCGGCTGAGGTCGTCGGCCGGGGACGTGGCGTCGCCCTTGTAGGAGACGATGCCCGCCGCCGTGGCGAAGAAGACCTCGCCGTCGGACTGCCTCACGGCCACGGCCCCGACATTGTTGTCGGGCAGTGGGCTGTTTGAGGCGTCGAAGTGGAGCAGTGTCTGTGTGCCGTCGGCACTCACAAGGTAGGCCCCGTCGGAACTCGTCGCCACCCACTTGCGGTCCGCCCCGTCTACGGCGATGGCGTTTATGCCCACGCCGTCGAGCAGGTAGTCCGCGAGGTTCGTGCCGTCGTCGCGCGGCACTTTCACCCTGTTGAACCTCACTTGCCCCGTCTGGAGCATCGTGGCATTGTCTGTCGTGACGAGCAGACCGGCCTCCGTCCCGACCCATACGATCCCGTCGCGCCCGCAGGCCACGGCGGTCAGCCGCTCGCCCACCTTGTCGCCCGTCTCGGCGTCGGTCAGGGACAGACTGCCGACGCACTGCCTGTCGGTCTCGACGGGGCGAGTGCTGATGTAGAGGTCGTCGTCGGGCGTCTCCGGCGTCCCGCCAATGTTGAAGACCGACACGTGCGTGTCGTTCATGCGCGACGAGCCGACCCATATGTTGCCGTTTGGCGTGGCGGCCATGCAGACATTGGAGTGCGCCACGCCGAAGGGCCCGTAGGTGTAGGCGTGCCACCGCCCGTCGGGCGTCATGACGTTGACCCCGCTGTCCACCATGCACGCCAAGACGTAGAGGTTGCCGTCGTTGTCGAACGTCAGCGCGTCGGAGCGCACATACCCTCGCCCGCCAAAAATGTCCTTGAGCGTGGAGTTGCCCGCCGTGAACTGCGCGTCGAGCTTGCGCCCGACAATCTTGAAGACCCCCGTGCCCCATGTCGAGATGAAGACGTCCGCCGGGTCGCGCGGGTTGGCCGCGAGCATGCACGGCTCCCGACTGTCGGCCCACGTCTTGCTGTCCGACGTCCACTCGCCGTCGCTCAAGACGCTGACCCGCAGGGGGTTGCCCTGATTGTTGAACGAGGCGTTGCGGCCCGGCCCGCCGACATATATGTCGTCGCCCGCTGCAATCATGCACGACGAGACGTTGCTCAGCGGCCCGGCTGGCTTGTAGGCGCGGCCGATGCCGCCAGTGTTCGTCACGACGAGGCACGCCGCGGCGTCGGCCACGACAAGCCCCCCTCCCTCCACCATCCGCGCCTGGCGGAAGTTTGGCGTCGGGACGGCATCCGCGGTGTCCGCCCTGCCGACGCTCCGCACCGTGGCTTCCAGCTCCAGGCTAGGCGTGTAGACGTCGACCCGCCCCGTCGCGGTGACCACGACGCGCCCCCCGTCGCCGCTCATGTGGCGGTAGCTCCCGATGTCGAAGAGCCTCTCGGCCCGCTCGCCGACCACCCTCCACAGGGTCGCCGCCCCCCCCCTCGTCCCGACCGTGGCCAGGAGGGTGTCCGCACGGCACACCAGGTTGAGGACGTTGCCCCTAGGCTGCGGCAGGAGCGTCCACTGGCGGTAGTCCTCCAGCGTCCGGCTGGCCCTGGGGGCCCTGTAGACCCCATCGGGAGTGGCGGCGAAGATGTGGTCGGACGAGGCGGCGACGTCGGCCACTTCGACCCCGTTGGCCGTCACCCTCCAGGTGGAGCGTATCTCCCGCCGCCGGGCGTCTACCTCCAGCACGCCACCGGCGAAGCCCATGTAGTAGAGGCCGCCGCTTGGCGTTATGCTGTTGATTGTCTTGGTCGGATATTGCTCGCTGAGCCTCAGCTCGGGGATGTTCTCCGTGGTGCGGCTTCCGATGTCGACGATGTCGATCCCGCCGTCGGAATATCCCACGACGAGCCTCTCCCCGTCTCCGCGGACGGCCGAGATGCCCACCGACGTGAGCAGGTTGGCCTTGGAGAGCGTCCACGTCCGGCCCTCGGCGTCGTCTCGCGCCACGAGGGCGAAGCTGTTGCCCGCCACGGGCATCCCGTCCGCCACGGCGGCGAAGGCCGCCCCCTCGTAGGAGAGGTGGCTCGTCCACTGGGCGCTCGCCGCGCCGGGGAGCGCCGCCACAAGCGCGGCGACGGGCAGAAGCCTCATTATTGGCGGCAGAGGAAGTCCACCAGGGCGCGGACGGCCTTGCCCCTGTGGCTAATCTTGTTCTTGCGCTCGACCTCCATCTGCGCGAACGTCAAGAAGCCGTCGCCCTCGTCGGGGATGAAGATGGGGTCGTAGCCGAAGCCCCCCTTGCCTTGGCGGTAGCGCGCTATGCGGCCGGTGCATATCCCCTCGAAGAGGTACTCCGCCCCCGCCTGGTCGACATAGGCTATGACCGTGCGGAACTGCGCGCCGCGAATCTTCAGCCCGTCAATCTTGCCGAGCACCTTGTCGATGTTGCGCTCGGGGTCGCAGTCGTCGCCGGCGTAGCGCGCGGACATGACGCCCGGCTTGCCCCCCAGGGCGTCGAGCTCGAGCCCCGTGTCGTCGGCGAAGCAGGCCTTGCCCGTCAGCTCGTGGACGAGGCGCGCCTTGATGAGGGCGTTGCCCTCGATGGTGTCGGCCGTCTCGGGGATGTCGGCCGTCACCCCGATGTCGTCGAGGGAGAGGATTGTGAAGCGGTCTCCGAGAAGCTGGCGGATTTCGGCGACCTTGCCACCGTTGCGCGTGGCGAAGAGCAGCTCTGGCTTTTGTGTCTGTTCCATGGTCGTGGATATATGCGGCAAATATCGCAAAGCTTTCGCAGAAAAACAAAGAGGGCGCACGAACAGTGCGCCCTCTGCCGACGGCGGGGCAGGCCTCCCGCCGCCCTAGAATTTAGAAGTTGGAGTAGACGAGCTTGACGTCCTGCCGCGGGTTGACGACGAAGACGGGCGTCCCGGAGCTGTTGGAGATGACGGTCTGCTCGTAGGCGCCGAGCAGGTAGTCGTGGAACGCGATGTCTCGCGTGGTGGTGATCATGATGACGTCCATCTTGTTCTCCTCGCAATATTTGAGCGAGAGCTCGAGGAACGACCCTTTCTCGTCGGCCCACACGGCTTCGCACTCGATGCCCTGATCCTCGAGATAGCGCTTGCAGAAGCTCATGTTGGCGCGCGTCGGGCTGTCGAACATGGGCCCGTTGCCCTGCTGGCCGTAGAGGACCACCTTGAGCTTGCTGACGAAGCTCAGGAGCGGGAGCCACTTGAGCTTCTCCTTGGTCTCCATCTTGAAGTCCACGGGGAAGAGGACCCTCAGCGGCATGGCGTACTCGGGGTCTTTCTGGACGATGAGGTAGGGCACGTGGCTGCCGACGATGACCTTGAGGGCCCAGCTGCCGGTAATCTTCTGCATACCCTTCATTCCGTGGGTGCCCATGACGACCAGGGCGCTCTCCTCCTTGGCCACGACCTCGTTGATTGTCGAGAAGATGCTCCCCTCGGTGACGACGTAGCGGCAAGCGACATTCTCGTCGCTCGCGATCTGCGCCACGACCCCGTCGAGCCTGCTCTCGGCCTCCGGCTTCTGGCTCTCCTTTTTGACGATGTGGAGCAGGACAACCTCGGCCTTCATGTTCCTGGCTATGAGCGACGCGTGCTTGACGGCGCACTCAGCCTTCTCGGTAAAATCATACGGGACGACTATATTCTCCATAGAAAAATCTTTATATGTTTAAGTGTCAAAATCTTAGTCTTTCGTGCTTGGCGGTGTGATGCGATGGTCTGAAAGCAGATGGAGGCCGCCCTGCTCAAAAAACGCTCTAAGTTAGCCTTTCGTTTGTAAAAAAAAAAGTAAATTGCAATGATTTATCGAGACTATGCTTTCTAAATTCCCGCGCCCGGCGCGCCTCGCCGTCTTGTCTCTACTCATGCTCACGGCATCGTCGGCCGCCGCGTCCGACGGCCAGCCGCCGCAAGACCTCTTCAGCGTCCCCGTCGGGATGCTGAGCGGGGAGCCGTCTGACACGGCCGTGGACTTCGGGAGCCGCTACGCCCGGGTCGAATGGACCCGGACACCCTCTTTCGAGCCGCCCTACGTCGTCTCGCAGGTTTCGTGGCGCGGCGACACAATCTTCAGCGCCCGGGTCAACGACGTGTGGTTCGCCATCGCTACCGACTTCCACGGCGGGAGCCGCCTCCATGTCCGCTCGGCTGGCGGCGAGTCCTTCACGCTGCGCGTCCGCTACCGCCACCCGGCCACGGCGTGGGGCCTGGCGGCGGGCGCCTGCGCCGTCCTGATTGCCGGTGGGGCTTGGGCCGCGTGGCTCTTCTCGCGCCGCCAGAGCCGCGCCCTGGAGCGCACTCGCCAGGAGCTGGAGGAGTGCGCCGCCCGCCAGACGCGGAAGTTCGACTTCACCACCGTCCTCTTCACCGACATCGAGGGCTTCACGCGCATAGCGTCGCGGATGGACCCCGACCGGCTCATCGACGAGCTGGACCGGTGCTTCATCCACTTCGACGAGATTGTGGCGAAATATAACATCGAGAAAATCAAGACCATAGGCGACGCCTACATGTGCGCCGGGGGCGTGCCGGAGATAGACAGCGCCAACCCCGTCGAGGTGGTGCTGGCGGGGCTGGAGATGGTGGCCTACGTGCGCGAGAGACGCGCCAAGGACGAGGACTTCTGGAACATCCGCATCGGCATCAACACGGGCATGGTCATCTCCGCCCACCTGGGCAGCATCAAGAGGGTCTTCGACATCTGGGGCGACACGGTGAACACCGCCTCGCGCATGGAGAGCGGCGGCGAGCCGGGGCGCGTCAACATCTCGGAGAGCACATACCAGCGCGTCCGCGACTTCTTCGAGTGCGAGTATCGCGGCAAGATGCCCGTCAAGTATAAAGGCGAGGTCGACATGTATTTCGTCAACAGGCTCAAGGAGGAGTACCGACTGCCGGGCAGCGACATAGCCCCCAACGCCCGCCTCCAGCTCAAGCTCCAGGCCCTGCGGACCCAGGACTTCGAGCAGACCGTGCGCCGCAGCGTGATCGACGGGGCCCCGGCCAACGTCGGGCGGCGGATGGAGGACTTCCTGACGCGGGTGCGCACCCTTGCCCACATGGAGGGCTTCACCGACGACGAG
This sequence comes from uncultured Marinilabiliaceae bacterium, assembly GCA_964534235.1. Lineage (GTDB taxonomy): Bacteria > Bacteroidota > Bacteroidia > Bacteroidales > Marinilabiliaceae > W3P20-009. Next base: position 95,951 of record CAZHOT010000011.1, read on the forward strand.
ACGCTGATTAGCGGCGTCGCGGCCCTGTTCTGCTTCGTGAGGGTCAACTTCCCCAAGGCCGTCGAGCTGACGGGCGTGACGGAGGCCGACGCCATCATGAACCGCATGCACCTGCCCGTCGCCATGCGCAACGAGGTGAGCCGCATCTTGCTCCACACCGAGACGAACAGGTCTCCGCAGAGCCGCGTCGAGGAGGTCATCTCCGACGCCTTCAACGAGATTTTCGGCCGCAAGGACATGGTCCCGATGCTCATGGCCCTGCGCAAGGAGCACCCGCCCGTCGGCATCAAGCGCCGCCTGGCGTGGGTGTCGCACTGGCGCAAGCGGCTGGAGAGCTTCACGTTCTACACCGACTCGGCCCGCAGCCTGTGCGAGGTCCCCAAGGCGAGCCAGCTGGCCACGTTCGACGAGGCGCTGGGAGGGTTCAATTGACAACTTCTCAATTGACAATGGACAATTGACAATTGACATCCGACCGGGGAGCTGGCCGTTGTTGCCACTCCACTCCTAGCCCCAAAGGCTACGAAGTGTGCGAAGCGGCGACATAGGACAGCCTAGGGCGTGAACACCAGAACGTAGCGCAATACCTAGGGCGTGGCGTGAGCCATAGGGCAAATGCGAGACGAGGCGAGGAGGAGAGGCAACTAATCAAAAGGACAATTGACAATTGACAGCCGACCGGGCTTCTGCCGGGCCGGGCGGCGTCGTGCAGGGACGCCCGGCAAGCGCCCCCCCCCCGCCCCCCCAAAAAACAGCACTGACAAGATTTGGCACAGCTCGCCGCTATCTTTGCAAAAATACAGTCTCTTGTTCCTAACCAATTGCACCATGAAATACAACATCATTGGCGACATCCACGGGCGCGCGGCGTGGAGAGACCTCGTCGCGGACGACGGCGTGAACATCTTTCTCGGCGACTATTTCAGCCCCTACGAGAACATGGAGTTCGGTGACGTCCGGCAAAACTTCGAGGACATCCTGGAGTTCAAGCGCAAGAGGCCGGAGACCGTGCTCATTGTCGGGAATCACGACGAGAACCACTGGCACTGCATCGACCCCACAATCTCGCGCCAAGACGGGGGCCACCTCGAGGAGATTCGGGCGCTCTTTGAGGCGAACAGGGAACTTTTCGTGGCGGCATACAACATCGACGACGCGGCCGTGGCGAGCCATGCCGGGGTGTCGGTGGTGTGGTACATGCGCTACAAGCTGGGGCACCGGATCTCGTTCCACACACTCAAAAAGACGTCGGACGGCAAGGACATAGAGGCCGCCAACGTGGCGGAAGCTTGGGACAAACACTTGGAGATGAACAGGAAAGAGCTTCCGCCCGGAAGCGGGCAACATCCGAAGCTGGAGAAAGACGCGATCGCGCAGTGGATGGGGCGGCACTGGATATGGGACGGCGACAGTTTCAAAGAGCTGAGATTCACCGCCGCCGAGGTCGCCGACTTCGTAAACGGGCTGTGGAAGCGCTCGTGGGGCATCCGCGCCGACTACACACTCGGGAGTCCCGACGTCGAGCGCCTCCTGAAAGACTACGGCACGGGCGCGAACCTCGACTGGGACCCGGCGTCGTGCAACGCATTCGACTTCTACGCCAACTGCGGCATAGGAGACGCGGCGGGATTCAGCGTGACGCAGAGCCCCATGTGGATTCGCCCCATCAGCCTAGAGGAGGCCAACATCTTCAGAGGCACGGGCATCCTGCAATTCGTAGGGCACACGCAGAGGGAAGACATATTCGCCTCGGGAAACATCGTCTACTGCGACTGCCTGGGCTTCGCCAAGCAGTGCGCCGTCGTCGAGGACGACAACGTGGGCGTCCGCCGGGCGGGGGCGGAATAGCTTCACCACCGCGGAGCAGACCGAGGCGACAGCTCCCGCGGTACATAAGTGGGCGCGGCGGGGGGATGCCCAGGCCCGGACAGAAGTCAAGAGCGGCGCGGCCCCGACATTTCGGGACCGCGCCGCCTACAAAAAAACACAAGATAGAAAGAGAAATCTATTGCGCTCCCCCGCCCACGGCCTGGTAGAGCGAGATGACGGCCGAGAGGCGCGAATAGACATTGGCGGTCTGCGCCAGCTGCGCCGACAGGAGAGTCTGCTTGGCCGTCAGGACCTCCAGGTAGGTCGTGCTTCCGTGCTGCATCATGAGGCTCGTGGCCTCGTAGGCCCGGGCCAGGGACTTGACCTGGTTGTCATAGAGGTCGCACTTCTCCTGCGCCGTCTGATAGGCCACCAGGGCCTCGTTGACCTCGTTGCCCACCGAGAGGAGGGTCTTGGTCCACGCCAGCTCGGCCTGCTTCTGCTGCGCCTCCGAGACCTTGACGCGCGCCCTAATCTGCCCGTTCTGGAAGATGGGCTGGACGAGGCTCGCCGCGGCGTTCCAGAAGAACTTGGCCGGGTTCAAGACCATGCCGCCGACGAGGTTCGTCCAGCCGGCCTGGCCCGACAGCGTTATGGCGGGATAGTAGGCCGAGCGGCTGGCGTTGGCGGCATAGAAAGCCTGCTCCAGCCGGCGCTCCTGCGCGCGGACGTCGGGACGGTTGGCTATGATGTCGAGCGGGAGCCCGGCGTTGAGGTCTACCGAGACGGCCTGGTCCTCGAGCCTCCCCCGGTCGATGTCTTGCGAGGGCTTGGCCATGAGGAGGCATAGCGAGTTCTGCACGGTGACGATGCTGCTCCGCAGGTCGGACACCTGCGTGAGGATGCTGTAGTAGGTGCCCTCATACTGCGCCACCGAGGCCTCGTTGGCCATCCCGGCGTCCATCATGGCCCTCATGGTCTCGACGGCGTCGCGCCACGAGCCGGCCGTGGAGTCCGCAATCTCCAGCTGGCGGTCGAGCATCAGCAGCGAGTAGTAGAGCGACGCGGCGTTGGCCACCAGCGCCGTCTGCGACGCCTGCGCGGCGTCTTCGGCGGCCTGGAGCGTTGCCTTGCCGGCCCTCTTCTGGTTGCGCAGCGAGCCGAAGGCGTCAATCTGCCACGAGAGGCTGACCGGCAGGGTGTAGGTCTTGACGGTCTCGGCCCCGTCGACATCGTAGCGGGCAAGCGCGGCGTTGGGCGCGAAAGCCAGCGACGGCGCGAAAGCCAGGCGCGCGGCCTTGTAGTTGGCCTGCGCAATCTCGATGTTGAGCTGCGCCGTCTGGAGGTCGAGGTTGTTGGCCAAGACCTCGTCGATGACGGCCTGGAGCTTGGGGTCGGTGAACATCTCGCGCCACGCCACCTTTGCCAGCGGGGCGGCGTCGGCCGCCACCTCCGGCGCCGGGGCGGTGCCGAAGAGCCCGTCGGGGACCTCGGTCTTGGCCTCGTAGGTGGTGTATATTCCGCATCCCGTGAGCGCCAGGGCGGCGACGGCCGCCACCGCGGGCGCGGGGAACGATATGGTGTGTCTCATCTCTTGTCCTGAATAGAGTTGTTGACTAATTGCCTAGCTCTTCCTTTTTCTTCTTCTCGGCGAGATACCTGTCGCGGTCTGCCTTGGCCCTCTCCGTCTCGTCGCGCACCTGCCAGTCCTCGGAGCGCCGCGGCTGGTTGGGCGAGAAGCGCTCCTGGATCCACTGGAAGATGACGAAGAGCGTCGGGACGAAGACCAGGAGGGCCATGGAGCCGATGAGCAGTCCGCCGACGACGCCCGTGCCGAGCGAGCGGTTGCCGTTGGCCCCGACGCCGTGGGCGAAGACGAGCGGCAGGAGGCCGAAGACCATGGCCAGGACGGTCATGAGGATTGGGCGCAGACGGTCCTTTGCGGCGCTCATGGCGGCCGAGACGAGGCTCATGCCCGAGCGGCGGCGCTCGACGGCATACTCCGTGATGAGGATGGCCGTCTTGGAGAGGAGGCCGATGAGCATGACCAGGCCCGTCTGGAGGTAGATGTTGTTCTCCAGCCCTGCGAGCTGCGCGAAGATGAACGACCCCATGAGGCCCGCCGGGACGGCCAGGATGACCGAGAACGGGATGAGGAAGCTCTCGTAGAGCGCCGACAGGAGCAGGTATATCATGACGATGGCGATGCCGAAGATGATCCCCGTCTGCCCGCTCTGCTGGCTCTCCTCACGGCTCATGCCGCCGTAGTCGTAGCCGTAGCCGCGGGGCAGGACCTGGTCGGCCACCTCGGCGATGGCGGCCATGGTCTCGCCCGACGAGAAGCCGTCGGCGGGCATGACCGAGACGGCGATGGAGCTGTACATGTTGAACCTCGTCAGGACCTCGGCGCCGTAGACGCGGCGCAGTGTGACGAACTGGCTCAGCGGGGCCATCTGCCCGTCGTTCATGCGGACATACATATTGCCCAGCGACGCCTCGTCGCGGCGCGTCTCAGGCTCGGCCTGGATCATGACCCTGTATATCTTCGAGAAACGGTTGATGTTCGAGACGTAAGACCCACCGTAGTAGGAGCCCATGGCCGCCAAGACCGTGGCGGGCGAGACCCCGGCGCGCTTGCACTTGGCGGCGTCGACATCGACCTCCCACATCGGGTAGCTGAGCGAGAAAGTGGAGTAGGCCCTGCCGACCTCCGGGCGCTGGTTGAGGGCCCCGATGAAGCGCTGCGCAATGTCGTAGAAGTCCGACACGTCGCCACCGGCGCGGTCCTGGAGGTTGAGGTCGACGTTGTTGCCCATGCCGTAGCCCGGGATCATGCCCGGCGACATGGCGAAAATCGTGGCGCCCTTGATGTGGGCCGTGCGGGCGTAGATCTGGCCAATCACGGCCGTGGAGCTCTGCGAGTCGTCTCGGAGACTCCAGTTCTTGAGCTTGACGATATACATGCCGGCCGAGGACGAGGCGCCGGAGAGGAGGCCGTAGCCGGCGGTCTGCTCGACGACGTCCACGCCGGGGATTTTGCGGATCTCGGCGCCGATGCGGTCCATGACCTCCGCGGTCGAGCTGATCGAGCTGCCCGGGGGCGTGGTGACGTTGACCATGACCATGCCCTGGTCCTCGTTGGGGACGAGGCCGGTCTTGGTGTTGTTCATCAGGGCCACGAGGGCGGCGATGGTGCCGACGACCAGGAGGGCGGCAATCTTCTTGCGCTGGACGTAGAACTGGACGCCCTTCTGGTACTTGTTCTGCAAGGCGTTGAAGGCAGTGTTGAAGACCTTGCCGAACTTGCCCCAGAAGCCCGTCCGCTGGTCCTCGCGGATCGGCTTGAGCATCAGGGCGCACAGGGCCGGCGTCATGGTCAGTGCCTGGATGGCCGAGATGCCGACGGCGGCGGCCATGGTGAGGCCGAACTGGCGGTAGAAGACGCCCGACGTGCCGCCCATGAACGAGACGGGGATGAAGACCGACATGAAGACGAGCGACGACGTGATGACGGCCCCGGAGATGCCCTTGATGGCGTCGTTGGTGGCCATGTAGCTGGAGTTGTAGCCGGCCTCGAACTTGGCCTGCACGGCCTCGACGACGATGATGGCGTCGTCGACGACGGTGCCGATGACGAGCACGAGGGCGAAGAGCGTGATGAGGTTGAGCGAGAAGCCCGCCACATACATGAATCCGAACGTGCCGACGAGCGAGACGATGACGCCCACCAGGGGGATGAACGCCGAGCGCGGGCTCTGGAGGAAGATCAGCACGATGAGGATGACGAGGACTATGGCCTCGAAGAGGGTCTTGACGACCTCGTGGATTGAGGCGTAGAGGAAGTCGTTGGTGTTGTTGATCTTGTTGATTTGCAAACCCTTGGGGAGGTTCTTGGCGGCCTGGTCGAGATAGGCGTCGATGGCGTTGTTGACCTCGGTGGCGTTGGAGCCGGCCGTCTGGAAAATCAGCGCGGCGCAGCCCGGGTGGCCGTCGACCTTGCCGATGTAGCCGTAGGACTCCTGCCCCAGCTCGATGCGGGCCACGTCGCCGAGCCGCAGGACGTTGCCGTCGGGCGTGGAGCTGATGACGAGGTTCTCAAACTCATCCTCGGTCACCTTGCGTCCCTTGTAGCGCATGGTGTACTGGTAGGTCTCCGGCGAGTTCTCGCCGAGCGAGCCCGTGGGGGCCTCGAGGTTCTGCTCTGCCAGGACGGCCGTGACGTCGGAGGGCATCAGGCCGTGCTGCGCCATCTTCGAGGGGTCCATCCAGACGCGGAGCGAATATTCGCCGCCGAGGACCATCATGTCGCCGACGCCGGCTATGCGCTTAATCTCCGGCTCGATGTTGATCTCCAGGTAGTTGGAGATGAAGTTCTCGTCGAACTCGTCGGTGGGGCAGGAGAGAGCGAAGACCTGGAGCATCGACGTCTGCCTCTTGTTGGTCTGCACGCCCACCTGCGTGACGGCGGCCGGGAGCTCGGCCGTGGCCCTCGAGACTCGGTTCTGGACGTTGACGGCGGCCATGTCGGGGTCGGTGCCCTGGCGGAAGTAGACGCTGATGGAGACGTAGCCGGAGTTCGACGCCTGGCTGGTCATGTAGGTCATGTTCTCGACGCCGTTGATGGCGTCCTCCAGGGGAGCTATGACGCTCTTCTGGATTGTCTCGGCGTTGGCGCCGTAGTAGGTCGTCGTGACGTTGACCGTCGGCGGCGCGATGTTCGGGAACTGCTCGACGGGCAGCCCGAACAGTCCAATGACGCCCACGATGACGATGACGATTGAGATCACCGACGAGAGGATGGGGCGCTCTATGAATGTCCTAAGATTCATCTGCTAGAAATGTCTGTGGAAACCCTTACTACTGGTTAGCTTGCGCGGCGCCCTGCCCCTTGGGGACGATGGGCGTGCCGGCGCGGAGCAGGCCCGCCCCCTCGGAGACGATGACGTCGCCGGCCTCGAGCCCGCTCGTGACGACGTAGCGCGCGCCGTCGGCAAGGCGCATGACGCCCACCTGGCGGGCCGTGGCGAGGCCGTCGACGATGCCGTAGACGAACGTCTTGTTCTGGACATCGACGGTGGCCGTCTGCGGAATCACGATGACCCCCTTGAGCTCACGTGTCATCATGACGTTGCCCGACGTGCCGCTGAGCAGCAGGCCCTCGGGGTTGGGGAATATGGCGCGGAGCTGCGCCGTGCCCGTCGAGCGGTCGACGACGCCGCTGATTGTCTCGACGCGCCCCGTGTGGGCGTAGAGGCTGTCGTCTGCGAGGCGCAACACGACGTCTGGCATCTTCTCGATGGCCGCCGACGTCGAGCCGTAGCGGCGGAGGAGCTGGAGGACCTGGCTCTCGTTCATCGAGAAGTAGACGTACATCTGGCTGTTGTCTGAGACGGTGGTGAGCGGCGTCGGCATCGAGGGGCCGACGAGCGCGCCGACGCGGTAGGGCAGGGTGCCGACCACTCCGTCCGCGGGGCTCTTGACCTCGGTATATGAGAGGCTGTTGCTTGCGTAGACAAGGTTGGCCTCGGCCTGCGCCAGGGCCGCCCGCGACGCGAGGAGCGTGTTGTGGGCCGTCTGGAGGTCGTAGTCGGAGACGACGTTCTTCTCGCGGAGGGCCTTGCGGCTCTCATAGGCCAGCTCGGCCTGCGCCTGTTGCGCCTTGGCGGCCTCGACGTTGGCCTTGGCCGTCTCCAGGGCGGCGCGGTAGGGCACCTGGTCGATGACGAAGAGCACCTGCCCGCGGCGCACGCGGTCGCCCTCGCCGACGCGGAGCTCCGTGAGCGTGCCGGCCACTTGCGGCATGACGCTGACGTCTTGGCGGCCGCGGATCGACGCGGAGTAGGAGTCGGCCACGGTCTCGTCGGAGAGCGCGGCGGTCATCACCGGATACTCTTGCGGCGCCTGTCTCACCTGCGCCTCTTGGCAGGCAGTGGCGGAAAGGGCTGCGGCAGCGATGCCTAAGAGTAGTTTGTTTTCCATTACTCTATCTGTGTTGTTATTATTACCAATACAAAGTTCGGAAGAATGAGGCGACATTAAAGAGGCAACACGTAGGCGGATTTGTGCAAATCGGGAAGCCCAAATCATAACAAATGCCAAATATTAGCCATATTCGCGGCGAAATGCGAATAAAAGCAAAACCCAAACAACGCAAGTGAGTTTCCAACTTCCATACGGCGCGGACTTCACGGTCGAGACCGACGCCCACTACCCGGCGCAAGCCGACGCCGAGCGGTCGAAAGACATCAACTTCATCCTCTGCACCGAGGGGGCGGCCGTGGTCGAGGTGGACATGCGCATCTACGACGTCACCCCGCGGACGCAAATCGTCTTGGGCTTCGACGCCATGCTGCGCGTCGTCGGCGCGACGCCCAACTTCCGGTGCACCCGGATGTGCTTCTCGCCCAACTTCATAGAGCGCATGGGGGCGCGGATGGACATGCGCCTGCTGCGCTTCCTGCGCCTCAACCCCGTCGAGCAATTTTCCGAGGCCGACTACGACGCCCTCGTCAGCCACGTCTACGCCCTGGCGGCGACCCTGGCCCGCCGCGCCCACGACCCGCACCGGAACGAGAAGATTGTCCGCCTCCTGATGCTCTATCTCGACGACATAAGCGACAACAGCTACAAGGCGTGGGAAGACCTGCCCGACGAGGAGGCCGACAGGCCCACGGAGCTGTTCCGGCGCTTCGTCAAGATGGCGCGCGAGAACGCCCCCCGGCACCACAACGTCGAGTTCTACGCCGACCGTCTGTCGGTCACGCCCCGCTACCTCAGCCAGGTGTGCAGCCAGAAGAAGACTTCGCCCAAGAAGATAATCGACACGGGGCTGATTTTCGCCGCCAAGGAGATGCTCCACTACACCGACGCGGGCGTCCTCGACATAGCCATGCGGCTCAACTTCTCCGACCAGTCGGTCTTCTCGCGCTTCTTCCGCCGCCACACGGGGATGACGCCCGTCCAGTGGCGCAAGACGCGGAAATAGCCGCGGGCGCGGGCCGCGATGCCCGTTTTGCCCCGTCCGGGGGCGACGCGCGGGGGGCATTTTTGCTAGATTCGCGTCGCGCAAGACCTACAAAAAGACATCACAATGAGCCACATCGAGATAGACGCACCCGTGGCGCGCTACGCGCACCAGCGCCTCAGCGGCGAGCCCCGCCTGACCATCGGCGAGGGCGAGAGCGCCGCCATCATAGGGCCCAACGGGGCGGGCAAGTCGCTCCTCGCCGCCCACATTGCGGGCGGCGTAAGCCTCCGGAGCGGCAAGGCGGAAGTCCGACGGGCCGACGGCACGCCCGTCGCGCCGACGCGGATAGCCACGCTCTCGTTCCGCGACATATACAGGCTCGGGGGCGCCCCGGCGGACAACTACTATCAGAAGCGGTGGCAGGCCACGGAGAACGAGCAGAGCCCGCTCGTGGCCGACGCCCTGGGGCGCGGCGCCGTCGAGAGGCACCGGGAGCTGCTGGAGGCCGTGGGCGCGGCGCCGCTCTTGGGCAAGAGGGTCATCTTCCTCTCCAGCGGCGAGCTGCGCAAGCTGATGATTGCCAGGAGCCTCATGTCGGGGCCGGAGCTGCTCGTCGTGGACAACCCCTTCATAGGCCTCGACGCCGAGAGCCGCCAGACCGTGAGCCGCCTCCTGGCCGAGACGGCCCGGCGGCCGGGCCTCAAGGTGCTTCTCGCCGTCTCCCACCCCAAGGACCTGCCCGCGTGGGCGGACCGCGTGGTGGCCATGGAGGGCCTGGGCGTGGCGCGCGTCTGCACCCCGCGGGACTTCGCCGCCGACGCCGCGCTCCGCCGAAGCCTCTTCGCCGACGAGGCGCTCAGCCCCGCAGAGGCGGCGCGCCTGCTCCCCGCCACGGGGCCCGCCGACGCGGCGGACTACTCCGAGGCCATCGCCATGCGCGGGGCCAGGGTGGCCTACGGGCCCGCCACCATCCTCGACGGGGTGGACTGGACGGTGCGCCGGGGCGAGAAGTGGGCCCTGGCGGGAGGCAACGGGTCGGGCAAGAGCACCCTGCTGAGCCTCGTCTGCGGCGACAACCCGCAGGCCTACGCCAACGACATAAGCCTCTTCGGCCGCCGTCGCGGCACGGGCGAGAGCATATGGGACATCAAGAGCCGCATAGGCTACGTCTCGCCCGACATGCACACATTCTACAACGCCGACATCCCCTGCCTGGACGTCGTGGCGTCGGGCTTCTTCGACACCGTGGGCCTCTACCGCCGCCCGGACGACGCGCAACGGGCCGAGGCGCGGCGGTGGATGCGCGCCTTCGGGTGCGAGGGGCTGGCGGAGAGGTCGTTCCTGGGGGTGTCATATGGCGAGCAGAGGCTCGTCTTGCTGACGCGCGTCTTCGTCAAGCGGCCTAGCCTCGTGGTCCTCGACGAGCCGCTCCACGGCCTCGACGCCGGCAAGAAGCACCGGGCCAAGATGCTGATTGAGGCCTATTGCGGCAACCCGGACGTGACGATGGTCTACGTCACGCACTACGCCGAGGAGACGCCCGCCATTGTCCGCCACCGGCTGACACTGCGGCGCGGCGGGCCCGCCACAACAGAAAGAAACGACTAGGGAGGAAAAGGCATGAGCATCATCGTCATTGTCAACATCGTCATTGTCAACATCATGGCCTGGGCGGCCATGAGCTACTTCTGGAGCTTCTGGACCCACCGGCTCTTCAAGCCGTGGCTGTGGCTGGAGCTGCGCAAGCGCAAGATGATTGCCGCCGACGTCGAGCGGCGCGAGCGCAAGAGCCGCGACAGGGCGCGCTACTACTCCGTCTTCTTCGCCATGGAGCAGGCGGAGCGCGGCGAGGTCCCCGGGGCCTTCGTCATGGCGGGGGTGGAAGACGCCGACCTGGTGAGCCTCCTCAGGCGGCAGTGCCCCGAGAGGGAGGTGTGGGCCCTGGGGCCACTGGAGGCCACGGAGGTCAGCGTGACCCACGAGAACTGCCAGGGCGAGACGACGACCGAGACAACGCCCGTGGACTTCGCCCCGGAGGCTGAGGTGAGGCGCATCTTGCCCGACGGCCCGCTGAACCACGTGGTCAAGGGGCCCGTGGCGGAGGGACTGGCGCAAGTGGGCGGGCCTGTGGCGCTGGCGCTCGTGGACTGCGTCGAGCACGACACGGTGCTCGCGTCGCTCGGCCACCTCTACCCGCTCCTGCCCCCGGGCGGAATCATCATTGTCCACAGCTACAACCACACCTGGGAGGGTATCCGCCGAGCCACCGACGAGTTCGTGGCGGGAGTCCCGGAGGGCATCGTCCCCCTGCCCGACATCTACGGCAGCGTGGCCCTGATCCGCAACAAGGGCTAGTAGCCCGCCAGGGCGAAAGCCAGGCTTATGCGGTCGGCGCGGTCGGTGATGACGGCGGGAAGAGTGCCCGCCGTGAGGTCGCCAACAGCCCTCATTTTTATCCTAAATGGCTGATACAGACCACTAATCGCCCCCCCCCCCCCGGGGGGGGGGGGGGTAGAATGATTCTGAAAAACGTATACAATAGACACACTTTTCAGCACGTCGCGGACCACGACCCGCCCAGCCCCCTGGTCGGCAAAAACCTTGCGGCGCAGGGAGATGTCTGCCGCGTCGGCAGACGCCGGGAGGCGGAGCAAGGCGTCGCTTCCAACCAGGGGCTCGACGACACTCTCGTCTCCGTCGAGCCGCACACTGTCCAGGACAATCAGCCCCGGCATGACGGCCAGGACTGAATCCTCCAACCTGCCACAGGCGGCAAGCGCGTCGGCGTAGCCGCCCCACGAGGCGTCGCCCGCACAGGGCCTCCGAGCCGTTACGGCACTGGCCACGTTTGGCGCCTTATACATATCGCTGAAGAGGCTGAAGCCGAAGACGACAGGCCGCGCCCCGCCGAACGACAACGCCCGCCCGCCGACATCGACGGCCACGTCCTTAGAGGAGAAGAGCAGCGTGGGCGACGAGCGGCACGAGAGGAGGCACATGACCGCCACGCACGCCGAGAACACTTGGGAATTTCTCATAATTGCATATGTTGCAATTTCTATTCAATTAGTCAACAACACAAAGATAGAGAATTATCTCTTTTGAACAGCCAAGAGGCGCAAGACGACACACACAACCACAAAAAACACCTAGGGCTAACGCCCTAGGCTGACATATGCCGCCCCTTCGGGGCTACAAGACGCCGCCGTCCCCCCTCCCCCCCCCCCCCCACACACACTCAAAGCCCCAAAGGGGCGATATGAGACAGCCTAGGGCGTGAGCCCTAGG
>CAZHOT010000012.1:0-96527 GCA_964534235.1 uncultured Marinilabiliaceae bacterium
CCCCCCGGGGCCTCAAAGCCCCAAAGGCTACGAAGTGTGCGAAGCGGCGATATGTGCCGAGCCCTAGGACGATGCGTGGGCCTTATGACGAGGTGACCCCCAGGACGTTGGTGGTCCCTACGACGATGCGTGCACCTTAGGACGATGCGTGACTATAGGGTTTTATTTTGCATTGTGCCGACTGCGCCCCCCCCCATCTATGCATCGCCCATGCGATGTTAAAGAAGATGTAATATCATCATCCTTTGTTTGAATATCATCACAAATCCTTGCCCCTGCTCCCTACCTTTGAACCTAAATCGCAACAGTTGTTATTAGGCACTGTCGTGGACCTCTAAATTTAATGAACAGCATCATGCGAATTAGTAACAGAAGAACGCGGGCGGAGGGGGCTTCCTCCAATCTGCGTATGGCGGCAACAGCCGCTCTCCTCTTTCTGACAGGTTCGTGGGCCTTGGCGCAGGACGTCAACATCCGCGGGCGCGTTGTCGACAGCCAGGGCTATCCGCTCCCGGGCGTGAACGTCGTCGTCGAGGGGACGACGGTCGGCACCATAACCGACATGGACGGCAACTACACCCTCGCCGTGCCGCAGGGGGCTAACATTGTCTATAGTTTCATTGGCTTCGACGAGTCGAAGAACGTCGTCGTGGCTGGGCAGGACACCTACGACGTCGTCCTCAGCGAGTCGTTCTCCGACCTCGACGAGGTCGTCGTTGTCGGCTATGGCGTCCAGAAGAAGAAGCTCGTCACGGGCGCCACGGTCCAGGTGGCGGGCGACGACATCGCCAAGCTCAACACCACTAGCGTCCTCGGCGCTCTCCAGAGCCAGACGCCGGGCGTCATGATCACCCAGTCCACCGGCCAGGCCGGCGACGGCTTCAAGGTCAACATCCGCGGCCTCGGCACCGTCGGCAACTCGGCTCCCCTCTACGTCATCGACGGGGTGGCGGGCGGAGACATCTCCACCCTCAACCCCTCGGACATCGAGAGCGTCGACGTCCTCAAAGACGCCGCCTCGGCTGCCATCTATGGCGCGCGCGCAGCCAACGGCGTCATCCTCGTCACCACCAAGCAGGGCAAGGCCGGCAAGATGACCGTGGCCTACGACGGGTATGTCGGCGGCCAGTATCTCGCCAAGAAGCCCGACATCCTCTCGGCGCAGGAGTTCATCTACGCCTCGGAGCTCAAGGAGTTCAACGGTGGCAACGCCGCCTACGACTGGGCGGCAAACCTCCCCGCTGAGCTGTGGCAGAGCGTGCAAGACGGCTCGTGGGGTGGCACCGACTGGATTGACGAGAGCTACCACAAGGGCGCCATCACGCAGAACCACGCCATCAACGTCACCGGCGGCAGCGAGGCGTCGAAGTTCTCGCTCGGCGTGGCATACACTAGCCAGGACGGCATCTTCGGTGGCGAGCGTCAGAGCGGCTACGAGCGCTACACGGCGCGCCTCAACTCCGACCACGTCCTCTACAAGAGCGAGAAAGACGGGCGCGACGCCATCGTCATTGGCGAGAACATGACTTTCAACAAGGTCAACACCAATGGCATCTCGACGGGCAACATGTATTGGAACAACATGCACGACCTGCTCCTCGGCAACCCGCTCATGCCGGCCCACACCGCCGACGGAGATTACTACACCAATGCGGCCATGGCCGCCGACGGGTGGAACTGCGGCACGCCCACCAACCCCCTGGCCCTTGCCGCCACCACGGACCAGGGCCTCAAGGAGAGCCGCAGCTGGGGGCTCAACATGAGCGCCTACCTCCAGATTAAGCCCATCAAGGCGCTCACGCTCAAGAGCCAGTTCGCCTACCGTCTCTACACCTCGACCTACCGCACGATGACGAAGATCCACGCCACAGGCACCGATGTCGTCACGCAAGACGGGGCTAGGCAGAAGATGGAGACCAACTCCAACATCTCCTGGGAGAACACCATCGCCTACGACCTCGAGGCGGGAGACCATTCGCTCAATGTCGTCGTCGGCAACTCCATCGAGCAGGCGCGCTACGGCATGACGCTCGAGGCTTCGAGCAAGAACAATCTCTTCGGCGACGACTGGGAGAGGGCCTACATCAGCAACACGAAGCCCACCGCCATCGACCAGATCGAGATTAGCGGCAAGCCCTACGACGACAACTCGCTCGCGTCGTTCTTCGGCCGCGTCTCCTACAACTTCCGCGAGACATATATGGCGCAGTTCACGCTCCGCGCCGACGGCTCGTCGAACTTCAAGACCGGCAACCGTTGGGGCGCTTTCCCCTCGGCCTCTTTGGGGTGGGTCATGACGAACGAGGGCTTCATGGAGTCTACGCAGGACGTCCTCGACTTCCTCAAGATTCGCGCCTCGTGGGGCCAGAACGGCAACTGCTCCATCGACAATTTCCAATATCTGACCACGTTCTCGTTCGACGCCTCCGACGCCTACTACTTCGGCAAGGACAACCACAGCCAGGCCACGACGGGCGGTTTCGCCGACGTGCTCAAGAACCCCGACGTCACCTGGGAGACATCCGAGCAGCTCAACATCGGTCTGGACGCGCGCTTCCTCGGCAGCCGCCTCGGCCTGACGTTCGACTGGTATAAGAAGACGACAAGGGATTGGCTCCTCCGCGCCCCGATCCTCTCTGTCTATGGTCTCAGCGCGCCCTATGTCAACGGCGGCGACGTCGAGAACAAGGGTGTCGAGGTCGGCCTCAACTGGAACGACACCAAGGGCGACTGGACGTATGGCGTCAGCGTCAACCTCTCGACCAACAAGAACGAGGTCACCAAGATTGCCAACGAGGAGGGCATCATCCACGGCCCGGCATCGGTCCTCAACCAGCAGGAGGGCGAGATCTTCCGCGCGCAGGTCGGCCAGCCCATCGGCTTCTTCTATGGCATGAAGACCGCCGGCGTCTTCCAGAACGAGGCGCAAATCCGCGAGTGGCAGCAGACCCACACCGACAAGATTCACGGCGAGCTGCGTCCCGGCGATGTCATCTTTGTCGACAACAACGGCGACGGGGCCATCGACGCCTCCGACAAGACGATGATTGGCGACCCGCATCCCGACGTCAACTTGGGCATCTCGCTCAATGTCGGATGGCGCGGGTGGGACCTCTCGGCCACGGCGGCAGGGGCTTTCGGCCACCAGATTGTCCGCACATGGAACAAGGGCGAGGACCCCACGGCCAACCTCAACAAGAAAATCCTCTACGGCTCGTGGAAGGGCGAGGGGACGAGCAACTTCCTGCCGCGCCTCGACAACATGGCCAGTGCCAACTGGCAGACCATGAGCGAGATATGGCTTGAGGATGCCGACTACATGAAGATTCAGAACATCACGCTCGGCTACGACTTCACCCACCTCTGGAAGAACCGCTGCCCGTTCAGCCAGCTGAGGCTCTACGTCTCCGGGCAGAACCTCTTCACCATAACCGACTACAGCGGCATGGACCCCGAGATCGGCTCCGACGGCGGGACGGCCGACAACGGATTCTCGTGGGCTTCGGGCATCGACAACGGCTTCTATCCGTCGCCGCGTACCTACCTTGTGGGACTGAACCTCAAATTCTAATCTTTAGACAATCATGAATAGAGCATATTACATAGGATGCGCCTTGGCGGCCGTGGCTCTGTCGGGGTGCGACGATTTCCTCGACTCGAAGAGCTACACGAGCAAGGACTCCAGCAACTTCCCCGTCTCGGAGGCCGACGTCAACCAGATGGTGGCGGCGGTCTACAACTCGACTTTCTACCAGCAGTTCGCCAACAACGACTGCGCCGAATATCTCACGTGGGCCAACCTGGCTTCCGACGATATGTATGGCGGCGGCGGCATGAACGACCAGCGCACGCAGGCGCTCGACCACCTGCTCGTCGCCGACATCAAGGACATGGCCCAGCTCTGGACGGCCGGCTACGAGGCCATTGCGCGCGCCAACTCGGCCCTCGACGCCGTGGACAACATTGCCGACGAGGAGCTGCGCAACCAGACCCGCGGCGAGCTGCTGTTCCTCCGCGCCTACAACTATTTCGACCTCGCCAAGTGCTTCGGCAACATCCCGTTCGTCGAGAGGGCGCCGGAGAATGTGGCGGGGGCGCAGACAAGCCCCGCGCAGGTCGACGCCAAGGAGATTTTCCGCCACGTCGCGGCCGACCTCTACGAGGCCACGCAGATCATGCCCGAGTACACATACGCCGACATCGACTCCAAGGTGGCCTATGGCAAGGTGACGCGCTGGGCGGCGCAAGGGCTCCTGGCCCGCGTCTTCCTCTTCTACACGGGCTTCTACAACGAGGCGTCGCTCCCGACGGCCGACGGGTGCGCCGTGGCGCAGGTCTCCAAGGACTATGTCGTGGCTTGCCTCAATGACTGCATCGAGAAGTCCGGCTTCGAGCTCCTGCCCGACTACCGCTCGCTATGGGCCTACTCCAATGAGTACACGGCCAAGGACTACAAATACGTGTCCGACCTGGCCGACAAGTACGCCGAGGGCGACAAGGAGGTGATTTTGGCAATCAACTACAAGTACCTCTCGGAGTGGAGCGGAACGGAGCTTCAGAACACCAACCAGTACGCGCTCTTCTTCGGCGTCCGCACCGGCAACCAGGACGACAGCCGCTACGGCATCAACGATGCCAACAGCGTCTACCCGTTCGGCATGGGATGGGGCGTGGGCCCCGTGGCTCCCAACCTGGTCCAGGACTGGGAGACGGCCGAGCCTGACGACAAGCGCCGCGAGGCGTCGATCATGACCCTCCCCTCGGGCTTCGACTACAACGTGTCCGACAGCTGGATGGAGGCCTCCGGCTACCACAACAAGAAGCTCACGGCCGTGCGCTCTGGCGGCGGCGACGCTCAAAATGGAGGTTTCTACTCGTTCAGCGCCGAGGCCAATGGCGGTGCCTCCGCCGGGCAATATCAGGCTTCCAACTATCAGCGCGTCAGCATAATTCGCATGGCCGACGTCTACCTCATGCACTCCGAGCTGACCGGGACGGCCGACATGATGAACAAGGTCCGCCAGCGCGCCGGTCTCGACCCCGTGGGCTACAGCCTCCAGGCTCTCCAGAACGAGCGCCGTTGGGAGCTTGCCTTCGAGGGGCTCCGTTGGGACGACATCCGCCGTTGGCACATCGCCCCGGAGGCCCTGGCCAAGCAGCTCGGCGGGCGAATCTTCAACCAGGGCGTCCAGACGGTCATGAAAGACCAGGGCGACGGATATGTGGCGCGCTACAATGCGACGAACGGTTTCTACAAGATTCCGCAGGAGCAGATAGACCTCGCCGCAGGCTCGCTCAAGCAGAACCAGGGTTGGGAGGGCGCCAGCAGCACCTACAACCAGTGGCAATAACCTTAGGCAACAAGAATGTCAAAAGTCTAGAATCATGAGACCAATATACATTTCGCTCGCCCTCTCGGCGGCCTTGGCCCTCGCGGCCTGCGACCCCTGCGAAGACGACTACTCGGACAACATCTCGGTCGTCTCGACCGACAAGGTCGAAATATCGTGCAACGTGGTGCGGGAGAACGGCAAGAACGTCAATGCGGCGGTGGTCGAGGTCAAGTCCTCCAACCCCGTCCAAATCTCCAACGGCGTCAACACCGTCTACGCCCCATACGCCGAGCTGACGCTCTTCAACGTCGGGGAGAACACCATCTACGTCACTGTCATGAACCCCGACCTCTCCGTCGTCGAGAAGACCGTCAAGGTCTCCGTCGACGAGATGTCGGACAACTACCCCGTCCTCCCGCAATATAACCTGCTGACCAACGGCTCCACGAAGAAGTGGAAGTGGGCCACGGCGGAGGACGCCCGGGGCGTCTTCGGCACGCGCTGCTGGGGCAACTGGGGCTGGACGAACCCGGCCAACTGGTTCGTCGAGGGCAGCGGGGCCGGCATCTGGTGGGGCTGCGACAAGCCCGAGGACCTCGCCGACCAGCTCAGCCAAAGCCCCACAGGGGTGGCCACGGGCGAGGAGAGCGCCGACGCCTACATGGTCTTCAGCCTCAACGGCACCAAGATTGAGACCTACGCCGCCGACGGCAAGCTCATCCGCAGCGGCAAGTTCGACCTCAGCAAGTGGGGTTCGCCGCGCATCTCCTACGAGGGTACGCTCGTCACCACCGCCGGGTCCATCCTCTTCCCTTGGCAGATCAACAAGGAGGGCTTCGCCCCGACGGACTTCGACGTGGCCCTGCTCACTGAGGACGAGATGATCCTCTGCTACAGCGACGCCAGCACCATCAACGTCGCCGGCGGCAGTGTGGACGGCGAGGCCACTTTCTGGCGCTTCGTGGCGGCAGACTAGTCTCCATCCCTAAAACACCCGCGCCCGAATGCGCGGCGCGGGTGTCTTTCGTGATTGTTTTTCATAAGCGAGACCCGCAAGGTTGGCACTCTGTGCCGGCCTTGCGGGTTCTTTTTTTTCTTCCCCGATGCGCTCTTTCGGGTGCTGCTCCTCCCGCCTCGGGGGGGCGTCGGTCAATTGTGCACCAGCGTCCCCACCTGCGTGTCGCCGTCGAGGACTTTAGCCAGGTTGCCCTCGCGGTCCATGTCGAACACTATGATGGGCATCTTGTTCTCCTTGCACATGGCCGTGGCCGTCAGGTCCATGACCTTCAGCCCGCGGTTGTACACCTCGTCATAGGTAATCTCGGCGAAGCGCGTCGCCGTCTTGTCTTTCTCGGGGTCGGCGGTGTAGACTCCGTCGACGCGCGTCCCTTTGAGCATCACCTCGGCCTCAATCTCTATGGCGCGGAGCGACGAGCCCGTGTCGGTCGTGAAGTAGGGGCTGCCGGTGCCGCACGCCATGATGACCACGCTCCCGCCCTCCAGCAGCTCCACGGCGCGCGGCTTGCTGTACAGCTCGCCTATGGGCTCCATGCGGATTGCGGTGAGGACACGGGCCCGCTGACCTTGCGCCTCCAGGGCCTGCCCCAGGGCCAGCGAGTTGATGGCCGTGGCGAGCATCCCCATCTGGTCGCCCTTGTATCGGTCGAAGCCTTTGGCCGCCCCTTGGAGGCCGCGGAAGATGTTCCCGCCGCCAATGACGATGCCTATCTGCACGCCACCGCGGGCGGCGGAGGCAATTTGCGTGGCGTAGCTCGTCAGGCGCTCGGTGTCGATGCCATATCCTTGGCGGCCCATGAGCGACTCGCCGCTCAGCTTTAGCAATACTCTCTTATATTTCATTCTTTTCCTGTGTGTTAGCTGTTTGCGTTTTTCGGGCGCATTTTGACGTTGGCGCATGGCGCGATGCGTGGCGTCCCTACGTTTTTATGCCGGATGAGCCTTGCGAAGACATCCCGTCACGACCACTCGGCCGCCGTCTTCGCACTCGTCGAGGAGTTCGCCGACGCTCTTCCCCAGTTTCGGGTGGACGGCGCTGGCCGCAATCTCGGCGAGGGGCGCCAGGGCGAAGCGCCGCAGGTGGAGGCGGGGGTGGGGGATTTGCAGTCCGGGCTCGTCGACGACGGCCGCTCCGCACAGCAGTATGTCGATGTCTATCGGCCGGTCTTGGTAGCCGGACGCGGCTGTCGTCTTGACGCGCCGGCCCAGCGCGCGCTCCACCCTTTGCAGTGCCGTCAGGAGCGACTGCGGCGCCATCTCGGTGCTGAGCTCGGCCGCCACGTTGTGGTAGGCCAGGGGCGACTCGTAGCCCCACGCCCGGCTCTCCACCACGTGCGAGACGCGTACGACGCGCCCCAGGGCCGAGAGCATCTCCAGGGCCTCGGCCATCGCGGCGTCGACGTCGCCCTCGTTGCCGCCCAGCAGGATGTGGTATGTGGGCACCCCTACTTCAGCTTGCCGGAGAGGCGGGCGTACTCGATGATGAGGTCGGCGGCCTGCTCTATGCTTATGTCCGTGGTGTCTACGCAGAGGTGGTAGCCGGCGGCCGCGCCCCACGTCTTCTCGGTGTAGAAGTTGTAGAAGTCGGCGCGCGCCTCCTCCATCTCCATGATTTTCTTGGCGGCCTCCTCCTCGCTCACGCTGTAGTAGCCCGCCGCGCGCTTGGCTCGGCTCTTCATGTCGCCCGTTATGAAGACGTCGACGCGCTCCTCCATGTCGCGCAGGATGTAGTCGGAGCATCGGCCGACGAAGACCGAGCCGCCGTCCTGCCGCGCGGCGCGGCGTATGGCGTCGGACTGGAACTTGAACAGCGACTGTGGCGAGAGGCAGTTCTCGGCCGGCACCAGGTGGTCCGACATGAAGAAGCTCGTGAAGCGGCTCCACAGCGAGTTGCGCTCGTCGCTCTTCTCGAAAAACTCGTCCTTGATGCCGCTCTCGCGCGCCGCTATCTGGAGAATCTTGCGGTCGTAGAACTCATAGCCCAGCCGCCGGGCGATGAGCTCCCCGACGAGGCGGCCTCCACTGCCTACTTGGCGTCCGATGGTGAATATCATGCGATACGTTTTTTGATGTGTACGCAAATATAGCGTTTTAATTCGCCCCGCGGCGCAAGACGCGCAGCTGCCCAATGGCCAGGACGACGCTCACGACGACGGCTATGCCGTCGGCGATGGGCAGCGACATCCACACGCCCTCGATGCCGAAGTGGCGCGGCAGGATGATGAGCAGCGGGATCAGGCACAGAAGCTGGCGGGAGAGGCTCAGCAGGATGGCCTTGCGCGCCTGACCCAGCGACATCATGAAGCCCACGGTCACAATCTGGAACCCGACGGGGGGGAACACTATGAAGATGACGCGCATGGCGTGGACGGTGATGCCGAGAAGCTCGGCGTCGTCGGTGAACATCCGCGCCGCAAGGCCGGGGAGGAACTCGCCCAAGACGAAGCCGAGCGTCATGACGGCCACGCCGCCCGTGGCGGCGTAGCGGTAGACGCGGATGCACCGCTCAACCTGCCCGGCGCCGTAGTTGAAGCCCGAGATGGGCTGCATCCCCTGGTTGATGCCGTTCGTCACCATGACGAAGATGAAGACCAGGCGGTTGACTATGCCGTGGGCGCTTATGTAGTTGTCGCCGCCGTAGTCCTTGAGGCCGTTGTTTATGAGCAGGACCACGAGGCACGCGCAGCAGTTGGTGAAGAACGGGGCGCTGCCGATGCCGATGATGGAGCGGGCTATGCGGCCCTCCCAGCGGAAGATGCCGCGCTTGAAGTGGATGAACGACGTCGGGAGCGACAAGTGGCGCACGACGACGAGGAAGGCGCAGAACTGGGCCAGCAGTGTGGCGAACGCCGCCCCGCGGATGCCCCAGCCGAGGACGCTGATGAAGACGTAGTCGAACAAGACGTTGACCGCGACGGCCGTGAGAGTCGCCATCATGGCCTTGCGGGGGTAGCCCGACGAGCGGACGACGTCGTTGAGGCCCAAGTAGAGGTGCGTCAGGACGTTGCCCGCCAGCAGGACCTCCATGTAGGCGCGGCCGTAGGGGAGCGAGTTCTCCGAGGCGCCGAAGAAGAGGAGGATGGGGTCCAGGAACGCCAGCGAGGCCACGGCGAAGAGGGTCCCGATGACGACGTTGAGAAGCACGACGTTGCCGAGCGCCTTCTCGGCCACCTCCACCTCGCGCTGCCCCAGCTTCATGGCGACGACGGTCCCCGCACCGACGCCCACCATGGCCCCAAAGGCGCTGGAGAGGTTCATGAGGGGGAACGACACCGTGAGGCCGGCGAGGCCCAGGGGCCCCACCTCCTGGCCTATGAAGATGCTGTCCACCATGTTGTAGAGCGATGTGGCCGTCATGGCGATGATGCTCGGCAGGGCGTAGCTCGCGAGCAGTTTGCCCAGGGGCTCTTTGCCTAGCCGCTCCTGGTCCGCCCCAAGGGCGGGTCTTGTGTTGTTGTCTGTCATCTTGTTGTCTTATTTCGCCGCCGCCGCGCGGCGCTCGTCTCGGAACTCGCCGACGATTGTCAGCCCCTCGTCGCGGATCTCGGCCGGGGGCTCGACGCCCCGCAGTCCCAGGCTGCGTAGCCACCCCGCCACCTCGTGGGGCTGGAGGGTCAGCAGGACTTCGCGGAACTCGTCAATCTCGCCGTCCGAGTAGTCGTCGGCCGCCGTGCCGCGGTAGCGGTCCAGCTCCTCGTCGTCGTAGTATATCACCTCGTCCGTAAGGGTCAGGAGCGTCTCGGCCTCGCACACCTCGTGCGCCCCGCAGCATGTGGCGGCGGGGGCGTGCGCTCGCCGAGGCTCCGTGTCGTCGGCCGGCGAGCCGGCCTCGGCAGGCGGCTCTTCTTCTTTGCGGCTCTTGGCCAAGACCCAAATCAGCGCGCCGGTCAAGATGCCGACGCCTATGAGGACGTACTCCATTTCTCCCTCTTTCGGCTAATGTGGTTGTTCGTTTTTTTTGTGGCATGCCGCACGTGCGGCTTCGGTCGCGATAGTGCCTATTCGGCCTTTTGCCGACCCCTGCGCCCCCAGGCTATCGAGACCGCGAGAGACAGCCCCAGCAGCATCGGGTAGTAGAGGCTCGGCAGGATGTCCAGCGGTGAGCATCCCGCCAGCCGGGCCGCCATGAGCATCTGGACCCCGTAGGGCAGGAGGCCCTGGACGCAGCACGAGGCCGTGTCGAGGATGCTCGCCGCCCGCCGCGGGTCGACGCCGAAATGCTCCGCAACGTCGCGGGCTATGCGCCCCACGGTGATTATGGCCACTGTGTTGTTCGCCGTGCAGAGGTTGGCCAGGGCCACAAGCCCGGCCATTGAGGCCTCGGCGCCGCGCCGGCCCCGGACTCCGCGGCTCATGAGGGCGATAATCAGCCTCAGGCCACCGTTGGCGCGGATAAGCTCCAGCATCCCGCCCGCCAGCATCGCCACAATGATGAGGTCGCCCATGCCGCTCACGCCGTCGCCCAGGGCGCGCAGGAACTCCCAGAAGCCCAGCCCCCCGCCCAGGGCGCCGATGATGCCCGTGAGGGCCACGCCGACGAGCAGCACCACCATGACGTTGATCCCCACCACGGCGAGACCTATGACGGCGGCGTAGGGGATGACGAGGCCGAAGCTCACGGGAGCGGCCGCCGGGGCGGCCTCCACGCCCACGCCCTTGACGACGCAGTAGCACAGCATCACCGCCACGGCGGGCCACACGATGCGGATGTTCATGCGGAACTTGTCCGCCATCTTGACCCCCTGCGTCTGGGTGGCGGCGATGGTCGTGTCGGAGATGAACGACAGGTTGTCGCCAAAATACGCGCCCCCGACCACCACGGCCGCGAGGTCCGCGGCCGCGCACCCCACCTGCGCGGCGGCGGCGCCGGCTATGGGCACCAGGGCGACAATCGTGCCGACCGACGTCCCGATGGCAAGCGAGACGAACGCGGCCGCCACGAAGAGGGCGGCGTAGACCATCGACGGCGGCAGGGCGCGCAGGGTCAGGGCCACGGTGGCGTCGACGGCGCCGAGGCGGCTCGCCGAGCAGGCAAAGGCGCCAGCCAGGACGTATATCCACACCATGAGCAGGATGTTCTTGTCGCCGGCGCCGGCCGAGAAGCGGGCTATGCGCTTGTTGAGGCCGCCGCGGCTCACCCCTATGGCGAGGCACGAAGAGAGCAGGAACGCCACGGTCATCGGGATGCGGTCGAAGTCGCCCATGGCGGCCGAGCCGCCAAGGTAGGCCGCGAGGAAGAACGCCAGGGGCAGGAGGGACAGGGCGCTACGGTGGCGCGACCAAAATGTCGGGGATGTTTGTTGCATCTATAGTGCCTTGCTTTTGTGCTAGACCGCGAATATAATTGCTATTTTTGCAATCATGGTCGGGTGTGCCGACCGCCTTATCGACGATTTTTTCATGAAGAGACATATGTACGTGCTCGCGGCCTCGGCCGCGGCTCTCGCCCTTGCCTCCTGCGGGGGCAAGGCTTCGGCCCCCGGCATGGCGGAGGCCTCCATCCCGGTCGACTCGCTCCTCGCCACGGCCGAGGCCTGCGTCGGCGACACCATCGTTGTGCGAGGCTTCGTCCGCCACACCTGCAAGCACGGCGGCCGCCGGTGCTTCGTCTCCAACGCCGGGCGCGACAGCCAGGTGCGGGTCGAGGCGGGCGAGGCCATAGGCTCTTTCGACAAGGGGCTCGTCGGGGCGGAGATCGCCGTCTGCGGCGTGGTCCGCGAGAAGAGGGTCTCGGCCGACGAGATTCGCGAGGCCATACGCGCCACCGAGGAGCGCAAGGCCTCTGGCGAGGCGGCGGACCATTGCGAGTCGGCCCTCGGCGTCTTGAGCCAGCGCTTGGAGAAAGCTGGGCAGGACGGCCGCGGATACTACTCCGACTTCTACGTCGACGGCCTGGAGTTCGAGAAGGTCGAGAAGAAACCCTAACAGACATCCCCATTGGAGAACGAGCAAGTCCTGGCGGCGGTCGTCGTCATGGCGGTGCTGGCCCTGGTGGGCCGCATCATAATCAACAGCCAGCGCCGGGGGGGCGTCAACTGGCTCAAGGTGGGCGGCGTCGTGGGGCTTGCCGCGGTCTTCGTGGCGGCGTTCCTGCTCTTCGACCCCTACCGCGCCGAGACGGCCCTGCTCGGGGCCGCCAACGCGGGCGACGCCAGCGGCTCGCGGCGCATGATTGGCCGGCTGGCCGGCGACGGCGTGCCGCGGCTGGAGGCCCTCGGGGGCGGCGTGGTGCCGCTCTTTTTCTGCCTCAGCGCCGACAGCGTGGCGCCGACCGGCTATTGGATGCTCAAGACCGGCGAGGGGGCGGCCCCGCTCCGAGAGCAGATGGTGAGCCGCTCCGACACGGGCCGCACGGCAATCCGGCGCACGACGTCGGTCTTCGCCATAACGCGCAACCCCGCCAACGAGGCCGACTACGTGCCGATATGCCGGCTCTCGATGCCGTCGGGCGAGAAAGTCCTGGCCGTCATGCCGGCCTACGACGCCCATCCGGGCGAGACGCCCATAGGCACGACGCGCCCCCTGGCGGGCAAGATGGAGCAGATAGCGTCGCAGGCGCCGGGCGTCAACGCCGACGTCTACGCCGTGTTCTTCGACACGTCGCGCCATCGCGGCGCCAAGGCGCAGATGGCGGTCTACTCCGCCCTTTTCGCCATGGCCGTGACGGCCCTGGCCGGGGCGGCGGGGTGGGCGGTCGTCAAGATTGTTCGCAAGAAGAGATGAAACCACTACGCAAGATAGTCATTGCCGTCGACGGCCACTCGTCGTGCGGCAAGAGCACCGTGGCCCGGCAGGTGGCCGGCGCGCTGGGCATAGCCTATATCGACACCGGGGCCATGTATCGCGCCGTGACGCTCGCCGCCATGCGCCGCGGCCTCATCGTCGGCGGGCGGCCCGACGCCGGCGCCGTCGAGGCCCTGATGCCCGATGTCGACATTGCCTTCGCCTACGACCCCGCCACGGGTGCCAACCGCACCCTGCTGTGTGGCGAGGATGTCGAGGACGAGGTGCGCTCCATGGCCGTCAGCCAGGCCGTCAGCCCCGTCAGCGCCCTGCCGGCGGTGCGCGCCGGGCTCACAGCTCTTCAGCGGCGCATGGGCGAGGAGGGGAGCGTCGTCATGGACGGGCGCGACATCGGGACGGTGGTCTTCCCGGGTGCCGACCTCAAGATTTTCATGACGGCGCGCCCCGAGGTCCGCGCCCGGAGGCGCTACGAGGAGATGCTGGCCAAGGGGCAAAGCCCCGTCTTCGACGAGGTCTTGGCCAACGTCGTGGCGCGCGACGAGCAGGACAGCAGCCGGGCCGTGGCGCCGTTGCGCAAGGCCGACGACGCGGTGGTGCTGGACAATAGCGACATTTCGCGGCAGGAGCAGTTCGACTTCATCGTCGACTGCCTCGTGCGCCGCGGGCTTGTGGGGGAGTGAGAGTAGAGATAGACACCAATTCGGGCTTCTGCTTCGGCGTCAAGCGGGCCATAGCCACCCTGGAGGCGCGTCTCTCGCAGGGCGACGAGGTCTATTGCGTCGGCGACATTGTCCACAACGGCATGGAGATTGACCGTCTGCGCGGCAAGGGCCTCAAAGTCATCGAGGCTGGGGAGCTTGGCAGCCTCCACGGCGTCGGGGTCCTCTTCCGCGCCCACGGCGAGCCGCCGTCGAGCTATGCCACGGTCCGCGCCAACAACCTGGCCCTCACCGACGCCACGTGCCCCGTGGTCTTGCGCCTCCAGGAGCGGATCCGGAGGGCCGACGCGCGGATGATTGCCGAGGGCGGGCAGGTCGTCGTCTTCGGCAAGAAGGGCCACGCCGAGGTCATTGGCCTCATGGGACAGATCCGCGGCAGGGGAATCCTGCTTGAGGAGGCCGGGCAGATCGACCTCGTGGACCCCGCGAGGCCCGTCGAGCTCTTTGCCCAGACGACCAAGAACCCGGCGGACTACGAGCGCATAGCGTCGCTCATCAGGGCGCGGGCCTCGGCCCCCGTCGAGGTCCACGACACCATATGCCGGCAGATGGCCGTCCGCGCCGAGCGGATGGAGGCTTTTGCCAAGACGCATTCGCCAGTCATATTCGTCGGGGGGGCGAAGAGCTCCAACTCCAAAGTCCTCTTCGACATCTGCCGCCAGATCAACCCCGACAGCCATTTCGTCACCACCGAGGGCGAGGTAGACTGCGAGTGGCTCCGCGGCAAGGAGGGACCCGCGGGTGTCATGGGCGCCACGTCCACGCCGCTGTGGCTCATGGAGAGGGTCAAGGCGAGGGTCGAGGCCCTGTGTGGAGGCAACAATCAATCAGCATAAGGCCTATGGAGTCGTTTCTCGCCACTCTGATCACCATCCTGCTCCTGCTCTACGTCCTGCGGTGGCTCTTCGCCCTCGCCGCCCCGTGGCTGGTCAAGGCTTTCGTGCGCCGAGTGGCGCGCAAGGCCGGCTTCTCGACGCCGGGCGGGGGGCAGGGGGCCAAAGCCTCCGCCAAGGGGGGCTCCGGGCGTTTCGCCGGCTCGGGCGACGACATGGTGCTGCGCCCGCGCCGCCGGCAGGGGCAGTCGCTCTCCGACATGCTGGGTGGCGACTACGTGCCGTTCACCGAAATCTGACTTTACACTCAACAATAATGCTATGAAACAGTTTCTGCTGACCTTTGCGGCGGTTGTCTTGGCGGGCGTCCTGCTCTTCATGCTCCCGCTCATCGTCCTCTCCGCCATAGCTCAGGCGGCCATGAGCGACGAACCCAAGGAGGTCAAAGACGGCACCGTCTTGACGCTCGACCTCTCGAAACCCATAGCCGACCGCGACATGGACTCGCCGGCCAACAGGATGCGCAGTTACATCGGGGGCGTCGAGGCGGCACGGGGGCTCAACACCCTCGTCTCCAACCTGGAGGACGCCGCGGCGGACCCCAAGATTCTCGCCCTCGTCCTCCGCGGGCAATATTGCTCGGCCAACAGTGCCAACCTGCGCGTCGTCCGTCAGGCCATTGCCGACTTCAAGGAGGCCAGCGGCAAGCCCGTATACTACTTCGACGAGCGCATGAACAACTCGTCGCTCTATGTGGCGTCGGTCGCCGACTCCATCTTTGTCCACCCCGAAAGCGGCATCTACCTCACCGGCAGCTCCGTCTCGAAATATTTCTACAAGCGGTTCGCCGACAAGTTCGGCGTCGGTTTCGACGTCATCAAGCATGGCAAATACAAGAGCGCCGTCGAGCCCTATTTCCGCGACTCCATGAGCCCCGAAGACCGCGCCCAGAGCGAGCGCATCGTCGAAGTGGCGTGGGGCGAGCTGCGCGACTCCATCGCCTCGGCGCGCAAGGTGGCCCCGGCGTCGATAGACAGCTATGTCGACAACCTCGACTATCTGAGCGGCAAGGCGCAGACGGCCGTGAACCTCGGCCTCGTCGACGCCGCCATATACGAGGACGAGTTCCGCGACAAGGTGGCCGCGGCCGTCGCCAAGGACTACGACGACCTGGAGTTCGCCAGTGTCTACGACTACGCGTCTGAGCCCGACCTGGGCGACCTGCTCAAAGAAGACAAGGTGGCGGTGGTCTACGCCGAGGGGCAAATCTTCGACGGCGACGCCGACGGCGACGACTCCAACATCTACTCGCGCGCCCTTGCCTCGACAATTCGCAAGACCCGCGCCGACTCGACGGTCAAGGCAGTGGTCCTGAGGGTCAACTCGCCTGGCGGCTCGGCCCTGGCCTCCGACGTCATATGGCGCGAGGTCGTCCTCACCAAGCGCGAGAAGCCTGTCGTGGTCAGCATGGGGGGCTATGCCGCCTCGGGGGGCTACTACATCTCGTGCGCCGCCGACTACATATTTGCCGAGCCCACCACGCTGACCGGCTCCATAGGCGTCTTCGGCATGGTCCCCAACTTCGGCAAAGTGGCCGGCAACCTCGGCCTCGACTTCGACGTGGTGAGCAGCAACAAGGAGACGCTCGCCACTACGGGCTACAGGCCCCTCTCCGAGGCCCAGTTCGCCGCCATGCAGGCCAACGTCGAGAACACCTACAAGGTCTTCGTGAGCCGCGTCTGCGAGGGCCGCGGCAAGACTTTCGCCGAGGTGGACTCCATTGCGCAGGGGCGCGTGTGGATGGGTGTCGACGCCAAGAGGCTCGGCCTCGTCGACGCCCTGGGCAACCTCGACGACGCCATAGACCACGCCGCCGAGCTCGCGGGGCTTGGGGCCTACGCCGTCGAGGAGCTTCCGGAGGTCGACCAGTCGCCAATGGCTATGTTCAAGAAGATGGGCTTCTCCGCCCGCCTCGCCGCCGCGCGGATGCTGCTCGGCGCGGAGGAGGCCGACGCCCTCGACAAGGTGCGCGCGCATCTCGACGCGGACCCGACGTGCGTCTGGGCCGTGTGCGATGTCGAGTTGCGCTAGGGCGTAATCGTAAAAATTCTAATATTGCTATCGTCAGCTAATATGCGGTCTTCGGAAGTCTTTCTTCAGAAGACCGCATATTGGTTGTTGCTGTGTAAGTGAGTATTATCAACGTTGCTGCTACTCGTCATTGTGACTGTGTCTTTGTATGGGTGTCCGAAGGACAATCGTCTTGCGTAGGTCGCTGCGCGGTCTTCTATGATTTTTTGATGCGCGATTGTCTCGTGCGGTCGCGCCTGAGATTTGTGAAATTCACTGCGTGCGGTTCTGCATCCTTCTTTTGTCCTGTTGTTTAAACAGTGCTACCCACTCGTTGCGAGGCTTCAAATGATGGCAAAGAGAAGAGGCCACGAAGACAAAAGTGAGCGGAATATATGGGGAGACTGTAATGCTGAACACTAAATAGTATAATGGCCACAGATACCTAAATGCCTGCTTAGTTGCGTATATCGGCCACGCAACTAAAGAGTAGAGGTATAATGCGAATAGGGCTAATCCGCCCTCTGCTAAGACGAGTGTAAAGGAATTGCTTGTCCCCATCAGGTATGAGCCGAAGCCGTGCCCTAATATTGGTGACGTCTTAAACGCGGTGAACTCGGTTGTCATTTTGAGCATACGTACAGTCCACGAGTGTCCACCTTGCTTTTCGGCAAGTATGTGACTTCCTGCAATAATTACAAAAGCCGTCACTGAGATGAGTACTATGGCTAGTCCGAAGCGCATTAGTATGCCGCCTTTCCGTTTGGGTATTATAGCGTAACGCACAAACAGAGACAACATCATTATTAGTAGGCCTGTGGTCGTCATTGTTGTCATGTCTGCAAGTAACAGTATGGCTAACCTCAGTCGGCTTGTTTCTGTTCTGAGGAACAGCTCGACGAATAGTGCTGCGCATAGGACAAGGTTGAACATCGGAGCCTCTGCGAAGATGCTGCAGTTTCTATAGCCTTGAGCGCCAAAATGAATCCAATAATAATTTGGAATGCTACCCCCCCCCCCACGAATATTCACTGAAAGTTAGGGGCTTAACGGCGTCGAACACGCAAAACGCCAACCAGCAAGGAATCGATATTGTGGCAAACAATAGTACTATTTTCTCGAATCGCACGAAAAGCAATCTCAGCTCTCCGGGTTTCATAGTGGCAAAAAGTACGATGAGCGGAAGCAATTGCGCAAACATCCTGTAAGCTAAGTTTGGCAATGTTCCTTGATGTAGCGCCCCTGGGGCGAAGGCCATTAGGTAGAGAGTGATGAACGCCAGTTTGGATATGGGGAAGCGACATGACAAAGTAAGACGCCTTCGGGCTGCGAAAAACAATATTGGGAGAAATATAGAGAGAATCTCAAAGGTTAGCACGACTGCCTTAGGGGTCAGGAAATACCACATCGTGTTGGTGCTGGCGAACATCATGAATGCTAGAGGCCACATTACTATGTCTTCTCTGAGCAATATCTTATGTTGCAGGAAGCTGGCTTTGGTATGTTCAGTTGTGAGCATAAGTTTATTCTAGAGTTGTGCTTTGGGTGAGCGGTATCTTTCCGTTTGTTGGAAAGGTTGCTCCTTCGGGTGTTCCTACCAAAGGGTTGTTTGGCTTGTCGTATGTTGTCGTGTCGGCATTTTCACCGCAATGTTCGCAAAATTTCGTAAGACCTACAAGCTGGGGGGCGATTAAACCATCGAGCGTAGCCGTGGGCTGTGTGAAGTGGGTGGTGGTGGGCAGTGAGTGTTTCCCCGGCCTTGTCGTATTTGGAGCATTCTGAGCTGATGGCTTTATTGAGCTTAGGTGCGGTTTTGTGAGGATATTGATAGGTGGTGACGTTTTGGTCAAATGTCTTGTGGCGAAAGGGTGTTGCGTTGTTGGAAAAGTGTACGTCGGTCGAGAACTTATAATAGGGCCATTCAGGTTTGAGTGGCTTTTGGAAATATTGTAACTTTGGCTTTGAGGAGTAGAGCCTGGCTGTTTTTTGCGCCTACGTTTGTGACTGTTTTTGGGGTGGATGTTGCTCTTTTGCGTTTTGATAGGAGATGCGCCTTGTTGTTGATTCTTTCCCATACCTCGCTCTTTTTGTGGGGTGTTCGGCATTGCTCTATTTGAGTGGAATGTTGCGTGTTAAGTCGCGTGTCCTCTCCTACTTTGCCTATGCTTTTGTTGTTGTCGTTCCATCTGTCTTTGCGGGATTGCGCGATGTCGATTGTGGCGTCGATATTCGAGTCTACGAGGCTGATATTTTTGCGAGAGCCTGCGATAGTGATAACCTGTCTCAGGCTTTAGATGGGACGGATTTGGAGCCGATGTTTGTGATAATCAACTACTTGGCAGCGTTGGTTTCGAGTAAGCTAGGCTTTGCTTTGTTTCTAATATCGTTGGTTATCTGGTCGCTGTTCCTTTCGGCGGCTTTGAGGGCAAAAGGTCTAGTTCCCCCTCATGTTTCGTATTTCCTTTTTCTCCTTGGCTTTTTTCCTCTGTCGTTCAATTTGATGAGGCAGTGTTGTGCAATTGCTTTTCTGACTTTGGCATACGCTGACTTGCTTCGTTCGGGAAATATGAAGAGGTTTGCGTTTATGGTCGTGTTAGGCTTCTTTTTCCATAAGACGGCAGTTGGGGCTGGATTGTTGTTGTTTGCAATACATTGGTTGGCCGGCATTACAAATTTGCGCTGGAAGCGCTTTTTCACAGCGATGTTTGTTTTAGGTTGCGTGTGTCTTGCCCTCTTTTTTGTTCAGCTGTTGGACGCCTTGGGCGCTTTGGGGGGGCGTTTTGAGGCGTATTCCATATACGGCGGTGGCGGCAGTGCGAATTTTAAGCCCGGATTTCTGACGATTTTGATTATCGGCGAAGTGTTGTGCCTCATTGCTGCAGTCGTAATGTGTAGTTGTCGGTTAGTCTCAAGCAAACTTGCATACGTCTACTGCCTAATCCTTTGTGTGTCAATAATGAGCGAGGCTCTTGGGCGCTATTCGGGTTTTGCCACGCGTTTCGATATGTACTTTTGCGCTCTGCAAGCATTTTTTTTGCCGATGGTGTTTGCTTTTAATGAAAGGCTTCATGGGCGCTCTCGTTTTGTCGGGCTTGTCTTTGTTGCAGTTGTGTTCTCTGCAATTTTCTTGCGCCTGTCTGATGCGATGGGCAATACGGTGCCGTACAAGTCTTCCATAATCGGGATGTAGTGGGAATTAGAAAATGCTACTTTTGTGCTTCGTTTGGTCGGAAAGTTGTGTTCCCTCCATTCCTTTCCTGTCTTTGAGTATCAATATATGACATTCTATGTGCGGCATTGTCGGCTACATTGGCGGGCGCACAGCCTGGCCTATCATCATCAAGGGCCTCCAGAGGCTCGAATATAGGGGCTACGACTCGGCGGGGGTCGCCGTGGTCGACGGCGGCCTGCTGAGGCTCTTCAAGAGGCGGGGCAAGGTGGCCGACCTGCTCCAGATGGTCAAGGGGCAGGACATCGGCGGCTCCGCGGGCATCGGCCACACGCGTTGGGCCACGCACGGAGAGCCCAACGACGTCAACGCCCACCCCCACGTCTCCATGGGCGGCAAGTTCGTCGTCGTCCACAACGGGATCATCGAGAACTATCGGGAGATCCGGGCGCGCCTCGCCGAGAGGGGCTACGTCTTCAAGAGCCAGACCGACACCGAGGTCCTGGCCAACCTCATCGAGAGCCTCTACGTCGACGAGCGGCTCACAGCCGGGCAGGCCGTCAAGGCCGCCCTGAAGAAGGTCGTCGGGGCCTACGGCCTGGGCGTGGTGTGCACCGACGAGCCCGGCAAGGTCTTCGGGGCGCGCAAGGGCAGCCCCCTGGCCGTGGGCGTAGGGGACGGCGAGTATTTCCTGGCCTCCGACGCCACGCCCATCGTCGAGTATACCGACAAGCTCATATACCTGGAGGACGAGCAGGTGGTCACGCTCACCCCCGACGGCTACGACATCTCAGACCTCAACGACGCCCACGCCGACCCCGCCATAGTCAAGGTCGACTTCGACATCGACAACATCGACAAGGGAGGCTTCGACCACTATATGCTCAAGGAGATCCACGAGCAGCCCGCCACCGTGGCCGACACCATGAGGGGGCGCGTCAACGCCCAGACCCATGCCATATGCCTCGGCGGCATCGCCGACATCCTGCCGCGCCTCGTCGAGGCGCGCCGCGTCATCATCGTCGGCTGCGGCACGTCCTACCACGCCGGCCTCGTCGGCGAGTATCTCTTCGAGCAGTTCGCCCGCGTGCCGGTCGAGGTCGAATACGCCTCGGAGTTCCGCTACCGCGACCCCATCATCACCCCCTCAGACGTCGTCATCGCCATATCGCAGAGCGGCGAGACGGCCGACACCCTGGCGGCCATACGCATGGCCCGCGGGATGGGGGCCATGGTCCTTGGCGTGTGCAACGTCGTCGGGTCGTCCATAGCCCGCGAGACCGACGCCGGCATCTACACCCACGCCGGCCCGGAGATTGGCGTGGCCTCGACCAAGGCCTTCACGAGCCAGGTCGTGGTGCTGACCATGATGGCCTTCCTCTTGGGGCGCAAGCGAGGCGTCCTCGACGAGGAGCGCTACGCCCGCCTTGTCGACGACCTGCTCCGCGTCCCCGGCCTCATTGCCGAGGTGCTGGCCGGCGAGGCGCACATCCGCGACGTCGCGCGTCCCTACCAGTTGGCGCAAAACGCCATCTTCCTGGGCCGCGGATACCTCTACCCCGTGGCACTGGAGGGGGCCCTCAAGCTCAAGGAGATCTCATACGTCCACGCCGAGGGATACCCCGCCGCCGAGATGAAGCACGGCCCGATAGCCCTCATCGACAACTGCATGCCCGTCTTCGTCCTCGCCACGCGTGACAAGCTCTACGACAAGATTGTCAACAACATCCAGGAGGTCAAGGCACGCAAGGGGCAGGTCGTGGCCGTCGTCACCAGGGGGGACACCGAGATTAGCAAGATGGCCGACTACGTCATCGAGATCCCCGACTGCGACGAGGCCCTGCTCCCGCTCGTCGCCGTCGTGCCCCTGCAGCTCATCAGCTACGACGTGGCCGTCATGCGCGGCTGCAATGTAGACCAGCCGCGCAACCTGGCCAAGTCGGTCACGGTCGAGTAGGCCGCCCAATGTCGAGTCGTTTTAAATAAAAGGTTATATTCGCGTCTGACATGGAATCTACCAGGCAGAAAAAAATATCGCGCCTCCTGCAAAAGGAGGCCGCGGAGATGTTCCAGCGCGAGCTGGCGGAGCTCTCCCTCGGGGCCATGCTCTCCGTCACCGTCGCCAGGGTCTCGGCGGACCTCTCCGTCGCCAAGTTCTACCTCTCCGTCTTCCCCGACGCCAAGGCCCGGGAGGTGATAGACAACATCAACAAGAACAAGTCCACCGTGCGCTACATGCTCGGCAAGCGCGTCGGCAAGCAGCTCCGCATCGTCCCCGAGCCGGCTTTCTTCGTCGACGACAGCCTGGGCTACCTGGAGAACATCGACCGCCTCCTCGCCGAGGACGGCGGCAAGGCGGCGGGCGAGTGACGGCCGCGGGGGGCTTCCGCATAGCGAAACAAACCTAAGTACTGTCTCATGCACTACGACCCCATAAAGCGGACGCTCGGCTCTTTCTTCAACCGCACGCCCTGGCTCCGCGTCCTCTTCTACAAGATGCTCGACGTCTTGCTCTTGCGCTCGTGGCACATCCGCAGGGAGCTCCGCCTTTGGGACTCCGGCCGCGGGGGGCGCCCGGCGGCCATCCTCGATGCCGGCAGCGGCTTTGGCCAATACTCCTACCGCCTGGCGTCGCTCAACCCGGGCAACACCGTCGTGGGGGTGGACGTCAAGGAGGAGCAGATTGCCGACTGCAACGCGTTCTTCGCGAGGCTAGGCATGGGGGGGCGGGTGCGCTTCGAGGTGGCGGACCTGACGACCTTTTGCCGCGAGGGCGAGTATGACCTCATCCTCTCCGTCGACGTCATGGAGCATATCCTCGACGACGAGGCCGTCTTCTCCAATTTCTGCCGCTCGCTCCGCCCCGGGGGCGAGCTCCTCATCTCCACCCCGTCGGACAAGGGCGGCTCCGACGCCGACGGGCACGGGCATGAGGACGGCAAGGTCAGCGGATTCATCGACGAGCACGTCCGCGACGGCTACAACATCGACGACATTGCCCAGAAGCTCCGCCGGGCGGGATTCGCCAGCGTCGAGGCCCGCTACTCCTATGGCGCGCCGGGACACGCCTCGTGGGTCCTCTCCATGAAGTGGCCCATCTCCATGCTCAACGCGAGCCGGGCGTTCTTCCTCCTGCTTCCTTTCTACTACGTCCTGACGCTCCCGCTGTGCCTAGTCCTCAACTGGGCGGACGTCGCGCGCCGGCACGCTGCCGGCACGGGGCTCATTGTCCGGGCCCGCAGGCCCGCTGACGGCGACTGACCCCCGCGCCCGTGAGCCGCAACGTCCTCCCACTGCTCATTGCGAGGCGCTACCTCTTCGCCCACAAGAGCCAGAACGCCATCAACGTCATCTCGGCCATCTCGGCCCTGGGGGTCATGGTGGCCACGGCCGCCATCGTCATCGTCCTGAGCGTCTTCAACGGCCTCAACGGCCTCGTCACGAGGCTCTTTGGCTCTTTCGACCCCGACCTGCGCATCGAGGCCGCCGAGGGCAAGTCGTTCGTCGTCGACTCGCTCGTCGTGGCGGCCGTGGACGGATGCGGCGGCGTGGCGGCGTGGTCGGAGGTTGTCGAGGACAACGCCCTGGTGCGCTACGGCAAGCGGCAGATGCCCGCCACGGTCATGGGGGTGGGCGCCAACTATGACGACGTGACGAGCATAGACTCCATCGTCGTCGAGGGGGCTTTCCGCCCTGGGCGGTGCCTGCTGGGCGAGGTCCTGGCGTCGCGCCTCTCCGTCTCGTCGCTCTCTTTCGTCCCCAATGTCGTCTTCTACGCCCCGAAGCGCCGCGGGCGGGTCAGCATGTCCCGGCCCGAGAGGTCGTTCGTCGAGCGCGTCGAGAGGGTGGGGGGCGTCTTCTCCGTCCAGCAGGTGGACTATGACGCGTCGCGCGTCCTGGCCTCGATTGAGACCGCCCGCGCCCTCTTCGACTATCCCGACACCGTCGCCACGAGCATCTCGGCGCGGGTGGCCGCGGGGGCCGACGTGGCGCAGGTGGCGGACGAGCTGCGGGGCCGGCTGCCCGGCGGCCTCGTCGTCAAAGACAAGTGGATGCAGCACGAGAGCTTCTTCAAGATGATGGAGGTCGAGAAGCTCATGGCTTTCGCCATCCTGCTCTTCATCGCCCTCATTGCGGCGTTCAACATCATCGGCTCCATGTCCATGCTCATCTTCGAGAAGAAGGAGAGCATCGCCGTGCTCCGCTCCCTGGGCGCCGACGGCGCCATGGTCACCCGCGTGTTCCTCTTCGAGGGGTGGCTCCTGTCGGTCGGCGGGGCCGTGCTGGGCCTGCTCCTGGGCGTCGGGCTCACCCTGGCGCAGGAGCGGTGGGGGCTCGTGGGCTTCGGCGGCGACGAGAGCTACATCATAGACTCCTACCCCGTCGAGCTGTGGTGGGCCGACGTGGCGGCGGTCTTCGTCGCCGTGGCGGCCCTCGCGGCCCTCGCGGCGTGGTATCCCGTCAAGGTCATTGTGCGCCGCTACTATTCCGCAGGGCTCTAGCCGCCCTCCCTCCCCGCCGCTAAAGCAAACTTTAACACGCCCGCGCCGTCCCCAAAGTGTTGGAATGGCTACTTTTGCATTTCAATAACCTAACTTATGTCAGCAGCTGATAAGAGCGCAAAAATAAGGAACGTGGCAATCATCGCCCACGTCGACCATGGCAAGACGACGCTTGTCGACAAGATGTTGAAGGCCGCGAAGACTTTCCGCGAGAATCAGCAGGTCGGGGACCTGCTCATGGACAACAACGAGCTGGAGCGCGAGCGCGGCATAACGATCCTGGCCAAGAACTGCGCCGTGACCTGGGGCGGATGCAAGATTAACATCATCGACACCCCGGGCCACTCCGACTTCGGCGGCGAGGTGGAGCGCGTCCTCAACATGGCCGACGGGTGCCTGCTCCTCGTCGACGCTTTCGAGGGCCCCATGCCGCAGACGCGCTTCGTCTTGGAGAAAGCCATCAAGATGGGGCTCAAGCCCATCGTCGTCATAAACAAGGTCGACAAGCCCAACTGCCGCCCCGAGGAGGTCAACGAGGCCGTCTTCGACCTCATGTTCTCGCTCGGGGCCACCGAGGAGCAGCTCGACTTCCCCACCGTCTACGGCTCGGCAAAGGAGAACTGGATGAGCTCCGACTGGAAGACGCGCACCGACAACATCGACGCCATCTTCTCCGCCATCATCGAGCACATCCCGGCGCCGTCCCTCAACCAGGGCACGGTCCAGATGCTCGTCACGTCGATGGAGTTCTCCTCATACACGGGCCGCATTGCCGTCGGGCGCATCCACCGCGGCGAGCTCCGGGCAGGCATGGACGTGGCCCTCTGCAAGCGCGACGGGCGCATCGTGCGCCAGCGCGTCCGCGAGCTCTATGTCTACGACGGCATGGGCAAGCAGAAGGTCGAGAGCGTCGGCTGCGGCGACGTCTGCGCCATTGTCGGCTTCGACGGCTTCGACATCGGCGACACCGTGGCCGACAGCGTCAACCCCGAGCCGCTGCCGTCGATTGCCATCGACGAGCCCACGATGTCGATGCTCTTCACCATCAACAACTCGCCTTTCTTCGGCAAGGACGGCAAGTTCGTCACCAGCCGCCACATCAAGGAGCGCCTCACCAAGGAGCTGGAGAAGAACCTGGCCCTGCGCGTCGAGGACACCGACCGTGCCGACGCCTGGAACGTCTATGGCCGCGGTGTCCTCCACCTCTCCGTCCTCATCGAGACCATGCGCCGCGAGGGCTACGAGCTCCAGGTCGGGCAGCCGCAGGTCATCACCAAGGAGATTGACGGGCAGAAGTGCGAGCCCGTCGAGGAGCTGACCATAGACCTGCCGGAGGACTGCTCGGGCAAGGCCATCGAGATGGTGACGCAGCGCAAGGGCGAGCTTGTCAACATGGAGCGCCATGGGGACCGCATCCATCAGGACTTCAAGATCCCCAGCCGCGGCATCATAGGGTTGCGCACCAACCTCATGACGGCCACGGCGGGCGAGGCCGTCATGGCGCACCGCCTCTTGGGCTTCGAGCCCTGGAAAGGGCACATCGACAAGCGTACCAACGGCAGCCTCATCGCCATGGAGGGCGGCACGGCCTTCGCCTACTCGCTGGACAAGCTCCAGGACCACGGCAAGTTCTTCATCAACCCCGGCGACGAGGTCTACGCCGGGCAGGTCGTCGGCGAGAACACCCGCGAGGGCGACATCGTGATAAACGTCTGCAAGAGCAAGAAGCTGACCAACATGCGCAGCAAGAGCGCCGACGACGCCGTGCACCTCGCTCCGCCCACCATTTTCAGCCTGGAGGAGGCTCTCGAATACATCCAGGGCGACGAGTATGTGGAGGTGACGCCCCACTCCATGCGACTGCGCAAGGTCCTGCTCAACGAGAACGACCGCAAGAGGGTGGCAAAGGCAACTAATTGACAATTAGCAATTGACAAGAGCTCAATTGACAGTTGACAATTGACAGTTGACAATTGACAGTTGACGCGCCGACCGTATTTGCCGTGGGGGGCTCAGAGCCCCAAAGGGGCGATATAGGATAGCCTAGGGCGTGAGCCCTAGGATGAAAAATGGATGCGGGAATGAAAAAGGGGGACGCACGCTCCGTGCGTCCCCCTTTTATAATAATTGGGTTGTTGTCTTGTCAGTCTTAGGGGGGGCATCTGCCCTAAGGTCGTCGTCCGTCCTAGAGTTAGCGTCTGCTAGGGGTTGTCGTCTATCCTAGGGCTTACGCCCTAGGCTGTCATGTGCCGCCGCTTCGCACACTTCGTAGCCTTTGGGGCTACAAGACGCCCGGATGGAGTCGCACCCATATATAACACCCTGGGGCAACAACGGCCGACACCCAGAAATTGTCAATTGTCAATTGCTCGCCGCCTTATGCTCGCACACCGCCATGGCCTCGCCCATCGCCAGGGCGCGCTCGTTGGCGGGGAGCAGGTTGTGGTAGCGCTCCGGCAGGGTCTTGCGGAGGCTCGCCATGATGTCGCCGTTGTCCATCATGTGGCCTATGCCCAGCATGGCCCCCAGGACCATGACGCCCGCCATCTTTTGCAGGTGGTTGGCGTTGGCCGTCCGCGTGGCGTCGACGCTGTAGGTGTTGATGTCGGGGCGCGAGGGGCGCTCCTGGATTCCGTAGCTGTCGTAGATGAGCGTCCCGCCGGGCTTGACGCGCTTCTCGAACTTGGTCAGGCTCTGCTGGTTGAGGGCTATCACGACGTCGTAGGAGTCCACTATGGGGCTGCTGATGCGCTCGTCCGAGACGACCACGGTGACGTTGCTCGTGCCGCCGCGCTGCTCGGGGCCGTAGCTGGGGAGCCACGTCACCTCCTTGCCGCGCAAGACGCCGGCGTAGGCCAGTGTCTTGCCCATCGAGAGGACGCCCTGCCCTCCGAAGCCCGCTATGAGAATCTCGTTTGTCATATGCTGTGATGATTCGTTTTCTGTCAATTGCCAGTATGTCTTGGTTTGTCGCCTTCCCACCCCCGTCGCCTTCCCCAGGGGTGTCGCCTGTCCTGGCTTGTCGTCCGTCCTACGCCGCCCCTATGGGGTTTGAGTCCCCACAGTCCGCAGCGACAAATACGGTCGGCGTGTCAATTGTCAATTGTTAATTGCCTTAAGCGTCCCCATCTTCATGCCGCGCATCCTCTCGTCGAGCCACCTGTTGGCGTCGTGCGGGGACATCTTCCAGCCCGAGCAGCACGTCGCCATGAACTCTATGACCGACGTCCCGCGCTTGGCCAGGGTGTTCTCGAATGCGCGGCGCACGGCCCTCTTGGCCCTCAAGACCGCCTTGTAGCCCGTCACGCTCTCGCGGCTCACGAAGCACGTCCCCGCCGTCTTGCACAGCAGGTCGGTTATCGGCAGGGGGTAGCCCTCCAGCTCGACCGTGCGCCCGTCGGGGCAGGTGGCAGTCTTCAGCCCCAGGGGGGCCGTGGGGGCCATCTGCCCGCCCGTCATGCCGTAGACGGCGTTGTTTATGAAGATGATGGTTATGTTCTCGCCCCTGTTGCAGGCGTGGATGGCCTCCGTGGTGCCTATGGCGGCGAGCTCGCCGTCGCCCTGGTAGGTGAAGACCATCTTGTCGGGGTTGAGGCGGTTGACGGCCGTGGCCACGGCGGGCGCGCGCCCATGAGCCGCCTCGACCCAGTCGATGTCTATGTAGTTGTAGATGAACACCGAGCACCCAACGGGGCTGACGCCTATGGCGCGGTCGGCAAGGCCCATCTCGGTCAGCACGTCGGCCACGACCTTGTGGACCGTCGAGTGCGAGCACCCGGGGCAGTAGTGCATGTCGGCGCCGGTCATCAGCCGCGGGCGGCGGTAGACGATGTTGCCCTCTCTCCTTAGCTCCTCGTCTGTCATATCTTGTCTCCGAAAATGCTTTGCGCGGCTTCGACAACCTCGTCGGGCGTCAAGATGACGCCGCTGCCGAGCCGCCCGAAATGCTCCACCGGCGCCGCGCCCTCCACCGACAGCCGCACGTCTTCTATCATTTGGCCGGCGTTGAGCTCGACCACCAGGAATCCCCGCGCGCGGCGCGCCGCCTCCGCCAAGGCTCTCTTGGGGAACGGCCACAGCGTCACGGGGCGCAGCAGGCCCAGGCGCAGCCCGCGGCCCCGGGCCACGTCGACGGCCTTGGTGCATACGCGCGCCGCCGAGCCGAACGCCACGACGATGATGTCGGCGTCGTCGGTGCGATACTCCTCGTGGCGCGCGTCGTCGGCGTCGGCGCGGGCGTAGCGGTCCTCGCGGTCCTGGTTCTTGGCCTCCATGGCGGCGGCGTCGAGCTCCAGGCTCGTAATCCTGTTCTTCGCCATCCGGTGGCGCATGGTGCCTGTGCAGGCCCAGGGGTAGAGCTCCTCGACCTGGCCGGGCGAGAGGCGCGGGCGGGCCGGCGGCAGGACCACTTTCTCCATCATCTGCCCAATCGTCCCGTCGGCCAAAATCATGGCGGGGTTGCGGTGGGCGAAGGCCCAGTCGAAGCCCGCCGCCACGAAGTCCGCCATCTCCTGGACGCTGGCCGGAGCCAGGACGTAGAGCTTGTAGTCGCCGTGGCCGCCGCCCTTGACGGCCTGGAAGTAGTCCGCCTGGCTCGGCTGGATGGTCCCCAGGCCCGGCCCGCCGCGCATGACGTTCACTATCAGGCACGGCAGGTTGGCGCCGCACAGGTAGGAGATGCCCTCCTGCATGAGGCTTATGCCCGGCCCCGACGATGAGGTCATGGCGCGTCGCCCCGTGGCCGCCGCGCCGTAGACCATGTTGATGGCGCTCACCTCGCTCTCCACCTGCATGACGGTCATGCCCGTGGTCCGCCAGGGGCGCTCGGCCTTGAGCGTCTCCAAGATTTCGCTCTGCGGCGTGATGGGGTAGCCAAAGTAGGCGTCGACGCCGTAGCGTATGGCGGCGTGGGCCAGGGCCTCGTTGCCCTTCATCAGTCGTACCTCTTCGCTCATTGTCTCTGAATCTCCTCTCTAAGCCCGTCGGGGACTATCGTGTGGCGGAACACCGTTATGCACGCGTCGGGGCATATCAGCGCGCAGCAGGCGCAGCCTATGCAGCGGTCGGGGCGAGCCTGTTCCGAGTTGTGGAAGCCGCGGGCGTTGACGCCCTCCGACAGGCGCAGCGTGTGCGCCGGGCACTCGTAGACGCACAGCTCGCAGCCCTTGCAGCGCTCGGCGTCGATTGTCACCACGCCCTGCTGGACCACGGCCCTCACGGCGCGCAGGGCCACCTGGTGGAGGCCGTCTGCCGCGCGCGCCGCCGCGCTTGCCTTGTTGTCTGCCATTCTCCGTTCTTTGCTTTGTCCTGGCGCTTCGTGGCGGCGGCGTGCCGTCCCCCTCGCGTCGTCACAAAGAAAATATCGCCGCCTCGGCTCGTCAACCGGATTGGTATGTCGGGTTGCCAAAAGTGGCTAAGAGAGCCGATTTTGGGGCGTATGGGCTAAATGAGGGGCGAGACGCGGCCCGCGGAGGTCCCCGTGTGGGGCGATTTGCGCCGCGCCGCGGGCCCGCCTTGGTCGTCACAAATGCGCCGAATGTAGATTTGTGTCGGCTTTCGGCATTGTTTTTGAGTACCTTCGCACGAAAACATGAAGACGACAATGATGAAGCGCGCGCTCCTCTCTTTGGCGGGCCTGCTCTGCACGGCGCTGTGCGCCTTGGCGGGTTCCGTAGCCGGCACTGTGGTGGACAAGGCCGGGCAGCCACTCCCTTTCGCCAACGTCATTGCCTACCGGGGCGAGACGCTCGTCCGCGGCACGGTCTCCGACTCCGAGGGCGGGTTCCTGCTTGCCGACCTCGCCGCCGGCGGCTACACCGTCTCGTTCCAGATGATGGGCTACGAGACGCTGCGCCGGGCCGTGACGGTCCCCGCCGCTGGGGCGGCCAGGGTCGACATGGGTCGCGTCGCGCTTGCCGAGGAGGCGCGCCAGGTGGGCGAGGTCTCCGTCGTGGCGCAGAAGTCCACGATGAAGCTCGACATCGACAAGAAGGTCTTCGACGTCGGGCAGGACATAGCCTCGACGGGCGGCTCGGCGTCCGACGTCCTGGAGAACATCCCCAGCGTCGAGGTCGACGCCGAGGGCAACATATCGCTCCGCGGCTCGTCGTCCGTCACCGTGTGGATCAACGGCAAGGC
The DNA here is from genome assembly GCA_964534235.1 of uncultured Marinilabiliaceae bacterium. Classification (GTDB taxonomy): domain Bacteria; phylum Bacteroidota; class Bacteroidia; order Bacteroidales; family Marinilabiliaceae; genus W3P20-009. The sequence continues at coordinate 30,526 of CAZHOT010000012.1, forward strand.
ACAGGGCATGACCTCCGACAACCGCGGGGACATCCTCCAGCAGTTGCCGAGCGAGAGCATAGAGAGGGTCGAGGTCATAACCAACCCGTCGTCGAAATATTCCGCCGAGGGCTCGGCGGGCATCATCAACATCGTCCTCAAGCGCGACCGCAAGGCCGGATATTACGGCGGCGCGCAGCTGAGCGTCAACTCCAAGAAGGGGGCGCGCGCCGGGGCCAACATCAACTACAGCAGCCCGCTCATCGACGCCTACCTCAACCTGGGCTACGGACTGCGCCGCCACGACAACGGCGGGTGGACGCGGCGCGACTACAAGGACGGCGACGTCTCCACCGGCTATCTCAACTCCGCCTACGACGGCGACCGCAAGGGCAACAACCTCTTCACCCGCGCCGGGCTGACGTGGCACGTCTCCGAGCGCGACGAGGTCTCGGCCGGCTTCATGGGCATGTTCGGCGGCGGGGACAACAAGACGACCTACGACTACACCTCGGCGCCCTACGCCGTCGCCTCGTCGCCCGGCGCCGACGGCTACTTCGACTCCTTTTGGCGGACGCGCGTCAACGAGAACGAAGACGACGTGCGGATGAGCAACTTCGAGGTCTCCTACCGCCACAGCTGGGCCGCGGGCCACTTCGTCGAGGCCACGGGCTCGAAGTTCGGGTGGCGCATGGACGGCGACACCTATTACGACCAGGGCACATACTTCGACAAAGACCTGCCCGACGGCGCGGCCTCGTCGCCCGAGGCCCTTGCCGCCGCCGCCACGCGCGCCTACCAGCGGCAGGAGAGCCACATCAAGAAAGACGACATCTCGGCGCGCCTCGACTATGAGGGCCCCGTCGGAGACGCCGGCCGCCTCCAGGCGGGCTACGAGGGGGCATTCTCGCGCGAGGACAGCCCGACTGAGACTTTCGCCGACGAGGCCAAGACGCAGAGCATTCGCTCGCTCTTCAACAGGTTCAAATATGACACCGACATCCACGCCCTCTACGCCAACTGGACGCAGAGGCCCGGCGACGCTTTCTTCGGATACCAGGTAGGCCTCCGCGGGGAGTGGTGGACGGTGCGCACCGCCAGCCTCGACTACGAGATGGAGTATGAGGCCAAGGCGCAAGACCGCTTCTCGAGGGACTATTTCGGCCTCTTCCCCACGGCCTACCTCTCGTTCAAGATGGGAGAGACGCAGGAGCTGCAGGTCAACTACACCCGCCGCCTGCAGCGGCCCTGGGGGGGGCAGATGAACTCCTTTAAGAACATCTCCGACTCCACGAGCATCTCCTATGGCAACCCCGAGCTGACACCCGAATATTCCAACTCGCTGGAGCTCAACTATATCAAGACATGGGCCGACCACACGCTCTCTTTCTCGGCCTACTTCCGCCCCTCGACGGACGTCATCCAGCAGATAGCCTACATGGACGGCGGGGTGCGCTACTCCACCAACCGCAACATCGCCCGCAGCCAGCGCTCGGGCCTGGAGGTCATCGGCAAGAACCGCTTCCTGGGGCGCCTCGACCTCACCACGACGCTCAACGTCTACTACTACACCCTCGACGGCGGGACGTTCAGCGTCGCCACCGATCAGGGCGGGCGGGCCGACGTCACGGTCCGCTCCGACGAGGACTTCTCGTGGACGCTCCGCGAGATGGCGTCGCTCATGCTGCCGCGCGAGTTCACTCTCCAGGCCACGTTCAACTACGACTCGCCGACGGTCATCTCGCAAGGCACGCGCGACGCCAACCACTACCTCGACCTCGGCCTCCGCAAGCAGCTCCTCGACCGCAAGCTCTCGCTGGCCCTCAACTGCCGCGACATCCTCGACAGCCGGGCCTGGCGCACCACCACGAGCGGCGAGGGCTTCAGCCAGGAGAGCCGCAACTGGCGCGGCGGGCGGCGCTTCATCGTGCAGGTGGGATGGACTTTCGGCAACATGACGGGCAAGGCCGCCAAGGCGCGCCGGGACGGCGGCGTCAGCCCCGACGGTGGCTATTCGGGCGAGGGCATGTCCGAAGATTAGTTTATATTGCTATCTTTGGGGGCGGCGCTGCGGCGCCCCGACGCGAAATCTGTCACTGCGGTCATGTTCATTCTCTCTCGGGTCTTCAACCTCTTCAAGGTCTCGGCCGACGCCGACCTGGGCGAGGAGGCGGGCTTCAAGGCGGCGTTCTCCAACGTCGTCAACTTCTTCATGCTGGCGCAGAGCCTCATCCTGGGCCTCTACGCGCTGATTAGCGAGGACTCCGTCGTCTCGACGGTCAACCTCATCTTCTGCTTCTTTTTCGTCTCCTATTTCGTCATAACATATGTCGCCCACGACGACAAGTTCGTGGGAGCCGTGGACCGCTTCGCCGTCTTCGTCTATTTTGTCGTCATCTACGCCTCGTGCGCGCGCTACGGCATCGTAGGCATCAGCCTGCCCATCTACCCTTTCATAGCCATGGTTCTCCACGGCCGGCACGTCGGGGCTGTCTTGGGCGCCGTCCAGCTCGCCCTGGTCGTGGCCCAGGCCCTCGTCTCCGAGCTGGTCTTGGCCGGCGAGGTCTCTGTCGCCTACGCTTTCCTGGGGCTGCTGCCGCTCGTCTTTGTCCAGGTCTTTTGCATCTTTGTCTACTATGTGGCCCTGCGGTGGTTCGCCAGCCTCGTCTACGAGAAGAACCGCGAGGTGGCCATCCTCTATGACGAGCAGTCCACCCGCCAGGACCTCGTCGAGCGCCTCTCGGCGAGCGTCGAGAAGCCCCTGCGCAACATCTCCGAGGCGTCGGCGGCCCTGGCCTCCGAGCGGATGTCGGGAGTGCAGGTCGAGCTGGCGCAGATTGTCCGCTCCGCGGCGCTCAACGCCATAAACAACGTCAACGCCATCCGCAAGGCGTCGGACCTCGGAGTCCCGCTCGTCCCCCAGGAGACGGTGCTGTTCAACCTCTACCTCCTCGTCAGCAACATGCTCAAGCTCTACCGCCCGCGCGACCCCGCCAAGGCGCACGTCTTCGAGTTCGCCCCCGGCGTGCCGGAGGAGGTGAGGGGCAACAGCGTCCTCACGCGGCAGGTCATCCTCCACGTCCTCGACTCGCTCGACCACCGCTTTTGCCTGCCGAGCTCCGCCATGCGGATTGTCGTCAGCCGCGACGGGGTGCCGCAGCGCGGGGTCGTCTTGCGCTTCGCCCTAACGCTCGACTACGACGAGGGGCAGGACCGCAGGGAGATCTCGGTCTCGGAGTTCCACCTGGTCGACTTTCTGCGCCTCGGCGTCACCAAGCGGATTGTCGAGGGCGAGGGCGGGAGCTTCGCCGTGTCGTCTTCGGGCGGCGGGGTCGAGGTGGAGTTCTCTCTCGCCTACCGGCGCGCCGACGACGATGACGACATCGCCACGGAGCTTGTCTCTCGCGCGCGTGCGGCGATCGACGCCGGCGTCCCCATGGCCGAGGCCACGCTCCTGGTCATGACGGCCGACGACATGCTGTGGGGGCATCTCTCCGACAGCCTCGACGGGCTGTGCGCCAAGCTGCTGAGGGCCCATGACGCCGACGAGGCCGTGTCGCTCTTCTCTTTCAACAAGGTGTCCGCCGTGCTGACCGACCTCGTGTCCGACTCCGGCCGGGGGCGCGGTCTTGTCGAGATGGTGCGCGGGGTCGAGAGCGGCGTCGCCCGCAAGGTGCCCGTCGTCGGCATCGTGGACTCCGGCTCCGACGAGCAGGCGCGGGCCTGCGTCAGGGCCGGCTTCGACGCCACGTTGCGGAGGCCTTTCGACGCGGCCGACGTCCGCAAGGCGCTGAGACCCTTTTTCGCGTGACATCTTTGCGCGAAAAGCCCTACTTTTGCCACTATGGAAGAAGCCTTGAAGATATACAACACTCTCACCAGGCGCAAGGAGACGTTCCGCCCCGTCAACGAGGGCCGCGTCGGCCTCTACGTCTGCGGCCCCACGGTCTACGGCGACGCCCACCTGGGCCACGCGCGCCCGGCCATAACGTTCGACGTCCTGTTCCGCCTCCTGACCCACATGGGGTATAAGGTGCGCTACGTCCGCAACATAACCGACGTCGGGCACCTCGAGCACGACGCCGACGAGGGGGAGGACAAGATTGCAAAAAAGGCGCGCCTGGAGCAGCTCGAGCCCATGGAGGTCGTCCAGCACTACCTCGTCCGCTACCACCAGGCCATGGACGCCCTCGGGGTCCTGCCGCCCTCCGTCGAGCCGCACGCCAGCGGGCACATCATAGAGCAGATCGAGTTCGTCAAGAAGATTCTCGATGCCGGGTTCGCCTACGTCAGCGACGGCTCGGTATATTTCGACGTCGAGAAATACAACACCAAGTTCCACTACGGCAAGCTCTCCGGCCGCGACCTGGAGAACACCATGGAGAACACGCGCGCGCTCGATGGGCAGGGCGGCAAGCGGAACCCGTTCGACTTCGCCCTGTGGAAAAAGGCGCAGCCCGGGCACATCATGCACTGGCCGTCGCCCTGGAGCGAGGGATTCCCGGGGTGGCACCTGGAGTGCTCGGCCATGGGGACGAAATACCTTGGCGAGGTGTTCGACATACATGGCGGCGGGATGGACCTCGTCTTCCCCCACCACGAGTGCGAGATTGCGCAAAGCACGGCGGCCCTGGGCCACGAGACGGTGCGCTACTGGATGCACAACAACATGGTCACCATCAACGGGCAGAAGATGGGCAAGAGCCTCGGCAACTTCATAACCCTGGAGGAGTTCTTCCGCGGGAGCCACAAGAACGCCCGGGGCGAGGAGATGCTGGCCCAGCCCTACGACCCCATGACGATCCGCTTCTTCATCCTCCAGGCGCACTACCGCAGCACTCTCGACTTCGGCAACGACGCCCTCCAGGCCGCCGAGAAGGGCCTGGCCAGGCTCCGCGAGGCCGTGGCGCGCCTGGGCAAGATTGCCCCCGCCGGCAAGACCACCGTCGACGTGGCGGGGCTGAGGGAGAAATGCGAGGAGGCCATGGCCGACGACCTCAACACGCCCATCGTCATCTCGCTCCTCTTCGACGCCTCCAGGGCCGTCAACACCGTAGCCGACGGCAAGGGGACGCTCTCGCAGGCCGACCTCGACGAGCTGCGCGGCGTCTTCAAGACTTTTGGCGAGGACGTCCTGGGCCTGCGCCTGCGCGAGGGCGGGGCGGCAGACACCAAGGCTTTCGCCGGGGCCATGGACTTGCTCCTGGAGCTGCGCCAGCAGGCCAAGGCCGGCAAGGACTGGGCCACGAGCGACAAGATTCGCAACCGGCTCGCCGAGCTCGGTTTCACCATCAAGGACACGAAGGAGGGTGCCGAGTGGACCCTGAACTGAAAAAACGCCGACCCATGCCATCGCACATCGCCACCGTCATCTTGTCGCTGCTCCACGAGCACGACTGCGTGATTGTCCCCGGCCTGGGGGCTTTCCTGACGCGGCGGACGGCTTCGACGTTCGACGCGCGCCGGGGGCTGATGCTCCCGCCGTCAAAGGAGGTGGCGTTCAACGCCGACATACGGCGCTCCGACGGGCTGCTCGCCGACGGCGTGGCGCGGGCCGACGGCGTGGACTACACCGAGGCCATGCGCCGCGTCGAGGAGTTCGCCGCCGACGCCCTGCGGAGGGTCGCGGCGGGCGAGGTCGTCCTCCTGCCGCGGCTCGGCTCGCTCTCCGGCGTCGGCGGGCGCGTCGTCTTCGAGGCCGTGCCGGGGCTCAACGTCCTGGTCGACAGCTATGGGCTGGCCCCCGTCGCCGCGCGCCCGGTGCGCTCCGCCGCCCTGCTGGGGCCGGGGCTCGGCGCCTCTCTGCGGCGAGTGGCGGCGTCGGCGGCGGCCGTGGCCGCCCTCATGCTCGTCTCGCAGACCGCCGGAGACGGCGACATGGTCCGGGCCGACATGAGCGCCCTGCTGGCGCCGAGCGTCCCCGTCTCGGCAATCCCCGCGGCGCTCCACGCCGACGTGGACGTGGCCGAGGAGGCCGGCGCCGACGCCGCCCAGGCCGGGGCGCGGCCCGCCCTGGGCAGGTTCTGCGTCGTCGTGGCGTCGTTCCCGACGAGGCAGGAGGCGCAAGACTACGCCGCCTCCATGCGCGCCGGGGGCGTCGAGGGGCTGGAGCTTCTCGACAGCGACGGGCGGTGCCGCGTCGTGGCGGCGTCGTCTGCCGACGAGGCGGAGGCCAAAGATGCCGCCAGGGCGCTCCGCAAGAGGGCGGGATTTGAGAAATGCTGGGTGTTCGACACCGGGCTTTGACAAAAATGGGGGAAAGAATCATATGGTCAGACGAGTGAAGAAGAACGCGGCCCTCGCGGCCGGCCTCGCCGCGGCGCTCATGCTCGCCGGGTGCGCCGTTGCGGGCGGGGGGCAGTCGGCGTCGTTGCTCTCGGCGGCACGGGGCGTGTCGGCCAAGCCCACGCAGGCCGAGATTGCCGCGGGGCTCAAGGAGGCTCTCGGCATCGGAATCTCCAAGGGCGTGAGCGCCCTCTCGGCCAAAGACGGGTTCTACAACGACGTGGCCACACGCATAGGGCTGCCGTCCGAGGCGCTCGTCATCACCAAAAACGTGGCAAAGCTCCCTGGGGGGCAGGCGCTCGTCAGCAAGGTGGTCAAGAACATCAACGCCGCGGCGTCCGACGCCGCCAAGGAGGCGGTGCCCATCTTCACCTCGGCACTGACGAGCATGACCATAGCCGACGCCTCGAAGATTTTGACAAGCAAGGGCCAGGCCGCGACAGACTATTTCAAGGGCAAGACCAAGGCGCAGCTCAAGTCGCTCTTCGCCAAGCATATAGAGACCTCGGTCAACAAGAAGCTCATCGGCGACGTCTCGCCGCAGGGCTGTTGGGACACCATGACGTCGCAGTGGAACGAGGTCGCCTCGACCACCGTGGGGCGCGTGGCGGGGCTGACGACGGTCAAGACCGACCTCGTGGACTACCTCACCGACAAGGCCGTGGACGGCATCTTCGTCAAGGTGGCCGAGCAGGAGAAGAAGATACGCGCCGACGCCAGCGAGCGGACGACGGCGTTGCTCCGCAAGGTCTTCGCGCGTCAATAGGGGGGGGGGATGCGCCGCGCCTTTCTTCTGCCGCTTCTCCTCGCGCTGGCGTCTCCCAGCGCCGCCGCGCAGTCCGACTGGCTTTTCGACCGTGCCGTCTCGCCCGGGCGATATGAGGTTGCGGACGACGCTCCGCACGGCCTGGGGGCGTCGGTCGATGCCGCGTTCTTCTTCAAGAACAACGAATATTTCGCCCCTCAGGTCGAGGGCTACACCCTCGTGGGCTACGCCTTGCGCCCCACGGTGGAGTGGCGGTTGGCTTCGGGGCTGACACTGACGGCGGGGCTCCAGGCCTTGCGCTATGGCGGCACGAGCCGCGCGCGCTACGTGCGCCCACATTTCGCCGCCCTGTGGCGCGCCACGCCCTGGCTCTCGCTTCAGATGGGGTCGCTCTCCGGGGCGGCGTCCCACCCGTTCCACGAGGCCGTCCAGGACCCCGAGGAGCAGCTCACCGACTACCCCGAGACTGGAGTCCAGGTCTGGCTCTCCCGCCCGGCTCTCCGCGGCTCCCTGTGGCTCAATTGGCGGCAGTTCATCTTCCGCGGAGACACAATCCCGGAGAGGTTCACCGCCGGGGCGTCGATGCTTTTCGCCCCGGAGGGCGGGGAGCGGGCTTCTTTCGAGATGCCCTTTGGCTTGATTTTCAATCATATCGGAGGGCAGATTAGCGACTACCCCGACACCATGCAGAGCACCGCCAACCTGGCCGTCTCCCCCTCGTTGGCGTTGGCCGGTGGGGACGGTTTCGTCCGCGGCGTGACTTTCTCTCTCCACCTTTTGGCGTTCCACGCCATGGCGGGCGGCGAGGTGCGCCCGTTCTCCGACGGCTACGCGCTTAGCCCCGAGGTCCGCCTCAGCGCCAAGTTCCTGCGGGCGCAACTGGCGTGGTTCCACGCCCGCGACTTCTACGCTCCGCAGGGCAACCCGCTCTTCTCGTCGGTCTCCAACTACGACGCCGCCTACTATGGCCGCCGCCGCGACCTCGTCGTCTTCGGGGCGTCGTTCGTCAAGCCCCTGGGCTCTGTCGGCCGTTTCGCCCTCGACTTCAAGGGCTATCTCGACGCCCCCGACGGGCGGTTCGACTACTCCTATGGTCTCACCATGGTCCTGACGCCCGGCTGGGGCCGCCCCGCCGAATAATTATCTTTTCCTACATAGAGCTAAATTCGCTACTTTTGCGCATTACAGAAATAAGGTCATGTCGAACACCAAGAAAATCAAGTCTGCTCTAATCTCGGTCTTCCATAAGGACGGCCTCGACGAAATTGTCCGCGCGCTGGGCTCTCTCGGCGTCAAAATCTACTCCACCGGCGGCACCCAGAAGTTCGTCGAGAGCCTCGGGGTCCCCGTCACGGCCGTCGAGGACGTCACGGGCTACCCCAGCATCTTGGGTGGCCGCGTCAAGACGCTCCACCCGGGGGTCTTCGGCGGAATCTTGGCCCGCCGCGACAATGCGCAGGACTTGGAGCAGCTCCGGCAGTTCAACATCGACGAGATGGACCTGGTCATCGTAGACCTCTACCCCTTTGAGGACACCGTGGCAAGCGGCGCCGACAACCAGGCCATAATCGAGAAGATCGACATCGGCGGCATATCGCTCATCCGAGCCGCAGCCAAGAACTACAAGGACGTGGTCATCGTGGCCTCTAAGGCCCAGTATGCCCAGCTCGCGGAGCTTCTCGCCACCAAGGGCGGCTCCACCGACGAGGAAGACCGATACGACCTGGCCCGCCAGGCCTTTGGCGTCTCCAGCCACTACGACGCCGCCATCTTCTCCTACTTCGACCGCGACAAGCGCGACGGCCTGCGCATGGCTGCCGACGGGCGTATGCACCTCCGATATGGCGAGAACCCGCACCAGCAGGGGGCTTTCTATGGCGACTTCGCAAAGATGTTCGACCAGCTCCACGGCAAGGAGATTTCATATAACAACCTGCTCGACATCGACGCCGCCGTGGGTCTCATCGGCGACTTCGACGACACGACGGTGGCAATCCTCAAGCACAACAACGCTTGCGGAGTGGCGGTGCGCCCCACCGTCCTGGAGGCGTGGAAAGACGCCCTGGCGGGCGACCCCGAGTCGGCCTTTGGCGGGATCGTCATCACGAACAGGCCCGTCGACAAGGCCACGGCCGACGAGATGAACAAGATATTCTTCGAGGTGGTCATAGCTCCGGCCTACGACGCCGACGCCCTCGAAGTCCTGAAGCAGAAGAAGAACCGCATAATCCTCGTCCGCAAGGAGTGCGCCATGCCCGCCGAGAGCGTGCGCTCGTGCCTCAACGGCTTCCTGGTGCAGGAGCGCGACGCGGCGACGGAGACGCCCGAGCGGTTGGAGAACAAGGGCGCGCGCGAGGCCACGGCGGCCGAGCTCGACGACCTCATCTTCGCGCAGAAGATTGTCAAGCACACCAAGAGCAACGCCATCGTCCTGGCAAAGAACAGGCAGCTCCTCGGCAGCGGGATGGGGCAGACGAGCCGCGTCAACGCCCTTAAGCACGCCATTGAGAAGGCGCGCCACTTCGGCCTGGACCTCAACGGCGCGGTCTTGGGCTCCGACGCTTTCTTCCCCTTTGGCGACTGTGTCGAGATTGCCCACAAGGAGGGCATCGTGGCGGTCATAGAGCCGGGCGGCTCCATCCGCGACGCCGAGACGGTGGACTACTGCCGGGCCAACGGCATGGCGCTCGTCTTCTCCGGCGTCCGCCACTTCAAGCACTAAGCAACAACCGATAACACCACAAAGCCAGCATGGGACTTTTCTCTTTCCTCACGCAGGAGTTGGCCATGGACTTGGGTACGGCCAACACCATCATCATCCACGACGACAAAATCGTGGTCGATGAGCCGTCCATCGTCTCGCTCGACAAGCATACCGACCGGACTATCGCCATTGGCCAGAAAGCCCGTCAGATGCACGGCAAGACGCACGAGAACATATACACCATACGTCCCCTGCGCGACGGAGTCATTGCGGACTTCAACGCCGCCGAGAAGATGATCCGCGGCATGATTAAGCTCCTGCCGCAGCCGCGCTTCTTCACCCCGTCGCTCACCATGGTCATCTGCGTCCCCTCCGGGTCCACCGAGGTCGAGCTGCGCGCCGTCCGCGACTCGGCCGAGCACGCCGGCGGGCGAGAGATATACCTCATCTACGAGCCCATGGCCGCCGCGCTAGGCATCGGCATCGACGTCGAGGCGCCGCAGGGCAACATGATTGTCGACATCGGCGGCGGCACCACCGAGATTGCGGTCATCTCGCTCGGCGGAATCGTCACCAACAAGAGCATACGCATTGCCGGCGACGACCTGACGATGGACATCCAGGAGTATATGCGCCGCCAGCACAACATCAAGGTGGGCGAGATTATGGCCGAGCGGATCAAGATCGGCGTCGGCTCTGCCCTCCCCGAGCTCGACACCCCGCCCGACGACTTCGTGGTCCAGGGGCCGAGCATGTCCACGGCCCTGCCCCTCGAGGTCCCCGTCTCCTACCAGGAGGTGTCGCACGCCCTGGAGCGCAGTGTGGCCAAGATCGAGGCCGCCGTCATGTCGGCACTGGAGCAGACGCCCCCCGAGCTCTACGCCGACATCGTGAACAACGGAATCTACCTCACGGGCGGCGGAGCCCTGCTCCGAGGCCTCGACAAGAGGCTGACCGACAAGATCCACATCCCGTTCCACATCGCCGAGAACCCGCTCCACAGCGTGGCAATAGGCACCGGCATTGCACTCAAGAAGCGCCACCGCGGACTGCCCTACCTGCTTCGGTAGGGCGGGGGCGCTGTGGCCAGACACCTAGCGCGTCGCCCCGATGAACAACTTCTTCCGCTTCCTTGTCCGGCACAACACGACGCTCGCGTTCCTGCTCCTAGAGGCCGTGGCGGTGGCTCTTGTCCTGACGTGCAACGACTACCACCGCGCCTCCTACCTGACCACCGCCAACGTCGTGTCGGGGTCCATGGCGCGCCTCACGGGCTCTGTGGGGCGCTACTTCGGTTTGGCCGAGGAGAACGAGGCCCTGGCGCGGCGCAACGTGGCGCTCCAGCAGGAGGTCAGCGCCCTGCGGGCCATGCTTGAGGCCGTCCCCGACTCCGTCCTGGCCGAAGTGCCGCTCGAGGCGCAGGCGGCGACGCTCCGTTTCCGCAAGGCGCACGTCATCGGCGGCTCCACGAACCGTAGCCGCAACATGCTCACCCTCGATGCCGGCGAGGACGACGGCATCGGGCAGGACATGGCCGTCGTCAACCCCCAGGGCGTCGTGGGGCTTGTGGTGGCGACAAGCGCGCACTTCTCGCTCGTCCTGCCGCTAATCAACACCGGCTCGCACCTCTCCGTCAAGGTCAAGCGAGGCAACTACCGCGGGCAGATGGTGTGGGACGGCCTTTCGAGCCGCAGGGCGCAGGTGGCGGACATCCCCGAGCACGCCAGTGTCGAGCCGGGAGACACCATCGTCACCAGCGGCGTGTCGGCCTTCTTCCCCGAGGGGCTTGTCGTCGGGACGGTCTGTGGCGTCGAGCCCGACCGCAATGGCGGTTTCTTCAATCTCGACGTGGACCTGGCGGTGGACTTCAACTCGGTCTTCGACGTCGTTGTCGTCGAGAACCTGGTGGCCGGCGAGAGGACGAACCTGGAAAACTCTGCGGTCGATGAATAGCGCGTACAATCTCTTTCGGCTCGCGGCCGTCTTCGTGGTGCTTCTGCTGCTCCAGATTGTCGTCTTCGACAACCTGGACTTCCTCGGCCTCTGCAACCCTTTCGTCTACGTGGCGTTCGTCATGTTCGTCCCTTTCGGGACGTCCACCATTCTGCTCATGGTTCTCGCCGCCGTGCTCGGCCTGATTGTCGATGTCGCCTCCAACACGCCCGGGATGCACATGGCGGCGTGCGTCCTTGTGGCCTACGTGCGCCCCTACGTCCTGCGCCTCATAGCCTATCGGAGCGTCTCCTACAAGGAGGGTGAGATTCCGGGCTCGCGGGCCTATGGGACTTTGTGGTTCGCGCGCTACGCCGTCCTGATGGTCTCCATCCACCACGTGGCGCTGTTCCTCGTCGAGCAGTTCGACTCTTTCTACCTCTTGCCGACGCTCCTGCGCATCGTGCTGAGCATCGTGGCGTCGTCGCTTCTCATTGTCCTTTTGGAGAATTTCATGCCCGCCCGGGGACGCGGCTTCGACGACTGACCCCGCCGGCGGAGACAGAGACGACGACCTATGTTCGAGAGCAGGAGACTTGTGGTGGGCGGCCTGATGGTTCTTTTCGGGCTGGTCATCGTCGTGCGCCTCCTCTACGTCCAGGTCTTGACGGGCGAGTATCGCGAGGCGGCGGACATGAACTCCCGGCGCAAGGTGGTCCAATATCCGTCGCGGGGGCTCATCTACGACCGCACGGGCAAGCTCCTCGTCTCCAACCAGCCGGTCTACGACATCATGATTGTCCCCAAGGAGGTCGAGGCTTTCGACAGCGCCGACTTCTGCCGCACGGTGGACATCGACATGCCGACCCTCCGCAAGCTCTTCGCCGACGTGCGCTTGCAGATTCGGAGGCGCAGGGCGTCTGTCCACAAGCCCGTCGTGCTCTTGCGGCAGGTCTCCGACGAGACCTACGCGGCGTTGCAGGAGAAGCTCTACCGCCTCAAGGGCTTCTACGCCCAGCGCCGCACGTTGCGCAAATATGAATATCCCATAGCCGCCAACGTCCTGGGCTACGTCGGCGAGGTCGGGGACCGCTACATCGAGGAGCATCCCTACTACGCCCCCGGCGACTATGTCGGCATCTCCGGCATAGAGAGCAGCTTCGAGGAGCAGCTCCGGGGCCGAAAGGGGGTCAACTACCTCATGGTCGACGTCTTGGGGCGCGCCAAGGGCGAGCTCTATGGCGGGAAATATGACACCGCGGCTGTTTCGGGGCGCGACCTGACGCTCTCGCTCGACGCCGACCTGCAGGCCTACGGCGAGAGGCTCATGGCCGGCAAGACGGGCAGCATCGTGGCCATACGCCCCCAGACGGGCGAGATCTTGGCCATGGTCTCGGCGCCGACCTACGACCCCTCGCTGCTCGTCGGCCGGGGCCGCTCCGTCAACTTCCCCGCGCTCTCCGCCGACCCCAACAAGCCGCTCTTCAACCGCGCCATCCAGGCCTGGTATCCGCCCGGCTCGACGTTCAAGACGGTCAACGCCCTCATCGGCCTCGACGAGGGCGTCATCACGCCACAGTCGCGCTTCCCCTGCAGCCACGGATATTCGGTGGGCTCGTTCCACCTCGGCTGCCACGGCCACGCCTCGCCGCTCGACCTGCGCCAGTCAATCCAGAACTCCTGCAACGCCTACTACTGCTACGTCTTGCGCAACCTGCTAGACAGCAAGAAGTTCGCCAGCGTCGGCGAGGGGCTCGACGTGTGGAAGGACCACCTCGTGCGCTTCGGTCTGGGCTACCGTCTCGGGATCGACATCGCCAACGAGAACCGAGGCTTCGTCCCCAACGCCCAATATTATGACAAGGCGCGCGGCAAGGGGTGGAAGTCGCTCAGCGTCGTCTCGCTCTCCATAGGCCAGGGGGAGTTGCTCCTGACGCCAATCCAGATGGCGAACGTGGCGGCGATTATTGCCAACAAGGGGTGGTTCTTCACTCCCCACGTGGTCCACAAGGTGTCGGGAGGGGCGATAGACACCCTCTACACCACGCGCCGCGAGACGGGCATAGACACCGCCGCCTTCACCGTCGTGCAAGACGGCATGGAGATGGCTGTCTGGGGCGGGGCGGGCTCGACGGCCAGGGCTGCCCAGGTGCCGGGGGTCAGGGTCTGCGGCAAGACCGGCACGGCGCAAAACCCGCACGGGCGCGACCACTCCATCTTCATGGCTTTCGCCCCCCGCGAGGACCCGCAGATTGCCATCTCGGTCTACGTCGAGAACGCCGGCTTCGGCGCCACGTGGGCCGCGCCCATAGCGAGCCTCATGATTGAGAAGTACATCAAGGGGGCGATAGACCCCAAGCGCAAGTGGACCGAGGACCGCATCCTGTCCATGTCCACCATCGCGCCGCAGGGCGTGGCGGCCGAGCGCCCAAAGCCAAAGGAGGCCGCGAAGCCCCATGCGCAGAGTACCCGGGGGGCGTCCGCCGCGGCGAGCGGCATCACGACAAACGACACCACGACAAACGACACCAAGACCGACGACGATGCTCAGCGACAATAGCTCCATGGCCTCATACCGAAAGGGGGTCGACTGGCTCACGGTGTTGCTCTATGTGCTGCTCGTGGCTTTCGGCTGGTGCAACCTCTATGCCGCCAACTACAACCCCGAGGTGGGGATGCAGTTCTCGTTCGGCGCCGAATATTTCAAGCAGCTCTGCTGGATTGCCGTCTCGCTGGCTTGCGCGGGCGTCATCATGCTGTCCGACAGCAAGATATTCGTCGAGATGGCGTGGCCCGTCTATGTCGTGTCCCTCCTGCTCCTGACCGTCGTCCTCTTCGCTGGCCGCGAGGTCTATGGCGCGCGGTCGTGGCTCATGCTGGGCCCCGTGGCGTTCCAGCCCGCCGAGTTCACCAAGATTGGCACGGCGCTCGTCCTGGCGCGCCTCATGAGCCGCTACGGCTTCCGCTTCTCTGCGCGCTCCTACGCCGCGCTCTTCGGCGTCATCTTGGTGCCGGTGGCCTATATCTTGCTCCAGAACGACACCGGCTCGGCCCTTGTCTATTTCGTCTTCCTGCTCGCCATGTTCCGCGAGGGGATGTCGCCCCACGTCCTCATTGTCGGGGGGCTGTGCGTCGCCGCGGCCGTGGCGTCGCTCCTGCTCGACTCCACCCCCGTCATGCTCTTCGTAGTCGGGCTATGGTTCATGGTCTTGCACGTCCTGATGGTCCGGCGTCAGCGCAAGTGGCTGGCGCTCACGGCCCTGGCCGTAGGCTCAGGTGTCGCCGCCGTGGTGTGGCTCGTGGCGCGGTTCGCCCTCGGGGCCGTCGTGTCGGGCGATGCGCTGATCCTGTCGGGCATGGCGGCGGCTTCGGTGTGCGTCGCCGTGCAGATTGTGTCGCTGCGCCTCGGCGGCGTGTGGTGGGTCCTGGCCTACGTGTGGGTGGCCCTGGCCATGTCGTTCGCCACGGGCTACGTCTTCGACAATGTCCTGGGCGACCACCAGCGGACCCGCATCAATGTCCTCTTCGGTGTCGAGGACGACCCCCTCGGCGCCGGATACAACGTCAACCAGAGCCTCATAGCCATAGGGTCGGGCGGCGTCCTCGGCAAGGGCTTCCTGGGCGGCACGCAGACCAAGCTGGACTTCGTCCCCAAGCAGACCACGGACTTCATCTTCTGCACCGTCGGCGAGGAGTGGGGCTTCGCCGGGAGCGCGCTCCTCGTCTGCGTCTACGTCGTCTTCTTCCTGCGGATCCTCTCGCTCGCCGAGAGGCAGCACTCCGTCTTCTCGCGCGTCTATGGCTACTGCGTGGCGTGCGTCTTCTTCTTCCACTTCACCATCAATGTCTGCATGACCATCGGCCTTATGCCCGTCATCGGGATTCCGTTGCCGTTTTTCTCCTACGGCGGCTCGTCTTTGTGGGGCTTCTCGGTCATGCTCTTCATCTTCCTCAAGCTCGACACCGACCGCAACTTCCTCATCCGATGAAAAAGTTACTGGCCGATTTCTTCCACGGCCTCATCTACATTGTCCCCCTTGCCGCGACGGTCTACGTCGTGGTCTGCATGGTGAATATTGCCGACTCTTTCTTCCCGGGCATTCCGCTCGTCGAGCGCATCCCGGGCCTGGGGCTCGTCCTCGTCTTCATGATCGTGACGTTAGTCGGGTGGCTTGGCGGCAAGGTCCTCAAGCCGTCGATGGTCTCGCTCTTCGACCACACCATGTCGCGCATCCCTTTCATCAAGCTCGTCTACACCTCGGTCCGCGACCTCATGAGGGCTTTCGTGGGCGAGAAGCGCAAGTTCGACAGGCCCGTGGTCGTGTCGCTCGATGCCGCCGGGCTCAACAACAGGCTCGGCTTCGTCACCCAGGACGACCTCGCCGCCCTCGGCCTCGCCGGCATGGTGGCCGTCTACTCGCCCTACCCATATAGCGTCATGGGCGACCTCATCGTGGTCCCCGCCGCGCAGGTGCGCCCGCTGGAGGGGGTCAACTCGGCCGATCTGATGAAGCTGATCGTCTCGGGCGGAATCTCGGGCAAGGACGAGGCGAAGGAGGCCGGTGGCGAGGACGAGAAAAAATAGCGCCCCGCTATTGCGCGTCTCGAATTTTGTCCATACTTTTGCAACGTCGAAAGACGAAATGGGGGTATAGCTCAGTTGGCTAGAGCGTTTGAATGGCATTCAAAAGGTCGCGGGTTCGACTCCCGCTATCTCCACCACGCCCAAGAGGCGAGAGTCCTTTTCAGATTTCTGAGTGGAATGATTTGCTACTTGCAACCACTATAAAAAAGTGCTAAAAAGCAACCCTGCTTTTTCTCCTAGCAATTTCTTTTCTCTCTCTCATCTGCCAAGGTTGAGTGGCTGCGGTCTGCGCCGGTCTTCCCGTCGCCGTTCCGGCGTTCTCCTCTCGCATATGCGCAAGCCCGGGTTGCGCATCCTCGCGGCGTGATGGAATGTGAAACCTCAATTGGCGGTTTGTGCGATTACGTCCGCGTTGGCGCGTCCGACGCCGGTAGTTGTCAATTGTCAATTGTCAATTGTCAATTGCATAATGGCTTATTTCTTCACGTCGGAGTCCGTCTCCGAGGGGCATCCCGACAAGGTTGCCGACCAGATTTCAGACGCCGTGCTCGACGCCCTGCTCATCCAGGACGAGGAGAGCAAGGTGGCGTGCGAGACGCTCGTGACCACGGGCCTCACCCTCGTGGCGGGCGAGCTGAGCACCAACGGCTACGTCTCGGTGCAAGACGTGGCGCGCCGCGTCATCGACACCATAGGCTACAACAAGTCGGAATATCAGTTCGACGCCAACTCGTGCGGCGTCCTCTCGGCCCTCCACGAGCAGAGCCGCGACATCAATCAGGGCGTCGTCCGCGAGCGCAAGGAGATGCAGGGCGCCGGCGATCAGGGCATGATGTTCGGCTACGCCTGCCGCGACACGCAGGAGTTCATGCCCCTGCCCATCTTCCTGGCCCACCGCCTCCTGGAGGAGCTGTCCGCCATACGCCGCGAGGGTAGGCAGATGGCCTACCTGCGGCCCGACGCCAAGAGCCAGGTCACGATAGAGTACTCCGACGACAACCGCCCGCTCCGCATCGACACCATCGTCGTCTCCACCCAGCACGACGAGTTCGCCGCCGAGCAGGAGATGCTCGCCGTCATCGCGGCCGACGTGAGGGACATCCTCATCCCGCGCGTCAAGGCCACGCTCCCCGCCGAAATCGCCGCCCTCTTCGGCTCCGACATCCTGCTTCTCGACAACGCCACGGCCGGCACAGCCGACGCGCGCGGCCGCCTCAAGCTCTTCGTCAACCCCACGGGGAAGTTCGTCATCGGGGGGCCGCATGGCGACACGGGCCTGACGGGGCGCAAAATCATCGTCGACACCTATGGCGGCAAGGCCTCGCACGGCGGCGGGGCGTTCTCCGGCAAAGACCCATCCAAGGTCGACAGGTCGGGGGCCTACGCCGCGCGCCACGTGGCCAAGAACCTCGTGGCGGCAGGCGTGGCCGACGAGGTGCTTGTCGAGGTGGCCTACGCCATAGGCGTGGCCGAGCCGGTCGGAATCTTCGTCAACACCTACGGGACGTCGCGCGTGGGGCTCTCCGACGGGCAGATTGCGCAAAAGGTGGGGCAGATTTTCGACATGAGGCCCTACGCCATCATCGAGCGCTTCAAGCTCAAGAACCCCATCTACGAGCCCACCGCCTCCTACGGTCATTTTGGACGCAAGCCCGAGTGGCGGGACGTCTCCATCAAGGTCAACGGGCGGACGCTCTCGAAGAGGGTCGAGCTCTTCACCTGGGAGAAGCTCGACTACGTGGGCCGCGTCCGCGAGGCTTTCGGGCTTTAGGCGGCCGCCGACTGCATTGTGAAAGGACGCGCGGGGCGCGTCCTTTCTTTTGCGCATAATTATGTGTACCTTTGCACCGCAAATCGTCAAGATGGAGGACAACGCGGAATACAGCATCCCTCTGAGGGGCTTGCCCAACGGCATCCACAGCTTCGGCTTCGACTGCGGCGACGACATCTTCAGCCGTGTCGAGGACCCGCTCGCCAGCCATTGCCGTCTGCGGGTCGACGTCGAGGCCCGCAAGACCGACGAGATGCTCACGCTCGACTTCGACATCCGCGGCACGGTGGAGCAGCAGTGCGCCCTGTGCATGGAGGCTATGGACTACCCCATCGAGGACTGCGGCGAGCGCATCGTCGTCCGCCTCGGTAGCGCGTGGCGCGAGGAGGACGACGACCTCTACGAGGTGGACGCCGCCGACGAGAGGCTCGACCTCTCGCAGTGGATATACGAGCAAGTCTGCGTCTGTCTGCCGATTCGTTGCGAGCATCCCCTCGACGACGACGGCAACCCCACGTGCGACCCGGCCATGCTCGCCGAGATCGACAAATATGTCGTCCGGGGCGAGGAGGACGCCGAGCGCAAGGCGCGCGAGGCGCAGGGGGGAGAGACAGACCCGCGGTGGGACGCCCTAAAGGCCCTGGGCGGGAAGCGGACAGAGAGCTAGAACCCAAATATTCATCATAACAACAAACAAGAAGAGATGGCACATCCTAAGCGAAACCATTCCAAGACACGCCGCGACAAGCGCAGGACGCACTACAAGGCAGTGGCCCCGACGCTCGGCGTATGCTCCAACTGCGGCGCCACCGTCAGGCTCCACACCGTCTGCGGCGAGTGCGGCTACTATCGCGGCAAGCTCGCAATCGAGAAAGAGGTGACGGCCTAGTCCAGGCCGGCTCGTCGGCGCCGGAGGGGCGACTCCCCCGGCGGCAATCCGCCCCGTCAGGCTTCGGCTTGGCGGGGCGGATTGTGTCCCCCCCCCTGGCAAAAAGCTCGACATATGGGCATCTAGACGCTAAAAATCACTATCTTTACCAACAGGGGCGACGCCCATGGCCTGGTGGTCGCCTTGCAACCTACAACTCCAAACACACATTGGCAGGCAAGATGGACGACAAAGACTTCATGCGCGAGGCCATACGCTTGGCCCGGGCGAACGTGGCTGAGGGCGGTGGGCCCTTTGGCGCTGTGGTGGTCAAAGACGGCGCCATTGTCGGCAGGGGCGTGAACCGCGTCACCACGAGTTGCGACCCCACGGCCCACGCCGAGGTGTGCGCTCTGCGCGACGCCGCCAAGGCGCTTGGCGACTTCAACCTGGGCGGGGCGGTGGTCTACACCACGTGCGAGCCGTGCCCCATGTGCCTCGGGGCGATATACTGGGCGCGCGTGGCCAAGATTTTCTATGGCAACACTCAGGCCGACGCCGCCAAGGTCGGCTTCGACGACTCGTTCATCTACAGCCAGTTTGCTCTCCCCGCGAGCCGCAGGGCGATCCCACAGGAGGCTCTCTTGCGGAGCGAGACGTTGCAGACGTTTGCCGACTGGGAGCAAAAGACCGACAAGACCCCCTATTAGCACACCTTGCGCCGCTCCTCACCCTCTTTGGGAGGCGGGCGGCGCCGGACAACGCAAAAAGTTAACGATGCAAGTGACAGATGTCTCATGCGCCATAATCGTCCGCGAGGGCATGATTTTGGCGGCAAAGCGTGGCGACGGCGTGTCGCACAGCGGCCAGTGGGAGTTTCCCGGCGGCCGCCCACAGGAGGGCGAGGACCCGCAAGAGTGCGTGGTGCGCAGGGTGCGCGAGGAGCTCAATGTCGAGGTCGAGGTGGCGGACAGGATCGTCCCCTACGAGGTGGCGGCCGGCAACGAGAAGCAATACCGGATCTTTCCTTTCGTGGCGCGCATCGTCGACGGCAGCTTCGAGCTGAGCCACCACTCCAAGGCGGAGTGGTTCATGCCCATGCAGCTCATGAGCCTGGCCTGGCCCGACACAGACCTGCCCATAATCGACGAGATTGTGGGGAGAATCTTCCGGAACGGAAGGATTGTGTAATTGACACGCCGACCGTATTTGCCGTGGGGGGCTCAGAGCCCCAAGGGGGCGATATAGGATAGCCTAGGGCGTGAGCCCTAGGACAGACGACGGTTCTAGGACAGATGACGGTTCTAGGACGGACGACGGCCCTAGGGCCGACAAGACTACAAACCAATAATCGCGTGGTGATGCGCAGGCCGTGCGTCACCTTTTTTGCGTATCGCCTCCCCCCTAGGGCTTACGCCCTAGGCTGACACATATCGCCCCTACAGGGCTCTGAACACCGTCGGGGTGGGGGGAGTGGGGGATAAAAATTTGGCAGGGACGCCCTAGGGCCATGGGCTACGAAGTGTGCGAAGCGGCGGCATATGACCCTAGGACAAACCCATCCGCCCCCTCTATGAGACGCTACGAGACAACGACAAGCAACGGGTGCGCACACTCTCCTGCGCGCACCCATTGCCGATATGTTCTTCCGGGGGGGATTCCCTAGTACACCTGCTTGCCGAGCTGGAGCAGCTTGGCTGTCACTTTGAGTCCGTTTTTCTCGATGTTGCCCTCGTGAATCTCGAAGCCGAGCTTGCCGCCGTCGGCCACGAACGAGATGCCGGCCCCCTGGGCGCAATGGCCTTTCGAGCCGCTCACAATCATCACCTTGTTGCCCCTCTGAGCCGCCACGAGCGAACCCACTTGGCGGGACATCGACTCGCCGAGGAAGATTATGTCGCTCTTGGGCAGTCCGCCGGCCGTGGCGCTCTCGCCGACGGAGATGGAGCGGCCGCCGACTTGCTTGTTTGCCACGACGTTGCGCATCTCCGAATATAGGGCGTTGTCGCCGACAACCGTGATGACGAGCGGCTTGCTCGCATCCTCGGCCGGCCACGACGTGTTGCGTGCGAAGTTTAGGATATAAAGAGCCTGAAACTTCGCCATTTGGGCCGAGGCCGCCTGGCAAAGCGTCAAGGTAAGAATTAGGAACAATAGTTTTCTCATTGACAGTTGCTGTTAAAATTTTTCATTTATGTCCTATTACGCTTGTTTGCCTTTTCTTGTTGCGCCATCTGCGACATTTTTGGGGTCGCAAGCCGCAGTGAGAATCCCGGCGAGTTCGGATGTCTCGGCCTCCCACGTGAGCGCGGAGGCCAGGCGGAGCATATTGCCCCTCCAATGCTCTAGCGTCTCGGGGTGCGCCTCTATGGACTGCACGGCCTCAGTCAACTCCTTGGCCGTCAGGCTCTCTATGCACATCCCGACGCCTTCCCCCTCGACAATCTTCTCAATCTCGGGCAAACGGCATGCCAAGATGGGCAGCCCGGCCCCGATGAAGTCGAAGACGCGGTTGGGCAGGGCGAGGCGGTAGTTGAGGCCCAGGTCGCGAAGCAAGACCAGGCCCAGGTCGGCGTCCGCCATGTGGGCGGGAAGCCGCTCAAACGGCACGCGCCCGACGAACTCCACCCTGTCCGCCACTCCGACCCGCCGCGCCAGCTCGCGCGCCGCGCCAAGCACGTCGCCGTCGCCGACCACCACCAGGCGGCACCCCCGCAGCTCCACTAGCGCCTCTATGGCCTCCTCCACGCCGCGGCCGATGTTGACCGCGCCCTGATAGAGAAGAGTGAAGGGGCGTTGCGGCCGATGTTCGCGACGCGCTTCCGCCACGGCCTCCACCCTGTCGCGCGCCGGGACGTTGCGGACGACGAGGAAGCGCCGCCCATATCGCCCTTGCAGGATGTCGGCGATGGACTGGCACACGGTGACGCATATGTCGCCGGGGCGGAGGCAAGGTACGCAAAAATCTTGAATCTGCCACCACGTCCGCCGCACGAGCGGCTTGTGGGCAATCTCCGGCACTTCGGGGAAGAGCTCGTGGCTGTCCCACAACAGGCGGAAGCCGCGGAGGCGCGACGCGGCGAGGCAGCCCGGCAGGGTGTCGAGGTCGACCGAGACCACGAGCGACTGCCGCGCGCCCAGGAGCAGGTGCAGGAAGAGCCGCACGTTGAGCTCGAGGTAGAACAGCGGCCCTCGCCACGCCAGCAGGCGCATATATCTGATGAATCCGCCGCCGCGCCGCCCCTCCCGCGGGTGGCTGCGCCCCAGGAGCGTCACCGAGTAGCCCAGCGACGTGAGTGTCCGCCGCATCTTCTCGACGCGGTAGTCGGTGGCGAAGTTGCTCTGCGAGCATATCGTGGCGAGCCGGCGCTTCATAGTCTCCAACTGTCGAAGCCCTCGACGTGGCGGAAGATGCCGTAGACGTCGGCAAGGACGCCCGACGGCGAGAGGTGCCGGTCGAAGAAGTCCTGCCCCAGGGCGCGGAACGCGTCGTGAGCCGTGGCCACGACGATGGCGTCGTAGACGCCTTGCGGGGCGTCGAGGGGGGCGAAACCGTAGAGCGCCTTGGCGTCGTCTTTTGCCGCCAGGGGGTCCACGACGTCCACCGCGCCTATGCTGTAGGCGTGGAGCTCGTCGACGATGTCCGCCACGCGGGTGTTGCGGATGTCGGCCACGTTGGCCTTGTAGGTGAGGCCCAAGACGGCCACCCGCGCCGCCGTGGGGCACGTGCCGTGGGCGAGCATCCGCTTGACGGTCTGCGCCGCCACGTGGCGTCCCATGCTGTCGTTGACGTAGCGCCCGCGGTTGATGATCTGCGTATGGATCCCCAGCGTCTGGGCTTTGTAGTCGAGATAGTAGGGGTCGATGCCTATGCAGTGCCCGCCGACGAGGCCGGGGTGGAACGGCAGGAAGTTCCACTTCGTCGAGGCGGCGCGCAAGACGTCGGCCGTCTCAATCCCCATCCTGCCGAAGATTAGCGACAGCTCGTTCATGAGGGCTATGTTGACGTCGCGCTGGGTGTTCTCTATAATCTTGGCCGCCTCGGCCACTCGGATGCTCTCGGCGCGGTGCACGGGGCGGGGCAGGACCGACTGGTAGGCGCGGGCCACGAGGTCGAGGGCGGCGGCGGTGCGCCCGGAGACAATCTTGCGGACCGTCGTGAGGGTGTGGACCCTGTCGCCGGGGTTGATGCGCTCGGGGCTGTAGCCCAAGAGGAAGTCCGTGTCGCACCTGAGGCCCGACTCGCGCTCCAAGATGGGCAGGCACTCCTCCTCGACGCACCCGGGGTAGACGGTGCTCTCGACCACCACGGTGTCGCCCTTTTTGATGTTGAGGGCCACCGTCGTCATGGCGTCTTTGAGGAGCGAGAGGTCGGGGCGCTTCGTGTCGTCGATGGGTGTCGGCACCGCCACGATGTGGAAGTTGGCCCGGCCGATGTCGCCCGGCGTCGTGGTGAACTCGATGTCGGCGTCGGCGAAGTCGCCGGCCGGCGTCGCCCCGGTGGGGTCTTCGCCGCGGCGCAGCGCCGTGACGCGGGCCGCCGAGAGGTCGAACCCCACCACGTGGTAGCGGCGGGCGAAAGCCAGGGCCACGGGCAGCCCGACGTAGCCCAGCCCGGTGACGGAGACGGACAAGCCGCCGACTCTTTCGGATTGGCTCATGGGACGTATTGGAGGCGGCCGCACGCCGAGAAGTCGCCGCGGCGCAGGGCGTATATCCGGCCGATTGTCGAGACGACCTCGAAGCCGTCGTCCCACGTGGCGGTGGGCGCGGCCCCGCGGAGCAGGACGTCGGCCACGTTGGCGTAGACCATGGAGTGGTTGGCGGCCGAGCCCTTGTAGCACCCGTAGTCGTTCGGCGGGTTGGGCGGCGGCAGCGAGGGCATGGTGTAGCCGTCGATGCGGCATACGGCCACGTCGCTCATATATTGCCCGCTCACCTTGACGCATCCCCGCGTCCCGACGAGGGTTATGGAGCTCTCCAGGTTCTCGCCCGGCACGGCCGTGGTGTAGTGGAGCGAGCCCTGGGCCCCGTCGCGGCGCGTGCGGAAGAGGACTGTGCCGGTGTCCTCGAAGTCGGTCGTGGCGTGGTGGGCGAAGTCGGCGAAGTCGGCCGCCACGATGTCCACGGGGCCGACGAGCCACAGCATGATGTCGAGATAGTGGGAGAACTGCGTGTAGAGGACCCCGCCGTCGAGGTCGGCCGTGCCGTGCCACGAGCCGGGGCGGTAATATCGGTTGTCGCGGTTCCACAGGCAGCAGACGTTGACCGACGTGAGCCGGCCCAGCAACCCGCCGCCGACCACCCCGTGGAGCCACGCCGAGGCGGGGGTGTAGCGGTTCTGGAAGACGGTGATGAGGCGCCCCCCCGACGCCCTCTCGGCCTCGCGGATGCGCAGGGCGTCGGCGGTGCTCAGAGCCATGGGCTTCTCCATCAGCACGTTGACGCCGGCTTCGAGGCACTCCACGGCCATGTCGGCATGTAGGCCGTTGGGGGTGCATATGGCCGCTATGTCGAGGCCGGGCGTCGAGGCGAGCATCTCGGCGGCCGAGGCGAAGAATGGCGTGCCCGCCGGGGCGCCGCACGCCTCGCGCGGCCTGATGTCCGCCACGGCGGCGAGCTCCATCTCCGGGTTGGCCTCTATCATGTCTATGTGCCGGTGCCCAATGTAGCCGCACCCCACGACCGCCGCGCGGACTTTGCCGTCTCTCACTTGTTGTCTTCTCGTTGGTTGATGATTCTTACGCAAGCCGCTCCCCCATGTTCCCCGCCGGGCGTCAGCTCATATCTTTCGCCCGACTCGGGGCACTCGGCCGTCCCGTCGGCGCCGAACTCCAGGGCGCAGCCGCGCCTCGAAACCCACCCGGCGTGGCGGGCGGGGTTGCCGACGACGAGCTCGAAGTCCGCCACGTCGCGCGTCACGACGCTGCCGGCCCCGACCATGGCGAACCGCCCTATGCCGACGCCGCACACTATGGTGGCGTTGGCCCCGATTGTCGCCCCGCGGCCCACGCGCGTGGCCTCATATTCCGCCTTGCGCGAGACGAAGGCGCGCGGGCGGCACACGTTGGTGAAGACCGCCGACGGGCCGACGAAGACGTCGGCCTCAAGCGTCACGCCGTCGTAGACCGAGACGTTGTTCTGAATCCGGCACCCGTCGCCGACGACGGCCGTGGGCATCACCACCACGTTCTGCCCCAGCGAGCAGCGGCACCCCACGCGGCATCCCGACACGAGGTGGCAGAAGTGCCATACCACGGTGTCGTCGCCGACCTGGCACCCCTCGTCGACGACGGCCGTGGGGTGGATGGTGGCCCGGCTCATAGCGCCGCGGCCTCCTCCAGGCGGTGGGCGCCAATCTTCCAGGCGTTGAGGGCGTCGGAGACGTAGGCTATGTCGGCTGCCGAGAGCTCGGTGTGCATGGGAATGGAGAGCACTTGCGCCGCCGCCGCGTCGGTCGCGGGCAAGTCCAGGCCCTCTTCGCCGAAGACGGGCTGGCGGTGGATGGGCTCGGGGTAGTAGACCATGGTCTCGACGCCCCTTCGGGCCAGGAACTGGCGCACGTCGTCGCGGCATCCGTAGTTGACCCGGAGCGTGAACTGGTTGAACGTGTGGCCGTCGGCGTCGGCGGGGCAGACGAAGAAGTCGTTGCCGGCCAAGGCCCTGCGGTAGGCCAGCGCCGCGGCGCGGCGACGGCTGACATACTCGTCGAGGCGCCTCAGCTTGACGCGGAGGACTGCCGCCTGGATCTCGTCGAGCCGGCTGTTGAGGCCCAGGCGCGTGCTGTGATATTTCACCTCGGTGCCGTGCGAGGCTATGGTGGCAATCTTGCGGGCCAGGGTGTCGGAGTTGGTGAACAGGGCCCCGCCGTCGCCCATCCCGCCGAGGTTCTTGGTCGGGAAGAAGGAGGTGCAGCCAATGACCCCTACGGAGCAGGCCTTGCGCCGCCGTCCGCCCACGACCTGCTCCGCGCCGAAAGCCTGTGCGGCGTCTTCGACGATGTGGAGGTCGTGGCGCTCGGCAATGCCGACCAGGGCGTCCATGTCCGCCATGCGCCCGAAGAGGTGCACGGGGAGGAGAACCCGCGTCCGGGGCGTCACGAGGGACGCAATCTTGCGGGGGTCGATGTTGAAAGAGGCCGGGTCGATGTCGGCGAATATGACCCGCAGGCCCAGGAGCTTGGCGGCTTCGGCCGCCGCTATGAAGGAGAACGACGTCGTTATGACCTCGTCGCCGGGGCGCAGGTCGAGAGCCATGAGCGCTATCATGAGCGCCTCCGTCCCGTTTGCGCAGGTGCGGGCGTGAGCCACGCCGGCGTACTCCGCCAGCTCCCCCTCCAGTGCGTTGACCTCCGAGCCCCTTATGTACCTGCCCCCGCGCATCACGCGCGACACCGCCTCGTCCAACTGCGCGCCCAGGCGGCCGTGGGCCGCGGCGAGGTCTGTCATGCCTACCTTCATCCTGTAGTGTTAAATATTTAACGGGAGGGGTAGGACTTGCTTATCAATGCCCCCAACACCGCACTTCGCAAAATTAGGCAAAAATTGCCTTTTGCGTCTCCAATGCCCCCGCGTCTCTTCGTTCGTTTGGCTTTAGAGGGTAAATCCGTGCCACTTTTGCTAACTTTGCCACTCGTCGGCGGCGACTCCCGCCGCTTTGTTCAAACTAGCGAGCAAATATGAATTTTGTCGAAGAGCTCAAGTGGCGAGGGATGGTCCACTCCATGATGCCCGGCACGGAAGAGCAACTCCAAAAAGAGATGACGACGGCCTACGTCGGGATAGACCCCACGGCCGACTCGCTCCACATCGGGCACCTGGTCAGCATAATGCTCCTGCGCCATCTCCAGGCTGCGGGCCACAAGCCTATTGCCGTGGTCGGCGGGGCGACGGGCATGATTGGCGACCCGTCGATGAAGAGCGCCGAGCGCAACCTGCTCGACGAGCAGACGCTCAACCACAACGTGGCGTGCATCAAGAAGCAGCTCGAGAGGTTTCTCGACTTCGGCTCCGACGCGCCCAACGCCGCGCTGCTTGTCAACAACTACGACTGGATGAAGGGCTACTCGTTCATCAACTTCATCCGCGACATCGGCAAGCACATCACCGTCAACTACATGATGGCCAAGGACTCCGTCAAGAAGCGGCTGAGCCAGGAGAGCCGCGAGGGGATGTCGTTCACCGAGTTCTCCTACCAGCTCATGCAGGGCTACGACTTCCTCTACCTCTATGAGCACCTTGGCTGCAGGCTCCAGCTTGGCGGCTCCGACCAGTGGGGCAACATCACGACCGGCGCCGAGCTTATCCGCCGGACCGTCGGCGGCGAGGCCTTCGGCCTCGTCTGCCCGCTCATCACCAAGGCCGACGGGGGCAAGTTCGGCAAGACCGAGAGCGGCAACATATGGCTCGACGCCGAGAAGACCAGCCCCTACAAGTTCTACCAGTTCTGGCTCAACACGTCCGACGCCGACGCCGAGCGCTACATCAAGATTTTCACCCTGCTCCCCGTCGACGAGATCGAGGCCCTGGTGTGTCGCCAGACCGAGGACCCCGCCCTGCGGCCCTTGCAGAAGCGCCTGGCCGAGGAGATGACCGTCATGGTCCACGGCCGCGAGGCTCTCGACGCCGCCGTCGAGGCTTCGCAGATACTCTTCGGCAAGGGCTCCACCGAGACGCTCCGCAAGATGGACGAGCAGACGTTCCTCTCCGTCTTCGAGGGCGTGCCGACGTTCGGCGTGCCGCGCTCGCTGATCGAGGCCGGCGTCTGCGTGGCGGACCTTCTCACGGCCCATGCGGCGGTCTTCACCTCGAAGAGCGAGCTTCGGCGCAACGTGGCGGGCCTGATGGTCAACAAGCAGAAAGTGGCCTCGCCCGACGACGTGGTCGACGTCTCGGCACTGCTCGACGGCAAATATGTCCTCATCCAAAAGGGCAAGAAGAACTTCTACATCTTGAGGGCGGAGGCGTAGGTTCGTCCATTCCGCTTTCTCCAAAAACACACGTGGCATGCCGGAGGCGCTAGGGCGTCTCCGGCATGCCTTTTTTCTCCCGTCCCATCCTCCCCCGGCGGCGCTCAGAACCCTGTCGGGACGACGTGTGTCAGCCTGGGCGTGAGCCCTGGGGGGGGAGAGTGCGCGATATGCAAAAAAGGTGACGCACGGTCTGTGCGTCACCACGTGATTATTGGTTTGTAGTCTTGTCAGCCCTTGGGCCGCCGTCAGTCTTAGGGCTCACGCCCTAGGCTATCCTATATCGCCGCTTCGCACACTTCGTAGCCTTTGGGGCTATGAGTGTGGCGTGTGGGGCAACAACGGTTACCTCTCCAGAAATTGTCAATTGTCAATTGTGAATTGTCAATTGCTAATATTCGTCCCAGCTCTTTATGGGCAGCTCCTCGGCCCCCATCTTGCAGAAAGCCCTGATGAAGGCCCCTGCCAGGCGGGCGTTGGTGATGAGAGGCACGTTGAAGTCTATGGCGTCGCGCCGTATCTTATATCCGTTGGCCAGCTCGTTGTGCGTGAGGTTCTTGGGGATGTTCACCACGAGGTCTATCTTCTTGTCGCGGATGTAGTCCACCACGTTGGGCTGGCGGTTCTCGTCGGGCCAGTAGAGCAGGGTGCTCTCGACGCCGTTCTCTTGCAGGTATTTCTGCGTGCCGTGCGTGGCGTAGATGTTATATCCCTTGGCGCGCAGGAGCTTGGCGGCGTCGAGCAGTTCGAGCTTGGCCCTGGCCCCGCCCGACGAGATGAGGATGTTCTTCTTCGGGATGCGGTAGCCCACCGAGAGCATCGACTCCAGGATGGCGTCGTCGAACGTGTCGCCTATGCATCCCACCTCGCCCGTCGACGACATGTCGACGCCCAGCACGGGGTCGGCCTTCTGGAGCCGCGCGAAGGAGAACTGCGGCGCCTTGATGCCGACATAGTCGATGTCGAAGAGGCTCTTCGACGGCTTGTCGACGGGCAGGCCCAGCATGACGCGCGTGGCCAACTCGATGAGGTTGACCTTGAGGACTTTGCTCACAAAGGGGAACGAGCGCGAGGCGCGCAGGTTGACCTCGATGACCATTATCTCGTTGCTCTTGGCCATGAGCTGCATGTTGAACGGGCCGCTGATCTCCAGTGCCTTGGCAATCTTGCGCGCCACTTTCTTGATGCGCTTGACGGTCTCGACGTAGAGCTTCTGGGGCGGGAAGACAATGGTGGCGTCGCCGGAGTGGACGCCGGCGAACTCGACGTGCTCCGAGATGGCGTAGGCCACAATCTCGCCGCCCTGGGCCACGGCGTCGAACTCGATCTCCTTGGCCTGCTCGATGAACTGCGAGACGACCACGGGGAACTCCTTGGAGACGTTGGCCGCCAGGTTGAGGAAGTAGCCGAGCTCCTCGCGGTTCGAGACGACGTTCATGGCCGCGCCGGAGAGGACGTAGCTGGGGCGCACCAGGACGGGGAAGCCCACCTCGTCGACGAAACGGTATATGTCGTCGATGGTCGTCAGCTCGCTCCACCGCGGCTGGTCGATGCCGAGCTCGTCGAGGAGGCTGGAGAACTTGGAGCGGTTCTCGGCGCGGTCGATGTTGGTCGGCGACGTGCCGAGGATGGGGACGCCCTGACGGTGGAGCTTCATGGCCAGGTTGTTCGGGATCTGGCCGCCCACCGAGACGATGACGCCCCGCGGGTTCTCAAGCTCTATGATGTCGAGGACGCGCTCCTCGGTCAGCTCGTCGAAGTAGAGGCGGTCGCAGACGTCGTAGTCCGTCGAGACGGTCTCCGGGTTGTAGTTTATCATGACGGCGCGGAGGCCCTGGCTGCGGATGGTGTTGATGGCGTTCACCGAGCACCAGTCGAACTCCACCGACGAGCCTATGCGGTAGGCCCCCGAGCCCAAGACGATGACCGAGCGGCGGTCGCCGACATAGTGGACGTCGCTCTCCGTGCCGGAGTAGGTGAGGTAGAGGTAGTTGATCTGGGCGGGGAACTCGCCCGCCATGGTGTCTATCTGCTTCACCACCGGCACTATGCCGCGGCTCTTGCGCCACTGGCGCACCTCCAGGAGCTGCTCCTCCATCTTGCGGCTCGAGTCCTTGCCCACCAGGCGCGCCACCTGGAAGTCGCTGAAGCCGCACTGCTTGGCCTCGAGCAGCAGCCCGTCGGAGACCTCGCTCATGGCGTTGGCGGCCGTGAGCGAGCGGCGGATGGCGTCGATGTGGTGGAGCTTGTGGAGGAACCACTTGTCAATCTTCGTGATGTCGTGGATCTCGTCGACGGTCATGCCCGCCGCCATGGCCTCGCTTATGGCGAAGACGCGCTTGTCGGTGGGGTTCTCCAGCTCCTGGCGGATGTCGACGCCCTTGAGCGGCTGGTTGGCGCAGAAGCCGTGCATCCCCTGGCCGACCATGCGGAGGCCTTTCTGGATGACCTCCTCGAAGCTGCGCCCGATGGCCATTATCTCGCCCACGGACTTCATGCTCGAGCCAATCTGCTTCGAGACGCCGGCGAACTTGCCCAGGTCCCAGCGTGGGATTTTGCACACTATGTAGTCGAGGGCGGGCTCGAAGAACGCCGGGGTGGTCTTGGTGACGGAGTTCTTCAGCTCCCACAGTCCGTAGCCCAGGCCCAGCTTGGCGGCCACGAAAGCCAGGGGGTAGCCCGTGGCCTTGGAGGCCAGGGCCGACGAGCGGCTCAGGCGGGCGTTGATCTCGATGACGCGGTAGTCCTCCGACTGCGGGTCGAGGGCGTATTGGACGTTGCACTCGCCGACGATGCCGACGTGGCGCACAATCTTTATGGCGAGCTCGCGGAGCTTGTGGTACTCGCTGTTCGAGAGCGTCTGCGACGGGGCCACGACGATGCTCTCGCCCGTGTGGATGCCGAGAGGGTCGAAGTTCTCCATGTTGCAGACGGTGATGCAGTTGTCGTAGGCGTCGCGCACCACCTCATACTCGACCTCTTTCCACCCCTTGAGGCTCTCCTCGACGAGGATCTGGTTCGAGTAGGAGAGCGCGTTCTCGGCGCGGCGCACGAGCTCCTCGCGGTTGGTGCAGAAGCCCGAGCCCATGCCGCCCAGGGTGTAGGCGGCGCGCACGATGATGGGGAAGCCTATCTTCTCCGATGCCGCCAGGGCCTCCTCGACGGTGTTCACAGCTATGCTGTGGGGCGTCTTGACGTCGATGCTCGCCAGCATGTTGGCGAATATCTCGCGGTCCTCGGTGTCGATGATGGCCTCGACGGGCGTCCCCAGGACTTTGACGCCATACCGCTCCAGGACGCCGCCCTGGTGCAGGGCCACGCCGCAGTTCAGGGCCGTCTGCCCGCCGAACGAGAGCAGAATGCCGTCGGGGCGCTCTTTCTTTATGACCTGCTCGACGAAGTAGGGCGTCACGGGCAGGAAGTATATCTTGTCCGCAATGTTCTCCGATGTCTGGATTGTCGCGATGTTCGGATTGATGAGGACGGTGCGGATGCCCTCCTCTTTCAGTGCCTTGAGCGCCTGCGAGCCGGAGTAGTCGAACTCGCCGGCCTCGCCAATCTTCAGGGCGCCGGAGCCGAGGATGACCACTTTCCTTACTTCGTGTACCATTTGCTGTTTTGTGGTGTGTGATGAGATGCTGAGCCACGGTCGGTGCCCCGACCGCACAATCTTGGCAAAAGTACACAATTTTTCCGTCGCTCGTCTGCGCGCGCCGCGCGCCGCCGGTCTTTTGTGGCCCGGTTGTTTCCGTCTTTGGGTCGGGATGTTGCCTTGGCGGTTTTGAGGCCCGGCTCCGCCATGCTGAAATTTTATTAAAATTCGTGTGTTAAAAATGGTCACTTGTGTTGCAATGTCTTTAATGTGTGCTATATTTGCGCAACGAACAGGACGGAACGGCATCCGCTCTCGGCTTAACTCCTTGGCACGGCGCCTGTGGCCGCGGGCTTGGGCTGTCGGTGCGCTGAGGCCGGCGTGGCGTCGTCTGGCGTCGCCCCCTTGTGGGCCTGGGGCTTGTGAATAAATATTACTCTCGGACTTCTTAACCTCTTAACACTCTCTAAGTGTATGGGTGCGACTATCGAACGAACAGTGCGGGACGGCATCCGCACGACATTGGGACTGCAAACTAACACACGCAACAAAACAAATGAGAAATGAAAGGATTGACTTCTAGATTCGTGGGAGGCCTCTTTGCGCTGCTCATGCTCCTCGCCGCGGGGGGCGACGCCTTGGCGCAAAGCGGGCGGACCGTGTCGGGCACGGTGCTCGACACCCATGGGCAGCCCGTCGTGGGCGCCGCCATCGTCGAGCAGGGGACGACGAACGGCACGGTGGCCGACATCGACGGCAAGTTCTCGCTGGCGGTGACGGGCAGTCAGCTCGTCGTCTCGTTCATCGGCTATGAGAGCCAGACGCTGGACGTCGCCGGGCAGACGCAGGTGGCGGTGACGCTCCGCGAGGACAATGTCGAGCTTGCCGACGTGGTCGTCGTGGGCTACGGCGCCATGAAGCGCAGCGACGTGACGGGCTCGGTCGTCTCGGTGGGCGACGACGCCATAAAGAAGTCCGTCGTCACGTCGGTCGACCAGGTTCTCCAGGGCCGCGCCGCCGGCGTCTCGATCCAGGCCAACTCCGGCCAGCCGGGCGCCTCGACCTCCATCCGCATCCGCGGCGTCAACTCGCTCAACGCCAGCAACCAGCCCATCTTCGTCATCGACGGGGTGGTCATCGACGCCGCCACGAGCGACGAGAACAGCAACCCGCTCTCGAACATCAACCCGTCGGACATCGTCTCGATGGACGTCCTCAAAGACGCCTCGGCCACGGCCATCTACGGCAGCCGCGCCTCGAACGGCGTCATCATGATAACCACCAAGAAGGGCAAGAGCGGCGAGAGCACCATCACCTACGACGGCTACGCCGGGTTCCAGGAGATGCCCGAGCAGCTCGACATGCTCAACCTCCGCGAGTACGCCACGCTCCACAACGTCCGCTCGTCGATGAACATCGTCGACGCCAGCTCCGCCTTTGTCCGCCCCGAGCTTCTCGGCGAGGGGACGAACTGGCAGGACGAGCTGTTCCGCCGCGCCTTCATGCAGAGCCACAACGTCTCCGTCACGGGCGGCAACGACAAGACGACCTACGCCCTCAGCGGCGGATACCTCGACCAGGAGGGCATCGCCCTGGGCTCGAGCTTCAAGCGCGTCTCGTTCCGCGGTTCGGTGGACAGCCAGATCAAGAGCTTCTTGCGCGGCGGCGCCAACTTCAACTTCTCGGAGAGCAAGCAGGACGTCGGCACCGACAACGGCGTCATCATGAGCGCCCTCATGCAGCAGCCCACGGTGGCCGTCACGGGCCCCGACGGCTCCTACGACGGCCCCGACGACGTATGGATGCCCGACAACCCGGTCGGCCTGGCGGAGATTAAGACCAACTACAACAAGAAGGTCAACTTCCGCTTCAGCGCCTACCTGGAGGCCGACATCATCAAGGGGCTCAAGCTCCGCAGCGAGGTCTCGGCGGACTACAACTTCAACCGCTTCTACTACTATTGCCCCGACTACAAGTTCGGCATCAAGACGCAGGACACGCGCACGAGCCAGTGGACCAAGACCAACACCCGCTTCTGGTCGTGGCGCAACACCCTGACCTACGAGCGCACTTTCGCCGACGTGCACAACGTCAACGTCATGGTGGGCCAGGAGATGAGCCACAGCAACTACGAGACGCAGTATGCCGCCGTGACGGGCTTCAAGACCAACTCCACGCCCGACATCTCCGCCGGCGACCAGAGCAAGAGCAGCGCCACGGGCTACATGAACGACAACTCCATAGCCTCGGCCTTCGGGCGGCTCTTCTACTCGTTCGACGACCGCTACCTGCTCACCGCCACCGTGCGCCGCGACGGCTCGAGCAAGTTCTCCGACGACAAGAGGTGGGGGTGGTTCCCCTCGGCGGCCCTGGCCTGGAAGGTCTCCAACGAGGAGTTCCTCCGCGACAACGAGGTGCTGACCTCCGCCAAGCTCCGCCTGGGCTGGGGGCAGACGGGCAACCAGAACGTCTCCGACTGGGCCTATATGTCGCTCCTGGCGTTCAAGACCACCCCGTGGGGCGTGGGCGTCCTGACGGGCAACACAGCCAACAAGGACTTGGAGTGGGAGACGACGGACTCCTATAATGTCGGCGTGGACCTCTCGTTCCTCTCGAACCGCATCGAGCTCATTGCCGACGGCTACTACAAGAAGACCCGCAACCTGCTGCTCCAGCTCCCGCTGCCCTCCTACCTCGGCTCGGCGGGCTACGGCGCCGCGTCGAACCCCTGGGGCAACGTCGGCTCGCTGGAGAACAAGGGCCTGGAGCTGACGCTCAACACGGTCAACATCGACAAGGGCGGATTCTCGTGGCGCTCCAACGTGGTCTTCTCGCTCAACCGCAACAAGGTCAAGGAGATGGACACCGAGAGCTCGCAGATTGACAAGACCTACGCCGTCGGCTCGAGCACCTACACCGTCACCCGCACGACCGTCGGCCAGCCCATCGGCCAGTTCTGGGGCTACAAGGTGATTGGCCGCTTCGACAGCGCCGAGGACTTCTACTACCGCGACGCGGAGGGCAACGTGCGCCAGGTGGCACTGCCGGAGGGCAACGCCATCGGCAAGAACGGCACCTACATCGGCGACTTCCGCTTCGCCGACCTCAACGGCGACGGCGTCATCAACAACGAGGACTGCACCTTCATCGGCAACCCCGAGCCCAAGTTCACGTGGGGCTTCGGCAACACGTTCTCCTGGAAGGGCATCGACCTGACGGTCTTCTTCTCCGGGGCCTATGGCGGCGAGGCTCTCAACTTCACCCGCTCGCGTATTGAGGACCCGCGCGTCAACAGCAACGTGCTGCGCAAGTGCCTCGACTACGCCCGCGTCGAGAAGATTGACGCCGACGGCACGGACGACTTCCGCAACATGCGCGTCGCGGGCGGCGGCGCCCACCAGGCGGCCATCCAGGTCTCCGACGCCAACGGCAACTACACGCGCGTCTCCGACCTCTTCGTGGAGGACGCGTCATACATCCGGCTGCAGAACGTGTCGCTCAGCTACACCCTGCCGCGCAAGTGGATTGAGCCGGCGCGCCTCTCGAACGTCCGCGTCTACGCCAACGTGCAGAACCTCTACACCTGGACCAACTACGAGGGCATGGACCCCGAGATTGGCGCCATGTATGGCGACGCGCTCATGACGGGCTTCGACTACGGCCGCTACCCGAGCCCGCGCATCGTCACTTTCGGGCTTAGCGTGAGCTTCTAGCATATTGACAATTCAAATGTGTAACACGATGAGAAACAAGATATTGCTCGGCGTCTTGGCGGTCGGCTCGCTCTCTTTGGCGGCGTGCGACGACTTCCTGACCTCCGAGAACACATACCAGGCCAACCAGGAGACCTTCTTCGACAGCGAGGAGGCCGTCGAGGCCGCCATCTACCCGCTCTACAACTACGTGTGGGCGAACTTCAACGAGAAGTTCTACTACGGCATAGGCGACGGGCGCGCCAACAACCTCACGGCGCGCTGGTCGGACTACATCTACCCCTACACCAACTTCACCGAGACGTCGCTCAGCCCGGGCCTGGAGGCCGCGTGGGGCTCGTTCTACTCGGTCGTGGCGCAGGCCAACTACGCCCTTGTCAACATCCGCGACAAGGCCACGGGAATCTCCGACGACTTCCGCCGCCAGGCCATCGCCGAGTGCCGCTTCATGCGCGGGCTGGCCTACTGGTATCTCGGCTCGCTCTGGGGCAAGGCCATCGTCTACGAGAACACGGCCGAGCAAATCGGCAACTCCGTGGTCCCGGCGCACAAGAGGGTGGACGTCATCGAGTTCGCCATCCGCGACCTGGAGTTTGCCGCCAAATGGCTGCCCAAGGCCGAGCCCGGGGCGGGGCGCGTCACCCGCTACTCCGCCATGGCTCTGCTCTCGCGCGTCTACCTCTCCATGGCCGGCCTGACCACCGAGGGGCGCTACGACGGCGGCAACGAGGCCGCCGACTTCAACCGCGGCACGCGCAACCCCTACTACCTGGAGTTGGCGCGCAAGGCGGCCCTCAAGGTGGCGACGGAGGGGCCCTATGAGATGCTCGACAACTACGGCGACCTCTTCGCCGTGGCCACGACGAACAACAACTCCGAGAGCGTCTTCCAGCTCCAGTGGCTCGCCGGCGCCACGTCGGCCATCGGCGCGGGGTGCGCCAACCCCATGCCGGCGTTCTTCTCGTGGTCCACGATGGTGGGCGAGACCAACTGGGGCAACGCCACCTACGCCAGCTACGACCTGGTCCGGACATACGACCCCAAGGACCGCATCCGCCGCCACGCCACCATAGCCACCGTCGGCGAGTTCTACCCGCACCTCAACACCAAGAACGGCGGCTACACCTACAACGAGACCGAGACGGGCTACGCGGGCAAGTGCAACATCGTCAAGTGGGTCATTGGCAAGCTGGAGGACAATGGGCAGAGCTACCAGCAGAGCTCGGGCCTCAACACCTACATGATGCGCCTGCCGGAGGTCTACCTCAACCTCGCCGAGGCCATCTTGGGCAACGACGACAAGACGAAGGACGCCACGGCGCTGCTCTACTTCAACAAGGTGCGCTCCCGCGCCGGGATGCCGGAGGTGGCGAGCATCGACTACGACGCCATCCACTACGAGCGCCGCATCGAGTTGGCGGGCGAGGGGCAGTATTGGTATGACCTGCTGCGCCGCTCCTACTATCGTCAGAGCGAGGTCGTCAACTACGTCAACAACCAGGACCGCAACGCCGGCTACGAGTGGGACGAGACCGAGAAGTGCCAATATGCCAAGACCGGCGACGGCACGGGCGTGGCCGTGGCCGACGAGAGCAGGCTGCTGATGCCCGTCTCCGACGTCGACGCCGGGCGCAACCACTACCTCAACGAGGCGCCCGTGGCGTTCTACACTGCCGAGACGCTCGCGCAGCGAGAGGTCGACGAGGAGACGCTTTTCGACTGACGGATGAAAGGGCGCTCGCCCCTCTGTTTGACATTGTGATATTGATAATGAACAATTTGTAAGCATGAAAGCATTGATATACGCCGCTGCGGCACTGTGCGTCGGTTTGAGTTTCGCGTCTTGCGACGACGATGACGACGACTACTTCGACTCCGGCAACCAGGGGCGGCAGATCAGCGTCTCGCGTGTCTTCCTGGAGGACTGCGAGAGCAGCGTCCCCGACCGCGAGGTCTCCTTTGCCCGCGTCGGGCAGATGATCCGCCTGGAGGGTTCCGGCTTCTACGGGATGAAGAAAGTCTACATCAACGGCTACGACACTTATTTCAACCGGGCCTACGTGTCAGACAACTCGATGCTCGTCACCATCAACGCCAAGACGCCCGTGACGGACGCCGACGCCGACGTGCGCGACAAGATTCGCCTCGTCAAAGACAAGACCGAGACGACGGTGGCGTTCACCATCCGCGCCGCGAGCCCCGCCGTGTCGGGCATGAGCTGCACTCTGCCCACGGCCGGCGAGACGGTCTTCGTCTACGGTGAGAACCTCCACGAGGTCAAGAGCGTCACCCTGCCCGACGGGCAGGTCTTGACCGAGGGCCTGGCCAGTGACGACAAGGACGGCGAGTGGTTCTCGTTCGTCATGCCCGCCGAGTGTTCGGCAGGGGGCCACGTCTACTTCGAGGGCGCCAACGGGCAGGGGGCCACGCCGCCCTACTTCAACTACGTCAAGGGCATGATTCTCAACTTCGACGGCACCGGGGCCCAAGGCTCGTGGGGCAGCTCGAACAAGGACGACGAGGGCAACATCAAGGCCGGCGTCTCGATGGTCTACCCCGAAGACCTGGTCGACGACCCCGCGCAGACAGGCCGCGGCCTCTGCGCCCCCATCGTCCCGAAGCGCCTGCTCGACGAGGGCGGCGTGGCGTCGGGCAAGCCCCGTGCGACGGAGATCTGGACGGCGGGCAATGACGACGCCGCCGACGACTGGGGCCGCATGGTGACCGGCGACGAGTTCATCACCGCCGAGACGCCCGCCGCCGAGCTGGCGTTCCAGTTCGACGTCTACGCTCCCGACGCGTGGAGCGGCACGGGCTATGTCGAGGTCCTGCTCATCAACAACTACAACTTCGCCGGCATAGGGTCTGACGACGACCGCGACGGCAACTATACGGCGTTCTGCGTGCCCTGGGTCGAAGACGGCGAGGTCGTGCCGTTCAAGACCGACGGGTGGCGGACGGTGACCATCCCATTCTCCAGCATCACTGCCGAGGAGGTCAAGCCGTCGGTCTCCGGGGTCTTTGGCGGCCTGTTCGACAAGACGTTCCAGGACATTGTCGACGCGCGCAACTCGGCGTCCTACCGCAACTTCGGCATGGGCTTCGTCAACACCGACTTCGAGATGGGCTCTTTGGAGGTCGTCTCCGAGAAGTTCACCGGGCCGAGCGTCTACGTGGACAACTGGCGCGTGGTCAACATCAAGGGCGTCACCATCTCCGACTACCCCGAACCAACAGACAATTAGCATTTAGCAGTAACGTCTTAAAAACGTAACGGCATGAAAAGCAAGACGAAGACAATATACGCCCTGGCGGCCCTCGCCGCGCTCTGCGGAGCTTGCGACGACGACAAGATGGAGTGGGGCGCGCCCGACGGGCAGCTGCCGGTCTCCAAGTCCGACATTCCGCTCTCCATCCAGGAGCAGCTCAACAACTACGGCTTCCTGCGCGACTATGTGGCTCAATATCAGAGCCGGGTGGGGTCGCAGTTCAAGATTGGCCTGGGCCTGGGGGCGGCTAACTACTTGGGCACTGAGGCCTACAGGAAGGTGGCCGACGAGAACTTCCAGATGTTCACCACGGGCAACGCCATGAAGATGGGCGTCATGGTCAAGAACGACGGCACGATAGACTTCGGCGATGTCGACGCGTTCCGCAACGCCGTCCCCGCCGACAAGGGCATCTACGGCCACAACTTCATTTGGCACACCCAGCAGCCGCTAACTTACCTCAAGAGCCTCATTGCGCCCGACATGAGGGTCGAGACCGACGGCGGCGTGGCCAACATCCTGCCCGCGGGCTCCTCGACGTTCGACGAGGGGACTAGCGGCTGGGGTTCGTGGGGCTCCAACAAGAAGAGCTGCGGCGTGGTCGAGGGCGCGGGCGTGGACGGCTCGGCGTGCCTGGTCTTGGAGAACAACGGCGACGGCAAGGCTTGGGAGGCGCAGTGCGCCTATACGTTCGACGGCCCGCTCTCCAAGGGCGTGACATACGTCATCAAGTTCAAGGCCAAGGTGGCGGCGGGCTCGGGGCAGCTCCAGTTCCAATATCAGAACGGGACGTCCTATGGCAGCCAGGGCGGCTACAACACTTTCGAGAACATCGGGACGGAGTGGACGGACTGCCAGTTCGAGTTCGAGATTACGGACTTCGACGACGTGAACCGCATCTTGTTCAACTTCGGAAAGATTGGCGGGACGTACTACATCGACGACATCGAGTTTGGCGAGAAGGTCGAGGACCCGATGACCAACGTCGTCACGGGCGATTCGGGCGACTTCGAGGGCGGCACCAAGGGCTCGTGGGGCTCGTGGGGCAACAGCTCCACCTCCGCGGTGAGCGAGAAGGGGCAGGGGCACAGTAGCGACTACTGCATGGTCCTGACCAACCCCAGCAACGGTGGCGACTACTACGTCGCCCAGGCGGCCCTGACCCTCGACGACCCCTTGACTGTCGGTGAGACCTACATCATCCAGTTCTACGCCAAGGCGGAGATCGCCGGGGCGTCGGTGCAGTTCGCGGTGCAAAACAGCGCGGACTACACAGGCGAGGGATATAAGACCATCGAGGTCGGCACCGACTGGACGCTCTGCGAGAAAGAGTACACTTGCGCCAAGGAGAACATGAACCGTGTCCTCATCAACTTCGGCAAGTTCGCCACGACCTACTACATCGACGACGTGAAGTGGGGCGTGAAGAAGTCGGGGAACAAGGCCACCAAGATAACCTACACCCCGAAGACCGCCGAGCAGAAGAAGGCCATCCTCGACGGGGCCATGGAGACTTGGATCCGCGGCGTCTTCGAGCACTTCAACGGCGACGCGCGCTTCACGGCCTACGACGTCATCAACGAGCCCATCAGCGACGACTGCCACTTCCGCGGCGTCCGCGAGGAGGACGGCAGCGTCTACTTCGGCGGCACCTGGGAGGAGGACGACGTGACGAAGTATGACGCCGAGCCGACCGAGACGACGACCGAGGGCCTCAACCTCAATTGGAGCAACGCAGCAGGCAACTGCCACTTCTACTGGGGCTACTACATGGGCATGGACTACGCCCTGCGGGCCTTCCAGCTCGCGCGCCAATATGCCGACGCCAACGGCCTGACGGCGACGAAGCTCTTCGTCAACGACTACAACCTTGAGGCCAGCCCCTCCAAGCTCGCCAAGCTCGTCGAGTTCGTCAACTGGATTGACAACGCCAACGGGGCGCCCATCGTCGACGGCATCGGGACGCAGATGCACGTCCAGAGCACCATCTCGCGACAGGAGATAGACGCCATGTTCAAGGCCCTGGCCCAGACCGGCAAGATGGTCCGCGTCACCGAGCTCGACGTGGCCGTGGGCAGCGCCACGCCCGGCTCGTCGCAGCTGGAGCAGCAGGCCAAGACCTATCAGAACGTCTTCGAGAGCTACATAGAGAACGTCCCGGAGGCGCAGCGTTGCGGGATTACCATCTGGACGCTCTCCGACGCCGCCGACGAGCACGAGTATTGGCTCAATGGCGACGCGCCGAACCTCTTCGACGCCAACTATGCGCGCAAGTGGGCCTACAAGGGCGTGGCCGACGCCATAGCCGGGCAAGACCTCGGGGCGGCCATGTCGGGCGACCTGTGGGACGACAAGAACTACGAGGACTTGAACGACATGGAGGAGGAGGCCGAGTAGCCCGCCTCTCTAGAGATTCTGTCGGGGCCGCACCGCCATTTTGTTGACGGGCGGCCCCGCTTATTGCAGACTTTTTAGCTATCTTTGGCTATTGTTATACGAACAGCACAGAACAGATGCCCCGACAACTCCTCTCTTCTTTGCTCCTCGCGGCAACCTTGGCCGCGCACCCTGGCCCGTCCGCCGCGCAGTCTCTCCTGGTGGGGAGCGGCGTCGAGCGGCAGTTGAGCGTCGACGGCCGCCCTTTCATAATCCTTGGCGGCGAGCTTGGCAACTCGTCGGCCTCGTCGGAAGCCGACGTGGCGCGCATCTTCCCCAAGCTGGCGCGGTTGGGGCTCAACACTGTCCTCGTCCCGGCCTATTGGGACCTGATGGAGCCCGTCGAGGGCGAGTTCGACTTCTCGCTCCCCGACGCCGCCGTGCGCCACGCCCGCGCCAACAACCTCAAGGTCGTCTTCCTGTGGTTCGGCGCGTGGAAGAACTCCATGAGCTGCTACGCGCCGGAGTGGTTCAAGCGCGACAGCCGCCGCTTCCCGCGGGCGCACGCGGAGGGCGGCAAGCCGCTAGAGATTGCCAGCGCCTTTTCCGACAATGTCTTCAAGGCGGACTGCCGGGCCTTTGAGGCCCTGGTTCGGCACGTCGTCGAGACCGACACGTCGCACACCGTCATCATGTTCCAGGTGGAGAACGAGATTGGGATGTTGGAGAGCGCGCGCGACTACTCCGCCGACGCCTCGCGCCTCTTCCGCTCGGCCGTCCCCAAGCGTCTGACGGGCTATCTGGCGGAGAACCGCGCCTCGCTCCATCCCGACCTGCGCGCCCGGTGGGAGGCCAACGGGGCGCGGACGTCGGGCACGTGGGAGCAGCTCTTCGGCCCCGACGACTATGGGCAGGAGGTTTTCATGGCCTACCACTACGCCCTCTATGTGGGCAAAATGGCCGACGCCGCGCGGCGCCACACCTCGATGCCCCTCTACGTCAACGCCGCCATGAACAGCCGAGGCCGCCGGCCGGGGCAATATCCGTCGGCCGGGCCGTTGGCGCACCTCGTCGACATCTGGCGGTGCGGGGCCCCGGCGGTGGACTTCATCTCGCCCGACATCTACGACTCGGGCTTCGCCTCGTGGGTGGCGCGCTACGCCGTGTGCGGCAACGTCCTCTTCATCCCCGAGATGCGGCTCTCCGACGACAACGGCGCGCAGGCTTTCTATGCCGTTGGCGAGCACCGGGCAATCGGCGTGAGTCCCTTTTCGATTGAGAATGGGAGCGAAGCGGGCAAGCTCGGCAAGGCATACGGCGCTCTTCGCAAGCTGACGCCCCTTTTGTCCGAAGGCTATGCGCGGCATGGGATGCTGTTCGAGACGGCGGGGCAGGAGCAGGTGTGGAATGAGGACGGTCTGCGCATCGCGGCGCGCCACTTCTTCACCCTGCCTTGGGACAGCCGCGCCACCGACGGCTCGGCGTGGCCCGCCGCCGGCGCGGTGCTGATCCGCCTGGCCCCGATGGAGTATGTCTTGGCGGGGACGGGCGTCGTGCTGACGTTCCAGGGCGAGGGCGAGGCGGCCGCCGACGCCAAGGCCCAGGCGGCGCTCGGCGAGGACGGCTTCGCCGCCAACGGCTCCGGGGGGCGCGGGGAGGCGTCGGCAAGGTGGACTGCGGGAAGCCGCGTCGGCATCGTGAGCGTCGACGAGGTCGAGCCGCAGCCCGACGGCTCGCTGAGGAGAGTCCGCCGTCTCAATGGAGACGAGGACCACCAGGGGCGGCATGTGCGCATCGGGGTGGACAATTTCCAGATTCTTCATGTCAAACTCTATCAATACAAATGATTGACTTCGTGAGAAACAGCATTGCGCGCCGCGCCGCGGGGCTTCTCTGCTCGCTGGCGGCGTTGCTCGTGCCGCATGAGGCGGCGGCGCGGCAGTTCGACATAATCAAGGGCGGCCGGCCCGCCGAGTTGTGCGTCTCGCCGACGGCGGACAAAGGCGTGGTCCGGGCTGTGAACAGCCTGGCGGCGGACATCGAGGCGGTATGCGGCACCCGCCCGGCCATCGTGAACCGCGTCGATGCCTCCCGTCCGCAGGTCGTCGTCGGGCAGTTGGGCGACGAGATGTTCGCGGCCTCGGGGGTCGACGCGTCGCTTCTGCGGGACTCTGCCGAGAAGCACCTGCTTGTCGTCGAGCCGGGGCGCGTCGTCGTGGCCGGGGCCGACAAGCGCGGGACGATATACGGCGTCTACACTCTCAGCGAGAGGCTCGGCGTCTCGCCGTGGGCGTGGTGGGCCGACGTGCCTGTGGCCAAGAGGAGCGACGTGAGCCTGGCCGTCGGCACGTCGACGGCGGGTTGCCCCAAGGTCAAGTGGCGCGGCATATTCATCAACGACGAGTGGCCGTCGTTCGGGTGGTGGTGCGCCACGAAGTTTGGCGGCATGAACTCCAAGGCCTACGAGAGGGTGTTCGAGCTTCTCCTGCGCCTCAAGGCCAACTTCATGTGGCCGGCAATGTGGGCCTCGGCGTTCTTCGACGACGACCCGGCCAACGGCCCCCTGGCCAACGAGATGGGGATTGTCATGGGGACGTCGCACCACGAGCCCATGAACCTGGCGCAGCAAGACTGGAAGCGCCGCGGCACGGGCGCCTGGAACTACAAGACCAACGCCGAGGGGCTGGAGAAGTTCTGGCGCACGGGAATCGAGCGCAGCAAGGACTGGGAGACGGTGGTGACGGTCGGGATGAGGGGCGACGGCGACGAGCCCATGGGGGCGAGCACCGAGATTGACCTGCTGACAAGAATCGTGAAGCGCCAGCGCAAGATTATTGCCGACGTGACGGGCA
Source organism: uncultured Marinilabiliaceae bacterium (assembly GCA_964534235.1). Classification (GTDB taxonomy): domain Bacteria; phylum Bacteroidota; class Bacteroidia; order Bacteroidales; family Marinilabiliaceae; genus W3P20-009. The sequence goes on from CAZHOT010000012.1 coordinate 74,186, forward strand.
AGAAGGCCAGCGAGACGCCGCAGGTCTGGGCCCTCTACAAGGAGGTCATGGACTATTACGAAAAGGGAATGAAGGTCCCCGACGACGTGACCCTCCTGCTCTGCGACGACAACTGGGGCAACGTCCGCCGTCTGCCCGACCTGGGCGCCAAGCCGCGCAAGGGTGGCTACGGGATGTACTACCACGTCGACTACGTCGGCGACCCGCGCAACTACAAGTGGCTCAACGTCAGTCAGGTCGAGAGGATTTGGGAGCAGATGACGCTCTGCTACCGCCACGGCGTGGACCGGCTGTGGGTCCTCAACGTCGGCGACCTCAAGCCCATGGAGTACCCCATCCAGTTCTTCCTCGACCTGGCGTGGGACCCCTCCGCCATCAAGGCGGAGGACATCAGCCGCCACACCGTGGACTTCTGCGAGGCGCAGTTCGGGGCGGAGCATGCCGGCGAGATTGCCGACATGATTGCCCGCTACACGAAGTTCAACAGCCGCCGCACTCCGGAGATGCTCGACGACAAGACGTTCAGCCTCGACAACTACGACGAGTGGAGGCGCGTGCGCGACGAATATCGCGAGCTGGAGGCCGACGCCCTGCGCATGGCCTACCTGCTCCCCCGCGAGGCGGACGACGCTTTCGACCAGCTGGTCTTGTTCCCCATAGTGGCGTGCGCCAACCTCTACGACCTCTACTACTCCGTGGCGGTCAACAAGAGCCTTGCCGCCAAGGGCGACCCCGCCGCCAACGCGTGGGCCGACCGCGCCAAGAGGCTCTACGAGCGCGACTCGTTGCTCACCCGCCACTACAACCACGACATTGCCGGGGGGAAGTGGAACCACATGATGGACCAGACCCACATTGGCTACACATATTGGCAGCAGCCCGAGGCGCAGGTCATGCCCGCCGTGGCCTATGTCCCCATCCCGCCCGCCGCGGGGACGCGCCTCTTCGCCGAGGCCGGCGGGTGCGTCTCGATGGAGGCGGACGAGCCCTCGCGCCAAAGCGGCGAATGGACGGTTGTCCCCAACCTGGGGCGTACGGGCTCGTCCATAACGGCACGGACGGCGACGGCGGCGACGTGGCTGGAATATGACGTGGAGCTGACCTCGGCGGCGGCGCCCACGCTCCACATGGTCTTGTCGCCCACGCTCAACTACGGCGGCATGGGGCACAGGGTGGCCGTCTCGATGGACGGCGGCGCGGAGACCCTGGTCGACGTCCACGGTCTCGACGGCGACGGCAAGGCCGCCAACGCCTCGATGGGCAAAGACTGGGTGGCAATCAACGGCTCGCTCGACGAGGAGACATGGCGCCGGTGGGTGGGCGACCATGCCATCGTCGCCACGCTCAAGCTCGGCGAGGTCGGGCCGGGGCGGCACACGGTGCGGCTTCGCCCGGTCGACGACGCCATGGTTTTCCAGAAAATCATGGTGGACATGGGCGGCCTCCGTCCGTCGTACCTCGGCGCGCCGCCGACCCCGGTGCGCCTTGCGGCAAAGTGAGCGGCAGATAATGCAATGATATACACAAAAATCACTGAGCTATGGACAATGTGAAAAGATTCTTCGTGGCGTTGGCGGCTGTGTCGCTGACGTGCGCCGGGGCGACGGCCAAGGTGACGCCCTCGGCATGGGTGTCGGCGGGCATGGTGCTTCAGCGCGGTCAGGAGGTGAGGCTCACGGGTCTTGCCGACGCTGGCGAGGCCGTCGTGGCCACTTTCGTGGGCGTGGCGCCCCTGACGGCCGACGGCAAGAGGGTCCGGGGGGAGTTCGCGGCCGTGGCCGGAGGCGACGGCCGGTGGAGTGTGGCGTTGCCGCCCATGCGGGCCGGGGGCCCATATGTCTTGTCGGTCGGGGGCGTCGAAGTCTCCGACGTGATGGTTGGCGACGTCTTCCTATGCTCTGGGCAGAGCAACATGGAGCTGCCCGTCGGCCGGGTCATGGACAAGTACGCCATGGAGCTGAAAGGCACCGTCAACGACAAGGTGCGCATGCTCCATGTGAGTTTGGAGACAAGCTATGACGGCGCCGCCCCCGACGTCAAGACCGACGGGTGGAAGCCCCTCAACTTCGACAATGCGCAGGGCTTCTCGGCCCTCGCCTATTTCTTCGCCCGCGAGATGCAGGCCGCCTCGGGCGTGGCGGTGGGCGTCGTGGAGGCCGCCGTCGGAGGGTCGCCCATCGAGGCGTGGATGAGCCGCAAGGCGTTGGAGGACGGTGGCTTCGGCATGGCCGTGAGCCAGCTCGACGTCAACTCCGACGCGGACTACCGCCGCGCCGTCGAGGACTACGGCAAGACAGCCGGCGACCGTTGGGAGGCCACGCTTGCCGCCGCCGAGGGCGCCCTGGCGCAAGACTGGACCGCGGCGGGCTACGACGACTCCGGATGGGAGACGGTCGACGCCGTCGGCGGTTCGTGGGGTGCCGACAGTGCCCGCGCCCTCAACGGCGCGCACTGGTTCCGCAAGTCGTTCACCCTGTCGGCAAGCCAGGCCGTCTTGCCGGCCACGCTGAGGCTCGGCGCCCTGGTCGACGCCGACGAGGCGTGGGTCAACGGGGTCAAGGTCGGGCAGACCTACTACCAGTATCCGCCGCGCATCTACGACATCCCCGACGGGGTCCTCCGTGAGGGCCGCAACGTCGTGGCCGTGCGGCTCGTGAGCCAAAACGGCGCCCCGCAGTTCGTCGGAGACAAATATCGGGGCGTCTTCTTGGGCGGGAACAGGTGGCTGTGCGGCCGGAATGTGGCGCAGGTGGACTTCGACGACGTGTGGGCGCACCGCTACGCCGTGGCCATGCCGCCCAAGGGCGGCATCCCGTTCTTCTACTACACCCCGACCGTCCTCTACAACGCCATGGTCGCCCCGCTGGAGGGCATGGGCCTGGCCGGCGTCGTGTGGTACCAGGGCGAGAGCAATGTGGGACGCGAGGGCGAGTACCGCCGGTTGCTCAGCGGCATGATGGCCGATTGGCGGCGGACATTCCGCCATGCGGACCTCGACTTTGTCATTGTCGGACTGGCCGACTTCGAGAAGCCCGTCACGCCGTGGTGGAGGGCCTTGCAGGCCGTGCAGCGGGAGGTGGCCGAGGCCGACCCCCACGCGGGCTTCGCCAAGGCGGCGGATCTGGGCGAGTGGAACGACGTGCACCCCCTCGACAAGAAAGGGGTCGCCATAAGGGCCGCGGCGCAGATGAAGGCGCTCCGAAAGGCCAAGGGTAACAAGTAACATCTTCTTCACATCATGGGCAACAGCTCCAACGGCTTCTACAAGCTCAGCTGGCTTCAGCGGATAGGCTTCGGCTCTGGCGATTTGGCGCAGAACCTCATCTACCAGACCATAAGCATGTACCTGCTCTTCTTCTACACCAACGTCTATGGGCTCGACCCCGGCGTGGCGGCGTTCATGTTCCTTGTCGTGAGGCTCATCGACGTCTTGTGGGACCCCCTCGTCGGCACTTTCGTCGACAAGCGGAGCCCCCGGCTCGGCAAATACCGCTCCTACCTCGTCTTGGGCGGCGTCCCGCTCACGGCGTTCGCCATCCTCTGCTTCTGGGACGGCTTCCACGGGTCGGTGGCCTACGCCTATTTCACCTATGTGGGCATGTCGATGTGCTACACTCTCATCAACGTCCCCTATGGCGCCCTCAACGCCTCGCTGACCCGCGACACCGACGAGATAACCGTCCTCACCTCCGTGCGGATGTTCATGGCCAACGTCGGCGGGCTGCTCGTGGCGTCGGGCATCCCCGTCCTCGTGGCGCATATGTCGCCCGACGGCCGCACCAACACTCCCGAGAGCGCCGGGGCGTGGTTCCTGACGATGGCGGCCTACTCCTTGGCGGGGCTGGCGCTGCTCGTCTTCTGCTTCTCGCAGTGCCGCGAGAGGGTGGTCATGGACCGGAGCGAGGCGGCCAACGTCAAGGTCTCCGACCTGTGGATGGAGTTCGTCCACAACAGGCCGCTGCGCGTCATAGCGCTGTTCTTCGTCACGGCCTTCGCCATGATGTCGGTGGGCAACTCGGCGGGGTCATACTACATGGTCTACAACGTCCACGCCGAGGAGTATATGTCGCTCTTCATGGGCCTCGGCTCCGTCCCGGCGTTCATCTTCATGCCCCTCGTGCCGGCAATCAAGAGGCTTGTGGGCAAGAAGAACATGTTCTACATCTTCCTCTCCGTCGCCATAGTGGGCATGGGCGTCCTCTACGCCGTCTCGATGATTGAGGCTCTGCGCGGGCAGATATGGCTCATCATGGTGGCGCAGTTCGTCAAGTCCACGGGCGTCATCGTCGCCACGGGCTACATGTGGGCCCTTGTCCCGGAGGTCATCTCCTACGGCGAGTGGAAGAGCGGCAAGCGCATTGCCGGCATCGTCAACGCCCTGACGGGCATCTTCTTCAAGGCCGGCATGGCCTTGGGCGGCGTGGTCCCCGGGCTTGTCTTGGCTTTCGTGGGCTTCGACGGCAAGAACGCCGAGTTCCAGTCGCCCATGGCGGAGCAGGGCATCCTGTGGCTCGTATGCGTCATCCCCGCCGCGCTGCTCGTCGTGGCGATGCTCATCATCTCGCGCTATGAGCTGGAGGACGACGTGGTCGACAAGATAAACGCCGAGATTGAGCACAGGGCGAGACAACAGAATTAAAGACATCATCTCATGAGACCATACATTTTCATCCCATTGGCCGCCGCGGCGGCGCTGACCTCGTGCGGCCCGGCGTCGGCCCCTGGCGGCTCCCGGACGCTGAAAGACGCCGTGGGCGACCGTTTCACCATTGGCGCGGCGGTCGTCACCCGGCAGATGTCGGGCGAGGACTCCGTCGGCGCCGCGGTGCTCCGCCGCCACTTCAACTCCGTCGTCGACGAGAACCGCATGAAGTGTGAGACAATCCACCCTTTTGAGGACGTCTACAACTTCGCCGGTGGCGACAGCATCGCGCAGTTCGCCGAGGAGAACCACATGGAGCTCATCGGCCACTGCCTCGTCTGGCACTCGCAGTGCGCCCCCTGGTTCTTCGTCGACTCGGCGGGACGCGACGTCTCGGCCGACGTCCTGCGGCGGCGCATCCGCGACCACATCTTCACCGTCGTCGGCCGCTACCGCGGCAAGGTCAAGGGGTGGGACGTGTGCAACGAGGTCATCGTCGAGGACGGCTCGTTCCGCGACAGCCCGCTCTACCGGATCATGGGCCCGGAGTTCATCTACGCGTCGCTGCAATATGCCCACGAGGCCGACCCCGACGCCGAGCTCTACCTCAACGACTACGGCATGAGCGTTGCCGGGCGGCGCGACGGATATTTGGCCCTCATCGACTCCGTCCGGGCGCGCGGGCTGCGCCTCGACGGCATCGGGATGCAGGGCCACATGGGCATGGACTACCCGTCGGCGGACGAGTTCGAGAAGAGCCTCGTGGCGTTCGCCTCCAAGGGTGTCAAGGTGATGGTGACGGAGTGGGACATGAGCGCGTTGCCCACCGTCTCGCAGTCCGCCAATGTCTCCGACACCGTGGCGTCCGCCCACGACCCCTATTCCGCCGCCCTGCCCGACAGCGTGGCGCGGGTGTGGAACGAGCGGATGGCCGCCTTCTGGGGGCTGTTCCTGCGCCACTCCGACAAGATCTCGCGCGTCACGGTCTGGGGAGTGACCGACGCCAACTCGTGGAAGAACGACTTCCCCGTCGTCGGCCGTCACGACTATCCTCTGCTCTTCGATCGTGACGGGCAGCCCAAGCCTTTCCTGCGCGACTTCCTCGAAGGGCGGAGCGGCGAGTGACTGTTCTGCCGACGGCTGACCATCCAGCCGCCAATTGTTAATTGTCAATTCTTAACTCTTAGTTGATGAAGCGTTATCTATTCCCCGCCGACTATATGGCCGACCCCTCCGTCCACGTGTGGGACGGGAAGCTATACATCTACCCCTCGCACGACTGGGAGAGCGGCGTGCCGGAGAACGACAACGGCGACCACTTCAACATGAGGGACTACCACGTCCTCTCCATCGACGGCGACCCCATGACGGCCCCCGTCGTCGACCACGGCGTCGCCCTCAGCGTCGATGACATCCCGTGGGCGGGACGCCAGCTGTGGGACTGCGACGTGGCCCGCAAGGACGGCAAATACTATATGTATTTCCCTCTCAAGGACCGCAACGACATCTTCCGCATGGGCGTGGCTGTGGCCGACCGCCCCGAAGGGCCGTTCCGCCCCGAGCCGGACCCCGTCCGCGGGAGCTACAGCATAGACTATTGCGTCTTCGACGACGGGGGGCGCCACTTCGTGTACTTCGGCGGCATATGGGGCGGCCAGCTCCAGCGCTACCGCGGCAACAAGGCGTTGGAGAGCGCCGTTTTGCCGGCGGGCGAGGAGCCGGCGCTCTGCCCCAAGGTGACGACGCTGACCGACGACATGCTCCAGTTTGCGCAGGAGCCGGCGGACATCCTCATTGTCGACTCCGAGGGCAGGCCGCTCCGCGCCGACGACCCCCACCGCTTCTTCGAGGCGTCGTGGGTGCACAAGCGCGGCGGCAAATATTATTTCTCCTACTCCACCGGCGACACCCATTTGCTGTGCTACGCCGTCGGCGACAGCCCCATGGGCCCGTTCACCTACCGCGGCGTAATCCTCACGCCCGTCGTGGGGTGGACCACTCACCACTGCATCGTGGAGCATGGCGGCAAGTGGTACCTGTTCCACCACGACAGCGTCCCGTCGGGCGGGCGCACGTGGCTGCGAAGCCTCAAGGTGTGCGAGCTGGAGTATGACGCCAACGGCGACATCCGCACCATAGAGGGCGTGGACTGAGGCCGGAGTGTTAATATTAACAGCCCGCCCGACGCTCCAATGCCGCCCCCGGGAGACCAAAAGCAAAAAAACAGCAGAGGCTGCGCTCGCCGAATGAATATTTATTGCTACCTTGGCTCTCGATTTCTGGGGTGGACTCGCATACACGCCGGGATTTCGTAGCATTGCTTGGTCTAAAGCACAACGAAAACTTATGGAAGTCAAAAAATCGCCCAAAGCCGACTTGGAGGGGAAGAAGCTCATCTTCTCCGAGATTGGTCTGGCCCTGGCCCTCGGCGTCACTTTGGCGGCTTTCGAATGGACATCGGAAGACGTCACGGTGCAGAACCTCGAGGTCCAGCAGGAGGAGGTGGTCGAGGAGGAGATGGTCCCAATCACCACCCAAGACCAGATTAAACCGCCCCCCCCACCGCCGCCGCCGCCACCAGTGGCCGACGCCCTCACCATTGTCGACAACGAGACCGAAATCAACGAGGAGTTCGAGCTCAACGACACCGAGGCCGACGACAACACCGAGTTCGAGATTCGCGACTTGGAGCCCACCGTGGTCGAGGAGGAGGAGCCTGCCGAGCAGGAGGTCTTCATCATCGTCGAGCAGATGCCGCTCTTCCCGGGCGGCGAGGAGGCTCTGCGCAAGTATCTTGCCACCGAGGTGAAGTATCCCGTCATTGCGCAGGAGAACGGCATCCAGGGCCGCGTCTTCGTCAAGTTCGTCATCATGCCCGACGGCTCGGTGTCGAACGTCGAGGTGGCCCGTCCTTTCGACCCCAACCTCGACAAGGAGGCCGTCCGCGTCGTCAAGTCCATGCCTAAGTGGACCCCTGGCAAGCAGCGCGGCAAGGCTGTCCGCGTCTCCTACACGGTGCCTATCAACTTCGTGCTGCAGTAGGTCTTGAGGCGCAGGGCTCCGCAGGGGGCTCTCGTGCCGCAGGCTGGAGAAATCAAGGCGCGCCGCAAGTCAATTGCGGCGCGCCTTTGCTTTTGCGGCGCGCGGCAATGCCCGAAGATTTCGCCCGCCGCGGTCTACCTTATGTGTTTGAATAGTAACTTTGCGGCTCGAACATTCACCGAAAAAAGAATAAGATGGAAGTCATCAGTGCCATCGCGGAGCTGAAGCGCCGCGTAGGCGAAGCCCGACAGGCGGGACGCACGGTGGGCCTTGTGCCGACCATGGGCGCCCTCCACGCCGGGCATCTCTCGCTTGTCGACAGGGCTTGCCGCGAGTGCGACTTTGTCGTTGTGAGCATCTTCGTCAACCCCACGCAGTTCAACAACCCCGACGACCTGCGCACCTATCCGCGCTCCCTCGACGCCGACGTGGCGCTCCTGGAGGGGCGGACGCGTGCCGACGTGGCCTTTGCGCCGACTGTGGCCGAGGTCTACCCGCGGCCCGACACCAGGGTGTTCCAATTGGGGGCCGTGGCGGAGGTCATGGAGGGCCCGCGCCGCCCGGGGCACTTCAACGGGGTGTGCCAAATCGTCTCGAAGCTCTTCGCCTACGTCTCGCCCGATAAGGCCTTTTTCGGAGAGAAAGACTTCCAGCAGATTGCCGTCATCCGCGAGATGGTGCGCCGGTGCGACTTCAAGATCGAGATTGTAGCCTGCCCCATAGTCCGCGAGCCCGACGGCCTGGCGCTGAGCTCGCGCAACACGTTGCTCACGCCTCGCCACAGGGCCGAGGCCCCGCTCATCCACAAGGTGCTGGAAGAGTCGAGGGCCAAGAGGAATGAGATGTCCCCGGCGCGGCTTGTCGAGTGGGTCGTGGGGCAGATAGACGCCTCGGAGCTGCTCAAGGTGGAATATTTCGAGATTGTCGACGCCCTCTCGCTGCGGCCCGTCGGCGACTGGGCTGAGACGGAGGCCCCAGTGGGGTGCGTCACGGTGCAGGCGGGCGACGTGCGCCTCATCGACAACATCATCTACTGACAGCAACAAATCTTGAAAAAAGCCATGTTCATTACACTCATGAAATCGAAAATCCACAACGTTGCGGTCACACAGGCCGACCTCAACTACGTGGGCAGCATCACAATAGACCAGGACTTGATGGACGCCGCCGGGATTGTGCCGGGCGAGAAAGTCCAGGTTGTGGACAACAACAACGGAGAGCGGCTCGAGACCTACACCATAGCGGGCGAGAGGGGGTCGGGCGTCGTTTGCCTCAATGGGGCGGCGGCGCGCAAGGTGAGCGTCGGCGATGTCGTCATCATCATCTCCTACGCCCTCATGACGCCCGACGAGGCCAAGGGGTTCGAGCCCCGTGTGGTCTTCCCCGACACCAAGACGAACAGGCTCGTAGGCTAGTCGCCCTGTGGACTATCGCGCGCTGAAGCCTGGCGGGACCATCGCCGTAGTCGCCCCCTCGGGGCCTCTCCCCGCGGAGCGTCTGCTCGGCGGCGTCGAGGCACTCCGCGCGGCGGGCTACGCCGTCGAGGTCATGCCCCACGTGGGCGGCGCTCCGTGCGGCGTCTTCTCGGCTTCCGACGATGAGCGCGCTTCCGACCTCGCCGCGGCTCTCTCCCGCCCCGATGTGGACGTCGTGTGGTGCGCGCGCGGCGGCTATGGGGCCATGCGCACCCTCATGGCGCTCGACGCCCACGGCGGTTGGAGGCGTGTCTTTGCCGGGACCGACAAGATGGTTGTGGGCTTCAGCGACATAACGGCCCTCCATGCCGCCGCCGCGGCTGTGGGGGGGAGGGGTGTGTTGGGCCCCATGCTCCGGCACCTGTCGGCGCACGGCCTTGCCCGCCCCGATGTCGGGCAGACATTGCGCCTCTTGTCGGGGGGGCGCGCCGAGGTGCGTTGCGTCCCCATGGAGGGGAGTGTCTGCGGGCGGGCGCGCGGGCGGCTCGTGGGGGGGAATCTCTCGATTGTCTACTCTCTCCTCTCCACTCCCATCGCCCCGTCGCCCGATGGGTGCATCCTCTTCATTGAAGACCTGGCGGAATATCGCTACCACATAGACCGCATCATGCAGTCGCTCCGCTTTTCTGGCTTTTTGTCGCGGTTGTCGGGAGTCGTCGTCGGGCAGATGCTCGACATGAAAGACGGGGCCACGCCGTTCGGCGCCGACGCGTACCAAGTCGTGGCCCGCGCCGTGGCGGGATACGGCTACCCCGTCCTCTTGGGCTACCCGTCGGGGCACGATGCCGATGTCAACTTCCCTGTCCTCGTTGGCGGCGACGCCGTGCTGACGGTGGCCGAGGGGGAGGCCTCGCTCGTCATGCCCGCGGCGGGCTGCTAGTCCGTCTTCTTTCTTTTTTTCAGACGCTCCTCTTCGGTCATTCCTTCTGTTGTCGCTCCACTTCCCAAAATGCCGTCTCGGAGCTTGTGACGATGCCGTCGAGGTAGTGGCGCCTGCGCTCTCCGTAGCCGGGCGGGACGAGGCAGACGCGGATGCCGGTCCCGCGCCTGGTCGTGAAGCCGTTGTCCTGGTCGGACGCAAGCCAGTATGTGTTTTTGGCCATGTAGGCCAGATATTTGCTTCCGCTCATCCGCCTCGGGGCGCATGGCAGTCCGTGCGTCTCGACGTCTTCGCCCGCTATGAGGCGTTGCCTCAGTTCGCCGACGCCGAGGGGCGTGGCGTCGCCAGGCCGTGAGAGCCAGAAGCGGAAGTCGGAGTCCACCATTGCCCATTTGCCCAGCTCCGGGAGCCATACGCTGTTCACCACGTGGCAGTCTTTGTCCGTCGTCGAGGCGGGCAGGCAGAATGTCACCCTGCCCCTCACCCCTGCGGCGAGAAGCAGGTCGTGGAGCAGGTAGGAGTGGAGGCGGCAGTTGAGGGCGCGCTCCGTGTGGAGCGAGTGTTCCCATATGTCTATGGCTGTCTCGCTCCGTGGCTGTGTCTCCTGGTTTCCGTGCGGTATGGCGCGCCCCACGAACGACGCCAGGGCCAACGCCTTCTCCCACGTCGTCATGGTGGCGCTCACCACGGTGTCTAGCCCGAAGTATTCGCTCAGCCTTTGCGCCTCGGCGCTGTCGGCGGGGTGGGAGAACCCTAGTCCATCAGCATGAGTGGGCGAGAAAGGCGGCGCCTGGCGCAAGAGGCGCAAGTAGAGAGGCTTGCGGACTTGGAAGTAGTGGCGTCGGTTGACGTAGAGCGCCCCAGCGGTCAAGAGCGCCACCGCCACGGAAAGAGCTATGACCCTCCGCCTCTTCACAGCGTGCAAGATTCGTTGGCCAACATCCCGCTAGACTCCAGCGGGGGAACCGTCAGAGCCTGCATGATGTGCGTGGCCGCCCCGGAGCTCGCCACGCCAAATTTCTCGAATATGGAGTGCTTGTGATAGGCCACCGTCGCCTCCGCCACGAGCAATTCTTGCGCAATATCCTTGTTGCTCTTCCCTTTGGCCAGCAGCGTCGCGACTTTCATCTGAACGGGCGAGAGCGTCCGACTGTCTTTGCGCCACCCGCGTTCGTCGTAGGCGTAGAGCGACCTGCTGTCCGCGTCGAGGATTATGGGGCAGTGATGCCGTTCCCACGTGCGCTCCCGCTCCACGCACACAATGTGCGAGTCGTCGTCGAGCGGATTGAACCAGAAGTGGAGCGCCGTCAGTTTGTCAAGGTTGAACGTGAGGTTCGCCGAGAGGTATGTCCGCCGTGCCGCCACTGTGGGGTACTTGGAGTGGAACTCCTCCCATATCTCGTTCCGCCGCTCCAGGAGCTTGCGTGTCTTGTGCGTCGCTACCCTGTGCAGGTAGTCCATGCTGAAGCGGTCGTTGTCCAGGCCCACAAGCTCCATCCGAGTGGGGTAGAATGCCTCGCCGCGGTGTACGATGAAAATGGCTGCCTTGTTCGAGTATGACAGGTTCGTCAAGATTCTCTCTGTGAAATCTATACTATTCTCCATTGCGAGCTTATTGTTTGGTTGTGTAGTTGCGCAAAATAGGATAAGCTGGCGATATATGCAACACCATGGCGACAGTGTAAAGTATTATTACGCAATTTAGAGGTGCTGTAAATTATGACCTTCTTCTTTAGTGGAACAAAAACTATCAATTTTGCTGGTATTGAGATTCCGTCAGCCCGCTAACTTCGCAACTAATCGCAAGAGGCTATATGGCGCCCCCTCGGGTGGCGCTTGTCGCCAGGTTGCGTAGAGTCATAATCGTTCAAATCCAATCGTTATGAACGAAGACCTCATTCAGTTCAGTGCCGGAGAGCTGGAAGCTCTGTCGGCAGACGTGCAGAAGCAGGCCAAGGGCGGAATTTGGCCATTGATTATTGGCGGGTTGGCAGCGCTGATTCTTACAGGTTGCCAGTGCGCAGACGAGATTAACAATGGTTGCACTAACGAAGAATGCCACAATGGCAAGGTGTAGGTGATGTGCGGTGGTAGAGCTGTTTACGCTCTGCCACCCGCACTTTTGTGGTTGTTGTATATATTCTTTTTGAACGCATGGTTGCCAGGAATAACATCATAGTTGCCTTAATCTTGCTCTTGACCTCTATGCTTTGCGAAGCGTCTGCTTCTGCACAGCAGATGCTGGAAGATGTGCGAGCAATATTCGAGAAGAGCAAAATATATCCCGATGGCACGGTCTACTTTGTAGACGATGACGGAGAAAAATATGCCATCCCATTTGCCACCGTCAGTGTCTATGACAAAGACAACCGCGGCAAGCTGGTCTATTTCGTCATGGCAGACCGTTTTGGGCATTACAGGATTCCGAAATACGACTATACTAAGTCTTTCTACTATTTCATAGAGGCTCCTGGCTTTTTGCCAAAGGGGGAATACGTGGACGAACTCCCCACCGTGCGGAAGTGGGACAACAACAAGCCTCTCTCGGGAAATTACTCCATCAGTTTTGAAGTCGAAAAGGATACGCTTTTCCCCGACAGGCCATATTCCTTGAGGGTGTTTGGTGCCGCGAGTTTAAGGGAGGCTGCCAATCCGGAAGGTTTGCTGGACCTTGTGGGGGCTGTCCCCGGCATAAAATATGAGAATGGAGAGCTGTTGACTGCTGAGGGGGGTGCTGTGCGACTTAAAATCACTGACGGTGAAGTTCCTCCGGAATTGTGGACGTATCTGCAAAAGGTGCCTTGTCTTTTTGTGGAAGAATTGGAGCTGTATACCTTGCCTAAAGGTGGAGCTTTTGATGCTGTGGTCAACGTTGTTGGCCATATCGGGAAGAGGGTGAAGAAAAACTTCAACGGCTACAAGGTGTTCGGGGGCGACAATGTGCGATAAGTGGCTTCTTGTCCGTCACTCCACATTTTATTCAACATTGTGCATATGAAAGCCATATTCATCCTTGGAGTGTGGACAGTCTGCGCCGCAATCCTCCTCGCATTGCCCTCCGCCGCCTCAGCCCAGTCGCTTGTGGAAGAGCTTAAGTCGCTCTACAAGAGGAGCGAGATATACCCTGTGGGGACCGCGTTCTTCGAGGCCGACGATGGGGAGAGTTACGCAATCCCTTTTGCGACATTCAGCTACTATGACCATGATGATAGTGACAAGCTCGTCTACCTGGTCATGGCCGACAGGTTTGGCGCATATACCGTCCGGAACTACGACTACAAGAAGAGTTATGTCTGTATTGTTGATGCTCCAGGCTTTGTGAGTCGAAGGTGTGATGTCGCCCCTTACAGCACGACTCACCCGGATGGGAGACCTCTGAAAGGCAATGTAGACCACCACTTCCGACTTGATAAGATTTCCGATGGCGGTAGTCCTTATGGTCTGAAAACATATAAGATAGACGACTTAAGGCGCAAGTCCGACGCGGGGGACTTGATGGGGCTTCTCGGCTCCATCCCCGGGCTGAGGTATGAGGACGGGGAGCTGACGACTTCCGACGGCGGCTCTGTGAGGCTCAAGGCCAACGACGACGAGATTCCGTCGGGCTTGATGAAGTACATAAATGCATTGCCCCTGGCGGCGCTCGCGGAGATCGAGGTCTACACACTGCCGGAGGGCGGGCTGTTCGACGCAGTGGTGAACTTCTTGCTCGTCGGCGGCAAGAGGACAGGGAAGAGGGAGAGGTTTCACAAGGTCTGGGAAGGAGGAATATGAAGCCAAGCAGATTCAACATAAAGGTGAGGCCGGGGGGCGAGGAGTTTCTGTTCAACTCGCTGACTTGCAGGTCTGTCCGCCTCTCGAAAGCCGTGTCCGACGCCCTGTGCGGAGCGGCGGAAGACGAACAGATGCGAAATGCCCTGATCGCAAACGGTTTCCTCGTGGCCGACGACATTGACGAAGTGGCGTATGTCAAGAGCCGTTTTCTCCAGCGGAGGTTCTCCAACGAGCTGTATCACCTCACGGTGAACACCACGATGGATTGCAACCTCAGGTGCGCATACTGCTACGAGAGCCACAAGCCGGGCTCGAGGCTTTCGGACAAGGTGGTCGACGCCGTCGTGGCGCACATCTACGTGACCCACTCCGTCTCCAGGTTCAAGACATTGCGGCTCACGCTTTTCGGGGGTGAACCGCTGTTGGCGTTCCGCTCTGTCGAGGCCCTGGTGGGCAAAGTCGTCGAGTTGTCCGCCCGATGCGGGTTCGCCGCCCGTTTCTCGGTCGTCACCAACGCGACGCTCGTAGACGACCGCGTTGGCCGCCTCTTCGCCCCGCTCGACGCGAACTTCCAAGTGACGATTGACGGGATGCCCACCGGCGAGGGCGGTTTGGCCCGGCGGGAGAGCTTCAAGGGGATTGTCGACGGGCTTCGGCTGCTGAACGACGAGACTGCGGCCACGATAAACCTGCGCATAAACTACGATGCCGAAATCTTGCGTGGCGCAGACGACATGATTCCGCACTTGCTCTTCCTCGACAGGCGGCGGACGCCGGTCTCGTTGCAGAAAATTTGGCAGGTCGATGACGATGCAGTCTCGCGCGAGCTGATGCTGGAGGCCATTGCGAAATTCAACAGGTGCGGATTTGTCGTCAATACGCCCGGCCTCGCCACCACATATCAGCACTGCTACGCCGACAACTTCCACCAGGCTGTCGTGAACTACGACGGGAGCGTCTTCAAGTGCACTGCGCGCGACTTCGACCCTGCGGGAAGGCTCGGTGTGCTGACGGAGTTCGGGGTCATAAATTGGGACATGGGCAGGGTCTTGGAACGCATGGGGCTGGGCTTCCCGCCGTGTTGCGACGACTGCGCGCTCCTGCCGTCGTGCCCGGGCTTCTGTTCGCAGTCGCTCCTCGAGGCCAAAGGGCGTGGCGAGAGTGGCTATTGCGCATTCTTGGGCAAATTTTCGGTCGAGGATGTCGTCTTGCTGACCATGAAGCAGAGGCTGATTCGGTCTGGTCTTGAAAGATGTGAAGATGATTAGGTCTCTGTCTTTGTTCCTCCTCCTGTCTTTGGCGCGGTCTTTGGCCTGTGGGCAGGTCACTCTCGTCGGCACTGTGCGCGACGAGGCGGGCGCCGCCGCCGAGTTCGTCAGCGTGGCGCTCGTGCGCCAGTCCGACACGACGGCCATCGTCTGCGGCACCATCACCGACACCCGTGGCGACTACCGTCTGCCCGCCGCGCGTCCGGGTCTCTACCGTGTCGTCCTCTCGGCCGTGGGCTTCGAGCGGCAGAGCCAGGCTGTGCGTCTGCGGATGCCGATGGCGGGGACGGAGCTTCGGCGCGACTTCACCGTGCGCCGCGCCGAGGTAGAGCTTGGCGAGGTGACGGCCGCTGCGGGGCGGCGGAGCGAGACGGCGGGGCGGACCGTCTACACGTTCTCGCGCTCTGAAGTGGCCAAGGCCCGCAATGCGGCAGACCTCGTTTCGGGAGTGGCGGACCTCATGGCCGACCCGCAGACGGAGCGAATCGTCATGCGCGACGCGGGCGGCGGGAGCCTCAAGATTCTGCTCAACGGAGTGGCCGCCACCGACGAGGACCTCAAGGCCGTAAGCCCCGAAAAGGTCGTGAGGTGCGAATATTTCACAATCCCGCCGGCGCGCTACGCCTCGGTGCAGGCCGTGGTCAACGTCGTGACGCGGGCCCTCGACGCGGGTTGGGCGGCGGGGGCCGACGCCACCACGGCGGTCGCGACGGGCTTCGTCAACGGCTCGGCGTTCTCCAGGGTCTATGGCGGCAAGTCGCAGTTCGGGGCGGACTACACAATCAACATCCGCGACTACCGCCGGCGGACTGCGGACGAGACGTATGCTTTCGCTTTGGCGGACGTCCGCAACCTCTACGACTACCGTGCCGTCGGGTCTTTCGGCTACACCACTCAGAGGCTTCGCCTCAAATATTCGCATGGCGACAGCGGGTCGGGGACGATGTTCCAGGCCGTGGCCATGCCCGGCTTCGAGCGCCGGTTCTCCAATGCCGACCAGGAGCTGCGCCGCAGTGTGGGCGGAGCGGAGACGACGGGTGCCGGCACGAGCCGCAGCCGACTGCGCGACTTCAACCCCTCTCTCGACCTCTATTGGGTTAAGAGGTGGGGGGGCATGAGCCAGCTCGACCTCAATGTGGTCGGCACATACCACGGCACCCGGCAGACGTCGGCCAATCATGTGGCGTCGGCCGATGTGGCCGTCGTCGACGACGACATGGAGCAGAACACCGACAAGGCGTCGGTCATTGCCGAGGCCGCCTACGTGTGGGCGTTCGACGTGGTCTCGTCGCTCTCGGCGGGCTACCGGGGCGAGGCGGCGTGGTCGCGGGCGTCGATTGCCAACTCGCTGACGGCGGGGGCCTCGCGAGGCTACCGCTCCGACAACAGCGACCACTATCTCTATGCCGAATACTCGGGGGCCTTCAGGTCGCTCACCTACAGGGCCTCCGTCGGGGTGACGGCCCTCTGCGCCAGCAACGACGACGACAGCTACACCCGCGTCGTCTTCCGCCCCAATGTCGTGGTGGCCTATGGCATGAGCGGGGGGCGGATGCTGCAGCTCCAATATGTGTCGCAGCCCGAGTCGCCCACAATCTCGCAACTGGCGGACAACGCCGCAGTCATAATCCCCGGCGTCTTGCGCCGGGGCAACCCCTCGCTCCACGCCAACAATTCGCAGGCCTTTTCGCTCACCTACCGCGCCAACACCCGTCTCTTCGACGTGGCGGCGGGCGCCATGGGCGGATGGGGGCGCGGGGCCTTTGCCCCCACCTACGAGCGCGAGAGGCTTGGCGGAGCCGAATACATAGTCAGCAAGACCGTCAACGCCAAGCGCGAGACGGACTGGGGCTTCATGGCGTCGGTGGCATGCCGCCCCTTGGCCGACGGGCTGCTGAGGCTCTACGCCAACGCCGCGGCCGTCTATGCCGACCAGGACCTCACGGACGACATTGTGGTGAGGCGTTGGTACGCGCCGGTGACTTTCGGCGTGGAGGTCAAGGCCAAGAGCTGGGGGGCGTCGTACTCTGGCGGCATCGTGGGGCGCAAGCCCGACGGGCTGACCATAGTGACCGACGAGCCGCGGAGCCACCTGTCGGCCTATTGGCAGATTCGCCGCGCCCGCCTCCGGGCGGGATGCCTGTGGCTCTTCTCCGAGGCGCGCTATGACAGTTGGACCGTCCCCAACAGCGTCATAGACCACAGCTCCAAGTCGCGCATTGCCGACAACCGCAACATGATCACCGTCGGCGTCTCCATCAACCTCGACGGGGGCAAGTGGCGCGACGAGGTCAAACCCAAGCTCAGCAACGCCGACGGCGACGCTGGCAGTTTCTAGCGCGGAGGGGAGGAGGTAGGGCCGTGCGATTCAAGGTCACCAGGCAGCACGACGCCATGCAGTGCGGGGCAGCGTGCCTCCACTCCATCTTGCGCCACTATGGGCGCCGCGACCTCTCGCTGGAGGAGGTCACGTCGATGTGCGGCGTCTCGCGGACCGGCGTGTCGCTCTTCTCGCTGGCGCGTGTGGCCCGCGGGCTGGGTTTCGCCACGCTCAGCGCCCGCCTCCTGCTTCGCCACCTGGGGCAAGTCCACCTGCCGTGCATCCTCTTTTGGGAGGAGCGCCACTTCGTTGTCCTTGTCGGCGTGCGGGGCGGGTCGTTCCTCGTCGCCGACCCCGCCCGCGGCGTCGTGAGGGTCTCGGCGGCGCAGATGGGGCGGTCGTGGCTCGGAGCGGCGGACGGCGGCGGCGAGAGGCGCGGCGTGGCGCTGCTCCTCCGCCCAACGGACGCTTTCGAGGCCCGCGGTGCCGACGGGGCGTCGGGAGGCTTCAGCCCCTGGCGTTTCGTGTGGGGCTACGTCCGTCCCCACGGCCGTCTGCTTCTGAGGGTCTTGCTCTGCCTGTTGCTCATATGCGTGGTGCAGCTCGTGCTGCCTTTCGCCACTCAGGTCATTGTCGATGTCGGTGTCGGCCTGTCCGACCTTGGCTTCATCTGGACAGTCCTCCTGGCCCAGTTGGCCCTCATCTGCGGGCGGACGTTGGCGGGCTTCGTGCGCGGCCGGCTTCTGCTCGTGCTTGGCGTCGATGCCAGCATTCGGATGGTTGGCGACTTTCTCGGCAAGTTGGCGCGGCTGCCCATGGTGTTTTTCGACCGGAAGCAGACGGGCGACATCTTGCAGCGCATGACGGACCATTCGCGCGTGCAGGGCTTCTTCACCTCGCAGGCCGCCGCCGTGGCCTCGGCGCTGCTCTCCCTTGTCGTCTTCGGTGTCGTCTTGGCGCTCTACAGCCGGGCCGTCTTGGCGGTCTTCCTGCTCAGTTGCGCGCTCCACGTGGCGTGGGTGGCATTCTTCCTGCCGCGTCGGTGCGCCATCGACTACGAGGCCTTTGAGCGTCAGTCCGCCGCGACCAACAAGACCCTCCAGCTCGTCACCTCCATGCAGGAGATCAAGCTCCAGGGCTGCGAGGCGCGGCGCCGCGGGGAGTGGCTTGCCGAGCAGTCGGCCTTGCGCGACATCCAGTTGCGGGGCCTGGAGCTGGCGCAGTGGCAGGAGGCCGGGGGAGTCCTCATTGGCGAGGCGCGCAACGTGTTCATCACGGTCTTCTCCGCCACGGCCGTCATCGACGGCGGGCTGACGCTCGGCATGATGCTCTCCGTGCAATATGTAGTCGGGCAGCTCCTCCTGCCCGTGGACTTGCTGACGCGCTTCGTCTCGTCGGCGCAAGACGTCATCTTGAGCCTGGAGAGGATTGGCGGCGTGCAAGTCCTCGACGACGAGGACCGGGGCAGGGACGCCGGCGGGGGCGAGGTGGACTTCGGGCGGGGCATAGAGTTGCGCGGCGTCTCTTTCAAGTATGATGCCGACGCCGACGCCAACACCGTCGACAACCTCTCGCTCGTCGTCCCGGCGGGCAAGGTGACGGCCATTGTCGGGGCCTCGGGGTCGGGCAAGACCACGCTCCTCAAGATGATCCTGGGCTTCTATGTGCCGCAGGAGGGGCAGATTGTCGTCGGCGGCGTGCCGCTAGAGAGGCTCAACCTGCGGCAGATGAGGAGCCACTGCGGCGTGGTCATGCAAGACGGGGTCATCTTCTCCGAGACGTTGGCGCAGAACATCGCCGAGGCCGACGAGACGCCCGACATGGCCCGCGTGGCCTATGCCGCCAAGATGGCCGCCGTCGACGGCTTCGCCGCCTCGTTGCCCCGCGGCTACGCCACCATGGTGGGGCACGAGGGCGACGGAATGAGCAAGGGGCAGGCGCAGAGGGTGCTGATTGCCAGGGCCATATATAAGAATCCGAGAATATTCATCCTCGACGAGGCCACCAACTCGCTCGATGCCGCCAACGAGAGGGCCATCGTCGAGAACCTCGCCGATTTCTATCGGGGCCGGACGGTAATCGTCGTGGCGCACCGCCTCAGCACCGTCCGCGGCGCCGACCAGATTGTGGTTCTCGACAAGGGGCGCGCCGTCGAGGTCGGGACGCACGACGAGCTTGTCCGGGCCCGCGGGGCGTACTACGCCCTGGTCCGGAACCAGTTGGAGCTTGGAGCAGACTAACAGCAAAAGATTATCGCAACCATGGAAGAAAAAAAGGAAAACAGCAAGCGGCGGGGCCACAGGGTGCGCTCGCTGCTCGTCAAGGTCGGGCTGGTGTGGGCGTGCCTCGTCGTCGCCCTCACCTTGGCGTTTGTCGCCTTCGTGCCCTGCACCCACACCGTCGCCGGGCGAGGCTATGTCGGCGAGGGGGGCGGGCTTGTGGCGGTCTTCCCCGCCAAGGCCGCCCGGTTCGCCCAGCGCGGCAGCCAGGTCGACATCGCCGACGACGGCACGAGGGGATACCGCATACGCCTGTCCGCCGACTCCCTCGCCGCGGGGCCGGACGGGCTCACGCTCTTCGCCATCCTCGACGACGAGGAGAGGGCCGCCGTCGGCGACTCGTGCGCGGTGGCGCTCGTCGTGCCGAACCTGTCGATACTCCAATATGCGTTCAAGTGACGGCGGCGGGGGCGTCAGCCCCCGCGCCGCCGTGAGCATTTTTTTGCTAGATTAGCGGTCGCTATGCCCACACACAAGAATACAGTCCTGGATCTTTTCTGTGGATGCGGCGGCCTATCAAAAGGTTTTGAGGAGGCCGGCTATGACATTTTGGCCGGTGTGGATTTCGACAGGCCGGCCTTGGACACGTTCAACAAG
The DNA here is from genome assembly GCA_964534235.1 of uncultured Marinilabiliaceae bacterium. GTDB lineage: Bacteria > Bacteroidota > Bacteroidia > Bacteroidales > Marinilabiliaceae > W3P20-009. Next base: position 94,463 of record CAZHOT010000012.1, read on the forward strand.
AATCATAGGAGTGCGCAAGGACTCCAGCTCGACTTGTCGCAACAGGATGCTTTCGATGTCATCGATGCGCGCCTTGGTGGTCGTGCGTTGGATGTCATCGTGGGCGGCCCGCCATGCCAGGGGTTTAGCCTCACGGGGACGCGCAACTTTGACGACAAGCGCAACCAATTGTACCTTGCCGTGATGGAACTCGTGCGGCGTCACGCCCCCAAGGCATTCCTCATTGAGAACGTTCCGGGTATGGCCAACTTGTACAACGGCACCGTGCGAGACGAGATTGTGAGGCGGTTCTCAGAGATGGGCTACAAGGTTTCGCACAAGGTGGTGTGCGCCGCAGACTATGGAGTGCCGCAGATTCGCAAACGCTTGGTTTTCGTCGGCCTTAAGGAGTCTGCTTCCCCATATGAGTTTCCGCAACCGTATGTGGAGGCGAAAGACTACGTGACAAGCGAGCAGGCCATCAGCGACTTGCCGGCGCTAGCCGATTCTCTTGGAGAGGAGGTCTCCGCCTATGACAAGAGCCCATGCAATGACTTCCAAAGGCTTATGCGCGGGGATTGTACGGTTCTCTATAACCATTCGTCAATAAATCATCGAGATTTCGTCAAAGAGACAATAGCTCTCGTGCCAGACGGTGGAAACTATAAGGATCTCCCACCCGGAGTAGGCGAGAGCCGGAATTTCCATATGGCGTGGACGCGGCTGAACAGCAAAAGCCCTGCGCGGACGGTGGACACGGGACATAGGAATCTGTTCCACTACAAATATAACAGGTGTCCGACTGTTCGCGAAAGTGCCCGCATTCAGACTTTCCCCGACGATTTTATCTTTGTCGGGACTCGTGGGCAGCAAAACAGGCAAGTTGGCAATGCGGTTCCCGTTCTGATGGCAAAGGCGTTGGCCTCGCAATTGCTAGAGTATCTGTAGCCTATGAGCGGCATATTCAACACTTTGGATCTGTTCGCCGGGTGCGGCGGGCTCACCGAGGGTTTTCTTCAGTCCGGGCACTACCGCACCTTGGCGGCGGTGGAGTGGGAACGGGAGCCGTGCGACACGTTGCGCCACAGGTTGCGCACCGCGTGGGGGATGGAAGACGCGCAGGAGAGGGTCGTCAGGTTCGACATCCAGCGTTCCGACGAGCTGGTTGCCGGATTCGCCGACCCCGAATATGGCACGCACTGCGGGCTAGGGAAACTCATCGGCGCGACTCCTGTCGACGTGATAATCGGCGGGCCGCCGTGCCAAGCCTACTCACTCGCCGGACGAATCCGAGACGAGAACGGCATGCGCGACGACTACCGCAACTACCTGTTCGAGTGCTATGTCAAGATAGTCAGCCATTTCCGGCCAAAGGCTTTCGTCTTTGAGAACGTGGTGGATTGCTGAGCGCGGCTCCCGATGGGGGTAAGATTACGGACAGGATTTCCACTGCGTTCCGCAACGCCGGCTACGCGGTGACCCCCGACTTCAAGGACGCCCTCTTCGACGTGGCGGACTTCGGCATCCCGCAACATCGGAGGAGGGTCATCATTGTGGGCGTCTCCGAGGCCGAATATGGAAGCGCGAGCGGGCGGATGCTCCGCGACTTCTATGCCACGATACTTCCGTCGATGAAGAGGCCGCAAAGCTCCGTCAGCGCGGCCATAGGCGACCTCCCGCCACTCTATCCGTTGGAAAGCCCAAAGAGGGACGGGGGTAAAAACATTTCGCACGTCCAAAATGGCGGGTCCTCCGTCCCGAACCACGTCCCGCGGTTTCACAGCCTGAGGGACATCGGGGTGTTCCGCCTCTTGGCGGACGACATCAAGTCCGGGCGGATGGAGTATGTCGGCATCGACAGGCTAAAAAGGCTCTATACGGAAGTGACGGGCAAGGAGAGCAACATACACAAGTACTACGTGTTGCGCGAGGACGAGCCAAGCAACACCATCCCGGCGCACCTCTACAAGGACGGCATGCGCCACATCCACCCCGACCCCGCCCAGGCCCGGAGCATAACGCCGCGCGAGGCGGCGCGCCTCCAGACGTTCCCCGACGACTTCGAGTTCCTGGGGGCCGGCATGCA
>CAZHOT010000013.1:0-8353 GCA_964534235.1 uncultured Marinilabiliaceae bacterium
GCGCATCTCTGCATACTGGCTCGCCGTGGCGTGGTGAGCGGGCGTGCCGGCCCCTGCGGACGCCGTAGCGCGAGGGGGGCTGGGCCGCAAAAATGAACAAGGCGGGGGGAGGCGGCGAGCCTCCCCCTGCCCTTGATGCGCAAGGCAAAAAGCATGTGCGGCCTACTCGTCGCCAAGCCTGTTGCCGACAACCTCCCAGTCGACTATCGACCACAGGGCCGACAGGTGGTCGGCGCGGCGGTTGCGGTAGTCCACGTAGTAGGCGTGCTCCCACACGTCGGCCCCAAGCAGTGGGCGCAGGCCGCGGGCCAGGGGGGTGCCGCCGTTGGCCTCCTGCGTTATGGAGAGCCGGCCGTCGCTCCCGACCGAGAGCCACACCCAGCCGGAGCCGAACAGCGACGCCCCGGCTTTCTCAAACTCCGACTTGAAGACCTCGAAGCCCCCATACTGCTCGTCGATGAGCCTACGGAGCCGCCCCCGCGGCTCCGCTCCCTCGTGCGGGGCGCGAAACTGGCCGAAGTACAGGTTGTGGTTGAGGGTCTGCCCGGCGTTGTTGAAGACGCCGCCCGACGAGCGGGTCACAATCTCCTCCAGCGACTTGCCCTCAAGCTCGCTGCCGGCTATGGCGGCGTTGAGGTTGTTGACGTAGCCCCGGAGGTGCTTGCCGTGGTGCAGGCTGACGGTCTCGGCGCTGATGACGGGTTCTAGGGCGTCGGCGGCGTAGGGCAGCGCAATGAGCTGGAACTTGCCGTCGGTCGGCATCGTCGCCGGCATGGCGGCCAGGGCCTTTCGTGCTTCGGGGTTGGCTTCGGGGGCGACGGTTGCCGTGGAGGCCGGTTCGCCTTGCGGGGCGGGGCCGCCTTGGCATCCTGCCACGGACAGCGCGGCGGCGGACATCAGTGCTGCCGCAAATGTAAATCTTGCTCTTTTCATCTTTGGTTATTGTGTTTGAAAACCCTAAGGTAGAGGATATATCCGACAATCCTTGTCCTAGGCGGCTAAAAAACACGACTTGACCCGATGACCTCCTTTTTCGTGTGGATGGTCATCGGGTCAAGCCGTAGCCCGTAGGAGAGTCGAACTCCTCTTTAGAGAATGAAAATCTCTCGTCCTAACCGATAGACGAACGGGCCGCTATGTTGCGAGAGATTGTCCCATGCGCCCCCCGCGCCGCCTTGGCGTGCGGAGCGCCCCCAAGTCGTGCGGCCAGCCTATGCGGCGGCGAGCTTGTTGACGTGCTTGGCGAGCTTGCTCTTGAGGTTGGCTGCCTTGTTCTTGTGGATGATGTTGACCTTGGCGAGCTTGTCGAGGAGCGACGCCACCTTGGGCAGCATTGCCGCGGCCTCGTCCTTGTTCGTCGAGAGGCGCAGGGCCTTGACGGCGTTGCGGGTCGTCTTCGCATAGTAACGGTTGTGCTCGCGGCGGCGGGCAATCTGGCGCATCCTCTTTATCGCAGACTTATGATTTGCCATTGTTTCGTTTTATGTATTATTGTGTTATATGTTTTTCCTGTCCAAAAGCGGGCGTGCGGCCTCTTTGCCGCGGCCCCGCCTTTTGTTGTAGCCCGTAGGAGAGTCGAACTCCTCTTTAGAGAATGAAAATCTCTCGTCCTAACCGATAGACGAACGGGCCGACCTAATGCATTTGGCGGTGCAAAGATAATGCAAAGCCCAAATAATCACAACATTTCGGGAGGCGAAAAACGCTCCCGCGGCGGCGCGCCCGCTTCAGCTCTGCTTGCCCCTCAGGCGGCGGTAGGCGGCGCCCATGTGGTCGGCCATGTCGGCCGAGGTCATGGCCTCCTCGGTCATGGCCTCGGCGGCGGCGTCGCCCGCCGCGGCGTGGAGCGACACTCCGAGCAGGGCGGCGTGCTCGGGCTTGTAGCCCTGCGCCAGCAGGCCCAAGATGACGCCCGTCAGGACGTCGCCGGCCCCGGCCGTGGCCATGCCGCTGTTGCCCGTCGTGTTGAAGACGCGGCGGCCGTCGGGCAGCGCCGTCATTGTGAAAGCCCCTTTGAGGACGACCACGGCCTGGTGCCTTATGGCCAGCAGGCACGCCGCGTCGATGCGCTCCACGGTGGCGGTGTGGGGCTCGGTCAGGCGGTCCAGCTCCACGGGGTGGGGGGTGAGGATTGTCCCGGGGGGGATGTCCATGCCCTCGTCGAGCAGCGGGCGCAGGGCGTTGAGGCCGTCGGCGTCGATGACCATCGGGGCGCTGTCGCCGTAGCTCCCCACGACGCGGCGCAGGAGCTCGCGGATGCCGGGGTCGCGGCCCAGGCCCGGCCCGATGCCCACCGCCGAGGCGCGCCGGGCGCCCATGGCGTCGTCCCACTCCACAATGTCGTCGCGGCCCCCGCGGCTCGGCATGGTCATGGCCTCCGGCACGGCGGCCTGGAGCGGGGCGTAGCACTGCCGGGCCGAGACCGTCGTCAGGGTCCCGGCGCCCGACCGCAGGCACGACCGCGACGCCAATATCGCCGCGCCGCTCATCCCCTCCGAGCCCGCAAAGAGCAGGGCGTGGCCCATCTGCCCCTTGTGGGCGAACCTGTCGCGGGGGCGGAGCAGGCGGCGGGCCTCGGCGTTGTCCGAGTAGTACATGAACGTCGGGGCCTCGTCGATGGCGGCGGCGTCGAGGCGGATGTCCAGGACGTGCCACCGCCCGATGTAGCCCGACAGCTCGGGCAGGAAGAACGCCATCTTGGGGAACTGGAACGTCACGGTGTGCGACGCCCGCACCACCTGCCGGCAGCCGACGCCCATGTAGCTGTCCTCGTTGCCCAGGCCCGACGGGATGTCGATGCTTATGACCTCGCAGTGGCGGCTGTTGATGTAGGCCACGACGGCGGCCGACGGGCCCTCCAGGTCGCGCTTCAGCCCCGTGCCGAAGAGGGCGTCGACGACCAGGCATCCCGCCGCGAGCTCCGGCTCGACCTCGTTCTCGTCATACTCCAGGTCGGTCTCGCCGAGCATCTGGATGTAGGCCTCGTTGTTCTCGCCGCGGCGCCCCTTGTGGCCCGTGTAGGTGTGGATGTCCACCACCCACTCCCGCTCGCGGAGCAGGATGCCCAGGCCTATGCCGTCGGCGCCGTTGTTGCCCGGCCCGGCCAGGACGACCACCTTGCGCCGCGTGTAGTGGCTCACGACCCAGTCGCACAGCGCGCGCGTGGCGCGGTCGATGAGCTGGAGGTAGTCTATGCCCTGCAGCTCCGTCGTGCGCTGGTCGATGGCCTTGATGTCGTATATGGGGAAGAACTTTTTCATTGGAAGAGCATTCGGAACGCCTCGCTGAGCCTCGCCACGCGGCAGACCTCGATGTCGGCCCGCGGAGCGGCCATGCGCGTGGCGCTTGGGATTATGATGCGCGAGAAGCCGAGCTTGGCGGCCTCGGCAATGCGCTGCTCGGTGCGGGCCACGGCGCGTAGCTCGCCCGACAGCCCTATCTCGCCCGCCATGCACACGCCGCGGGCTATGGCCATGTCGGCGCTCGACGACAGGATGGCGGCCGAGATGGGCAGGTCGAGGGCCGTGTCGGCCAGGCGGATGCCGCCCGCCAGGTTGAGGAAGACGTCTTTGGCGGCAATCTTGAACCCCGCGCGGCGCTCCAGGACGGCCAGGAGCATGTTCATGCGCCTCACGTCGAAGCCCATGGCGTTGCGCTGGGGGGTGCCGTAGGCCGCCGTCGAGACAAGGGCCTGGGTCTCGATCAGCAGGGGGCGGGCGCCCTCCATGGCGGCGGCTATGGCCACGCCGCTGAGGTCGTCGGCATATTCGCCGAGAAGCATCTCGCTCGGGTTCGGCACCTCGCGCAGGCCGTCGCCCATCATCTCGAAGATGCCTATCTCGTTCGTCGAGCCGAAGCGGTTCTTGATGGAGCGCAAGATGCGGTAGAGGTGGTTGCGGTCGCCCTCGAACTGGAGGACGACGTCGACCATGTGCTCCAGCACCTTGGGCCCCGCCAGCTGGCCGTCTTTGTTGATGTGGCCAATAAGGATTATGGGCGTCGAGCGGGTCTTGGCGATGCGCATCAGGACCGCCGTGCACTCCCGGATCTGGCTTATCGAGCCGGGCAGGGAGTCCGTGCGCTCCGTCTGCATGGTCTGGATGGAGTCCACCACCACGATGTCGGGCCGCGCCTCGTCGATGTGCCGCTCCAGGGTGTCGATGCGCGTGTCGCTCACGACAAGGCAGTTGTCGGCCGTGGCGCGGCATATGCGGTCGGCGCGCAGCTTTATCTGCTGGGCGCTCTCCTCGCCCGAGACGTAGAGGACGCGCCGGGGCAGTTGCATGGCCACCTGCAAGACGAGCGTCGACTTGCCTATCCCCGGCTCGCCGCCAATCAGGATCAGGGCGCCGGGGACGATGCCGCCGCCCAAGACCCGGTCCAGCTCGGCGTTGGACGTCCCGATGCGCTCCACGTCGCGGCTCTCGACGCTGCTGAGCGGCACGGCCTTGGCCTCTTGCGTCAGGCCCGACGGCGAGCGGCCCTCGGAGCGGGGCCCTGCGGCTATGCGCTCCTCCTGGTAGGTGTTCCACTCGCCGCACTGCGGGCACCGCCCGAGCCACTTGGGGCTCTCGGCGCCGCACTCGTTGCAGACGTATACGGTCTTTGTCTTCATCTCTCTCTCCGCTTGTTTGCGCCCCACGAATTTAGTCATTTAGCCGCGGCTTCGGCCCGTCGGCGCAAAAATGCCCGGCGACCCTTGCGCGGAAGAAAATAAACTCCTAATTTTGCCACGTCGTTAGCCGACTGCCTTGCCCTATAGTATAAAGGTAGTACAGAAGATTCTGGTTCTTTTAGTCTGGGTTCGAATCCTGGTGGGGCAACTGTTCGTCTCTTGTGCGGAAGACGCGCCGAGGCGGTGTTCTTTAGAGGATTGTCCCGTAGTATAATGGCAGTACAGGAGATTTTGGTTCTCTTAGACAGGGTTCGAGTCCTTGCGGGACAACATTGACATTTTTTTTTGCCCTATAGTATAAAGGTAGTACAGAAGATTCTGGTTCTTTTAGTCTGGGTTCGAATCCTGGTGGGGCAACGGGTCGGGACGGCGTGAGGCTTTCGGGCTTTGCGCCGCCTTTTTTTTGCCGCCGTGCGACACAGGGGGACGGGGGCCTCGCCAACACGTGGCGAGGCCCCCGTCTCCTCTTCTCTCAGTAGACCTCCGGGTTGGTCGTCACCTTGCCGGGGTCCCACTTGTCTTTGGGCTCGGGGCTCTCGGCCGGGTAGCCCACGCAGATGTCGCACAGCGGGATGAGCTCGCCGCCCAGGTGGAGCTTGCGGCTCACGCCCTCAATCTTCTTCTGCAATGGGTAGACCGACAGCCACACGGCGCCCAGGCCCATGGCGTGGGCCGCCAGCAAGATGTTCTCCGAGGCCGCCGAGGCGTCTAGAACCCAGAAGTCGCGCCCCGGGCCCTCGCTCATGCGCGTCGTGTCGCCGCAGACGAAGATGTGCAGTGGCGTCTGGGCGATCATCTCGGCGTGGTGGCCGGAGCCGGCGGCGTAGCGGCGGATTAGGGCCGTGTCGCTCAAGACGACGAAGTGCCACGGCTGCCGGTTGCGCGACGTCGGGGCCGCCATGCCGGCGCGGAGCAGTTTCTCCACTTTCTCCGCCTCGACGGGGCGCTGCTCATATTTGCGGATGCTGACCCGCGTCATGATGTTGCGCAGGGCGGCCTCTTCGGCCGTGGGACCGCACGCCGCCATCGTCAGCGCGGCGGCGAGCAGGGGCAGGAGTCTCGCGTGTCTCATTTCAGAATCTTGAACGAGTAGGGTTGCTCGCCGTCGGCGAAGGTCATGAACGTCGTGGCGCGGCCCGTCGAGGCGTCTATCTTATATATGGCGGGCTTGAATGTCGAGCCCGCGGCGGGGTAGAACGGGACGTAGTAGAAGCCGTTGGCGTTGTCGCCCCATCGGACGGTGCCGTCGGCGGCCGTCGGCAGACCGCTCACCCACGTCAGCGTCTGGGCCTCGACGTCCACAATGGCGTAGCGGCCGCCCGTGGCCAGGGCCGTGCTCGACCCGCCGCCACCGCCACCGCCGCCCGGGCGCTGGGCCACGATGGCGCTCTTGGCCTCCGGGCGGGTGCCGGGCTGCGGGCTGGCGCCCGTGCTGGCGTCGGCGTAGAACTCGAACAGGAACTTCGTCCCCGTGACGTAGTAGGCGGCGCGGAAGCGGTAGCCGCCAGAGGCCGAGAGGATGTTGAACATGTAGTTGGCGTCGAACGCCGTGGCCCCGCCGCGGACCCGCAGGGCGCCGACGTGGCCGTTGTTGGCGCTGTTGCCGCAGAAGTAGTAGAAGTCGCCACTGTCCGTCACGCCCGCGACGGGGTAGCGCACCGAGCGCCACGCCCCCATGGCCCCGCCCAGGCGAGGGTCGTAGGCCACGCTCTTGACGCGCAGGTCGTTGTCGACGAACGCCACGGCGGCAGAGTCGCGGTTGCTGTAGTAGAGCGACATCACGACGTCGTTGTCGGCGCGGCCCGTCAGGCCAGAGATCTGGGGGTTCACCTCGTCGATGGAGTAGTTGGTCACGAGGTCGGAGACCGTTATGACCGAGACGGCCCCATACTCGTCGATGCGCGCCACCGTAGGCTGGCTGGGCTGGGCGCAGTAGGAGTATTTGCCGAATGTCCCCGTGTTGCCAAAGGCGTTGCCCTCGATGGGCGTCCCCAAGACGCGTATCGAGTCGTTGTCGCCTATGGTGTATGTCCGGATTCGGAACTGCTGGTCGGCGGAGCTGCCGCGGTAGACGTAGGTGGTGTAGACCTTGCTCTGCGGGTTCCACGACTGTTGCGTCGAGGCGTCGGTGCCGCGGAACGACCCCGCCTGCCCCAAGACGCGCACGCCCGAGCGGCTCTCGTTGCTCAGGTCGCGGAAGACCTTGAACTCAATGCCGCCCGCCAGGGTCGAGCCGGGGTCCATCACCATGACGACGAAGCGGGCCGTCGAGGGTTCGACAACCGACGGAGCGCTGGCGCCGCCAGTCCCGCCGCCCTCCTCGCCGCAGGAGGAGAACAGGCACGCCCCCGCGAGCAGGAGCGAGGCGAATGTCAATTTGCTTTTCATGATTGCTCTCTGTTTTTATAGTTGGATTGTTTTGGTTGCCTAAGACAGTTTGCCGAGCGTACGCACCTCCGTCACGCCGCGCAGGGTGATGCCCGGGCGGGCCGCGGCAGTCTCGATGTCCACGACGTAGACCACGGCGTCCGACCCATATTGGGTTATCGGCAGGTAGACCACGCCGTCCGCATAGCACGGCACACCCCCCGTGGCGGCGCCCGACGTTATGAGGTTCTTGGCCGGCAGGCCCGTCACCCACTTGGCGCCGCGGGTGTCCATGTCGATAATCCCGAACTGATGCCCCGGCCCGGTGGACGAGGCCTCGCGCTCGTTGTAGAGCTCGAGCAGGAACTTGGAGCCCGTCAGATACCACACGCGGCGGAACTTATATCCGTCGAAGGGCGTCTGGATGTCGAAATAGTAGTCGGGGTCGAAGCCCGACGCGAGGGACCACCGCAGGGCCGCCGCCTTGCGCGTCGTGGCGGAGCTGTAGGCGTTCGAGAAGACGTAGACCTGCCCGGCGTCGGTGCGCAGGGTCTGGCTCCACACCTGCGAGCGGAACTGCCCCGCAGAGTAGCTTATGCGGTCGTCGCCCCAGACGCCCACGACGCGGCAATCGCGGTCCATCCGCACCACCCAGCAGCTGTCGGGGTGGACGACAAGCCCGACGCTCTGCCCCTGCCCCTCGGCCACGCGGTTGTAGCTCTTGACCATCGAGGTCAGGAATGTCCCGTCGCCAAGGTCCACTATGCTGGAGAATGTGGCAATCTGCCCTTTGCCAGCCAGCGCCGCCGTGGGGATTGTCTCGGTCTTGTCGAGGCTGACGCCCGAGGAGCCGAGCCGCCAGAAGCAGAATGTCGAGTAGTGGCGCGACGTGTCGCCCGCCACGCTCTGCCCCGCCACGCTCGTGACGAACCACTCGTCGAAGAACCCGAAGTTCGTGAAGCGCGTCTCGACGCGGAACTCGCCCAGGTCGGCGAGGGTCGTCGTGTCGCTCGTCCACCGCAGGGCGTAGCCCAGGCCGGCGAACTGCTGGTTGTAGCTCATGCCGATGGCGTCGTGGCCGCGGCAGACCCACGTATACGTACGGCTCGGCAGCTCCAGGATGTTCTGCCGCACGTCGAGGTCGGCCGCCGTGAGGCTCTCGGCCTGCATGATATATTCCGTGCCGCCGTCGGTGCTGGCGTCGATGAAGTAGGGGCCGCGGGCGCGCCCCGTGACGCCGCCGCCGGCGTTGCCGGGGTTCTCGCCCCCGTCGGTGCAGGCGGCCAGCGCCAGGGCCGCCGCCAGGGCCGC